>CANFST010000048.1 GCA_947449695.1 Chitinophagales bacterium
TATTATTTATCGCTTTATAATTCAAACCAACTTTAATCTTATTTTTGCGGCTGAATGAAATTTAACTTTAGTGAGATAGAATTGGATATTGCACAACAGATTGGTGCAATTGCTGATGAGTTGGGCTTTCCGGCTTATGTAATAGGAGGGTTTGTGAGAGATAAATTCTTGAATCGCCCAACCAAAGATATGGATGTGATGTGTGTGGGCAGCGGTATTCACTTAGCTGAAAGATTAAAAGAAAAAGTTTTTACCAATGCTTATTTAACGGTTTATAAAAACTTCGGAACTGCTTTATTAAAAACTGACAATTTAGAAATAGAATTTGTTGGTGCCCGAAAAGAAAGCTACAGAGCTAGCTCACGAAACCCCATTGTTGAAAACGGAACTTTGCAAGATGATTTGAATCGTCGGGACTTTACCATAAATGCCATGGCAATTTGCATTAACAAAAATAATTTTAGTGAATTGGTGGATGAATTTAATGGCATGATTGATTTAGAAAATGGCATCATCAAAACACCATTAGAACCTAATATCACTTTCAGCGATGACCCTTTGAGAATGATGAGAGCCATCAGATTTGCATCACAATTACAATTTAAAATTGAAGAAAAAACTTTTGAAGCAATTCAACAAAATTCCGAAAGAATAAAAATCATTTCGCAAGAACGAATTACGGATGAGTTGAATAAAATAATTTTATCAGCAACACCTTCTATAGGTTTTAAATTACTTGATGAAGTTGGTTTGTTGCCCATTATTTTCCCTGAATTCATGCTGTTGAAGGGTGCTGAATACATTGATGGCAAAGGGCATAAAGACAATTTTTATCACACCCTGCAAGTGCTTGATAATATCTGCATGAGCACACAAGATTTGTGGTTGCGCTGGGCTGCCATTTTACATGATATTGCAAAACCGCAAACTAAAAGATTTGAAAATGGGCATGGCTGGACATTTCACGGACATGAAGTAGTGGGGAGTAAAATGACTACAAAAATTTTTTCACGAATGAAATTGCCAATGGGTGAAGAAATGCGTTTTGTAAAAAAAATGGTTTTCCTTCATTTGCGTCCTATTTCATTAACCAAAGAAAACATTACTGATTCGGCTATTCGTCGCTTATTATTTGAAGCTGGCGATGATGTGGAAAGCCTGATGAAACTATGCCAAGCTGATATTACTTCAAAGAACCGACAAAAGGTGATGCGCTATTTAGAAAACTTTGAAATGGTGAAACAACGCATGAAAGAAGTAGAAGAAAGCGATCACTTGCGCAACTGGCAACCACCTATCAGTGGTGAATTGATTATGCAAACGTTCAATTTAAAACCAAGCAGAGTTGTTGGCATTATCAAAGATGAAATACGGGAACAAATATTAGATGGTAAAATTGCAAACAACTACGATGCTGCATTTGCTTTGATGTTACAATTAGCAGCCAAAGAAGGTTTGCAGCCTGTCAAATAATTAAAATCCTATTTTAATTTAAATTCGCTAACAGCATTTTTCATCAAATGTTCTACCATTTCATCTACTGAATTAGTCAGCAAAATATATTTTTCATCATCAGCCGAAATAGTACCGGCTTGTTCCATGTGCTTGATGTAATCAAATAATTTATGATGAAATTCTTTATCGAAAATAACTATAGGGAATTGTTTTATTTTCTTGGTTTGAATTAGAGTAAGTGCTTCAAAAAATTCATCTAATGTGCCAAAGCCACCAGGCAACACCACAAATGCATAGGAATATTTTACCAATAAAGTTTTACGAACAAAAAAGTATTTGATGTCAACAGATTTGTCAACATAAGGATTGGCATGTTGCTCAAATGGTAAAATAATATTACACCCAATTGATTTACCACCCACACTTCTGGCACCTTTGTTAGCCGCTTCCATAATGCCTGGTCCGCCACCTGTCATCACCACAAAACCCATTTTGGCAATGGCTGCACCAACTTCTTCAGCCAGTTTATAATATGGATGGTCAGCTTTAAAACGAGCAGAACCAAACACCGTAACGCATGGACCTAAGCGATGAAATGCTTTAAAACCTTTAATGAATTCTCTCATCACTTTGAAAATGAAAATTGTGTTTTTGAAATGAGTTTGTGGTCCTTCCAAAAATTTTATTTCCGATTTGCTCGGCTTCAGTTCTTTATCCATAATTATTTATGAGTTTGATTTCAAAATCAAATGACACATTTTAAATAACATTCTTGCACCTACGTTGGCATCCCATTCATCTTTGCCCGGTGCTACTTCATTCAAATCAAAACCAATTATTTTTTTGTCAGCACTCAATAATATTTCCATTAAATAAACAGCTTGTTCAAATTCTAAGCCTCCTGGCACTGGTGTGCCTGTATGTGGGCATAGCTTAGGGTCTAAGCCATCAATATCAAAACTGATGTAAACATTTTGTGGTAATTCTTTCACAATTTTTTCGCAGGTTTTTTTCCACGATTCACCACCAAATTGCAGTTGCTTTAAATCTTTATCAAAAAAAGTTTTCACTTTTTTGCTCGATTTTATCAAGTCCATTTCTTCTTCGCAATAATCACGGATACCCACTTGCACCAATTTTTTCACAGCACCAACTTCTTTCATAACATTAAACATAATGCTGGCATGGCTGTATTTAAAGCCTTCATAAGCTTCGCGTAAATCGCAATGGGCATCAATTTGCAATACACCAAACTCTTTGTGTTTTTTTGATAAAGCTTTAATAAAACCAAGTGGCGTGCTGTGGTCGCCGCCAATTAAGCCCACCAGTTTTTTTTCATTCAACAATACTGAAGTTTCTTCTTCTACAAAATCAATCATAGCTTCGCAAGCCAGGTTTACTCTTTTGGCAGTGACCTCGTTGGTTTTACCATGTTTCAGACCGTCAATATATTTTTCTACATCGCTGCGCAATTGTTTGCTTTGTTTAGCCACTTTCGGGTTGATTTCCATCATCGCAATTCCTTTCTGCCAGACGTTGGGTGCAATAGGGTCATATAAATCCACTTGCATCGAAGCATCAAAAATTGCTTCTGGTCCTTTAGCCGTACCACCTTTGTACGATACTGTAACTTCCCAAGGCACAGGCAACAACACTAATTTTGCATTATCGGTATTAAATGGTAAGCCAAAAATATTATTGCCAGCAGCGGCTACATCATTGGGGTTAAAATCTTGTAGGGGCGATTTTTCTGTTGTTTTCTTTGCCATGTTTTTTTATTTTGTAAAGGACGAAAATAAGTTTAGGTTTTGAATGATGTCGAAAAAGTAAATTAATAATTTATTACTGCACCATCAAATTACAACCTCTTACATCACTGTTGTCTTTTCTACCAGCAATAGTAAATTTATTTTCAGCCATTAAAGTACCCATATCATCGGTTAAAATAAAGCTGCACGAATTCAGGTTGGCTAAATCTATCACACCAATTTGCCCAGATTGATGAAATGGTAAATTTTGTAACGGATCGTAAATATCTTTTGTAATTATTTTCATCCATGATGGACATTCGAAAATACCATCGCCTTTTGAATAAGCTTGACTCAATAATTCAGTCATCCCATATTCTGAATGAATTGTTTCTAACTGAAATGTATCTTTTAAAATCGTGTGTACTTCATGGCGCAACAATTCTTTTTTTCTTCCTTTCATGCCGCCTGTTTCCACTATAATTGTGTTTTTTAAGGGGATAGGAAATTGCTCGGCAAAATCAATCAGGGCGAAGGTTACACCAATCAATAATGTTTTTTGCTTATTATTTTCTAAGGTTTGTAATCGCTCTTTTAATGCCTCGAAATCGTAAAGAAAAAAACCATTCAACGGGTGTTTGCTTTGAGCCATCATTTGCTCAACCATATAAACTAATGAACTGCCATTTCTTTCTAAATAATTTGGTAATAAGGCTACAATGCAATATTCGTTGATGTTTCCATAATGCTGCTGAAAGCCTTTTAAAAAACTATTTTCATATAATTTTAAATCAGTGACAAAATGTCGACTCACTTGCGAACCAGTTGTAGCACTGCTGGTAAATGTTTTTTCAATCGAATTGTTGTTGGAAACAATATTGTGTGTTTTGAAAAATTGAATTGGTAACAGAGGGATTTGTTCGATTAATTTGATTTCATACGGATTGATTTTTAACAATCTAAGATACTCTTTATATACCGAACAATTTTCAGTCTGAAATTTAAAAACAGCCAATGCTTTCTCTTCGAATGAAATGGATGAATCAAAAATGAATGATGAGGAAATCGGCTGCATAATTTTTAAAAGTGCTGCAAGATATTAATTGTTGTGCAAACTAACTTTTTGGCATGAAATCCTCTGGTGGTAAGCCATTCAGGCAGGTTCGATTTTTCGTTTAAGAAATTTTGGCGCATAAAATGGGCTGGAATATTATTCGCTGCATGCCAGTCAAACAAATTTTTTAAACAAACAAAAATTAAATAATCATGAACACATTAACAGTATTTCCAAAAAGAATGAGCTATGCTCCTTTGTCATTCAATTCAATTTTGAATGAAGTTTTTAACGACAATTTTTTCGGTGCTTCCGATTACAGTCACAGCACACCTATGGTGAACATCAAAGAAACAAAAGATGGTTATCATTTAGAAGTGGCTGCACCAGGTTTAAGCAAAGAAAATTTTTCAATCACAATGGAAAAAGATTTATTGACCATCAGTGCTGAAAAACAAACTGAACAAAAACAAGAAGGTGAAAAATTTACTCGTAAAGAATTTAATTTTTCTTCGTTCAAACGCAGTTTCACTTTGCCTGAAACCATTGATTCCAACAACATCAAAGCAGCTTATGAAAACGGAATTTTAAAAGTTGAGCTATTTAAAAAAGCAGAAGTGAAAACCGAAGCTAAAAAAATTGAAATTGCTTAATTTCCAAACCCCAAAAGTTAATCGTTATTGGTTATTAGTCAATCGGAAACGCAATTTGTTTTAACTATTAACGGATAACGATTAACCAATAACGGGGTTATTATTTTTCTGTCAATTATTCATTGCAAAAGTAGCTTCAAGCTGTTTTTGTCATAACAAAGCATTACCTTTGCAGCCCTTTTGGAAGATTTGACAGACATTTTCACATGGCATCATTTCTGACAATTAGGTTTCACCAAATTTTAATCATTAACTAATAAACATAAAATTCAAACAAACATGGCAAAATTAAAAGTAACACCAATTGCTGACAGAGTTTTAGTAAAACCTGCGGCTGCTGAAGAAAAAACTGCTTCGGGCATTATCATTCCTGACACTGCTAAAGAAAAACCAATGAGAGGTGAAGTAGTAGCAGTTGGCAACGGTAAAAAAGACGAACCAATGACTGTGAAAGCTGGTGATACAGTTTTGTACGGCAAATACGCTGGCACTGAAATCACTATTGAAGGTACTGAGTATTTAATCATGAGAGAAAGCGACATTTTCGCTGTAATCTAAAAAGTGATGGAACGCAGATGACGCAGATTGTTATGATTAATCATGATAATCTTAATCATCATAAAAATCAGCGTTCTTTTTTAATTAATTTAAAAACAAAAAATCAATAAATAAACATGGCAAAAATTATAAACTACAACACCGATGCTCGTGAAGCATTGAAAAAAGGTGTTGACCAATTAGCTAACGCTGTAAAAGTTACTTTAGGGCCAAAAGGTCGTAATGTAGTTATCGAAAAAAAATTCGGTGCTCCACAAATCACTAAAGATGGTGTAACGGTGGCTAAAGAAATCGAATTGGAAAACAATTTAGAAAACATGGGTGCTCAAATGGTGAAAGAAGTTGCTTCTAAAACCAATGATGCTGCTGGTGATGGTACTACTACTGCTACTGTATTGGCGCAAGCTATTATTACAGGCGGTTTGAAAAACGTAGCTGCTGGTGCTAACCCAATGGATTTGAAACGTGGGATGGATTTGGCAGTGAAAACTGTAGTAGAAGAATTGAAAAAAATGAGCAAAAAAGTTGGCGACGATTCAAAAATGATTGAATCAGTTGGAACTATTTCTGCTAACAACGATGCTACTATCGGTAAGTTGATTGCTGAAGCAATGGCTAAAGTGAAAAAAGAAGGCGTTATCACTGTTGAAGAAGCTAAAGGAACTGAAACTACTGTTGAAGTGGTAGAAGGTATGCAATTCGACCGTGGCTATTTATCTCCATACTTTGTTACCAACACTGAGCACATGGAAGCTGAATTGGAAAATCCTTACATCTTAATCTACGATAAAAAGATTTCTACGATGAAAGATTTATTGCCAATTCTTGAAAAATCAGTGCAAGCTGGTCGTCCATTGTTAATCATCTCTGAAGAAGTAGATGGTGAAGCTTTAGCAACTTTGGTAGTAAATAAAATTCGTGGAACTATAAAAATCTGTGCAGTAAAAGCTCCGGGCTTTGGCGACAGAAGAAAAGAAATGTTGCAAGATTTAGCTGTGTTGACTGGTGGTACAGTTATCAGCGAAGAAATGGGACGCAAATTGGAAGATGCTCAATTGACTGATTTGGGTAAAGCTGAAAAAATCATCGTTGATAAAGACAACACAACTGTAGTAAATGGTGCTGGTAAAAAAGCTGACATTGCTGGTCGTGTAGCTCAAATCAAATCACAAATTGAAAATACAACTTCTGACTACGACAAAGAAAAATTGCAAGAACGCTTGGCTAAATTGAGCGGTGGTGTTGCAGTATTGTATGTAGGTGCTGCTACAGAAGTGGAAATGAAAGAAAAGAAAGACCGTGTTGACGATGCATTGCATGCAACTCGTGCAGCTGTTGAAGAAGGTATTGTGCCAGGTGGTGGTGTTGCTTATATCAGAGCGCAAGCTGCTTTGGATAATTTAAAAGGTGCTAATGAAGACGAACAAACTGGTATCGAAATCATTCGCCGTGCTATTGAAGAACCATTGCGTACAATCGTTGCCAATGCTGGTATCGAAGGTAGTGTAGTAGTGATGAAAGTACGTGAAGGCAAAAAAGATTTCGGTTTCAATGCTCGTACTGAAAAATACGAAAACTTATTTGAAGCTGGTGTTATTGACCCCACTAAAGTAAGCCGTATTGCATTAGAAAACGCTTCATCAATTGCAGGTATGTTATTGACTACTGAATGTACAATTGCTGATAAACCAGAACCAAAACAAAACGCTATGCCTCAAATGCCTGGCGGTGGAATGGGAATGGATTACTAAGCCGCTATTAAGTTTGGCGAACCTTAAAGGTTCGCCAAACTTTAATGCAAAATACAAAAACGCTCAATCGGAAACGGTTGGGCGTTTTTTTAATCTTTAAGAAATGGAACATTTAATGAATAAAAGCCAGAAGGAAATTTTAAGTTTTCTAACTGACGACTCTCTTTTAAAGCAAAAAGAATTAACTCAATTATTGTTTGAGGCAGGAATTAAAATAATTACTGAATTAGGGGCAATTTATAAAATTGGAACAACAGAAAATTATGCAATGATGCTTTTTGAAATGGTCTTTTTAAAAACAATGTCAGTTGCAAAATTGTCAGATGGATTTGTTCATACAACAATGAAAAAGAATCAATTCAATACTACAAACGACCCATTTCCAATGTGGGCAATTGTACGTAGTCAGTTGGAGGGATTTTGTGCTTTTAATCATATTTTTTTAGAAAAAAACAAATTAGAAAAAGACCTTTATTTTAATCTATGGAATTATTCAGGACTTAATACAAGACAAGGATTTAACGCAACAAATAAGGATACGATTACAAAGAAAGCAATTGAAAAAAAAGAATTGGAAGAGATTTATGACACAATAATATCCAATACTATTGTTACAAATTTAGATAATAAAAACAGAAACGATTTTTTAAGTAAACTAAAGAATGGTAAATGGCAGTTTAAATTAGAAAATTCCGAATTGAAATATATTTCCTTTCAAAAGATGTACACAAACGCTACTCCCAAAACAGATAGTTTGTTCAATAAAATTTATTCCATGATGTCATTAAGCACACATCCATCTAGCGTTTCGGTATTTCAGTTCAGGGATATGTATAAAGCATCTGATTCAAAAGAACAATCTTTATTTGCCTATCGATTTTCAAATCATTTAATGGCATTTATTTTAAGAGACTTTTGTGCATTTTCACCATCTGCCTTAATTGTTTTCAATTCACTTCCTCAAAAAAATCAGATTTTGATTAACACAGTTAACAAAGGATTGAGAGGAAATGAATTTCAGTTAAATAATTTAACGGTTGATGATTTGAAGTTTTAAATTTTCCGCCGAATCGGATTTACAATCCAATTCTATTGAGCCAAGGATTTTAAATCCATTGCAGCCAAATCCAGTCGCCTTTGATGTTCTGTCGAGTTTGCAACTCGACAAATGTATCAGTTGATTTGAAATCAACAATTAACCATGCCGAATTACAAATTCGGCAGAACCAAAAATAATCACCGCTCCATCATTAACGGTTGGGCGTTTTGTTTTTAGTAGTAAAAGTTAAAATTCTTTGCCCCGAGCTTAACAACCGAGCTTTTAGCGTTGAAATTCATTAGAAAAACTTTGAAATTCTGCTGCCAGTTGTGTACAACTGCTTCGGAAATTTTAAAATTCTTGGGTTCAATTTCAAAATTATTGCCGCCATTGTTAACAATCATAGGCGCAGCGTTGAAATTCTGCTGCCAGTTGTGGGCAACTACCTCGAAAATTTTGAAATTATTGGGAGAAATGTTAAGATTATTGGCACCAGCGTTAAAGCTGTTTCAGGGAATTTTAACATTATTGCCTTGTGCGACAAAACATTTGCTCGGTGCCGCCGAATCGGATTTGCAATCCGATTCTATTGAGCCAAGAATTTTAAATCCATTGCAGCAAAATTCATTTTAAACAAAAAATAATCAACGCTCAATCATTAATGGTTTGGCGTTTTTTTATTTTAACGCTTGTTTTATATAGTATTTTTTTTGCAATAAATTTATACGTGCATATTCTGTTTTGAAATTAACTTTACACCTCAATTTTTAAAACATGATTAAAAAAATCTTAATTGGATTAGCCATTGTAGTTGCAATTTTGTCTATTGCAAAATGGCAAGGTTGGATTGGAAGTAACAATGAAGAACAGGTCGCAGTTGAAAAAATTATCAAGCATACAATTGTAGAAACTGTATCAGCCAGTGGAAAAATTTATCCTGTTGATGAGGTAAAAATTAGCCCTGACGTTCCAGGTGAGGTAAAGGAATTGTTGGTGAAAGAAGGCGATGAAGTAAAGGCTGGGCAATTATTAGTACGAATTAATCCTAAAATTTATCAGAGTAATGTAGAGCGAACAGTGGCTGCTTTAAACTCAGCCAAAGCCAATGCCTCATCTGCTGATGCAGCTATAGAGCAAATGACTGCTCAAGTTGAAAAAGCCAAAGCTGATTTCGAACGTAATGAAAAATTATTTAACGACCATGTTATTTCAATTCAAGATTATACTAATTACAAATCTGCCTTACGCAATATGCAAGCACAATTAGATGCAGCTATGCAAAATAAAAATGCAGCGAAATTTAATATTAAAAGTGCTGAAGCAAATATGAATGAGTCAAATGAAAATTTAAGTAAAACAATTATTGTTGCACCAATGAGTGGCACCATAACTCAATTGAATATTGAAAAAGGAGAAAGGGTGGTTGGTACATCACAAATGGCTGGAACTGAAATGATGCGTATTGCAAATTTAGATGCAATGGAAGTAAGAGTAGATGTGAGTGAAAGTGATGTGGTAAAAATTCATGTAGGAGATTCGACTCATATAAAAGTAGATGCTTATACCGATAAGGAATTTTTGGGTTATGTAACTGAAGTGGCTAATGCTTCCAAAACATCGAGTAATGGAGCTACAGAACAGGCTACTACTTTTACAGTTAAAATTAAAATTGAAGCATCAAGCTATAGAGAATTTGCAGCTTCAAAAAAAATGAAAACTCCATTTTGGCCTGGTATGAATGCAGGCGTAGAAATTTTCACTAATGCTTCTCACAATGTATTGGCAGCACCAATTCAATCAGTTACATTAAGAGATGATTCAACTAAAAATGATAATGATAAAATTACACAAAGTGAAGTGGTTTTTATTGTCAAAAAAAATACTGTAAGCAAAGCGAAAGTTCAAACTGGCTTACAAGATGCTCATTATATCGAAATAAAAACAGGCGTTGCTGAAGGCGATGAAGTGATTACATTACCTGCATCAGCTATCAGTAGGAGATTGGCTGACAAAATGAAAGTAGAAGTGGTAGATAAAAAACGATTACAATCAGCATCTGGAAAAGAATAAATAATCTTTTTAAAATTGAAATACTTAATTGTAGGGTTAGGAAATATTGGCGATGAATATGACAATACCCGTCATAATATTGGCTTTATGTTGCTCGACCAAATTGCCGCTGAAAATAAACTCCGATTTGAAAACAACCGCTTGGCTTTTACCTCCGAAATGAAACACAAAGGCAGGACTTTTTATTTCATTAAGCCTACCACTTTTATGAATTTAAGTGGTAAGGCGGTACGCTATTATTTAAACGAATATAAAATTGATAAAGTTAATTGCTTAGTAGTGTTAGATGATTTAGCCTTACCCTTAGGTACATTGCGAATGAAACCCAAAGGCAGCGATGGCGGACACAATGGTTTGAAAAATATTGATTTGGAATTGCAGGGCAACAATTACCCTCGATTGAGATTTGGCATTGGCAACGAATTTTCAAAGGGTAGGCAAGTAAATTATGTACTTGGAAAATTTACAAAAGATGAATTAGCTCAACTACAATCCAAAATGAAAAAAGCAACCGACATGATTTTTAATTTTGGTACCATTGGTATTGAGTTGACTATGACAAACTTCAACGAATAAAATATGGGATTGCTTATCAAAAATATTCATCAGCTTATTCAAGTAGCTAGCAGTAATCAAGTGTTAAAAGGTGAAGCGATGAAGACTTTGCCAATGCTTGAAAATGCTTTTGTGTATTGCAAAAGCGGAATGATAAAAGCATTTGGTAAAATGGCTGATTGTGATGAAAATGCCTTTAATGCTGCTGAAATTATTGATGCTACATGTTGTGTGGTGGGCCCAGGTTGGATAGATAGTCATACTCATTTGGTGTTTGCCGCAACTCGTGAGGCCGAATTTGTTGATAGAATCAATGGTTTAAGTTATGCCGAAATTGCTCAACGAGGCGGTGGTATTTTAAATTCTGCAAAAAAATTACAAGCGGCTACTGAAGATGATTTGTTCGCAAGCGCATGGCAACGTTTGATGGAGGTGATTGCCTTAGGCACTGTAGCTATCGAAATAAAAAGTGGTTATGGTTTAAGTGTAGAAAGCGAATTGAAAATGCTTCGAGTGATTAAGCGATTGAAAGAAAAATCGCCTATTCCCATCAAAGCTACTTTGTTGGCTGCTCATGCTTATCCATTGGAATACAGAGAAAATCATCGTGGCTATTTAGACTTAATTAAAAATGAATTATTACCCATAGTTGCTCAAGAAAAATTAGCCGATTATTTTGATGTGTTTTGTGAAGAAGGATTTTTCAGCGTAGCCGAAACTGATGAATTGCTGCAAGCTGCCAATCAACATAAGTTGCCAGCAAAAATTCATGCGAATCAACTGAATCATTCGGGTGGGGTAGAAGTGGGGGTAAAAAATAAAGCAATTTCTGTTGATCATTTGGAGTGCGTTGGCGATAATGAAATTGAAGTGTTGAAAAACTCTGATACCTTGCCTGTGTTGCTTCCTGCAGCTGCTTTCTTTTTGCAATTACCATATCAACCAGCAAAAAAAATAATGGCGGCAGGTTTACCAGTTGTTTTAGCCAGCGATTATAACCCAGGCAGTTGTCCATCGGGCAATATGAATTTTGTGATGAGTTTGGCTTGCACACAAATGGGTATGTTACCCGAAGAAGCTATCAATGCTTGCACCATTAATGCAGCGCATGCTTTGCAATTAGAAGAAAGTTTAGGAACAATTGCTGTTGGAAAAATAGCAAACCTATTCATTACACAACCCATCAGTAGCTTTGCAGTAATTCCTTATTCCTTTGGTAAAAGTGTAATTGATAAAATGGTATTGAATGGAAAAGTTTGGTATGAAAATTAAAATAAACTTTTCAAAAATCTTTTCATTTCGTCCCATGAGGATTTGTCAGCAGCTTCATTATAAGCAATTGGCATATTGAATTTTTTGCCATTAGCAGTTGCATCTGGATTACTAAAAGCATGTGTAGCGCCTTTGTATGTTTTAAAAATATATTCTGCTTTTACTTCATCTAAATTTTGTTTGAAGTTTTTAACATCGTCAGCACTAACAAATTTATCATCGCCACCATGGCAAACTAAAATTTTAGATTTTAAAGTATTTGGCTTTGCTTGCACACCAGCTAGCCCACCATGAAAACTCACTACACCTTTTAATGTAACACCTAATTTAGCTGCATTCAAAACCATCGAACCACCAAAGCAATAACCTATTGCTGCAATGTTATTGGCATCCGTTTCTGAGTATGATTTTATTTTCTCAATAGCAGCTTCAATTCGTTTTTTTGCAACGTTAGGATTTTTATAGAATGGCGTTGCAAGCGCTTGTGCTTGTTCTGGGGTTTCTGCAATTTTTCCATCACCATACATATCTACCGCAATAGCAATGTAGCCTAATTCAGCTAACATCTTTGCCCGATATCTTGTGTAATCGTTGCATCCCCACCACTCAGGAATTACTAAAATAGCTGGACGTTTGCCTTTTATTTCAGCATCAAAAGCAATAAAATCTTTATAATTTTTTCCATCTACTAAGTAATTTATTTCTTCTGTTTTAAGATTCATTTTCGCAAATAATTTATTAGTTGAAAATAAAATATTGATAAATAGAAATAGGGATAAAAATATTTTTTTTGACATGTTTTTGATTTTCATTCTAACAAACTAAAGAGTTAAAAGGTTTAATTAGTTAGTAACAATTTTTTTGTTTCCATCTTTAAACAAATAAAGCAACGCATCTTTAAAACCAGCTTTTTTAAATTTGTTCTGGGCTTCTAAGGCTTCTTCTTTGTTGAAATATTTTGAAGAAAAATAAATGTATTTACCCTTATCATCTTGTGCAATCGTAAAACCTTTAGCTTGTTGCAAACGGTCATCGCCTATACCAAGTGGTTCGAATGCTGAATAAAATTGTACTTTATAAAATTCGGTTGGCGATGCTGTCGCAGGTTTTATAGTGTCATTTTTAATTGAGGCATCTTGTTTTTTTATCACTGGTTTTACAGATTCAACTTCTGTTTTGTAATCACTGAAACCATTGAATATGGATTGTGCAATTGTTTGCGAACCTTCTTCGCTATTCAAATAACGTTCTTCATTTGGGTTAGTAATAAAGCCTGTTTCCACCAATATACTCGGCATTTTTGTATAAACCAATACAACAAAACCAGCTTGTTTTACACCTCTGTCAAATCTGCCATTTGAACCCAAATAGCCCTGAATTTTACCAGCCAAATCAACGCTTTGGTCAATATTAGCATTTTGCACCATTGACAGCATAATGTAGCTGGCAGGGTCGTTGGGGTCGAAACCCTGATACTTTGTCTTGTAATCATCTTCCAATAGAATTACGCTGTTTTCTCTTTTTGCCACATTCAAATTATCATCACTCCGATACAATCCCATCGTGTAAGTTTCGCTACCATAAGCTGAATGATTTTTACCTGCCGAATTACAATGCACACAAATAAATAAGTCAGCATTGCATTTGTTTGCCATCACAGCTCTTTCATATAAATCAACAAACTGGTCAGTGGTTCGGGCATATACCACTTTTACATCAGGGTAATTTTTAGTAATCAAATCGCCTAATTTTAAAGAAATTTTCAAAGCCACGTCTGCCTCATGAGAAAAAGCGCCTAACGAGCCAGGGTCACTTCCTCCATGACCTGGATCAATAAAAACCGTACGCATTTTAAATTTTGCAGCAGGCTTTGATTGCGCAATCAGATGCTGTTGCATTGAAAAAATAAATCCCAGTAATAAAACTATTTTGAAACGCATGCTCAATAAACTATTCAAATACATTGCCAATAATTGCTAAATAAAATCTAAAAATATTTTCGTTTGAAAATGATTGTGCAACTTTGTTTTTTTATTTAACTAAACCATTTGCAGCCGTTTAATTCAAACAGCACAAAATTAATTTGATTCAACCGTTCTGATAAAATTTACAACCATATTAACTATTTTAGTTTCCACACTTTCGTTGTTTACTGTCCCAATAGCATCGGCGCAGCAAGCGAAAACTATTGATTCTATTCTCTCAACAAAAAAATCTTATCGTTTAATTGATTCTTTTTTTTCGAAAACAGATACACTGAAAAAAGATTCAGTGGCGATGGGGAAAAACAATGCAGATGAATTCCCTATTTCGAAAGATGCACCTGATTCTTCTATTCATTACACCGCTAAAGACTCATTAATTTTTGATACCAAAATTAACACTGTCAGGTTATTGGGCGATGCTACCATCGATTATAAAGACTTGAATTTAAAAGCCTATCAAATTGATGTGGATTGGACTAATCATTTGATGAAGGCCAATGGGAAAATGGATTCGGTGAAGCATAAAATCATTGGTAATCCTGTGTTTAAAGAAAGTGATAAAACCTACGAATCGAAAAGAATGGTATATAATTATGAAACACAAAAAGGAAAAATTTATGATTTAGTTACTGCCGAAAGCGAAGGGTTTATTCATAGTGATGTGATAAAAAAATCAGCCGAAAAAGAATATTTGGGTTATCAATCTTTGTTCACCACCTGCAATGATGAGCATCCGCATTTTGGTTTCAGAGCTAAGCGAATAAAAGTAATTCCTGACAAACTAATTATAACTGGTCCGGCGCAATTGATAATTGAAAATATCCCAACGCCTTTGTTTGTACCCTTTGCCATCTTCCCAATAAAAAAAGGACAAGCCAGCGGTTTGCTAATTCCGCAATTTGCTAACGATTATACCAAAGGACTTGGTTTACAAAATGGCGGCTATTACTTGGGGTTAGGTGCACATCATGATTTGTCGCTGACAGGTGATTTGTATTCACATGGAAGTTATGCCATAAGGGCATTGAGTGGTTACAATTACAAATATAAATATTCGGGCAGTTTGTTTTTAGCTTATGCCAGCACACGAATTGGTGACCCACAAGAACCAAGTTTCAGGGTGTCAAAAGATTTTCATATCACCTGGCGACATCAAAAAGACCCACGTTCGGATCCTTACAATTTGTTTTCGGCCAGTGTTGACGCAGGTACGAGCCGTTATACCCGTAATAATGAATATGACGCCAGTGCTTTTTTAACTAATACTTATTCATCATCAATCAGCTACCAGCGCATATTTCCGAACTTGCCGATTAATTTAACCATTAATGCCAATCATATTCAAAACAACAATACGCATGATTTGAATATTAATGCACCAAACATTGCTTTTAGTGTGAATAGAATAAATCCGTTTGCCAGAAAAAATAATTTGTCAAATGATAAAAAATGGTATGAAAATATTGGCTTGAGTTATAACCTAAATGCAACCAATCAAATTCAAACAAAAGATACTTTACTTGGACAATTAAAATTTAAAGATTTTAAAAATGGAATCAGTCATGTAATTCCTGTCAGTACAAATTTCAAGGTGTTGAAATATTTTACTTTAGCACCTTCAGTTACATATACCGAACGATGGTTCACCTATACTTCTGCTCAAGATTTCACTGATTCAATTCTTACTCATAATAAGGTTCAAGGCTTTAAAGCCGAAAGAGATTTTTTAACGAGTGTGGCATTAACTACTAAAATATTTGGGATGAAACAATTTAAACATGGCAAAATAAAAGCTATTCGTCATGTTATTACACCATCTATTAGTGGGCAATGGCATCCTGATTATGGTTCTTCATTTTGGGGTTATTACAAAACATCACCAGCCGATAACAAAACACCTTATTCCATTTTTGAACAAAGCATTATTGGTGGACCACCATCTCCCGGAAAGTATGGTGGTATTGGTATTTCGGTGACGAATGATTTAGAAATGAAAGTTTATGACAGAAAGGATACTTTGAATAATCACACAAGAAAAATTACCATTTTAAGAAGTTTAGCATTTAGTACCTTCTATAATTTCGCTGCTGACTCATTGAATTTATCACCCATTAATATCAGCACAACTACATCGCTCTTTAAACAAAAAATCAATGCAAATTTTAGCATGACAGTTGACCCTTACGAAAAAAATTTATTGGGTAAAGACATCAACAGATTTGCTTATCAAGATGGTAAATTAGGTAGAATAACCAGGGCCAATGTATCTATTGGCAGCAATTTTGCTACATCGCAAACATTGGTAAATTTTGCTAAACAACAAAAAGGAACTACGATTCCTAATGCTGCTACATCTGGCAATAATCAAAGCAATGCTAATTTGCAAAACCCAAACACAGCTTTAATTAATTTTAATAAATGGCATATTCCGCTTACGTTTAATGCTAATTATATGTTGAGCATTACACCCACTACTATCAACTTTCATGATACAATAATTTACACACAATCTGTCAATTGGCAAATTGCTTTCGGACTTACGCCTAAATGGAATATCACTTTTAATAGTGGTTATGATTTCAGAACTAAGGCTTTAAGTACTTATAATGATATTGTTATTTTAAGAGATTTGCATTGTTGGCAAATGCGAATACAAATTGCACCAGGTAGATTTTATGCCATACAAATCAATGCTAAAGCCAATATTTTAAATGATATGGAATTGAAGAAACGGAAAACTTACAGTTCGTATTATTTTTAATTAAAAACAAGGGACTTCTGATATGAAATTCTTCTCAGTAAATTCTTAAAATTAAGTTTTATTAAGTGGTATAAATAACAAAGCCTTTCATTGCTGAAAGGCTTTGTTGTCGAGGTGGCCAGGCTCGAACTGACGACCCCCTGGTCCCAAACCAGGTACGCTACCAACTGCGCTACACCTCGATTCCCCTTTTTTAAAGGACTGCAAAGGTAATATTTACTATCAGTTTTGAAAATATTTCTTCAAAAAAAATTAAAGTTTTTGTTGCAATCGTGGAATCATCACATTTTTCCATTCTGCAAAATCGCCTGAAATGATGTGTTTTCGGGCTTCTCGAACCAACCATAAATAAAAACTAAGATTATGAACGCTGCTAATCATAGCTGCTAAAATTTCATCGCTGCGTTTTAAATGGTTTAAATAAGCCTTGCTAAACTGTCTACTCATTGGGCTTTCAGAAGTTTCATCAATTGGTGAAAAATCATTTTCCCACTTTTTATTTTTGATATTGATAATCCCATTTGCTGTAAAAAGGCCACCGTTTCTTGCATTTCGGGTTGGCATTACACAATCAAACATATCTATTCCTAAACTAATGCACTCTAAAATATTGGCTGGTGTGCCTACACCCATTAGGTATCGAGGTTTGTCTTTTGGTAAAATTTCACAAACTTGTTGTGTTATTTCATACATCATATCAGCAGGTTCGCCTACTGATAATCCGCCAATAGCATTGCCATCTCTGCCTTTTGAGGCAATGTATTCGGCCGATTGTTTTCGCAAATCGTTATAAACACTGCCTTGCACAATTGGAAATAAAGTTTGCTCATAACCATATTTTGATTCGGTAGAATCGAACTGAGCAATGCATCTGTCTAACCAACGATGCGTCATGTGCATTGATTTTTCAGCATATTTTTTTTCGCAAGGATAAGGTGTGCATTCATCAAAAGCCATGATAATATCGCCGCCAATGCTGCGTTGTATATCCATTGCTCGTTCGGGCGAAAACATATGTCGGCTACCATCAATATGCGATTGAAAGGTTACACCTTCTTCTTTTAATTTACGTCGATGTGCTAAAGAATAAACTTGATAACCGCCACTATCGGTTAAAATCGGTCTGTCCCAATTCATAAATTTATGCAAACCACCAGCTTGTTCTAAAATATTTGTGTCTGGGCGTAAATACAAATGATAAGTGTTACCTAAAATTATTTGAGCATTAATAATATCTTTCAAATCCTTTTGTTGCACGGCTTTCACAGTGCCAACTGTACCCACAGGCATAAAAATGGGGGTTTGAATTTTGCCATGTGCAGTTTCAATTTCGCCAGCTCGTGCGTTGGATTTTGCATCCAATTTTTCTACAGTAAATTTCATTGAAAATAAATTTCGATTGCAAAGAAACGATGCAAATTATTGTTTGATGATTTTATCAGAAAATATTTTTCCGTTGGTTACATCAGTTGCTCGGATAAAATAAACGCCATCTGAGTACTCATTCAGATGAAGTGTTGCAAGGTTTTCTGAAACATTATTTTGCTGCACCATTTCGCCCTGCATATTAAAAATTGAGATGTTCCAATTGCTTTGATACGGCAACTTAACTATTGTTGCAGCGTCAGTAGGGTTGGGGTATAAAATGATTTTATTCTTTTGTTGGGCAATATTTTCAATGCCAGTACCTTCAGGAATACATTTACCAAACATAGGTCGCATCATTAATGCACCTTTATATTTTGAGGTATCCCAACCCAAGCCCACATTATAGTATAGATGCGAATGTGCATCGTTGTTTACATCCAAGCCAACATTTACAGAATCCATTAATTGAAAAAAACCAATGTAGAATTTTCCAGCAGGCAATGCTTGTGCTGTATCTAAAATATAAGTGGTAAAACCATTTGTGCTATCAACATAAATTGGTTTCATAAAAGTTTCTTTATGCAATACCACATCATTTATTGCATTAGTGAAATCGAGTGATTGCCAAACCATTAAATTGACTAATTCGTTGCTTTCGTCGGCATTCATGTGTGCCCATTGCACCTGAATAGCTTTTAAAGTATCTGCAATATTTAAGGTGTATTCTAATGCAAACTCACTTGATGTGCCTCTTACATCCCAGGCTTTTTCGGCTGTGCCATCATCGTAGGAAAAATAATTGGTAAATATGGTTTGAAAATTAAATGTATCATTGCCATGAAATTCGGCTACACCAGGATTGAAATAAAATTTTTCGTTTACAAAATGTCTGCAATATGTATCGCCTTGGAGGGTGGCTGGAATTGTATAATTGGGTGAAATGGTAAGATGCATTATCGAGTCACCATTAAGATTATTGGCAGATGCAGGATAATTTTGCAAGGTATCACCTGCTAAATAATCGGTTACTAAACATCCTGAATTTATATTATGCCCTACGAACCAATTATTAAAAATGGAAAAATTGAAACTGGTTGCCATTTCGCCTGAAGCATATGCCAGATATTGATTCCAAGGCATGTGAAAATATTTTTTTAAGGGCTTTGATGGCAGATTAGTGAATGCAACATCATGAATATCGAAACTATTGTAGTGACGGTTTTTATCCATCTTTACATAGTCAATGTGCCAATGGTCATTGTTGCCACTTATTGTTGCATAATTTCTGAATCGGAATTGAAAAAAAGAATCTAAATAACTGACAGTATCTACCAATATTAAAACCTGCATAAACGAATCGGCTTTGGGTTCGCTGCTATAGCCGTTTTGCGACCATACTTTTGTCCAGTTGTTGTTTTTGTCTTTAAATTCAACAATTAATGAATCGCCATCATCAGGATAGTCGCCATTGCCTTCGGGCTCGAAAAAAAAACTTAAATAAATTGAATCGCCAATGATACGCTGCGATAAGTTAATAAACTTTGATGTCAGTGTATCTGCTCCGCCATAGGCACCACCTACATAGGTATAAGGTGCACCATTGCCAGCCAGGCCATCTAATGTAACACAACCATACGATGGTGGATTTATTGCATAGTTAAAATTGACAAATGCGCCTGAGTTTATCCATAAATTCTGATTAGGATTATCATCTTTTACGGGATATATTTTGTTTTGAATAAAATCATCAAAGAAGGGTAATTGCAATAAAGTTGTTCCACTTTTCAGTCGTTCATTTTGATTCGTTATTTGTTGATGAACATGAAAATCATAATTCGTTAAATGCTCTTGCGCTTTTAGGTTTGGGGAATAAAAAACAAACCACATCAGCAATATTTTGCTGAATGAAAACCTGCGTAGAATATTTTTTGAATTAAAATTGTGCAACTAAAAAAATAATTTATTGATTGACATCTAACTGCGAACCCACTTCTTTTCTGTTGATTAAACGCAAACTATCCGAATTTATTTTTGAGGCATCGTTAGTGAGCCAAATATCAATACTTTGACCCAGATGAATATTGTTGGTATTGCCCAATTCATCGTATAGCTCAGGTGATTGACGATATACCATTGCCTGAGTGGAATCAGACACATTTTTATCAAACAATACCACACCCAACTGCAAATGATTTTCCTGCAATATAATTTTCACTTCTTCCAATGTATTTCCGCTCAATTCGGGCACAGCAATTTCATCGGCACCTAAGCCATTGGCAACTATTAAATCAACAAAACTTCCTTTGCGGATTTTTGCTCCGGCTTCCATTTCTTTGCCATTCCATTCGGCATACAACACTGCATTGCTGGCATAATCAGGTTTGTAGGTCACTTTGCCCAGATTCAAACCGTTGGTTTTTAAAACAGATAATGCCTGACGCAACGACGCATCTTTTACATTAGGCATTTTGATAAATGGCGGCGAAAAAACCTGAATGGATACATAAATTTTTCTGCCCGGTTTTACAGGGGTTTTAGGCTTGGGGTCTTGCTCTAAAATAGTTCCGGGTTTGGTGTTCAATACAAAAGTGCTGTCCATAATTTCAATATCCAAGCCCCTGTCTTCGGCTAATGCACGAGCTTTGGCAATGGGCAACCCTTTGATAGCAGGCACACTGATAGCCTGACCGTGGTCGGTCATCCAGCCCAGGCTGACTAATAAAAACCAAATCAAAATACTGGAAACTACTATTGCAATACCAATCTGGTATAAAAAATATTTGGTAACGAGGAACCTAAAAAAATTCACTGCTTGATAAAATTTTTTGAACTGTAAAGTTATAACTTTTGAAAAGCCCTAAGCCTATCAAAAATTATTTTTATCAACTTTATAAAGTTTAAATGCTGCATTTGCATCATCCGCTTTACACTGCCTTTCACTAACCTAATTAAGTTAATTCCCTAAGGTAAAACCTTTTTGCCTTAGCTCGAAATCATTTCAACCAAGGTTAAAATCATTTCAACCAGAGTTATAGTCATTTCAACCAAGATTAAAATCATTTCAACCAAAGTTAAAGTCTTTCGACTATTAACTCGATGAAGGTTAAATTGAGATAAAATGTTTAAATTTGTGATGATGAAAACTAAGCTGGTTATTATTCTGATTATTCTGCTTTTAACAAATAGTAAGAATTATGCACAAGTTAATCATGTGCTAAATCCTTCGTTTGAACAATTGAAGTATGTGGATACTATTACCCCTTGGCTTAATCAAGTAGAGCAAGTGTGGCATGGTACCGATAGTACAAATGATGTATGGAATGCTGTTGTCATGTACACTTATAGAAATCTTTATGGAATGCTCCCTATCCCAAATCCATCATGGGGTGGTGGTGGGGTATATCAATATCCTAGGAGCGGAAAGGTTGCTATAAACTTATCTGCATATAATGATACGCCTATATTAGGTTATAGATATGCAGTAGGACAATTAGATGAACAAATGATGATAGGTCATCAATACTGCATAACACTTTATTCCAATCTCGCCAAGCCATTAGCTGAAGGAATAGCCAATAATCGTATCTGCGCTTATGTGGGTGATAAAAATTTAGATACCATACAAAATACACATGGCAAACTCATTCATTATTTTACACCACAACTTACTTGCGATAGCATAGTAAAAGACACCCAAAATTGGACAAAGGAACAAGCTACTTTTATTGCAACAGGAAATGAAAGCAGAATTATTTTAGGCAATTTTTATTACAACTATCAAACTTCAGTTTATACAATTGACCCAAATGGTGCCCGTACTTCCGAATATTTCATTGACGATGTAAGTGTAGTAGAAAGCACAGCAAAAATAATAGCAGGTAATGATACCACTATAAACCAAGGCGATACTGTTGTTTTAGGAAAAGGTATAACAGATGGTTTGCCTTGTGATTGGTTTACTTTAAATGGAACGCCTGTTTATCGTGGCAGCATGCCCGAAGTAACACCAGCTACTACTACAACCTATGTTGTAAAAATGGATTTATGTGGTAATGTAACTTATGATACTATGACTGTGCATGTGATACCGACAGGGATGCAGCAAGTTACAAGTGGTAAAGAGCAAATGATGGTTTACCCAAATCCATGTGGAGATGAATTAATAATTAGTAATTATCAATTAGTAATTAAACAATTGGAAGTAATAGATTTACTTGGGAAGGTCATGCTGACGAAGGAAGTATCTCCAACTTATAACTTAAGACTAACTACTGAAAACTTGCCTTCGGGTATCTATTTCCTCAAAGCCACTGATGAAAAAGGTTTTGTGCATACGGCAAAGTTTGTGAAGGA
>CANFST010000049.1 GCA_947449695.1 Chitinophagales bacterium
ATTCAACGTTCTTTGCCACCAGAGGTACCACAAATGATGGACATCTATTCATCAATGAAGTAATTACAAAAGGAGCAACAGCAATAGTTTGCGAAGAATTTCCTTCGGAATTGAAAGAAGGAATTACTTACGTAAAAACTTCAAATGCTGCTAAAGCATTAGGAATTGCTGCTTCCAATTTTTTTGATAATCCATCTGAGAAGTTACAATTGGTAGGCGTTACTGGCACTAATGGAAAAACTACAGTTGCAACTTTATTGCATCAATTGTTTAGTGGATTGGGTTATAAATGTGGTTTGCTTTCAACAGTTCAGAATAAAATCGGAGAGCAAATTATTCCAAGCACACATACAACACCTGATGCAGTGAGTTTGAACAAGTTGTTGCATGAAATGGTAGAAGCAGGATGCGATAAGGCTTTTATGGAAGTGAGTTCGCATGCGATTCATCAGAATAGAATTGCAGGTTTAAATTTTGCAGGTGGAATTTTCACCAACATTACCCACGACCATCTGGATTATCACAAAACATTTGATGAGTACATAAGAGTGAAAAAATGTTTCTTCGATGATATGCCAAGCGATGGATTTGCATTGAGTAACATTGATGATAAGAGAGGAAATGTGATGCTGCAAAATTCAAAAGCTAAAAGAAAAACCTACAGCCTTCGTCAGATGGCTGATTTCAAAGGAACTGTTTTAGAAAATACTTTGGAGGGTTTGTTGATGCAAATGGATGGAACCGATGTGCATTTCAGAATGATTGGGAAATTCAATGCTTATAATTTGTTGGCTGTATATGCAGCTGCAAGATTAATGAATGAAAAGAAAGAAGAAGTGTTGCAAGTGTTAAGCAGTTTGAAAGGTGCAGAAGGAAGGTTTGAAGTGATAAGAAATGCAGAAAGAAAACTGACAGGAATTGTTGATTATGCTCATACACCTGATGCGCTGCAAAATGTGATTGAAACGATTAATAACATCAGAAACGGTGCAGGAAGATTGATAACAGTTGTGGGTTGCGGTGGTGACAGAGATAGAGCTAAACGACCAGTAATGGCTGAAATAGCTTGCAAAGGAAGTGAATTGGTGATTTTGACAAGTGATAATCCCAGAAGTGAAGAACCTGAAATGATTTTGGAAGAGATGAAAAAAGGTGTTCCATTCGGGAAAGGAAAAAATACTTTTTCTGTTACAGATAGAAAAGAAGCTATCAAACTGGCTTGCAGCATGGCATCAGAAGATGATGTGATTTTGGTGGCAGGAAAAGGACATGAAAAATATCAGGAAATAAAAGGGGTGAAGTTGGAGTTTGATGACGTTAAAATTTTGAATGAATTTTTCTAAAGAGTTAATCGAGAAAGGTTAATTGTTAATCGGAAAGACAAAAAACAATGAGTCAAGTAAAAACATTTGAAGATTTAGAATGCTGGAAGTCGGGAAGAGAAGTGAGATTGTATGTTTCAAAGTTGAGTAAAAAATTTCCGAAAGAAGAAACTTATGTTTTGAAGAACAATATGAAACGAGCTGCATATTCAATCACAAACAATATTGCAGAGGGCTATGGACGATTTCATTACAAGGAATATATTCAATATTGCAGAACAAGTAGAGGTTCATTGTATGAAGTCTTAGACCAATTGATAATTGCATTTGATGAAGAATATATTTCTGAAAGCGACTTGAAACAAGGAAGAGAATTAATTGAGAAAGCTTTGGCTTTGACAAACGGATTTATAAATTATTTAGAAAAACAAAAAGAAAAAAATTGAAGGACTTTGTATTCCTATTAACGATTAACCATTAACAATTAACGTGTTCTACTATCTATTCAATTACTTACACGACCATTTTAACCTTGCAGGCGCAGGGCTGTTTAAATACATCACCTTCCGAGCAGCATGGGCAGCGATTTTTTCGTTGGTGATTTCTTTGTTGTTGGGTAAAAGAATTGTGAAATTTTTACAGAAAAAACAAATCGGCGAAACCATTCGTGATTTAGGATTAGCTGGCGAACAATCAAAAAAAGGAACGCCAACCATGGGCGGATTAATCATCTTGGCTGCAATTCTGATTCCGACATTATTATTTGCAAGAGTGTTGAACGTGTACATCTTAATGTTGATTGCAACAACGATTTGGATGGGGACAATTGGATTTGTAGATGACTACATCAAAGTTTTCAAAAAAGATAAAAGAGGATTGGCTGGCAAGTTTAAAGTGATGGGACAAATTGGCTTGGGCTTGTTGGTGGGTTCATCTTTGTTCTTCAATAAACATGTGATTATTAAAAAAGAAATTGTGAAAGATGGTGTGGTGCAAACTGCAACAAATACTCAAGTTAATTTTTTACAAGCCTTCAACAAAGATGTGGAAAGCAGCATGGATAGTGTAAAATCACCTGTTACAACCATTCCGTTTGTAAAAACACACGAGTTCAATTATGCGAAATTGATTTCGTGGTTTGGTGATGGTTATGAAAAATATTCTTGGATAATTTATATCGCCATCGTTGTGTTTATCATCACTGCGGTGAGTAATGGTGCGAACATCACTGACGGCATAGATGGTCTTGCAACGGGCACTTCAGCGATTATCGGATTGACTTTAGTGGTGTTTGCGTATGTGAGTGGCAATATCAATTTCGCTCGTTATCTCAACATTATGTACATACCGCATGTGGGTGAGTTGGTGGTTTTTGGTGCAGCATTCATCGGTGCATGTGTTGGGTTCTTGTGGTACAACACTTATCCGGCGCAGGTTTTCATGGGTGATACCGGAAGTTTGGCATTGGGTGGAATTATTGCCACGATGGCTTTGTGTGTGAGAAAAGAATTATTGATTCCGATTTTCTGTGGCATTTTTTTGATTGAAAATATTTCAGTGATGTTGCAAGTAGCTGTGTTTAAGTATCGGAAGAAAAAATACGGATTGGAATATGCGCAGCAAAACAGATTGTTCAGAATGTCACCATTGCATCATCATTATCAGAAAACAGGTATGCACGAATCGAAAATTGTGATGCGGTTTTTCATCATCGGAATTATGTTGGCGTTGTTTGCGATTGCAACGTTGAAGATTAGATAATGAGAAAATTAGAAGATTAGAAAATGTGAAATGTAATAGCACACGGATTGAAAAGGATGAGAAAGATTTTGACGGATTTTTAAAATCTGTTTTAATCATAAAAAATCAGTGTTAATCCGTGTGCTATCAAAAATAAAATCAATAACGAAAAAAGGGTGAAGATTTCAAAATCAATAAATCTTCAAATCATGAAATCAAAAAATGAGAAAACGTCTTGTAATACTTGGTGGTGGAGAATCGGGGGCTGGAACTGCAATTCTTGCCAAGCAAAAAGGTTTTGATGTTTTCTTGAGTGATAAAAATAAAATTGCGGATAAATACAAAGTTCTTTTACAACAACACAACATCGATTTTGAAGAAGAAAAACATTCGGAAGAAAAAATTTTGAATGCAGATGAAGTGATGAAAAGTCCAGGCATTCCTGAAAAAGTGGAGCTGGTAAAAAAAATCAGAGCAAAAGGAATTCATGTGATTAGTGAAATTGAATTTGCTGCACGATACAGCGGAAATGCAAAGCTGATAGGCATTACAGGCAGCAATGGCAAATCAACAACAACAACTTTGATTCATCATATTTTGGTGAAAGCAGGATACAAAGCGGCGTTGGTAGGCAACATCGGAAACAGTTTTGCATTGGAAGTTGCTAACGGGGGCTGGGATTATTATGTAATTGAAATCAGCAATTTTCAATTAGATGATATTCATGAATTCCGGCCACATGTTGCATTGTTGTTGAATTTATCTGAAGATCATTTGGACAGGTACAATTATGAGTATCAAAAATACATTGATTCAAAATTCAGAATCACGATGAATCAAACAGAGAATGATGTTTTCATTTATTGTGCTGATGATGAAGCGTTGTGTAAAAATTTAGAACAGAAAAAAACAAAAGCAAAAACAATTCCTTTTTCACTTTTGAAAGAATTTGAAGAAGGCGCATTTATAAAAAACGAACAATTAACCATAACCATCAAACCAAAACCAATTTTAACCATGTCAATTTACGACTTAGCCTTACAAGGCAAACACAATCAGCAAAACTCACTGGCAGCAGGCATTGCAGCCAATGTAGTAGATGTAAGAAACGAAGTAATCAAAGAATCGTTGAGCGATTTTAATGCGTTGGAACATCGCATGGAATTCGTTGCAACTGTTCGTGGAATTGATTTCGTAAACGATTCAAAAGCAACTAACATCAACTCAACTTGGTATGCATTGGAGAGCGCAACTAAGCCTGTCATCTGGATTGCAGGCGGCTTGGACAAAGGAAATGACTACACTGTTTTACAATCATTAGTGAAAGAAAAAGTGAAAGCGATTGTGTGTTTAGGAAAAGACAACAGAAAAATTCACGAAGCTTTTGCCCGTCACGTAGATATGATTGCTAACACACAAACCGCCGAGGAAGCGGTGTTGATGGCTTATCAATTGGGCGAACAAGGTGATATATGCTTGCTTTCTCCTGCTTGTGCTTCATTTGATTTGTTTGAAAATTATATGGACAGAGGTAATCAATTTAAAAGAGCTGTGAAGGCTTTGTAAAGAATTAATAATTAGTAATGAATAATTAATTGTTGCTGAAAAGCGATTTGCGATTGCTGTTTTCATTATTAATTATCAACTATTAATTACTAATTATTTTTTGTGGCATTAATCGAAGAAATAGAATCCTTTCAACCAGCAGCTTTGGTGGCAAAAACCAAAGGCGACCGCAGCATTTGGCTGATTGTAATTCTATTGACTCTATTCAGTTGCCTCACGATATACAGCAGCACTGCGGCTTTGGCGTACAAGAAATCGCAATCAACAGAGCATTACCTGATGCAACAATTTGTTTTCATTGGTTTGGGTTTGGGCATCATGTATTTCTCACACTTGATTCATTACAAGTATTATTCGATGTTCGCAAAGTTGTTGCTCATCCTCACGATTCCGCTTTTATTATACACTTTGATTTTTGGTTCGCATGTGAATGATGCATCGCGATGGATAAAAATTCCACTCATCGGTTTGACGTTTCAAACGAGTGATTTAGCGAAGCTTGCCATCATCATGTACACTGCTAGAATGCTATCACGAAAGCAAGAAATCATAAAAGATTTCAAGCAAGCTTTTATCCCCATCATGTGGCCAATTGTAGTGGTATTTTTATTGATTCTTCCTGCGAACCTATCTACTGCTTGCATTTTACTTTTCACTTGTTTGGTATTGTTATTTATTGGTAGAGTAAGTCTCAAACATATTGCATTGGTGGGCATTGTAGGGATTTTGTTAGCAAGTTCTGTGATAGGTATCGCATTGATTTCAGGCGCAAAAGTTGGGCGATTAAACACTTGGATTAGCAGAGTAAAAGATTTTAAAGGCGGAGAAAAAAAGGAGGTCAATTATCAAACATTGCAAGCGAATATTGCTATTGCTCGTGGCGGTATTACTGGTGTAGGACCAGGTAATTCAACGCAAAGAAATTTCTTGCCACATGCCGATAGTGATTTTATTTATGCCATGATTATTGAAGAATATGGCATTATCACAGCAGTGATTTTATTGATTTTGTATTTGTTGTTTTTATTTCGCTGCATCAAAATATTTTTAAAATGCCCAGGTGCATTCGGCGCATTTTTAGCGGTGGGTTTAGGTTTTGCACTGACCATTCAAGCGTTTATGCACATGGCTGTAAACGTTCACCTGACACCAGTTACAGGCGTTACGCTGCCGTTTATTAGCATGGGCGGAACATCATTAATGTTCACCAGTTTAGCCACAGGAATTATTTTGAGTGTGAGCAAGCACGTGGATGAAGAACAATTGCAAATTCAAGAAGATGAAGCCAAGATGAATGAATCAAATAAAACTAAGGAAACAGAGAAGATTATCGAAGGACAAGCTCCATTTTAAAAAAGAGTTAATTTGTTTTCCACATCATTCACAAATTCAGTTAAAATTCTTCTACAATTATTTTAATTTTGCGGTTCAATTTTAAAATGTGAGCGACCCCATAAAACATGAATGCGGCATTGCGATGATTCGCCTTTTGAAGCCGTTTTCTTACTATCAAAAAAAATACGGAACACCCTTGTACGGCTTGAACAAGCTGTATTTGCTGATGGAAAAACAGCATAATCGTGGGCAAGATGGGGCAGGTATTGCGTCAGTGAAATTGAATTTGCGAAGCGGACAACCATTTTACAACATCGCTAAAAGCAACAGCAAACAAGCTATCACCGAATTGTTTGAACGTATTCATACCGATTTTGCAAAAATTGAAAAAACAAATCCTGAATTAGTGAATGATTGTGATTGGTTGAAAAATCATGTAAGCTTTTTGGGCGAAGTTTTAATAGGGCATTTACGCTACGGAACACATGGTGGCAATGGCGTTGAGCGTTGTCATCCATTTATGAAACACAATAGTTGGCTCACAAAAAATATTATCACAGCTGGAAATTTTAATTTGACCAATACTGATGAAGTATTTCAGTTTTTAGAAAAAGAAAGTAATTATTATAAGGATAGGTTTGATACCACTGCAGTTTTAGAAACCATCGGTCATTTTTTGGAAGAAGAAAACGACAGAATTTATGAAGAGTTGATAAAAAGTGGTGTAAACAGTAAAGAAGTGGTTAATCAAATTGCCGAGCAGATTGATATCCAAAAAATATTAGCACAATCGGCTGAATTATTTGATGGTGGCTATTCTTTGATGGGTTTACTTGGACATGGTGATGCTTTTGTAATGAGAGACCCTGCTGGCATTCGCCCTGCATTTTATTATTTGGATGAAGAAGTTTGTGTGGTGGCAAGTGAACGTCCAGCTATTCAAACTGTGTTCAATGTTGGTGTTTCAGCTATTAAAGAAATTCAACCTGGCAATGCTTTAATTTTAAAACGCAATGGCTTGGTGTATGAAAAAGAATTTACAACGCCTGTAAAACGCCGTAGTTGCAGCTTTGAACGAATATATTTTTCCAGAGGAAGTGATATTGACATTTACAATGAAAGAAAAAAATTAGGGAATTATATTTCGGAAACAGTGTTGAAAGAAGTGAATTTCGATTTTAAAAATACTGTTTTTAGCTACATTCCAAATACTGCCGAAGTTTCATTTTATGGATTAGTGAAAGGCATTGAAGATTATATCAACAAATGGAAACGTGAGCACATCAAAAAATATGCATATCAATTAGATGAAAACAAATTGAATGATTTGTTGAACATGCGACCAAGGGTAGAAAAAATTGCGATTAAAGATGCCAAGTTGAGAACTTTTATCACACAGGATAACGCCCGAAATGAAATGGTGCAACATGTTTATGATATTACTTATGGTAGCGTAGTCGAGCATAAAGACACGATTGTAATCATTGATGATTCTATTGTTCGAGGAACAACTTTGAAAGAAAGTATCATTAGAATGTTAGACAGATTGAACCCGAAAAAAATTGTCATTGTTTCATCAGCTCCTCAAATTCGTTATCCTGATTGTTATGGCATCGACATGAGTAAGATGAATGATTTTATCGCCTTCCGAGCCATGTTGGCGTTGTTGAAAGAAAACAGCATGGAGCATTTGATAGATGAAGTTTATCAAAAATGTAAAGCGCAAGAAAACTTACCTAAAGAACAAGTGAAAAACGAAGTAAAGACTTTATACAAAAATTTTACGTCCGAACAAATTGCTGATAAAATTGCTGATTTAGTAAAACCAATTGATTGTAAAGCCGAAGTAAAAATAATTTTTCAAACCATCGAAGATTTGCACAAAGCCTGCCCCAATCATACTGGCGATTGGTATTTTACAGGCAATTTCCCAACACCAGGTGGCAACAAAGTGGTAAATAGGGCCTTCATTAATTTTATTGAGGGAAGAGATGAAAGGGCGTATTAAAAATCAATTTTCATAAACTGCAGATAACCTCTGTTTTCGCTGGGAATAATGGCTTCATACAAAGACACCTGACTTGCTTTTTTCGGAGACAAAAATAAATTTTTTTGATGCGATCCGTAAATACTATTTCGTGTTGTAGTGCCATTTTGTTTAATTGAATAAGAGGCTAAATTAGATTGCTCCTCGATAGATTCATTATAAAATATGCGGATTGAATTTTTACCCTTTACTAGTCCGAATGAACTGTAAAAACCACCATCATTTTCGGATGTTTGTTTTTTATGAATCAACTGATGCCATTCAGCAACGCCAGTTGCATCAAAGCTTTGAACAAGAATATCGTCTTTATGAAGGTAAGTATAAGTTCGAATGGTTGGAAAGGCTGGTGAGTAATAATTAGGTATCTCAACTGTTTGAGTGGTTATATAAGAATTTTCGGCGATTAAAATCATACCACCATCAAACCTTAAAACTATATCTGCAATCTCAAAATTTCCAATTTCGCTTTCTGGGGTTAGTGTCATTTCTTTAATCATTTCCGGATTGAAAGTTTCTAATTGATTTACCGATAAAGAGTCTTTATCTAACATCCATTTTGATATGTCAAATCCAGGCACATCCTGTTCTGATTTTTTTTCTTTAGCTATACCAGCAAGCACTAAGCATTTATTTATGTTGTCAATTTTGATGATTACGCTATTGAATCTTTTTGATTTATCACTTAAAAAATGAACATCCGAAATACTGCCATTCTTTTTCATAGCATAAAATCGGGGGAGTGTGTATATCGCTTTCGGACTTGCGTTGTTGCGTTCCTGGTCGGCTAAAAAAAAATAAAAATTGCCATTATTGTCAAGCAATTCATCAACCATATTTTTTTTGGGTTCGCTTATGGTTAATGATTTCCGACTTAATATTTTAAGTTTATCATCGAGCAGAATAGTTTGTAAAGTAATGCTGTTATCACCCCCTTTTTTTACATAATAAGCAATATAATAGCGTTTATCTTCACTATGTTTCACAAACCAATCTAAATCACCTTCATTTCGTTGAGACGGAAAAGAATCGAGCGAAACATTCTTGCCTTCTGATTCTAACTTAGCTGAAAATTTTTGTGCAGCAAGAATTACGTTTCCATCACGCTGGTAACTAAAAAAAGTATACAATTTATTATTGTGTACCGATATATGTTCAATGGTATTTGTTTTTGAATCCATCTCGGCATTTTTACTCCATTTTAAATTCATCGATACATCATAACATTCTACCATGCTTTCGTATTTGTTATACTTATAGAGCATTATGCCTTCAGTGGTTTTTCCTAATACTGCATAGTCATAATTTTTATTATTTTTAATGGGTAATGAAAAATTAGCTGTTTGCCCAAATGCAAAATGAGCAACAAAAAAAATGGTTATAAGAATTGAAAATTGTTTCATCTTAAATTTAATCTACAACGAAAGTAAGGCATAAAAAATTGTAATGGGTTAGCTCAGAATCTTTTTTATGCATCATTTAATGCACAGTTTAATTCAATAGTTTGCATCGCTTCTTTCACGTCATGAACTCTTAAAATATTTACACCTTTTTGTAAAGCAATTGTATTCAAAACTGTGGTACCGTTTAAGGCATTTTCGGCTGTGATTTGCAATTTTTTCTGTATCATTGATTTTCTAGAGAGTCCTACCATTAAAGGCTTTTCGAACAATTTGAATTGGTCTAGTTTTTTTAATAGCTCAAAATTTTGTTCAATTGTTTTAGCAAAACCAAAACCAACATCAATAATCACATCATGTATATTTAATTGTTGTAGCCTGTTTAATTGCTGTGCTAAAAAATGAAAAACTTCTTGCGTAACATCACTGTAATCAGTTTGATGTTGCATAGTTTGTGGTGTGCCTCGGCTGTGCATTAAAATGTATGGCACTTTTAATCGTGATACCATCGGCAACATATTTTTATCAATTTGACCTGCGGAAATATCATTTATTATTGAAACACCTGACTGAACTGTCTCATGAGCCACTTTTGCATAGAAGGTATCAATGGAAAAAATTGCTTCGGGAAACCTGTCCACTAGATTTCTTATAGCAGGCATTACTCTTTTTAATTCGGTTTCTTCGTCAATAAGTTCAGCATTTGGTCGCGTAGATTGTGCGCCAATATCAATAATGGTAGCTCCATCTTTCAATTGCTGTTCTGCTAATAGTAAATACTTTTTTTCATCACTCGTTCTGCTTCCTTCATAAAAAGAATCATTAGTGATATTAATGATGCCCATTACTATTGGCTTTTCAATCAACAATAATTTGCCATTGCAATTCAAAGTGAAAGTGTTTTCCGTCATAAAATATAGAACTGTTGATTAACGAAAAATTTGAAGCACCTAATTATTTTTTCATGTCTGAAGCCGGATGTGAAGGCAACATATCAAATAAAACATTAGTAGTTTCAAACACGTAAGGGTCTTTTTTCAAAGTCTTAAACCATGTTTTTGCTTTATTTAATTTAATAGTATCGGTAGCAATTTCTTTTTTATCGAATGAAGTAGAATTAAGCGTAACATCGTATTCTGTTTTGGCTAATTCTTCTAGTTTTTTTGAGCGTTCACGATTTTCTTTTTGCTCTTGCACATACTTTTCATAATTCAAAGTTGACTTGTTATCATCTTGTTGTTTTTTCAAGCGTTGTGCATTCTTTTCGATAGCAGCAAAATATTCATTGTTCTTCAAACGCTCACTGCTGCTTCTTTTCAAATCATTTGTTTTATAATTATCAGCAAATGGTTGATAATTAGCCGCAGGAATTTGAGTCCACTTCATCGGAAAATCTTCCTTCTTTTCGCCATATTCAATGTATTCTAAATTATCTGGTAATACAATATCGCTGCTAACACCTTTCAGTTGTGTTGCACCACCATTGATGCGATAAAATTTTTGATTTGTCATTTTCAAAGTGCCTAACGGACGGGCATCTGAAGGAGCACTTAAATTAAACATATCCAAATCGTAAAAGCGTTGAACGCTGCCTTTGCCAAAGCTGGCAGGGCTGCCAATAATCACTCCACGATGATAATCTTGAATAGCTGCTGCTAAAATTTCTGAAGCACTTGCACTAAATTCATTTATCATGATGGCCAATGGGCCATCATATACCATATCAGGGTCATGATCGTTATAAATTTGTGGTTGTCCTTCTCTTCCTTTTACCTGAACAACAGGACCAGTTTTAATAAATAAACCTGCGATATCCACTACATCTCTTAATGAGCCACCTGTATTATTGCGCAAATCAATAATGACTCCATCTACATTTTCTTCTTTTAATTTCAATAATTCTTTGTGCATATCAGGCGCACAAAATCTGCCGTTAGGATTGTTGAAATCGGCATAGAACTCAGGTAAATCAATGAATCCAAAGCGTTTGCCTTTAAATTCGATAATGCTGCTTTTTGCATACGTTTCATCCATCACCACTACATCTCGTGTAATATCAATCTCTTCAGTGTTGCCATCTGCATGTTTAACATATAATCTAACAACAGTTCCTTTTTTGCCGCGGATGTGCTTTACAGCTTCATCCACACGAACATCTTCTAATGAAAACCAATCTTTATCATCTTTTTCTGCAGCTTTCAAAATCAAATCTTCGGCTTTCATTTTTCCTTGTTTCCATGCTGGTCCGCCAACTACTAGGCTGGCAATTTTTATAAAACCATCCTTCTCTTGCAAGGTGGCACCAATGCCTTCTAATCTGCCACTCATGCGGATGTCGAAGTTTTCTTTATCTTTTGGAGGAAGAAAATCTGTATGTGGGTCTAATACACTACAAATAGTGTTTACATACAAACTGAAATAATCATCATCCTCTGTTTTATTTAATCTTGTAAAAACATCTTCATTGTTTTTCAATACTTTTTTTCGTGCATCTTCTTCCAGTTCACCAAATGTTTTTACTTTTTTTAGTGAAGTATCTTTCTTCTCAATTTGTTTGTCTTGCGTTTCTTTCAGTTCAAACACTCTGGTCATTACCTGATACTTCAAAGCCTTGCGCCAAGATTCTTTCAAGTCATCCATATTTTTTGGGTACACCAATTTTTTGCCATCCAAAACAATTTCTTCGTTGGCAGTAAATTCAAATGGTTTGTCCATTTGAGTTTTATAAAATTGTTCCACATCTTTCACCCGTTGTTTGAAAATGGTCATCGTGGCTTCAAAAAATTCCGTAGATGGACTATTGATTTCATCATCAATTTTCGATTTGTATTTTTTCAATTCGTCAATATCTGATTGCAGAAAGAATTTCTTGTTGTAATCCAGTCGTTGTAAAAACAGATTAAATACATCGCCTGAAAAATTATCATCAATTGCTTTAGGCTGAAAATGTTCTTCTTTCACACATTCATTCACTGCTGAAATAATAGCTTTTTGTTTTGCCGGATTCGTTTGCTGCGATGCATATCCAAACCCAAAAGCCACTGGCGATAACAACGCTAACCAAATCAATTTCATTTTCTTCATAAATTCTTCCTTCTGTTTTTGTGTAAAATATTTGTTTGCAACTTACAAAATAAAATTATTGCGCAGCTAATATTTTATCGCAAATGAATTGTGAATTGATTTTGGAATCGCAATCGTAAAAATTGCATTACTTTGTTTTCAATAAATTTTATTTATGGCGTTAAGCAGATTTTGGCTCAGCATCATTATTGTTTCCATTATTTTCATTTTTGGTGGTATGCTGATGGATAAACATTACAGCATTGATTACATCGTGAATGGGAAAAAAGACGAAGCCATTTTAATCAAAGCATGTTATCTGAATCAATTGCCAAAATCGCTGCAAGACACTTTATTGAAAACTGCTGATAAAAAAATTATTGCACACGATACTACATTTTCATTAGATAATAATCTAGTAAAAATCACTACAGGCAAACAACCCGCTGATGGCATTTTACCAACTTGCAAAAATACAATCTTTGATATTCTGTTGCCGTTAATCGCTTATCTGGCTTTCTTTTGCGGTATTTTACAATTGTTGATTGATTCAGGTGCAGCCGAAAAATTAGCCAAATTATGCAGTCCATTTTTTGTAAAGATTTTTTCCGATGTACCGAAAAATCACCCTGCCATTTCTTACATGACTTTGAATTTTGCAGCCAATTTTTTAGGATTAGATTCAGCCGCAACGCCTTTTGGACTAAAGGCTATGGAAAGTTTGCAAGAAATAAATACGGATAAAGAAAAAGCCAGCAATGCGCAAATCATGTTTATGTGTTTGCATGCCGCAGGCCTATGTTTAATACCTACTTCCATCATTGGTTATCGGGCGGCACAAAATGCCAGCAATCCTGCTGATGTGATGTTACCGTGTATCATCACATCCTTTATTGGTACGATGGCGGCTTTATTGATTGTAGGCATTCGCCAAAAAATCAACTTCAAAAATTTTGGTTTAATGGCTGTGATAGGGGTGTTGGTGGGTATGATTGGGGGTTTATTAATTTACATTAACCGATTAGATTTGGTGGCGAAAAATCATTTCACCGCTAATATTTCTAATATCATTTTATTGCTGATTATTCTTTTTATTTTAGTGTATGCATTTTTAAAAGAGAAAATTTTTACTCAAAAGAATACTGATATTTTTTCTTCATTCGCATCGGGTGCAACAGGCGGATTGAAAACTGGCGTAACTATTTTCCCTTATGTTTTAGGCATGTTGGTAGCCATTTCAATTTTCCGGAACAGTGGAGTATTTGAAATTATTGCAAGCTTTATTTCAAAACTATTTGCCATGATGGGCGTTGAAAAAAACATTACTGATGCTTTGCCAATCGCTTTATTGCGACCATTTAGCTCGGGTGGTGCAAGAGGATTTATGATTGATGCCATGCACACTTATGGCGCCAACTCATTCACAGGCAGACTGGCTTGTGTGCTACAATGCAGTGCTGAAACTACCTTCTATGTCATAGCAGTTTATTTTGGTTCGATTAAAATTAAAAACACCCGGTATGTTTTAAGCACCATGTTATTGGTTGATTTGGTATGTGTGTTAGCAGCAATTTTTGTGTGTAAGATTTTCTTTTAGTAATTTTTTATCTGAATGGTATCGCTGATTTTATTGCAACTGTCAATAAAAATAATTCCGTCAGGTATCTTATTTTTCATCATCCATTTTTTTGCCTCTTCAATTGAGTTAATATCAATCAATGAACGTTGTGAATAGTAAAATCTTTGGGGGCGTTCTAACCAGATTGTATTAGCACCTCTGTAAGTTACAAAAACAGCTTCATCTGGTTTTGACATGGTTGCTATTTTTCTGCCAATATCAATATACATATTTGGCGGACAAGAAATCTTATCGTTGATCAAATGGTATTGCTTTACTGATTGATAGGAGGCTACAATTATTCCTGTAATAATAATTGGCTGGTAAATAAATCTCGAAATAAAACTATTTGATTCGATAAGCAATAAACAACTAAAAGCCGCTACAATGCTAAATAATATCGAAATTTTCAACAATGAGAAATCATGATTAGCCGTGAAACTGAAAAATAAAAAATGAAAAATAAGCAGTGTAAGCATCAATACCGAAATAAATACTATCGCTGTTTTATTCTGAGCTAACAATTTTATTTTGTTGTATTTAAAAGCTATACCAATGCATGTTATCAGTATTATCCAGCGCATCATTTTTGAATAATCCATTTTTATATTGCCCCATATCAATTGCCACGATTCAGATTTATTGATAGGCGAAACTGTTTCATGTATATCCGGAATAGGTTGAAAGGTTCTTAATTTGAATCGGGCTATTAATACTGTTGTTAATTCCTGCCAGTTCGTTATGCTTAGAAATTGTATAAAAGTCAATGTCAGCGCAATGGTGCTTACAACAAACAGTCCTGCGATGGTAACCCAGAATTTTTTTTGTTTTGAATAGAAAAATAACCCAGCCATAAAAAATGAAAAGCAAAAAATATAACCCACCCATTCAGTTAAGCACATAAAAAAAACGGCTGTCAGAAAAGCAATTAGGTAATTTGTTTTTTCAGTTTGCCAATACACATATCCATAATAGAGTGATGCAATCATGAATGGTAAAACCATCATATCAGCAAACCAGATATTGCTTAAAAACCATAAGTTGCCGGCACTGAAAATATATACTACATATGCAACTAAAGGAGGCAAAAGATTAAAATTATTATAGTCAGAACAAATGTGCCTGATAAAAATAAAAAGAATCACTGCCCCCAGAAAATGAAAAAGCAAACTAAAAAATTGTAGATTCTTTACTGATGCACTAATGTGCAATAATTTAAAAATCAGATAAGGAAATTGAAATGCCAATGGCGGATAACTGATATAGTAGCCATTGCCTTTATTATCGGTTGTGCCTTCCAAAAAAATATCATGTGAATTGCCTTTATCGCCTTTGTTTTGAAAACTAAAAACCGGTTGCCCGTTAAATGTTTCGAAACCGTTTTTATCCCAGATGCTCCATGTCACCATCACGTGGGCAGTCAGCCATTCATGATGTTCACTCAACATCCTGTTCATGTTTGAGTTTCTGACATTAACAGAAATAAAAAAAAGAACAATAAGCAATAATCCAATCAGGATTTTCTTTAGCATGTAAGATTATTTTTTTTCTGTGAACGTAAAATTACAATTCAAATTTAATCGGCTGTGTTCAATCACAACTTTTTTATCCCGATTCTCAATCGTAAACCTCTAAACTTTAGTTAAGTTTGCACTCCTAAATTTTTGAATAAAAATGAGTAAAGAAATTACATCACGTGAGCAGGATTATTCTCAATGGTATATTGATTTGGTGCTGAAAGCAGGGCTGGCAGATTATTCTGCGGTGAAAGGCTGCATGGTGATAAAGCCTTATGGCTATGCATTGTGGGAAAACATGAGAGATGTGTTGGATAAAAAATTTAAAGACACTGGCCATCAAAATGCTTATTTTCCTTTGTTCATTCCTAAAAGTTTTTTGAGTAAAGAAGCGGCTCACATCGAAGGTTTTGCAAAAGAATGTGCAGTGGTAACACACTATCGTTTGAAAAATGACCCCAATGGTGGCGGTGTAATTGTTGACCCCGAAGCCAAGCTGGAAGAGGAGTTGATTGTTCGCCCAACTTCCGAAACTATCATTTGGCACACTTATAAATCATGGATAAAAAGCTACCGTGATTTGCCTTTGCTGATCAATCAATGGGCAAATGTGGTGCGTTGGGAAATGCGTACAAGATTATTTTTAAGAACAGCCGAATTCCTTTGGCAAGAAGGACACACGGCTCATGCTACTGAACAAGAAGCCATTGCTGAAACCGAACAAATGCTGAATGTTTATGCAGATTTTGCCGAGCAATACATGGCTATGCCTGTAATTAAAGGTGTAAAAACTGCGAATGAAAGATTTGCCGGAGCAGTGGAAACTTATTGTATCGAAGCGTTGATGCAAGATGGAAAAGCTTTGCAGGCAGGCACTTCACACTTCTTAGGGCAAAATTTTGCCAAAGCATTTGATGTTACTTTTTTGAATAAAGAGAATAAACAAGAATCGGTTTGGGCAACCTCATGGGGCGTTTCGACAAGATTAATAGGTGCATTAATTATGGCACACAGCGACGATGATGGATTGGTATTGCCGCCAAAACTTGCGCCAATACAAGTTGTCATCGTTCCGATTTTTAAAACTGTCGAACAACTCAACGCCATTTTTGAAAAGATAAAACCATTGATGGATGAGTTGAAAGCAAAAGGCATCAGAGTAAAATTTGATGATGGCGATAACAAATCACCAGGTTGGAAATTTGCCGAGTACGAAATGAAAGGTGTGCCTGTTCGTATTGCAATTGGCGCCCGTGATTTAGAAAACGGAACTGCTGAAGTTGCACGACGTGATACCAAAGAAAAAATGAGTTTGCAAATGTTAGGTTTGGCTGAAAAATTAGAACATCTGCTTTCGCAAATTCAGGATAATATTTTTCAAAAGGCTTTACAATTTCGCGATGAAAACATTGTGCATGTAGATACTTACGATGAATTTAAAAAAGCATTAAACGCCAAAGGTGGCTTCCTAGCTGCACATTGGGATGGCACCAGCGAAACCGAAGAAAAAATAAAACAAGAAACCAAAGCAACTATTCGTTGCATTCCTTTGAACAACAAACAGGAAGAAGGTAAATGTATTTATAGCGGAAAGCCTTCAAGACAAAGGGTTTTGTTTGCGGTGGCTTATTAATAAACCGATAAAAAAAAGAGCATTAGTAATTACTAATGCTCTTTTTTTATAACGCTTCACTCAGCTTTTTAATACACCAGCACCATCACAGCATTGCTCCAATCGCTTATACCTGCTGCATTAGTAGCACTCAGGCTGATTAAAATGTCATGCCTGTGAGTTAAACCACTGATTAAAAACTTTCTGCTTTTTTGTGGTGGCATCACTACCCACACAGGCGTAGTAACATTCAGCGAATAACGACACATAAAAAAATCGGCTTCAGGCTGTGCATTGCAGCTGGCAATTATTTGCCCAGTATTATCACCAGTGTCGCCTTTTATGCCTGTTGGCACAGCCGGAATCACAGCAGCAGTGGGCTCTGCATGTAAATCATAGCCGCTGCATTGCGCTTTAGTTAAATCGTTACCACAGTTTAATTGTACATACAAACCCAATGATTGCATCAGGTTTTCTAAAGTTACTCTGGCAGCACCTTTGGCTGAAGTGGCGGTAGTGCTGCCGTTTTCAACATTGCCCAGAGCAGTTTTATAAGCCGTAACAGCTGTGTTAAACACAGTTAAAGTGGGAGATGACGTTGTGTAATTGGTATTACCCGTCATCGAAATACTGATGTGCTTGCTTTCACCATCAGGTCGGTATCTGTATATCTACTGAAGCCGATTGAAATTTTTACTTTTTTCATGATAAACACCGTATTTATATTTGGTGTAAGTAAAAGTTCAATTCAAGTAGCTATAGGGTTGGTTTGAAAAATAATTCTGATAATAATATTTGCTCTTACGTGCATTGATTTCAAAAAGTTTCATACTGACTAAAAAAAATTTGTTAACGAAGGTGCCTGGCGCAGGCATGGTTTGTTAATAAATGCAATTGTATTCAATACAGATACAATTGCATTTGAATAATTTTTAATTGCATATATCAGATTGTAAATTGAATTTGTATAAAAAGTAATTGTGTTTTTCATATTGTCAGTTGTGTTTTAGTAAAAATCAATTGTATTTGTAGCAGACGCAGTTGCTTTTTATTAAAACACAATTGAAGATTTCATTTTGTCAATTGCAGCTATTGCATCTTCAATTGTAGCTGTGTAATTGTCAATTGTGTCTGCCGCATCTCCAATTGTATTTGTTACGAATGCAATTGTGTTTACCACAGATACAATTGAAAAAGTTTTGCCGTAACTCTTCTTTAAAAGTTCGACTACTTGAGGCAGCAACTCTAATACCTACCCAAAATATTTTCTACTATTTCCATTTCCTTTTCCTACTTTTGAATAACCTAAAGTTTGCCAATGCGTAAATATTTACTCCCATTTATTTTCTTTTGTTTCCAACAAATTTGTTGGGGGCAGCAAACCTTATTAGTTGGCGTTACTACAAACGGTGGAAATGGTTTTGGCACTATTTTTCATTATAACACCGGCGATACAGCATTAAGCTATGTATATAAACTTACAGGAACGCCAGGTTCAAGTCCACAATTTAATTCTTTAACACTTGAAAGCAATGGGAAAATTTTGGGTATGACTTCCTATGGCGGTGTATTTGGGCAAGGGATAATATTTGAATACAACACCTCCACAAACAGCTATACCAGTAAAGCCGATATGGATTTTAAAAATGCTGTCCCGATCGGTGGATTAACATTAGCATCAAATGGGAAATATTATGGTTGCAGTAGCTTGGGGATATTTGAGTTTGACTATTCATCAAATACGGTTACTGCTAAAAAAACATTTGTTGCAAATAGCACTTCAACTGGTAGTAATCCATCGGGAAGTATGGTTTTGGCAAGCAATGGAAAATTATACGGCATGAATGGTTATGGCGGAACAAATAATGGTGGAGTGATATTTGAATATGATTTCAGCACCAACACCTATACAAAAAAGATAAATTTTTCATCCACAGGTGGTTCAAACCCAAAAGGCGATTTGCTTTTGGCTACTAATGGAAAACTTTATGGACTCACCACCACAGGTGGAACAAACAACAAGGGTGTATTATTTCAATATGATAACACCACCAACAGCTATACAAAGCTATATGATTTTGGTGGCGCAAATGGTGAAACACCTTATGGAAAATTAATTCAGGCTACTAATGGTAAACTATATGGTATTACTTATGCCGGCGGTGGTGGTAGCGTTGGCGTAATTTTTCAGTATGATATTAGCAGTTCTACATTTGCAAAGCTGACTGATGTAATATCCTTTGCAGGTAATTCTTATGGCTCACTTTTACAAGCCTCTAATGGAAAAATTTATGGTACATCATATACCAATGGCCACTCAGTAGGTGTTCTGTTTGATTACGATTATACAAGTAATGTTGGGAATATAGATTTTAGTTTTTGGAATGCCAGCGGACAATATCCTTATGGAGGTAATATGATTCAAGCTTCTAATGGAAAAATATATGGCATGACTAACCAAGGAGGAAATGCAGGGGATGGTGTTTTGTTTGAGTATGATGTTGCATCAGGTACTTATACTAAAAGAGTAGATTTTGGTGCAACAAATGGCGAATACATAAAAAGTAATCTATTAAATGGTGGGAATGGAAATTTATATGGCAACACAAGAAATGGAGGATACTACTCAGCCGGAACGATATTTTCTTACAATGTAAATTCAAAAACTTATACAAAATTATTTGCTGTTGGTGATTCAGTATATGGTAAAGGAAGAAATCTTGAAAATAACTTATCGTTAAGTTCGAATAATAGTTTTTATGGAATGGCAACTGATGGTGGGACTTTTGGTGTAGGATTAATTTATCAATACAATTTTTCCAGTAATACATTTTCTAATTTGTATAACTTTGGATATGGCTCAACAGATGGTTATTTGCCTTATACTTCTAAATTAACACTTGCCAATAATGGCAAATATTATGGGGTTACAACTTCAGGTGGAGCATTTGGAAATGGAATAATATTCGAGTACGACCAATCAAGTTCAACTTATTCCGATGTTTATGATTTCGGTTTTAATGATTTGAAACAACCATGGTGTGAATTAACGCTTGCGAATAATGGCAAGTTATATGGTATTACCCAATCAGGTGGCAGTGGTTATGGAGGAATTTTTGAATTCAATCCGGCAACTAATTCCTATACCGATAAATTCAATTTCTCAGGGGCTTCTCCTTATCCATATAATACAATTGCCTGCCCTTTTCTTCAGGCAAAAAACGGTAAATTGTATTGTGCTGCCACTCAAGGAGGTTGGCATGGATACGGTGATATTGTAGAATATGATTACAACACCAATACACTTAGTAATAAGTTTAGTAACTTTTTAGATTCGATTGGGGAACGACCAAACGGTAAAATTATTGAAGCTTGTAATGGGAAAATTTATGGTGTTACTGCTGTTGGTGGTGATTATAAATGTGGTACTCTTTACGAGTATGATTACACTAATAATAGCTTTACTAAAAAACTAAGCTTTAAACTACAAGATGGAATTTCTCCATATTCATTAACTGAGTATTTATTTCCTCCCGTTACACCAGCTTTGCAGGCGTTTAATAATTCTATTTGTATCGGCGATTCTTCAATAATTAAAATTATTTCAGGCAGTTTAGGTTCGGCTACACATTGGCAATGGTACAAAGGCAATTGTACAACAGGAACTGCAATAGATACAGGTGTTTCAATTAAAGTCAAGCCATTGGTTACCACCACTTATTCAGTCAGAAGTGAAGGTGGTTGTGTGCCTGTTGGCATATGTGTGAGTGTTACTATTATTGTTCGACCTGTTAGTTATGCAACCATTAATAAAACCATTTGCGATAATCATCCGTTCTACTTTAACGGGCATAACCTAAATATTAGCGGCACTTATTATGACACACTCCTGAACTATGTCGGCTGCGATTCATTTGTAACGCTGCATCTTACAGTATTGCCAACCAGTAGTTATTCATTTAATCAAACTGTTTGTTACAATCATCCGTATAATTTCAACGGTACGCTTTTAAATATAAGTGGCATTTATCACAACACAATTCCTAATCATTTTGGTTGTGATTCGTTCATTACGCTCAATCTTGCTGTAAAGCCAATCAGCAATTATTCATTCAGTCAAACCATTTGCAGCAATCATCCTTATTACTTTAAAAATCATTGGCTGAACACCAGTGGGCTATATAAAGATACGTTAAGTAATTATGTTGGTTGTGATTCATTTGTAACACTTAATTTAACCGTTCATCCAATTTCAAATTATTCTTTCACACACAAAATTTGTTCTTATCAGTTCTATAATTTCAACAACCATAATTTAAATGTCAGCGGCACTTATCTTGACACGTTAGTAAATCATGTTGGTTGTGATTCTTTCCTGACATTGCATCTGATTGTATTGCCTGATAGTGTTTTGCGGACAAAATATATCTGCCCGGGTTCTCCATATAATTTCAACGGGACATTAATAACTGTTCCAGGCACTTATCGTGATAGTCTCACCAATCAATTGGGTTGTGATAGTATTGTTGTTTTGCATTTATTCAACGGGTTCACAACCACCTCTAATATAACTGCAATAGTTTGTTTTAATCATCCTTTTCAGGTTGGTACAAAATTCTATAATCAAACAGGCACTTACCATGATACCATCCCGAACAGGTTGCAATGCGATTCTTTCGTCGCTTTGCACTTAACAGTAAAACCTATCAGCAGTTATGCTTTCAGCAAAACCATTTGTAAAAATAATCCATTTTATTTTCATCAGCAGTGGTTGAATGTTTCAGGTATTTATCATGATACCTTAATCAATTTTGTGGGCTGTGATAGCTTTGTAACACTGCATTTAACTGTGAAAGATACTTCGCTTGTGATTTTGGTTGAATCCATCTGTAACGACCATTCATACTTTTTTCACCATCATTATCTGAATCAAACTGGTTCATATCATGATACCTTGCAAAATTATCTGGGTTGTGATTCAACAGTGATATTGCACTTACAAGTCAATATTTCTTCTTCATCCAACGTTACGGAGAGTGTATGCAGCAATCGACCTTA
>CANFST010000050.1 GCA_947449695.1 Chitinophagales bacterium
CAACTACATCATAAAACCTCAAACCGAAACGTATCAATCGTTGCCAGAAAACGAAGATGTTTGTATGCATCTTGCTGCTGAGTTTGGAATTCAAACAGCTGTTCACGGATTAGTAAGATTACAAAGCGGTAGATTGGCTTACATTACCCAACGATTTGATAGAATTGGAACGCAAAAATTAGCATGTGAGGATTTATGTCAGCTTTCCGAATCATTAACTGACCACAAATACCGAGGCAGTTATGAAAAAACGGGAAAGACAATTAAGCAATACTCCACTCAATCTGGATTGGATATGTTGCATTATTTTCAGTTGGTTATATTCAGCTTCATAACTGGCAATGCTGATATGCATCTCAAAAATTTTTCAATGTTAGAGTATGAAAATGGTACATTTTGTTTAAGCCCAGCTTATGATTTGGTGAGTACATCGTTGGTGATAAAAAACGAAACTGAGCAAATGGCATTATCGGTAAATGGACGAAAAAATAAAATTGCTAAAAGCGATTTTGTGGCTTTGGGAAACAATCTTTTTCTTTCCGAAAAGCAAATTGAAAACTGTTTTGGTTTGTTTTTAAAAAAATTAAACCCTGCACTTTGGTGGATTAATCAATGCTTCTTAAGCGATGAACAAAAAAATGGTTTGAAGCAAACGCTCACAGCCCGAATAAAATTACTGAATAAATAAATCACTTAGCCACAAATAAAAACGGAATTTTTCAACAAAAATTGAAAAATTCCGAATTGTGCGCCCACATGGACTTGAACCAAGGACCCCCTGATTATGAGTCAGTATTAGTATCTTTCTCATTTTTTCCTATTTTTTCAAAATCCTTATTCAGTAAGCATTTCAGTAAATTTTTCTTTCTTTTTGTTTCCTTTTTTATCTCTTACTTTATATCTTTAAGGTCACATTTGAGGTCACCTATAAAACCTCAAAACCCTTATTATGATTGAATCCAATGTTAGCATCAGTTTCTTTTTGGTTAAATTCAGAACCAATGCAGAAGGAAAAAGTTTAATCAAGATGAATGTATATTCAAAGCCGATTAAACGTAGGTACTCAACTAATCTTTTTGTAAAGCCTGAAGATTGGGTAAAACTCAATGGAACTAATTTACGTGATGTAGAATTAAAGGAGCTCAAAGTGAAATTGAATGCAATCGAATTGCGAGCAAAGAAAATTGCAGATAAGATTTCACCCTTTTCATTTATAGTTTTTGAAGAACAGTTTTTCGGCAAAACAAAAGAAGCTGATAACAATAAGTTGCTAAAACATTGGTTCGATAAATACATCAACAAACTAAATGCGAATGGGCAAGTTGGCACAGCTTCGTCATACAGCACTACAATCAATTCACTTTTGATTTTCAAAAAGAATTTACTGTTGCATGATATTACTCCAGGATTCCTTTCTGATTATGAAAACTACATGCTTAATAACAAAAAGTCAAACAGCACCATTGGAATTTATTTAAGACAATTGAGGGCAATTCTCAATCAGGCTATTAATGAGGGAGCAATGAGTTTAGAGGCGTACCCTTTTCGCAAATATCAAATTCCTTCGGGCAGAAATGTAAAAAAGGCATTGCCCGATGGAGATTTGAAAAATTTGCTCAATTACAAACCCAAAGCACCTGACCAACAAAAAGCATTAGACTTTTGGATATTCTCTTACCTATGCAATGGAATGAATTTTACTGACATCATACATTTAAAGCCTGAAAATATCAATGGAGATTTTTTGAGCTACATACGTGAAAAAACCAAGCGTACAAAAAAGAAAGATTTAAAACCAATTCAAGTAGCACTCACTCCTAAAGCCAAAAAAATAATTGCTAAATTGAAAAATAACGACCCATCAAATCCATTTTTGTTTCCAATTCTTGAAGATAATTTACCTCCTAAAACCATTAAAAACCGCAGCCACCGATTTATTAAATGGGTGAACGAACGAATGGAAATTGTTGGAGGTGATTTAAAAATCAAGCAAAAAATAGGCACTTATGCTGCTCGTCATTCATTCAGCACAGTTCTAAAAAGAAAAGGTGCACCTACATCATTCATCAAAGAATCATTAGGGCATAGTTCCGAATTGGTTACAGAAAATTATTTAGATAGTTTTACCGATGATGTGAAAATGGATTATGCAAAACTTTTAACACAATTGTAGGCATGGCATCTTTAGAAAATATCAATCGAATATTATTTACCGACCTCAAACCAGTTGAATTTACCGCAACTGAACATCAGTTATTAAATTGGATAAATGCAATTGAAAAAACTGCACTAACCTATCAGGCTAAGTTTGATATTGCATTTCCAAAACCATTAAACAGCAAGCGGAAATACTTTTGTTTGCTAATAACCAACGACATCATTGCTTACATGAACTACATGAACAGTGAGTTCGTCGAAGCCGAAACACAACCCGAAAAACTTTATCTAACCAATATTGATTTCTCTAAAAAAATAAACGCTGGGCTTACTGATGTAGCAAAGCAGATTGACGAAAAAAACTTGCAATACACTAACATCAAACGTGATGATGCAGCTTTCATTTTGCAATACTTAAAACACGAATTGATAAGACTATATTTTGAGTGGCAAGAAATCTGCAAGGAATTTGTCAAAGAAGAATTAAGCGTTCAAGAGTTGCAAGAAAAATATTTTCAAGAAGATTTTTTAGATTTAATTGTTTCAGCCGAAACCAATGAAAAAATAGCACCATTGCCCATTGCAAATGATTCATCATTTGAACCACAGCGATTTGATTTCAGACCACTAAAAAAAGGCGTTCTATCATTTACAACAATGATAGCCAACCCAAGCCGATTTGCCAGCTTTGAACAAGACCTATTCAACAACAAATTGATTGATGAAAACTACAACTTCATTGATGAGCATGGCAACAAGCAAATTTTAGCAGCAGCCTATCATCAGCTTTTCAACAAGAATCATTTCAACAAAATGAATTTTGAAAGTAAGAAGTCAAAGCCTCTTACTGATTTAGAAGTTAGGAAGTTTCTCAATCATCGTTACAATGTTAATCTTGACAAAACTTTTAGGCAAATAAAAAACAAGCCAAACGCATTAAGTGGCTTAATCGAATCACACCACTTTTTAGACCATTTACCCAACGCTTAAATGTTGGAAATTTAGCCTCAAATTTCCAATTCAAATTTCCAATATTTTACAAAACCCTTTATTAATAGGCATTTCAAGCCTATCAAATTTCCAATTTCAAACTTCCAGCCACTCTTTCTGAACCTTTGCTTGTCGTCAAGAACAGGCGATGACATTTGCGCAAGTGTCCATTTACTAATTTTTAATTCAGATTAAAATGGAACAGATTTTACAACATTTACAAAAAATTGAAAGGCTAATCGAAAGCCAAAACCTATCACAAAAAGCAGTCTTAAACTTTGATGATGCTTGTACTTATTTAGATGTGAGTGCATCACATTTATACAAGCTCACCAGTGCAAGACAAGTCCCACACTTTTGTCCACAAGGCAAGAAATTGTATTTCAATCGTCAGGAATTAGAGGCATGGTTGCAACGCAATCGCCAATCTACAACCGATGAACAAGCTGATGAAGCACTTGAAAACATGACTTCAAAAAAGAGAAACAATAATTCTTCAAACTCTAAAAAACAATAGTCATGGCTACTTGCACCATTTTCAAAAACTTTTCAACGCCAGTAATCAACTATTCCTTGATTGTTATTTCGGGAATTATTGCTTCCGATAAATACAAAAACGAAGTCGAGCAAATTCAATCACTCATTGCTCAAGGCAAAGAAGAGGAAGCAGATTTAATCAAAAAATCGTTGCTTGCTTTTACACCATCAGGCACATTTAAAGAACATCGCAACAAAGAAAATTTAGACCAATACAGCGGCTTTGTTCATTTAGATTTCGATGATGTGGAGAAAGAAAAATTAGAAGTAGCATTTAAAACTATTGCTTCTATTCCTTACACATTTCTTTGCTTTCGCAGCCCAAGTGGCAATGGTTTGAAGGTTTTTATCGAAGTAAATTCAAGTGCCGAACAACATGAAATGGCAATCGAACAAGTCAAGCAATTGTATGAAAAAGCAACAGGGTTAAAAGCAGATGAAAAATGTAAAGACGTGGCAAGGCTTTGTTTTTTTAGCCACGACCCACAGCTTTTCAAAAACATTCAAAACCCAAAATTTCAAGTTCAACAAATTCAACCATCAAAAAAACAACAGCCTGCAAGCACACAGCCCATGCCTATTTCAGAAGAACAAGATTATTTGCAATCGCTTCAAGAGTGCAAATTATTCACCGAACAAAAATCAAATTTTGCGGAAGGCAACCGCAATAATTTTATTTTTCAGTTCGCTTCAAATACCAATCGAAAAGGCATTCCAAAGGATATTGCATTGATGTATGCTTGTAATAATTTCGAGTTCAATCAACAAGAAATTGTGGCAGCATTCAAAAGCGCATACACAAATCATGCACACGAATTTGCAAAGTTTGCAAACGTTGCAACATTGCAAACTGAAGTCGAAAACAGTTCAGAAGATTATTTACGTACCACACCCACTATCCCCGATGATGTGTTTGAAGCATTGCCCGATTTATTAAAAGAAGCAGTAATAGCCTTTCCTGATAGACGAAAACGAGATGTTTTCTTCACAGGTGCATTGCCAATTTTAAGCGGTTGTTTACCCAATGTTACAGGCATTTATTTTCAAGAACGAGTATTTCCACACCTCTACACATTCATCATTGCACCTGCTGCCAGTGGCAAAGGAGTTTTGAAAAATGCAAAACGATTAGCAGATAAATACCACACCAAAATTTTAGAAGAGAGCAAAGCAGCACAAAAACATTTTGAGGCTGAAATGACTTTATACAAAGACCAGTTGCACAAAAAAAAGAAAGGCGATGCAATGCCCGAAGCACCTGATGAACCAGCCTTCAAAATTATTTTTATCCCTGCTAATTGCTCACAAGCTCGAATGGTAGAGCATTTGCAAAACAACGATGGACAAGGCATTATTTGCGAAACCGAAGCTGACACCATGAGTGGTGCTAAAAAACAAGATTGGGGCGATTACTCTTCTATTCTTCGTGCAGCATTTCATCACGAAAAAATTTCGCTAACAAGAAAAACAGGCAACGAATACATCGAAATAAATCTGCCTCAGTTAGCAGTTGCATTATCAGGCACACCAGCCCAAGTGCCACGTTTAATCGGCTCTGCCGAAGATGGTTTGTTTAGTCGTTTCTTATTTTACGCTTTCAAAAATGATATTGTTTGGCAAGACCCATCGCCCAATAATCAAACAATTATTTACAACGACCATTTTGAAAAATTGTCAGAAACGGTTTTAAACATGGTTTCATTTTTTGAAAATTCAAAAACCGATATTCAGTTGCAACCCCAGCAATGGCAAGCCATCAACACAGTATTTCCACAAATGCTTTCCGATGTTGCCATCTTCACAAGCGAAGATGCAGCAGGCATTGTTTATCGCTTGGGCTTAATTCAATTTCGTTTGTGCATGATATTTTCTGCTTTGCGTAAATTTGAAAATGGTGAAATGACCGAAACTATTTTTTGCACCGATGAAGATTTCAATACGGCATTGTCAATTGTAAAAACATATTTGCAACACAGCATTTTAATGTTCAATAATTTGCCAAAGCAAACTGAAGCAATTCCATTCCTTTCAGGTGATTCAAAACGAAAATTCTTTGAGGCTTTACCTTTGGAATTTACAAGGCAAGAAGCAGTCGCATTGGGCAATTCATTCAAACTTTCACCCCGAAGTGTGGATGATATTTTAAAAGCCCTTTTAGGAAAATCATTAGAAAAAATAAAGGCAGGTCATTACCGCAAAAATCAAAGCTCACAATCGTGAGCTTTTTTTATTCCCTTTCCACACTTTGCAATCTTTGCAACTTTGCAAAACTTTTTCATCTTATCATTTTTTTCATTTCTATTTTAGCAATTATTTTAGATTGAATAATGAATACAACTTTATAAAATGACCTTATCAGAAATTGAATCAAACGTAAATAATTTGATTAGCAACCTCAATGCTGATTCTTTTATTTACGATTTTTTATTGGCTTACAATACTCCTAAATCAGTCATACAAAGGCTGCAAAAAGGAACACTAAACCTCTCTAAAAATGCAGGGGAGATTATTATCAAAAAGAAACTATTTTTCAAAGTGGTTTCCACTGAAGAAATAAAATCAGTATTTCAATTAGCCGCAAACAGTAAAATTATTTCCAAAAATCAAATTCGTTTTGTTATTGTCACCGACCACAAAACCATTTTTGCAATCGATACTAAAACCAGTGAAGAACTTGAATTTGATATTACTAATTTACCACATCATGTTACTTTCTTTTTGCCATTAGCTGGCATGGAAAAATATGAAACACAAAAAGAAAACGAAGCCGATGTAAAAGCAGCCGTACAAATGGCTAAGCTCTTTGATGAAATAAAAAAAATAAACCCTACACAAACAGCAGAGCAAATTCATCATCTAAATGTTTTTCTATCACGATTGTTGTTTTGTTTTTTTGCCGAAGACACTGGTATTTTCTCTAAAAGCCTTTTCACTAGCAGTATCAATAATCATACGCAGCAAGATGGCAGCGATTTACAAGAATATTTACAACATCTATTTCATGTATTAAATACGGAAAAACGACCTAAAGAAACACCAACTTATCTCACTGCATTTCCTTATGTAAATGGCGGTTTGTTTCGTAACGAATTGCCATTACCTACTTTCAATTTCAAAATCCGAAAAGCAATCATTGATAGCGGTAGCGAAAATTGGGCTGCTATCAATCCCGATATTTTTGGGAGCATGATTCAGGCAGTTGTAACACCCGACCAACGTGGCAATTTGGGTATGCATTATACAAGTGTACCTAATATTATGAAAGTAATTAGACCACTTTTTTTAGATGAATTGTACGAAGATTTTGAAGCCAATAAAAACAATGCTAATGGCTTAAATAAATTATTAGGGCGTATTGCCAACATTCGCATTTTCGACCCTGCTTGCGGCAGTGGCAACTTTTTAATCATTGCTTACAAAGAACTCCGTTTTTTAGAAATTAAAATTTTAACACAGCTCAAGTCATTGCAGGGTAATATGCCTACTGGCTTTGAAGAAAAGCAACCCCAAATATTTGCTAAAAAACAATTAAATATCGCAGTAGCTAAATCGCAAGCCATACAAATAGAAATGTTTAGCCGTATCGAACTAAATCATTTTTTTGGTATCGAGTTAGATGATTTTGCACACGAAGTTGCCAAACTTTCACTTTGGTTAGCACAGCACCAAATGAACATGGAATTTAACAAAGTAATTGGAAGCACCAGACCGAGTTTGCCATTACGTGATGCTGGTGTTATAGAACAAGGCAATGCTACCCGATTAAATTGGGAAACCGTTTGCCCTAAGCCGAAAATTGGCGAAGTATTTATTTTGGGTAATCCTCCATATTTAGGTGCAAGGTTGCAAGATGTTGTTCAAAAGGAGGATATGTCTATTGTATTTAATGGTACGCTTGGTTTTAATAATTTAGACTACATAGCTTGTTGGTTTAAAAAGGGGGCAGATTATATTGCTAATTCTAATTCAAAATATGCTTTTGTATCTACTAATTCTATTTGTCAAGGTGAGCAAGTTTCTATTCTGTGGTCTGATTTATTAAATGATTTAGAAATAGATTTTGCTCATACTTCTTTTAAATGGACAAATAATGCTAAGGCAAATGCTGCCGTTATTGTTTCTATTATTGGCTTAAGAAATAACTCAAAAATTCAAAAATATTTTTACACAGATTCATTAAAAAAACAAGCAAATAATATAAATGCATATTTGGTAGATGCACCAAATTCATTTATTCAAAAAAGGTCAAAACCATTAGTTGATTTTTTACCCGAAATCTGTTTTGGCAGTATGCCAAATGATGGGGGGCATTTAATTTTAAATAAAGAAGAAAAGGAAAACTTAATTGAAGCATTTCCAAATGCAAAGCAATTTGTTAAAGGTTTAATTGGTGCTCAAGAATTTATTAGAGGTGAAGAAAGATTTTGTTTATGGATAAATAAAGATAATTTTAATGAAGCTCAAGAAATTGAATTTATCAAAAACAGAATCGAACTGAGTAAACAACATCGTTTGAATAGTAAGAGAGCAGAAACTTATGAATTAGCTAATATTCCATATTCATTTGGAGAGGTAAGGCATCAAAATTCAAACTCTATTATTATTCCTAGTGTTTCGTCAGAAAACAGAACTTATATTCCAATTGGTTATCTAAATGAAGACAGTGTAATTTCAAATGCAGCTCATGCGATTTACAATGCAGAACTATATATTTTCAGTATTATTACTTCCAAAATGCACATGATTTGGATGAAATCTGTTGGAGGTAGATTAAAAACTGATTATAGATATTCTGCTTCTTTATGCTACAACACTTTCCCATTTCCATCTATTACCCAAGCTCAAAAAGATGAGTTGGAGCTGCATACTCATAAAATTTTAGAGCAACGAGCCATACATACCGAAAAGACTTTAGCAGAGCGTTACGACCCAGAAAAAATGCCCGAAGGTTTGCTCCAAGCACACCAAGAATTAGATATAGCTATTGAAAAATGCTATCGTGATAAACCTTTTGAAAGTGATGCGGTACGCTTAGCACATCTGTTTAAACTCTACGAGCAAATGATAGCCGATGAAAAATCAAAAGGCACTTTGTTTGCTATCGAACCAACTACTAAAAAAATAAAACCTAAAAAAACGAAATCAAAATAGCATGACAAATTTGATAGAAGTAAATTATAATCAAACAGGCATTAGTACCCAACAAAACAATATGGGTATGAGAGAGATGCAAGCCAAAGCCTATGAAAGTCGTAATGCACAATACTTGCTTTTAAAAGCACCACCTGCTTCGGGCAAAAGCCGAGCTTTAATGTATATAGCTTTAGATAAATTAACTAATCAGGGCATAAAAAAAGTAATTGTTGCTGTACCCGAAAAATCAATAGGTAGCTCATTTGCCAATACCAATTTAATGAGTAGTGGTTTTTTTGCCAATTGGCAAATTGAAGATAAATACAACCTTTGTACAAGCGGAAGCGATGCCAGTAAAAGCAAAGTAAATTCATTCAAAGATTTTTTGAATGGTAATGCTAGTATTTTGGTTTGCACCCATTCCACACTTCGTTTTGCATTTGAAGAAATTGAAACCAAACAACTCAACAACACTTTAATTGCCATCGATGAATTTCATCACGTTTCAGCTGATGCAGAAAGTCGCTTAGGCGAATTATTAAGAGCAGTAATGGCAAATACAAATGCACACATTGTTGCTATGACAGGAAGCTATTTTCGTGGCGATAGTGTACCAGTGCTTACACCAGTCGACGAAGAAAAATTTGAAAAAGTTACTTACAATTATTATGACCAATTAAACGGTTACACCTATTTAAAAGCATTAGGCATTGGTTATCATTTTTATCAAGGAAAATATACCACTGCATTTAGTGAATTATTAGACACTGATAAAAAAACAATATTGCATATTCCCAATGTAAATTCCCGAGCATCCACAGGCGAAAAATATGATGAAGTAAGTTTAATTATTGATAGCATTGGCGAAGTAGAAAAGCAAGATAGCAATACGGGCGTAATGTATGTGAAGCGAAATTCAGATGGTAAAGTAATTAAGGTAGCTGATTTAGTAGAAGACGATTTAAACCAACGAAATAAAATACAAGAGTATTTGCGCCAAATGAAAAATGCCGATGACATGGATTTAATCATTGCACTAAATACTGCCAAAGAGGGTTTTGATTGGCCATTTTGCGAACATACTTTAACAGTTGGGTACAGAGGTTCATTAACCGAAATTATTCAAATCATTGGTAGATGCACTCGTGATAGTGTTGGCAAATCAAAAGCACAATTCACCAATTTAATTGCTCAACCCGATGCTGCTCAAGGCACAGTAGTTAATGCAACCAATGATATGCTAAAAGCTATTACAGCTTCATTACTAATGGAGCAAGTTTTAGCACCAAATTTCAAATTCAAAACCAAAAGTTTTGATGGCGAAAAACCCGAGGCAGGCACAATATTAATTCGTGGCTTTAAAAAGCCAAGTACAAAAAAAGTAGAGGCTATTATTAATAATGATTTGAACGATTTAAAAGCTAAGATTTTACAAGATGATACCATTAAAAAAACAGTAGTTGGTAATATCGACCCCAAGTATATCACAACACAATTAATTCCTAAAATCATAAAACAAACTTATCCCGAATTATCTGACACAGAAGTAGAAGAAGTTAGGCAACAAGTAGTAGCCGATGGCTTACTGCGTAACGCTACAATCAAAGAAGAAGGAGGAAAACAATTTATTCAATTAGCCGATAGATTTATCAATATTCAAGATTTAAGTATCGATTTAATTGATAGCATCAATCCATTTCAAAAAGCCTATGAAATTCTATCAAAATCAGTTACACCAGCCATTTTAAAATCAATTCAAGAAGGCATTGAAGCAACAAGAATAAAAATGGATTTTGAAGAAGCTACATTTTTATGGCCTAAAATTCAAGAGTTCGTTAAAGCAAATAATAGGCATCCCAATATCAATGCAAGTGATTACGAAGAAAAACGCATGGCTCAAGCCATCATTTATTTAAAAACTCAAAAACGAAAAATGGCAAATGACAAAGGAACAACTGCTTAAAAATATTTTTGAAAATGACCCATTGGGTTTACTAATAGTAAAACCTAAAACAAATCAACGCAATGCCGAAGAAAGATTGGTTGCAGGGTTTCAAGCCATTATTGATTTTTATGAAGAAAACAGTCGTGAGCCTGAATTTAGTAAAATCAATATACAAGAGTGCCAATTGTTTTATGAGTTAAAAGCACTTCGTTTAAATAGTGAAAAATGCAAGGCACTTAAAGATTATGACAGCTATGGTTTATTAGATACAAATGCCGAAGTGATTGAATCAATAACTCCAATTCACGAAATAAAAAAAGAGATAACAAGTATCGATGATATTTTGAATGATGATGCTTTTGGAATATTAAATACTGATGATAGCATTTTTGAAATAAAACACATCAGCACAGATAAGGAAAGAGAAAAAACAGATTTTATTGCAAAACGCAAACCTTGCAAAGACTTCAACAAATACGAACCACTTTTTATTCAGTGTCAAAAAGATTTAAAATCAGGGAATAGAAAACTAATAAAATTCAGCGAAGACGATATTAAACAGGGTATTTTTTTTGTTGTTGATGGAATGCTTGCTTATGTTGCTGAAACGTTTGAAATTGTTAGAGGCAAGCATAGTAAATTAGATGGTCGTATTCATTGTATTTTTGAAAATGGTACAGAATCAAATTTATTGTTTCGTTCATTAGGTAAAGCCCTTTACAAAAATGGTCAATCGGTTACCGAGTTATTAAATGATACTCGATTAATTATACAGCATGTAAATGCGGATGATTTGGAAACTGGCTTTATCTATATTTTGAAAAGCAATTCCACTAACCCAACAATTAAATCAGTACCCAATCTATATAAAATAGGGTTCTCAACCACACCAGTTGAAGAAAGAATAAAAAATGCAGCACTCGAGCCAACATATCTGATGGCAGATGTTCAAATTATTGCTACATACAAATGCTACAATATCAACCCTCAAAAATTTGAAAATTTTATTCATAATTTTTTCGGTAAAGTTTGTTTATCAATAGATATTTACGACTCAAATAAAAATCGACACATCCCTCGTGAATGGTTTTCTGTGCCTTTAAATATCATTGATGAAACAATTCATTTGATTATTGCTGATGAAATTAAAGGCTATAAATACAATGATGAACAAGAGAGATTGGAAAAAAAATAAAACAATGCTTCATGTTGCAAAAGCATTGTTTTGATAACTTATTTCGTGGCTCTTATTGTATATTATTGAAAACAGTTTTACTTTGGCGTTTTCATTTAGCTTCCCTAAAAATCTTTCACAATTTTTCAGCTTTAAAAAATTGCTTTTAAAAAATAACAAAAAATAGTTGTAAAAAATTAACCCATAGCTTAATTTTGCTTTTGAAAAGAAAATGTAAAATATTAATTAGCTCAAAAAATGGAAAGAAAGCCATCTATCTTGATGAAGAAAATTCAGCAGAGATTTATGCTTATTTAACCAGAGATAATAGGCACAAAAAGAAGTTCAAGTTTATTTCCGAAATTATTTTAGAAGGGCATAAAGTGCCTGATGTTTATGATAAAGAAGAAATCAACAGCAAATGCAAAGATGTTACAGCAATGAAGTTTTTCAAAGGGCAGGATAATGATAGAATTTATTGCAAAGAAATTCACACCCTCACAGGCACACACATTGTAGTAGCAGCCATTTTATACGAAAAGAAAAAGACACAAAAACTCAACAAAGAACAAATTGCAATCATTGAAAAAGTAGGAGGATACGATTATGAAGTTTAATAAAAAATATAAAATTGCACCCGAGTTTGAATCACTCTTCGCCTTTAAATCAAAAGACGAAGAAGTTGAACACGAAGCAAAAATGATGATGTACCGATTCCTAAGCGAATTAGAAAAATTACATGCCGATAAACCAATCAAGAAAAAAGAATTGGCAAAAAAAATCGGAACATCAGCCAGCTACATCACACAACTTTATCAAGGCGACAAATTGATAAACCTTACTACTTTGGCAAAAATCGAACAAGCCTTTGATATCACTTTTGATATTACGGCTTATGCGAACTCTGATAATTATGCCGAAGAAGTTGAAAGCAAATACAATCTAAATGCTTTCAATGGCAGGTTAATTCAAGGCTTGGGAATGGGTTCTTTAGCACACAATAGCCCTGATTACAATTTCAAAAATGATAAGCAAGCTCATCCATCAACTATTTTGAAAGTAGCATAAAATGAAACCACAATTATCACCTTTAGAGTTAATTGATTTTGCTATTTTAAGTAGCACTTTCAAATTCATTCAACCTGCTGCCGATGTTGATATTCGTCAGTTGGTAAACACTTATCAAATTGATATTGATTTTGCTATCAATCACCAACCCGAAGACACAAAGGTTTTCATCAAAGCATCTATAAATAGAGGCGAAAGCAGATTAGCTGGATATTCAATTTTCGCCGAAGGGGTAGCCATTTTTAATTTAGCTGAAAGCAAAAAACTGTCTGACGCCGATAAACAAAGTTTGTTAGGATACTCTTCTGTTTCAATTGCTATTAATAGTCTAAGAGGCTTTATATCATCTTTAACAGCCAACGCACCATTCGGCAGGTACATCTTGCCTTCTGTCGACATGAATGATTTATTTAAACAAAAAGAAGCAATTCAAGCATCTTTAAAAGCAAATACAAAAACAAAAAAAGTGGCGAAAAAAAAAGGGACTAAGTAGTCCTTTTTTTTGCATCATTTTTTCAAAGTTCTACCTAACCTTTATCCTATGATAGCTCCACACCTCTTCTTCAACATTCTCAACTTCGATTTTCCAAAAGAAAAAACAAAATACTATTTCTCTGAATCACCTTTTACTGATGCAGTAAAATTGCATTATTCAGTTTTGCCCAATTGCATCGCTGAATTATTCCCCGATTTTAAACCAAGTAAACAAAACCACATTTTTTCGTCTTTTGATTTGCCAAATAAAGAAGTAAAATCAATCACACTCAATCTTAAAGACGAAAATCTTTACTTTGTAAAACGAGCCTTAAACAATCGTATTTATAAGCATTTTCGGGATGATTTGAATTTAATTGTTCGTAAAAATTTCATCAACGATAATCAGATTTGGGTACTGAATAAAGAGATAACCAACAAAGCATTTAAAGTCTATGATAAATTTTCTTTGAAAATTAATTTCAACACCGTTAGCGATTATCCTGAATTATGTATTGCTTATGATGGTGCTTCTAAGGTTTCAAATTTATGTGCCGATGTTTTAATTGAACAACACAACATTGCACCCGATAATCTAAATTATGTGGTTTATAAAAACAGCATTTATCGTTACGATAGGCGACCAGAGGATATTCAAACAGATTCAGCAAATACATTTCCTGTTCTAAGCAACACACTCAAACAACTATTAGCAATACCATCCGAAACTCGAAACCCATTTGAAAACTCATACATCCCTTATCTCAAAAAATTAAAACAATTCATCTCTACATATCTCGACAATAAAGATTTTCAGGAACTCATTCCTTTACGTTCAACTGAGTTCATTCCAGTTGAAAATCGTTTAATTAGTGGTGTGTCTGATTCAAGTAATGATTTAATTTTTGGTGACAGAAATATTGCACGTGTGCCATCTGAAGGAATAAAGAAAGGTCCTTTCAAAATACCAGAAAACTCTACCAAAATTCAATTCTTTTTTATCGTTCACAAAGATGATGCAGAAAGGGCAAAAAAATTAAGGAAGCAATTGATTGAGGGCGTTACTTACTTCTCTGGTTTTAGTAAATATGTCAAGTTTCCATTCTATACAGAAGATGGTTTTAGTATTGTTTATGCTAATACTAGCAATCCAATAGAAGAGATAGAAATGAAGTTGGCTAAAAAGCCATTTAAAACAGGTGTTCAATATTTCGCCATTTATATTTCACCAATCAATCGCTTAGATAAAGACGAACAAAAACATGAGGTGTATTATAAAGTCAAAGAAGTTTTGTTAAAACGAAATATCTTTTCTCAGGTCATAAATAATGCAAGAATTGATGATAAGAACATTGGCTTTTCATTAAGCAACATTGCAATTGCAATCCTTGCAAAGCTCAATGGTATTCCGTGGCAATTAGCAGCCAAACCATCCAATGAATTAATAGTGGGTATTGGTGCATTCAAACACATGGCTACTAATGTTCAATACATTGGTAGTGCATTCAGTTTTGATAACACAGGCAAGTTCAATCAATTTGAAACCTTTCAAAAAAATGAAGTAATTGAATTAGCAGGAAGTATTTCAAAATCAGTTCGTGATTTCAAAAAGAAATTTGGCAATCCATCAAGGCTCATCATTCACTTCTACAAAACAATGAGTGAACGTGAAATTGAACCAATAGAGACAGAGTTAAATAAATTAGATTTAAGCATCCCAATTATTATTGTTACAATCAACAAAACAGAATCAGAAGACATTATTGCATTTGATAATCGTTGGTCAGGTAAATACATGCCAATTAGTGGTACAATCATAAAATTAGGTGGACACAAATATTTGCTCTACAACAGCACTCGTTATTCCGATTTACCAATTGGAAAAGCAGATGGCTACCCATTCCCAGTAAAACTTAAAATACATTGCAAGGATGAAAAACTTTTATTTGATGCAGCATTAACAAAGGAATTAATCAATCAGGTTTATTCATTCAGCCGCATTTATTGGAAAGCATTAAAACAACAATCGCTGCCAGTAACAATAAAATATCCTGAAATGTTAGCCCAAATCACACCACATTTCGAGAACGGTCAACCACCACTTTCAACACTAAATAATTTGTGGTTTCTATAAAACTTATTTTCTTTATAAAAATTTCTATGCATGGAAGAACCATTGGTAACAGAACATAAATGTTCAATAAATATAACCCTTTTAAGTGTTGCAACGAAAGACCAGTCAAATTTAGTCGACGTTCTTGAAAAAGATTTTTTTAAAAGACATAAAGAATTATTAAAAAAATATTGCCCAGACTATTCTGTTGAAAAAGATGACAACAAATTATATGAGCCAATCAATTACTATATTTTTGGTAATTATGATTTAGCTATGATTTCGTTAATTGATAACTATAGCTTCTCTCAAAAACTTTTGATTCCTAAAATTCCAGAATCGAATAATGAAAATGGATATTCAATTCCAAATTATTCTTATCAAATTATTACTGGTATTTTAAATGAAAAATCAAAAAATGATATATTCACTTTTCATGGAAAATACAATTTTATTTCCATTTCTAATTTCAAATTAAACAATAAATTTTTAGTGAAAGATGGAGTTGTTTTCACTTCAAGAGTTGCTGAAAAAATCATTGAAAAACTTGAGTCACTAAAAAAGAAGACGGATTTTGCTTATATGATTTTGCACTCATTTTCATGGTTCGAGATAAGCGTATTGATTTTTGTTAATAATCCAAATATACTATCAGAAGTTATAGATGAACTAAGGGCTTTAAAAGTTCGCGATTTAGGTATCGAAACCAATATTTCATGCTCAAATGGCGAAGTTCATAATTTTCACAAATCCGATGTTTTTTCCGATTCATTATCTTATTTTGGGGTGAAGTATAATTATTTTGATGATACCAATCATGCCAACAAGGAAAATGTGGATTTAGAAACTCAAATTGAGTGGCAGGTGAAACCAGGTCATTTTGATGATTTTTACACTTTACTTACATCGCAACAAAGTCCTGTTAAAGATATTTTCAAGACTAAAGAACCAAGACTTCTTTTAGGAAAATCTGATTATTTCTTTCTGGAAGATTCACCTTCCGATTTCAACAATAACTCTTTACTCCATGATTTCTTTCTTCAAAATAAAAGTGAAGTATTCAAACACATAAAAAATATCAATACTAGGGTTTATTTAAAATCAAAAGTACCAACTAATTATGTTGCAAACCCTGAATACAATGCCAGAACATTTTCATCATTTATAGCTCATAAAATTGACTTAACTTCAATTGATTTAGCATTAAAAAAATTGAAAATATCTAGGCAAACTAGAGAAATGACTTTGAAAATAATCCACATGTATTTGAATGGGATAAATGATGAAATTTTAGCGATTTACTTTCTCGATTTTTTCAACTACGTCAATGCCTTAATCAACAATATTAAGGAATATGAAAAACTTTGGAGCAACTACAACACGACTGTTGATATTGAAGATGCTTCTTTAGAATCATTAAATGATTTTGAGGACTTTCTACATGCCTTAGTAAGCCAGCTTGATGAGGGCATCAAGTTAAGAATGCTAAATAGTTACAGATATGAAGATATTACTGAATTAAATCTTGATTTCAATAGTTCGATTCAGCAACTAATTTCAATGTACAATTCCTTAGCTAATCAGTTTGGCAATTTAATTTACAAAAAAGAAACAGCATATATTGTTTTACTAAATTACAAAAGCACCGTATCGAGCAGTTTAGTTATCAATTACAATGTTTATGATTTAATTCATCCTGAGTTTATCTTTTTTTCACTTTCCAAAGAAATATTGAATAGTATTTATGAATATATACCAGATGAGTTCAAAAGCGAAATAAAAAAAATAAAGGAGAGCGTTGCTGTAATAACAAAAGATAACGCTCAACCTTACTACTCCTATTTAACCAATCTTTTGGAAATGGAGATTATTGATGTTGACTATTTGCTAAACGATGCAATAAGATTTGTTGTTACATGTAATTTGGATGCAAAAATGTTTGTTTACTGGACATGGGCCACAATTCTAAAAAATAGTTCTGCGTATGATATATCAGGTACTGTTTCAAAGAAAGTTTTTGAATCTACATTGTTTAGATTAATGTTTACACTTAAGCTATACGACTTCGAATTAGACGAGTATTTATATTGTCCTATTCTAGAACTTGAAAACAATTGGAATACTGTTTATCCTGTTATGCAGAGTGAAGTTTTACAAATTTTTTCTGATAGAAAATCAAAAATTAAAACTGAAATTGTTGTACCAATAGCCAAATTATCAAACGACATTTTAGGAATGATTTACAATCCTATGTATCCAGATAAAGTTGTTGGACAAAATCAAGAAGAAATTTATGATTTAATGATAAGGCTCCGAAATATCTATTCCAACGCTGATACTAGCTCAATAATTAATAGGTTTTCATTTTTAAAATCAACCGAATCAGTTGTCAATGATATTATTGGAGAAAATATTAACAAAAAAATTGAGTATAAAATGTATGATTATCTTCGGATGATTCAAAACAGAAATCATGCTGATGGTCAATATATTAATTATTTGCATCGTGATTGGAAAGATGGAACACCATTAAAATTATTCAATAAATTTGATGACTCAATTCCTATATCAACATTTTACAAAATCGACCAAACTGGTGGTGTATTTTTTGTTAGTAAGGAAAAAGCCGAAGAGTATTTTTCAATTAGAAATTCCCTTCTAATTGAAATTTGGAATATTGGAATGAAATGTAAATGGAATCAAACTTTTAATAAACCTCAGATAAAAGATGGAGAATAAAACTAAATTTTTATGGCTTAGCGATATTCATATTAAATCTATTTATGGCGATAATGTAAATTTTCAATCGCATGAATTATTGAAATTGCATTGCGAAGAATTTATAGACTTTATAAAACATAATCACTCTGACACTAACTATTTAATTCTGAGCGGCGATATTGCTTTTTCAGGTTCTAAAGAAGATTATGAATTATTTGAGATTCTGATATTAAACCCATTAAAAAAAATTATTCCTGATATTGAGATTATTGCTGTTCCAGGTAACCATGATATTAAGAGAGACGACGCTGAATTTTTCATCTCATCGATAAGCGATAAGAAATCAGCCTATTCTATGAGGACAGATTTGATTAATAGTAACTTCGAGAAATTTATTTTCCCATTTAATGATTATAAGCAATTTGTACAAAAGCATAAAATAAACAATAGGACTGGAATGCATGATTCAAATTTATTTGGATGGCAAGTTGATGAAAAAAGAAAAATTGTTTTTATTTTATTAAATTCAGCATGGTTTTCGATTGGTGATAAATTTAATGAACTTATTTTTAACCACATCAAAAAAAAGGAAAATGAAAGCAATCTAAGCAATGACGAAAAAATAAACTTGGCCTTAAATATCAAAGATAAAATTGCCGAATTTGGAAATCAGCTTATTGCGGATTCTAAAATAGCAGAGTTGGAGCTGGAGCAAAATGTTTTTCAAAAGTATAAAGACCATACTGTTATAACCATAATGCATCATCCAATTCATTGGTTAAGCTGGTTTGAATCGTATGGTTTAACAAGGGATGAGCAAGCTGAAAAATCACTGTTTTTAATCCTTAAAAATTCCAATTTTTTTCTCACAGGTCATGAACACATACCAACACAAATACCACCTGAAACAATTTATGATAAAGTTTTGCATATAAAATCTGGTTGTTTCTTAGAAGAGCTTTCTAAAACCAGCAAACTTTCAAAAATAAAGCATAATAGATTTTCGATTTTAGAAATTCATAAAAATCGTGAAAATACTTTAACAGAATCAAGATATATTTTTGACTATTCCCCTAAGGATATTCACAATCCCAAAACTCTCTCAGTTAATATTTCTGAAGATAAAGAGTCTCAGAATAAACAAAAAGTTTTCTATCATAAAACTCATCCTTTAGATAGGAGCTTATTTGCTTTAAATTCTGAAGTGCAGGAAAAGTTTTTACAAAAAAAATTCCCAAGTGTACCAATTGTTAAAACTTCATCAATTTATAATAGTTTTCACAACAATTCGTTGTGCCTCTATGTTTTTATGTCAAATGAAAGTACAGGCTGTGATTCTTTAGCTTTTAATCAAGAATTTTCAGATAATTTAGATAAGCTATTTACTGATTTTCAAGATGAAGCAACGTCTGCAAAAAAAATACTTTTTCATATCATTGGTTTTGATTTTCAACAAAATCGTGAGAGGTATAAAAGTGTTTTTGAGCCAAACGTTCATTCAGATATGAAAAAGGCAGCTGACCGAAATAAAATATTCCATCAATTAAAAACCATAGCTGATTTGAAATTCAATAGATTTAAGTATGAATATTTTATAAGAGCAGAAGAAAGCAGTGATAAAGGCATCCATAGTAATGTTTCGATTGAGTTGTTATTAAAAACTGGCATGGTTTTTCATTTTATTCCATATTGGACAATTTAATGTGGGATGTTTGTATTTATAATTGCAATGATTACATTTGCCGTCTGAAATTTTTACTTTTACGTAAGTAAACGTATTTTATTTAGACAATAATTAATGCACATTGCAGGTATTGTTTATAATTAAATAAAGCTAAAAATGCTTAAACTAACTACCGAAGCGGTTGCTCAATTGACCGAGAATCAAAGAGAATATGTTGATTCTTTGATGAAAATTGTACACAGAAAAGAGAAAGAAAATTTTATTGCTTTCTGTAAAGAAACTTTCTCAGATGAAGTTTCCTTTAATAATTTCTTCAATAGCATTTCATCTGATTCATTCGTTTTGGAAGATGAGGTGAATAGTAGAAAAGATTTCCGTGACTACTTAATCTATTTATCTATTACCAAAGACTTATTGGGCTATAGTAATACTTCTTCTTTTAGTTTCAAAGAGCCATCTTACAGTAAGGAATCCACAAAATTTCATGGCTTTACAAAGGTTAAATTCAAAGAGAATTTCAATTTAGCTGCTTCTATGCACCTTCACTAACTCTTCTCTTTCCCCTCATGCAGCCCAAAAGACAGAAGGGCTACAATCAGGGAAAATAGCCCACCCTATCCAACGCTAAAAAATGGAAGACAACGCTATTGTGTTTTTGCCGCCATTTTCAACTGTCATTATTTTTGTGTTGGGTGTGCCAACGCAATACAGCACATTGCCTTTCGCTTTTTTTTGAAAAGTTTTTAATGGTAAAAATCAAAAGTCAAAGAGCTGTGCCAAGCATACACCCAAAACAAAAAACACTACACTCCAACCACCACCACCGTTTCGTTTATGCCAGTATGAAAAATTGGCGGAAGCATACTTAAACATAATGTTGCCTTATAGGCTAAAAATCTTTTGAAACACTTATGAATAGTAGCTTTTTGCCTATAAGAACATTATGTTAAGTAGCCAAAAACACACCCAACGCAATTTCCATTTTTTGCCAACGCACCCACCCGATGAAAATACAGCCTTGCGCCCCTCCGCCCTTTCAATGGTGCAGTAAAAAATAAAGCATGAAATCATTAAGGCTATATGCTTGCAGTAGCCTCATTCATGGCTTCTTCATTACGTTTCAGGCTTCGTTTCACTTCAACACTTTCACTTCATTTCGCATCCACTCATTTCAGCAGCTTCAGCATCGCCCAGCAAAAGCAATACTTTCCTTTCAGTCAGTTTTGCATTTGCTTTTCATCAACGCTTCAATTTTAGTAGGCTTTATTTTTTCTGCTTTAGTAGCCCCAAATCAGCCCACAGAAAGAATCCTACGGAGTTAATACAATTTAGTAACGACATAAAAACAACAAGACAATCGAAAAAGAAAAAAGGAAAAACAACAAATACAGAAATGCAAAAAGGCAATTTCTAATAAAATAAATCAGTAAAAAAAAGGACAAAAGGAAAGCAAAGATAGGGGCTACAGAACCCAACGCTATTGGGCTTTCAAGGTTGAAATGAATTTTAAAAAAAATCTTCCTTTGATTTTTTTAGTGGTGGCTTTCGCCAAATCAAAGCAAAGAGTATTTGTTTTTAAAAACCTTGACAGCCAAGCATACGCCCCTAAAAATCTGCTTTCTTTTCTCCTTTTTTTTCACCGTTTTTTTCCTCTTTTCTTTTAAAAATATGTGGCGAAGCGTAGCGCAGCATCATTTTAAATGCGTGTGCTATGCCAAATTTTATCGTCAAATCTTACAGTCCGAAAAATCAAATTCAACCACATTCTTTTTTCGTTTTGAACAAAGGCTTAAACAGCGGAAAGCCTTTAGA
>CANFST010000051.1 GCA_947449695.1 Chitinophagales bacterium
ACATCAATAATATTAAGCTTTTCGCCAGCTTCTAATCTTTTTTTTACCTCTAGTGCAGTAATTGTCATGTTTAAATATTTAGCTTGTATAACCAAATTAATGATGGTGGTGATGTTTGTGTGGATTAACTAAATTTTCGAAATCTTCCAACGAAATATCTTTGGTGTTGAAAGTTGTTTTTTCTCTCAAGAAATTGAAAACACGTTCATTGATTAAATTATCAACCATGTATTCGGTTTCTTTTTCGTTGCTCAAAATGCGTTGAGCAATACCTTCCAACATGGCATCATCCATGCCTTTGTAAGCTTCACGAAGATATTCCATCACTTTGTTTTTCAGGTCTTCTTCCTTCACTTGCAAATTATTTTCAACAATAATTCTGTTTTTAATTAATGTCCATTTCAAATCTTCTTTAAATGATTCAAAACCTGCATTCACTTCTTCTTCAGTCATCGGGTTTTTACTCACCGATTGAATCCAACGCTTTAAAAATTCAGTTGGAAATTCCATTGCAGTGCTTTCTACCAAATGTTTTTGCATATCGGTATTCGCTTTTCTTTCCGTTTCACGGGCGTAAACATTTTCCAAATCTTTTTTCAATTCTTCTTTGAAAGCTTCCATCGTGGTAATGTTTTTACCTGGATATACTTTATCAAACAATTCGCCGTTAGCTTCTGCTTTGTTTAATCGGAATATTTTTTTCAAAGTAATGTGCATAGCTGCGAAGTTGATTTTATCAAATTCGTCGTGTGAAATGTTCAACACATTATGAATCACGTCTTCGGCATCACTATTAAATGCTTTTATCAAATCGAAAGCAATAGTTTCATCTTTTTTCATAGCTATCAATTGTTTGCGGCTATCATCATTTTTTATTTTTGAAACTAATAAGTGAATATTTTTTTCAAAACTTTCAGCCTTCAATTCTAATTGCAAAACATCTTCTCCTTCAATTGTTTCAACTTCTTCGCTTTTGCCATGACGGGTTTGTTCGTAGCTGATTTCTTTATCTAACAAGGCATCATTTACATTGATTTTGTATTGAATCAAATCACTTTTGCCATTTGGCATGTTTAATTGAAAGTCAGGTTGCAAACCAATATCAAATACAAAATGAAAATCGTTAGCAGTTTCTAAATCAATAGCTTCTTTCAATGGATTCGACATCGGATGCCCTAAAAATTTCACTTTATTTTCCGATAAATATTCATCCAGTTTAGCCGATGCAGTTTTGCTTAGTTCATCTGCCAATATTTCTTTACCATACATTTTTCTTACCATTCCTACTGGAACTAAACCTGGTCGAAAACCTTTCATCGAAGCCGTTTTAGCCATTTTTTTCAACCCGGCTTCTACCTTAGGCATGTAATCGTCTTTATGTAAAGTGATGGTTAATTTGTCGTGCAATAAACCTACATTTTCTTTATTGATTTGAGCCATACTTTTGTTTGTTGTTATTATAATTTTTTGAGGGCGCAAAGGTAGTGAATGATTTGTATTTTTTATTGTCCTGAAATCATGAAACAAATATCATATCATGGGCTTAATTATTATTTATGAATAAAATTAAATAGCAATGATTGTTGAATGGTTAAATTTGCAGTTAATTTTTTCTATGAAATCATTCAACGTACCCATTATTTATCGCAGCCAACTCATTGCAGCTATTAAACAAAAACGCAAAGAGGAGGATAAGTTGAAGAAAGATTTTTCGCCTACATTACTCAATTTTGGCCCAGTGAAATTTTATCTGGCTCGTCATTTTGGATTTTGTTATGGCGTTGAAAATGCTATTGAAATTAGTTTTCGGGCAATTGACGAAAACCCAGATAAACGAATTTTTTTATTGAGTGAAATGATTCATAACCCACAAGTAAATGCTGATTTGTTGGCTCGTGGAGTACAATTTTTACAAGATACTTCAGGCAAAGAATTGATTGCGATTGAATCGTTGAGTAAAGATGATGTGGTTATTATTCCTGCGTTTGGTACTACCTTAGAAATGGAAGAGCGATTGCGGAAAATGCAAATTGAACCGCATCGTTACAACAGCACTTGTCCTTTTGTTGAAAGGGTTTGGAATAAATCGGAGCAAATTGGTGAACGTGGCTACACCATTGTGATTCATGGCAAACCGAATCATGAAGAAACTAGGGCAACTTTTAGTCATAGTCAATCGCATACACCATCAATTGTGGTGAAAGACATGGAAGAAACGATTGAACTTTCAACATTTATTTTGGAAGAAAAATCGCAACAAGAATTTGAAAAAAGATTTGCTAAACAATGTTCACCTAATTTCAATTTGAAAAAAGATTTGCAAAAAATTGGTGTCGTGAATCAAACAACAATGTTAGCCACTGATACACAAGCCATTGCTGATTTTTTAAAAAATGTGATGATTAAAAAATTCAGTTTAAATACCGAAACCATTCAAAATCACTTTGCCGATACTCGAGATACTTTGTGTTATGCAACAAACGATAATCAAACAGCAGTGAGAGGGATGTTACTTCGAAATGCTGATTTAGCAATAGTTGTAGGGGGATACAATAGTAGTAATACTTCACATTTGGTAGAGTTATGCGAAGGAAAATTACCCACTTATTACATTAGTAGTGAAGAAGAAATTATTTCAAAAAATGAAATTCATCATTTCAATTTTCACGAACACAAAAATGAAACAACATTTGATTTTACCCCACAAAATAATCCTGTAACAATTTTATTGAGTAGCGGAGCAAGTTGCCCCGATGCTATTGTTGAAAGTGTTATCAATAAAATTATTTCTTTTTATCCCAATACAAAAACTATTGATGAAGTGATGAAAGAAATTTAATTTCCAAAAAAAGACGAACTACCCTCACCTCTGAAAAAATTATTTTCATTTTTTAATTGCTGTAAAACCTGCTTTGTAACAGCTTTCTCGATTTGTTTTCGCAAAGGTTTCTTGTCATCTAACTGAGTTTTAACATCACTCACCAAATTATTAAAAGCAGTTTTTGATTCATCAAAAGGCTGAATACCACACAATCCTAAATACCAAGGCCCGTCATTATCTAAGCGATATTTATAAACAAAAACATTACCTGAAATATTTCTCACTTTTGCTTTTTTCTTTTGTAAAAAGATGACAGTATCTAGTTTTTTAAAATCACCTTGCCAAAAAATCTGACTGTAAGTTAATTTTTGTTGGCCGTTAAATGCCGATGGGAAAAGGCTTTCAGCTTTGTTCAATCCTAATTTTTTGTACAATAAATACGCATACATTTTATTGGCTGCCAACTTTTTAGTGATGGAATCAGCCACAGTAATTTTATACTTTGCTAAAGCAGTTGCGGCATTCACCACCAACAAATTGTTTTTACTTTGCAATGATTTATCAAAATATTTTTTCACCATCGGGTTGGTTTGATAAAATGGTGCTAACAATTTAAAATCACGAAGCACATCGTTGTTCACTTCTTCGCTGTTGTAATATTTTTTATACCGATTAGCTTCTTGAGCATCTTTATCAGCCAAGCTTTTCAGCATTTCTTCATCTTTTGAAAATTGTTTTTTCAAATTAATTTTTGCATCAAAAAATAGTTTGCTGAAATACGTTTCATAATCTTTTGTTGCTAACAAATTACTATCCGATAAATCTTCCAATAAACCATTAACAGGCATTTTGTAATCATCCAAAGCTGCTAATTGTAAAATTTCAGGAAACAAAGTTTTGGTAGTTTTTAACGAATCGTTCAACAAACCAAACATTTCATTCATTTGCTGATTGCTTTCAAAAACTGGAGGATCCATCGTTACAAAATTTTTCAACTCTTTGTATGCAGTTTTGTTTCTCAATCGTGCTAAAGCCAACACTACTTGGTTTTGGAACATTGCCGTGTCAGCACTCCAATCATACAGTGTTTTCAAGGCTTTCATCAATTTCGATTGCGCCGATGAATCAGTGATGTAGCCAAATTCTTTCACTAATTTTGTTTTGTTTTCGTAAAAATCTTTCTCCTCATATTTATAAGTTCGATAAGCATTCATTAAACCATCAATTCCTTCTTCATCGTAGCGAATATTGCTAATCCAATTTCTTGCACGATTTTTTATTTTTTCATCTTTCGAATAAAAATCAGCGAAATAATTTTTCAATTTATTGTTTAAGATATTTTCCGAGGTTTTCTTAATGTTCGATTGCACCGAATTGAAAGTTGTACTCAATAATTCACTTTCAGGTTCGTTAGAAGCCGCAATGGCAAAGGCATACACTAATTGATTTCCTTTCAGCGTAAATTTTATTTTCACCAATTTTGTTGAACCTGTATCGGTGTAAACAACATTATATCCTGAAGTTCCATCAGGCAAACTGAAATATTTTTTCTCTTTTAAAATATGTGTTGTGCTATCATAATAAGCGGTGATTTCATGTTGCCAAAATTTATTGATGTCTTTTGCGTAAAAGTAAATTGGCAGTTTTTGGGTTTGAATAAAAACCATTTCTTGTGTTGAATCACTGACCAATTTTATGTTTTGTTTGGCTTGCCAATATTGCTCTTTCTCTACACCATTTACAAAATTTGTTTTTGCATAATTCAATTCATTATACACTCTTCTGAAAGCAGAATCTAATTTTGGCAGGAATGGTGTTTTACATTTCACCACCGATACATCATCATTAAAATCCTTCATGGTTGTGTATTTGAAGGGCAAAAACTCAAATGAGTTGAAAAATTTTTCATCCGCAATTTTTGATTTGGAATGAAAAAATAAATTGTATTGATGTGCACCACGAATGATATGACGAACAAATAAATAACCACTATCACTCAATTTGAAACAGGTTTGCAAGGCAGAAAAATTTTTATGTTTGAAAAAGTTTCTGCTCACTTCATACACAATTGGTTCGCTGTGATAAATGCTCAAATTCATCAACTCTAAATCTGTGCTATCATCTTTAATATCTGTAAAACTGTAACGAGCTGAATGCCATATTGAATAAGCATTTCCGGTTGCTGCGTCTTTTGTTTCGTATTCCCATCTGTCCACATCATCTTTAGTATTTTTGTTTAAATAAGCTATCGGTTGTGCAGGCAATTCAACTGAAAAATCTTTGGTGGGGGAAGTGTATTTTTTGTACTCGTTAAAATTATTTTCTTCATTCAATTTTATTGACCCGAAAAATTTATCGGCTTCATTTCCGTTCAAAATATAATCATACGGACCACTCATTTTAAACACCATCACTTCGTTGTGTAATATAAATATGTTGTAGCGTTGCACATCGCCACGACGGGTTTTGTTAGTGATTTCAAATCCATTGTAACCATTGGTTGTAATCTTCTTTTTCGATAAAATTTTACCCGGAATATTTTCATACAGCAAGCTATCTACTTTCGTCAACACTTTATTTTCATCATCCCCAATCAAAGCTGCATGCGTTCTTAATCTTGAAACCATATAATACGAACCATTGCTCATATCGCTGTATTGCTTCGTGTCTAAATACCTTGTACCACCCATTTCATAAGGCTTTCCGGGCATATCCACTTCATACAACCCATCATCACTTTTATATTTTTTAAAAGAAACTGGTGCATGCATTTTTTCAATTTCTTCTTTTTGTTTCACATCTCGTTCGTTCATTTTAATTGGACGAAGCTTGTAACCTTTCTTACGCAACAATTCAATTACACCTTTTTCGCCTGGCAAATGAGCACAACCAACACCTACAAAAAGTGATGCGCCAGATTTCATCACTGTATCCATCGAATTAGCCTGAATTAAATTTCTGTTATTGATAAAACGGTTAGTGTAAGCTTCGCTTTCTTCTATTACTTTTTCTAAAGAATCCAATTCATCTAAGTCTTGATTGCGATAAGCCTCTTCTATTTTTTCTCTCAATTTAGAAGTGTTGCCAATATCTTTTGCTTTTTTCTTTTCTCTAAGCTCATCTCTGTAAGCCTCTGCCTGCGCCATGTCACTGGTTTTCAAATGCTCCATGCCGGTTGCTCTTTTACCTAATTTTTTCCCCGTTTGATAAATGAACAAGTCCAAAAAAGTATCTTCTTCGTAATCTTCATTGTACTTATTATAATTTCGATACAACAAACTATTGATGATGCTGGGTTGAACTTTTAATAAAGTAGAAAGCAATGCATCATATTTTTCCAACTCGAATGAAGTAGAGTAAAATGGTGTTTTGAAATTGGGTGAAGTAAATTTTACTAAATCTTGTTTTTCATCTTCCGCTTTAATCATATCATCCTGCCAATGGTCAGGATTAAGCTCCAATCCAACCTTGTCAACGCTTTTCAAGGCATAGAAAAATGAATCACTCAAATTGAAAACGGATTTTTTACTCACGTGCATCGTGCCGAATAAGTAAGATTTTTGTTTCAAGCCATTACCCGAAATTTCCCACAACAAAGCAGGATATTTTTTTGTGGATTTTTTTTGAGCATGAACTAATGTTATTGCTGTGAATGAAATTATTGCAACAATGAAAAGTGATTTGAATAGTTTGTGCATTAAAAGGAAATAACTGGTTTAAAATTAATGTAGAAAGGCATATTGAATCAAATTGGCTCCCATTTGCAAAGCTGACAAATGCTTTTCCGGGGTATCTTTATGAACGCTGTAATCTTCCCAACCATCCCCCAAATCACATTCGTAAGAATAAAAAACAACCACTCTGCCTTGATAAATCAAACCAAAACCTTTCGGTGGTTTTCCATCGTGTTCATGAATTTTTGGCAAGCCATTATTGAAATTAAAATGCTGATGATAAATGGGATGATTAAATGGTAGTTCCACCAAATCGGCTTCGGGAAAAACTTTTTTCAATGCAGGGCGAACATAAGGGTCCATTCCATAATTATCATCAATATGCCAGAAGCCGCCAGCCATCAACCAAGTACGGATATTTTTTGCTTCGGCATCGCTTAATGTAATATTACCATGACCAGTGGTATGAACGAAAGCGTAATTAAATAAATCGGGGCTGCCAACTTCTACCACACCTTGTTCAGCATCTACATTAATATTCAATTGCTGTTTGATAAAAGTAGCCAGATTAGTCAACGACGTTGGGTTGGCGTACCAATCGCCGCCACCATTGTATTTCAACAAACCTAATTTTAATGGTGGATTGGTAGAAAAAGAACAAAAAAGTAAGATGCTACAAATTAACAACAGAGCCGATTTCTTCATGAACAATTTTATAAAAATTAAAAGTGCTTAAAGCTAAGTTCAGAAATTTGAGCATCCAATTTTTTTAGTAAAAATTAACCATAAATCATCTTGAAAAAATGTTGATAAAATCAGCAATTTCAACCCGATATTATTAGAATAAAAGTTTTGCTTTTTATATCTTCGCAACTCTTTAAAAAAAGCGTTACAGCTTATCTAAAATCTCAATACTAATATCTAAATAAAGAATGCAAAACGAAAACGAAAAGATTATTCCCATTTTGATTGAAGACCAAATGAAAACGGCTTACATTGATTATTCGATGTCGGTTATTGTTGGTCGTGCTTTGCCCGATGTTCGTGATGGTTTAAAACCTGTTCATCGTCGTGTGTTATTCGGGATGAATGAATTAGGCATGCAACACAATAAAGCCTATAAAAAATCTGCCCGTATTGTGGGTGAGGTTTTAGGTAAATACCATCCGCATGGTGATGCTTCGGTGTATGATACGATGGTTCGTATGGCGCAACATTGGAGTTTGCGTTACACATTGGTTGACGGACAAGGAAACTTTGGTTCAGTAGATGGCGACCCACCAGCAGCAATGCGTTATACAGAGGTTCGTTTAACAAAATTGGCCGAAGAAATAATGGTTGATTTAGATAAAGACACTGTTGACTTCTCTTTAAACTTTGATGATACTTTAGAAGAGCCAACTGTAATGCCTACACGTATCCCTAATTTGTTAGTGAATGGTGCAAGTGGTATTGCTGTGGGTATGGCTACGAATATGATGCCTCATAATTTAACTGAAGTAATTGATGGTATCTGTGCTTTCATTGATAATAAAGAAATTACAGTTACTGAAATTATGGAGCATATTAAAGCGCCAGATTTCCCAACAGGTGGTATTATTTATGGTATGGAAGGCGTTCGCCAGGGATTGGAAACAGGTAGAGGTCGTGTGGTAGTTCGTGCTAAATACGAAATTGAAACTGATGCAAAAGGCAAAGAAAAAATTATAGTTACCGAAATTCCTTATCAAGTAAATAAATCTTCGTTGATTGAGAAGACGCATTACTTGATGCAAGAAAAAAAGATAGATGGCTTACGCGATTGCCGTGATGAAAGTGATAGAGAAGGAATGCGTATAGTTTATGAAATGAAAAATGATGGCAATGCGCAAGTTGTTATCAATCAATTATTTCAACAAACAGAATTGCAAACCAGCTATGGCGTTAACAATGTGGCATTGGTTAAAGGCAGACCGATACAATTAAATGTGTTGGATATGGTTCGTGAATTCGTAGGTTTCCGCCATGAAGTAGTTGTTCGTCGTACAAAATTTGAATTGAACGAAGCCGAAAAACGTGCACACATTTTAGAAGGTTACATGAAAGTAATCGGCACTAAAGATGATTTGGATAGAGCGATTAAAATTATCAGAGAAAGTAGCACACCTGATATTGCCAGAACAGAATTGATGGCTGGTTTTGAATTATCTGAAATTCAAGCCAAATCAATTTTGGAATTGCGCCTTAGAACATTAACTGGATTGGAGATTGACAAGATTCGTGAAGAGTATGAAAACATCATGAAAATCATCAATCACTTAAAAGAAATATTAGCTAACGAATCTTTAAGAATGCAAATTATTAAAGATGAAATGTTGGATATTAAAAAGCGTTTTGGTGATGCACGTCGCAGCGAAATAGTTTATTTAGCTGAAGAAATGCGCATGGAAGATTTCATTAAAGAAGAAGATGTGGTAGTTACCATTTCGCATTTAGGTTATATCAAACGAACAGTAGCGAATGAATACCGAGCTCAAAACCGTGGTGGAAAAGGTTCAATGGGTGGCAGCACTCGTGATGAAGATTTTATCGAACACGTATTTGTGGCTTCAACGCACAACACCATTCTGTTCTTTACCGAAAATGGAAAATGTCATTGGATAAAAGTTTATCAATTGCCCGAAGGCAATAAAACCAGCAAAGGCCGTGCAATTCAGAACATGTTGCAATTAGAAACTGGCGATAAAATCAGAGCATTTATTAATGTTCGTAGCTTAGAAGACGAAGAATTTATCAATAGTCATTATGTAGTGCTTTGTACCAAACAAGGTATCATCAAGAAAACAAAATTGGAAGAATTCAGCCGTCCACGTCAGAATGGGATTATTGCAATTACTGTCAACGAAGGCGACCAATTATTGGAAGCAAAATTGACGGATGGTAATTCGCAAATATTATTGGCTATACACAGTGGCCGTTCTATTCGTTTCCCTGAAGAAAAAGTAAGAGCAACAGGCAGAAGTTCGGCTGGTGTGTATGGTATTGAAGTCGACGAAGCGAATGATGAAGTGATAGGAATGATTTGTGTTTCAAAAGCTGATGAAAAATCTACCATTCTTGTGGTTTCGGAAAATGGTTATGGCAAACGTACAGCATTGGATGAATATCGTATTACTAACCGAGGAGGTAAAGGTGTTCGTGCATTGAACGTTACTGAAAAAACTGGTAAGCTGGTTGGTTTATTGAGTGTAACGGAAGAAAACGATTTGATGATTATGTGTAAATCAGGCGTTACAATTCGTACCTCCGTAAAAGATATTCGTGAAGCTGGCAGAGCAACACAAGGCGTTCGCTTGATTCGCTTAGAAGAAGGCGATGAAATTGCAGCTGTTACTAAACTGGATGAAATGGAAGAAGTAATTGAAATAGCATTAGATGAAAATGGCAACCCAATTGTGCCACCAACTGATACTACTGCAACTGACACCACTACTGAAGGGGAAGCACCAATAGCACCGAGTGAGAATTAAATAATTCGCAAAATAAATTTACAACAAGCGCCTTGGAATTATTAATTTCAGGGCGTTTTAATTTAAAAAATGAAGAAGATTTTTTTTCTATTGCAGGTGTTTTTCGTTTGTCATTGCTATGGACAAGCCAAGCTTGATAAAAAAGTTAAAGTGGACTTTATGCATAAAGTTCAGTTCAACTTTTTTTATGGTAATGATTTATTTAAGGCAACAGTAAATAATTCTCTGAGCTTAAAAGGGTATGACTATACAAAAACCAATTTAATGATGAGCAAGTTTGATGAAAACGAAATTGGTTGGGATTACTTACTAGAAGAATTTCATGAGCTTTTGAATCAAACTGAGATACATGATTTGTTAATTGGTATAGGAATTTCAATTGAACGTTCATGGATATTGATTGATTATATGAATGCAAAATGGCCTCCTGAGCCGAAGTTGGAAATTATTAAAGATTCTGTAATTACTAATTATCCTCCAACAATTCCAACAGAGGATTGGTATTCTATTTATTGTAACGATAGCCTTAAAAAATGTTTTAGAGTTTCTTTGAGTAGGGTTAATATTGAAATTTCAAATTATGAAGGAAATGTTTTTAAACCATTTTTTATTGGTAAAAGCTCTTTAAATTCTGAAATCATCATTGATACAAGAAAAGGATATGGCATTTCGGATTCTTACAACCTAAGTATTAAATTAGGTAAAGGTGTTCTATGGGTTTCTTATGACAAAAAGAATTACATAAAATTTATTCAGGAAATAGAAAAACATAAAAATGACAAACATTGAAATGGGAGAATATGCTGTAGGTGCATATTTGAAATTGATTTTAGAATGTGATGTAGTAGACTATAAAGTGAAAAGACCGACTAAAGGTTTAGAATCACAGTTTGAAATTGATTTGATTGGATTACAATTCTCAACAAGCACCGCAATTTTGTGTGAAGTTAAAACGCACATACTTGGGCTTTTGTGTGGCTCTAATAATAAAGATACAATTGAAAGAATTGAGAAACAGTTTCACAACATGCAAGATTATGCAAAAAATTATTTGCACAATTTCGAAAATCAAAAATTCATGTTATGGTCGCCTTATGTACCTGAAGGGGTTCAAACTAAAAGTTATTCTGAAATGAATGGTCTCGACCTCATTATTAATGATACTTATACTGAAAAAATTCGGCAGTTAGAAAATCTTGCTAAACGGAATAAATACAGCGTTACTAAAATTACTGATAACCCATTTTTTAGAACGCTTCAAATTTTAGGGCATCTACGAAAATAACAACGCAACTTTTTTAGCATTCATAAAAGTGAATTTTAGATTCATCTAAGTGATTTTTACAAATGTAATAACTAAAGAGAAATGGGAGAGTATTCGAAATTCTGCTTATTTATTTTGTAGAATTTTTTGAAGCTCGGCAGGGCTTATGGTAGGTGGCATTTCGCCCTTTTTGATTTTTTGAATTACTATCTGTGCCACTTTTTCAGCATCTTTTTTTTTTCTGAATCCGTCATTGCCACTCAATCCAGGTGGGGTAGGCTGATGAATGATTTTTTTTTCATCTAAGTATATATCATACCCAAAGGTATGATTAGGGCTATCAATGATTTTAAAGGATAATGATTTGCTATTGGCGTTAGAATTATTTTGTTGCTGTGCTATTAAATTAAAATGCATCAACATCAAAAAAGCAAAACATATATTTTTCATCAGAAAATTATTTTACAGATTTAAAATTGCAATAATTCTTTCTAAATCTTCATCTGAAAAAAACGGGATGCTGATTTCACCCTTGCCGCTTGCTGTTCGATTTAGTTTTACACGGGTAGAAAAATGGGAAGTCAATTTGTCCTGCATTTTCTGATATTCGTAAGCAGCATTAGTTGCCTTTGGTTTTTCTTTTTTGGCTAATTGAGTTTTACGTTTTAATTGCGAAACCAATTGCTCTATTTGCCTTACAGATAAATTCTTTTTTTCAATTTCTTTAAATGCAAATAATTGCTCATCTACATTTTCTAATCCGAGCAAAGCCCTTGCATGGCCCATGCTCACTGTCTTATCTTTTAATGCTAATTGAACAATTTCGGGCAATTTTAACAGACGTAAAAAATTGGCGATTGTACTGCGGTCTTTACCAACTCTTTCTGCCAATTGCTCCTGATTCAATTCGCACTCTTTCATCAAGCGCTGATAATTAATTGAAATTTCAATAGGATTTAAATCTTCACGTTGAATGTTTTCAATCAATGCCATCTCAATCATCTCTTGGTCGTTGGCAGTTCGGATATAAGCAGGAACCCCTGTCAAACCAGCCATTTTGCTGGCTCTCAATCTGCGTTCGCCGCTTATTAACTGATATTTATTGTTTTCTAATCTGCGAACTGTGATAGGTTGTATTAAGCCATGTACAGCAATAGATTGTGATAAATCATTCAGTCTGTCAGCATCAAAATCAACACGAGGTTGAAACGGATTTACTTCAATCTGATTTAATTCAACCATCGAAATTGAATTAACTTTAGCTCCCGTCATGGTAGATGCCATCAACTCTTCCGAATCGTCATCAATTGTCTGCAATAAGGCTCTGATGCCTTTTCCCAATTCTGCTTTTTGTTTTGCCATTTCTCAAAAAAATATTTTGCTGCTGTATTTAGTATAAATTTTATTCCTCTTTCACGTCAATAATCTTATCGTCAGATTTGATTTTTGTCTGGTCGTTTTTTTGTAAAATTTCACGAGCCAAATTCAAATAATTGATGGCTCCTGTGCTATCAGCATCGTAGGTGATTACTGATTTGCCAATGGTTGGAGCTTCGCCAAGTTTAGTATTGCGATGAATAATGGTGTTAAAAACCAAATCTTCAAAATGTGGCTTGATTTCATTTACAACCTGATTGCTTAATCGCAAACGGCTATCGTACATAGTCAATAAAATTCCTTCTATTTCTAATTCGGGATTTAATCTTGTACGTACTATTTTAATTGTGTTTAAAAGTTTGCCCAAACCTTCTAATGCAAAGTATTCACATTGCACAGGCACAATCACTGAATCGGCTGCTGATAAGGCATTCACCGTAATTAAACCTAATGACGGGGAACAATCAATGATGATATAGTCATAATCATTTTTTACTTCTTCAATCAGTTTCTTTAATATTTTTTCACGATTGGGATGATTGATTAATTCAATTTCAGCACCTACCAAATCCATGCTGGCTGGCAATAAATCTAAGTTTGGTGTAGAAGTTTCAATAATTGATTTTTTCACTTTTGCTTCACCAATCATACACTCATAGATGCCCTGCTTCACCGCTTTAGGTTCAATGCCTATGCCCGATGTGGCATTAGCTTGAGGGTCGGCATCTATTAATAATGTTGGATGTTCTAATACAGCAAAACTGGCTGCCAAGTTAATAGCAGTAGTAGTTTTACCTACTCCGCCTTTTTGATTGGCTATAGTTATAACTTTTCCCATGATAGTTCTGTTTCAAAAAATTTCGATAAAGATAAAGGAATTAAACACACTGCAAACAGCTACTTTCCGATTATCCACAAATAATTAACTAAAATGAATTTAGTTCTCTAAAACTTTTAATAATTCATCTAATTTAGGTGTAAGAATTATTTCAGTTCTTCGGTTTAAGCTTTTGCCTGCTTTGGTTTCGTTGGATGATAACGGGAAATATTCAGCATGACCAGAAGCTGTGATACGCTTTGGCTCAACTTTGTTATCTGTTAATATTTTTGTGATTGTGGTTGCTCTTAATACACTTAAATCCCAATTATCACGTGGATACTCTTCATGTTTGAATTGAGCATTATCAGTATGTCCTTCTACTGTGACGTTGATATCTGTGTTTTTATTTAACACTTCGGCTAATTTTTTTAAAGCGCCTTTTCCTTTTATATCTACCTCAGCGCTTCCAGATTTGAATAATAATTTTTCTGATAGACTTACATATACTTTTCCATTTTTACGTTCAACTTTTAATTCGCTTTCATCATATCCTTCTAATGCAGCGGCAATTTTTTTCTTTAAATTATTGGTGGCTGAATCTTTACTATTTAAAATATTTTCCAACTCTTTTACTTTTAACATACGAAGTTTTAATTCGTTCGTTAAACCATTAATGCTAAGTTCTTTGTTCTGCAATTCAGTTTGTTTGGCTTCTAACTCCTGTTGTTTTTTTTCTAGTTCTTCGCTTAACTGTTGGTTTCGGTTAGATGAATTTTCCAGCATCTCTTTTTTTTGCTTTATCAATAAATCGTTAGCTGCTTGAAGTTCCGAATTTAACTTTTGTTGTTTATTTAAGGTACTATGTGTTTCAGTTGAATCATTTTCCAGCCTTGCCACATCAGCATTTCGGGCATCTAAAAAATCTTGCAGCTTATTTTTTTCAGCATTGCAATTTTTGTATTTGCTTTTCAGCGAATCTAATTTTTTTGAACATCGCTCATGTGCCGAAACCTCATCATTGAACTTTTTTTGTGTAACGCAACTTGCCAAACCAAAGATTAAAACTGCAATAATGAAGAAGATATGTTTCATAAGGAATGATTCTTTTAAACATCAAAAGTAAATGTATAATTGATGGATGAGATTTTGCATAAAAAAAAATCTGCACAATAACTATTTCAATTGTATAGCAAAATCACAATTCTGTAGAAGCAAGAAAAATAATTTCTAACAATAATTCCTTTCAGATTTCTATAATTGCCTTAATTTTAAGCGGTGATTCAACTATTCAAATCAAATAATCCGGCAACAGTTTTTTTGCTTGTGCTGTTAGCATTATTGCTGCATTTGCCTCATTTGCTGCATCCGCAGGCACATCAGATTGTAAGCACTGATATTGGTGGTTATTATTTAATGCAGATTACGAATGCGCCTTTGCAAAACAATTTATTGCTGGGCGAAATAATTTTATTGGTGTTGATTATAGCTCAAGCATTATTATGGAATACATTTTTATCCAACGTAAGGTTTTTACCATATCAAAATTTTTTACCGGCTTTTGTGTTTATAGTTTTTTCTTCCGTATTGCCTGATTTTAATAGACTTTCGCCTGTTTTTTTTACCACATTTATTTTGATTTGGATGCTTTATAAATTGAATAACATTTACCGAAAAGAGAAACAAACAGGTGCAACATTCGATTTAGGATTTGCTGTTGGTGTCGCTGCATTACTGGCGGCGCACAATATTTTTTTATCGTTATTTGGTATATTTGGTTTAGCAATTCTTCGTCCTACTTCATTTAAGGAGTGGCTCAATTTTTTAATCGGGATTTTTATTCCATTTTTTTTAGTGGGTACCTGGTGGTTTTACACGGATAGGTTTTTTCAGTTTGAAGAAAGCATTGTTGGTAATTTGATTTTTCATAAAAATCAATCAACGCTTTACAACAATGGATTTTGGGTAGTTTCAGGCGTGACCATTTTAATGATAGTTTCAAGTTATTTTATATTGAGTACTCGTCAGTTGAGCCGATTAGTATTGATTCGAAAATTCTTCAATGTACTTTTTCATTTATGTTGGATAACTTCATTTATGTGGTTTTTTAGCACCGATAGGAGCTGGGCTGTATTTTATCTTTTGGCAATTCCACTTAGTTTTTATTTTGCCTATTATCTTTGCATCGAAAAGAAAACATGGAAAGCAGATTTATGGATGGGGATTTGGATAGCAGCCATTTTGTTTTCGCAGTATTTTAATCAATTCAAAATTTTCTAAAACATAGTTATGAAGTTTGGTGTGGTAGTGTTTCCGGGTTCAAATTGCGATCGTGATATGATTCATGTGTTGCAAGATGTAATGAAACAAGAAGTAAAAGTATTGTGGCACAAAGACCACAATTTGCAAGGGCTTACAACGGAAGATTGCATTGTGTTGCCTGGTGGGTTTTCTTATGGTGATTATTTGCGGTGCGGTGCAATTGCAAAATTTTCACCTATCATGCAACAAGTTATCGAACATGCTAATAAAGGCGGTTATGTGTTTGGTATTTGCAATGGGTTTCAGATTTTATGTGAAAGCGGATTGTTGCCTGGCGCATTGTTGCGCAATAGCAACCAGAAATTTATTTGCAAAAATGTATTTCTTACTGCAACACATTCAGATTCAGCTTTGACAAGGAATATTTCACAAGATGATGTTTTGAAAATCCCGATTGCACATGCCGAAGGAAGATATTACGTTGATGAAGCTACTTTGAAAAACATGAAAAAGAACGGACAAATTTTGTTTCAATATTGTAATGATGAAGGCGATGTTACACCTGAAGCTAATCCGAATGGTGCATTGCTCAACATTGCAGGAATTTGCAATGAAAGCAGAAATGTGTTTGGTATGATGCCTCATCCTGAACGTGCTGCTGAAGAAGATTTAAATAATGTTGACGGCAGAAAATTATTTGAAAGTTTGCTCAATTTTAATTTAGTTGAACAATAAATTTCAAACAGCAACTATATTTACACTCATTAAAATTTCAATAATTTATTAAGCATGATTCCTTTAGTATTAATATTAATTCCTCTTGTTGGTGGTTTGTTTTTATTGTTGTCTGGCAAAATTGGTAATAAGGCCATGGCTGTGGGTTTTAGCGCCATCAATGCTTTGGTAACCATTGCAGCAGCTTATTTTTATTATACTGATTTGCATTTAGGAGCATTCAATCAAATAGTGAATTTAGTTGGGACGAAATTTTTATTTTCTTTAAATGAATTTGGCAATCAAGGAGGTAATTTATCATTGGCAATGGTGCTGCTTACCAATATTTTGTATCCGATTATTTTGTTGACTTCAAGTAAAAATATAAAAAATGAAAGCTCATTTTATGGCTTATTGCTGCTTATTCAATCAGGATTAGTCGGCGTTTTCACGGCTTGGGATGTGATTTCGTTTTATATATTTTTCGAAATGGGATTAGTGCCAGCTTATTTTTTAGTAGGCATTTGGGGAAGCGGTGCTGACCGTGCAAAAACTGCTTTCAAATTTTTTGTTTACACTTTGTTTGGTAGCTTAATTATGTTGGTAGCTATCATCTATTTAGTAAATGCAGGCGGAATGGGCTTTCACACTGATTATGGCAGCATTTTCAACACAGCAAGAAGTTTGGATTTAAAAACACAAATGGAATTAGCCTGTTTTTTCTTATTGGCTTTTATGATAAAAATGCCAATGGTTCCATTTCATACTTGGCAACCAAAAACTTACAGAACAGCTCCAACAACAGTGACAATGGTACTTTCAGCTTTGATGGCTAAAATGGGTTTGTATGGAATTATTCGTTTTGTGATGACTGCTTTTCCTGCGGCTTATCATCATTTGCAGCCTTACATGATGGTTTTGGCTGTAATTGGAATTATTTATGCTGCTGTGATTGCGATTCGACAAGATGATTTAAAATCATTGTTAGCTTATTCATCCATCTCACACATGGCTTTGATGGCAGCAGGCATTTTTGCTTTCAATTTATCGGGCTTTGAAGCGTCTGTCTTGCAAATGTTTAATCATGGAATTATAGTGGTAGGATTATTATTTGCTTTGGAAATAATCTATCAACAAACAGGCACTTATAAAATTAGCGAATTGGGCGGAATTGCAAAAAATGCTCCTCGATTAGCTACTTGCTTCTTGATTATGTTATTGGCATCAGTTGGCTTGCCTTTAACCAATGGTTTTGTTGGAGAATTCTTGTTGTTAAAAGGAATTTTTCAGGCTGAAGTAAGATATAGTCATGTATTAGCTATGTTTGCAGGGGTAACAATTATTTTGGGAGCTGTTTATATGTTGCGTAGCTATCAATATTCTATGTATGGTGAAGCAAACCAATTAACTTCACAAACCAAAGATATTAGCATCACTCAATTGCTGATCTGGGTTCCATTAATTTTAATTGTACTTGCATTGGGTATTTTCCCAAACTTATTTTTGAATCTGATTTTTTAATCAAGCAACCTGCATCATCTTGTTTGCCTAGATTTTTTTATGCATCAAAAAAGCATTTGGGATAAGATAGATTGGAATACATTTTATATGTATTTGGCGTTGGTATGTTTAGGCTGGTTGGCAATTTACGCTGCAGAATATCAAGAAGGAAAATCTTTTGTTTTTAATTTTAAAAAAGATTATGGAAAACAAATGATGTGGATGGGCGCAGGATTAATGGTTGGCGTCGCAATTTTATTAATAGATGTCAAAATAATAACTGCTTCTCCGTGGATACTTTATGGCAGTAGCCTCTTAATGCTTATTCTAGTTGCACTTGTTGCAAAAACAGTGAATGGTGCAAATGCTTGGTTAGATATAGGCGGCTTTAAATTGCAACCATCCGAATTTAGTAAGACTATTACCGCACTTGCCTTAGCCAAATATCTATCTCAAAGTGATATTAATTTTAAAACAATGCCTACGCGAATCAGAGCTCTGGCTATAATTGGTATACCTGCTTTATTAATTATTTTGCAAAAAGATACTGGTTCTGCATTGGTCTATGGTGCTTTTATGTTGGTTTTGTATCGCGAAGGATTACCTGGTTATATTTTAATAACTGGAGTTTCTGTTATAGTTTTATTAGTCGCCTCTCTGCTTGTACCTAAGTTAATTTTATTTAGTGTATTTACGTTGGTAGTTGTTTATATTGTTTATGGTTGGCGAAGAAAATTACGTAGAATGCGAACGCAAATAATTTTACTGATGAGTGTATTTGCATTTTGTGGTGTTTTTGTTTTGTGGGGTAAAGATTTTGTGATGGAGCATGTGATGCAAAAACATCAAAGGGAAAGAATTTTATTAACCTTTGGCGTAATTGGCGATAAAGCTACTGCAAAAAAAGAAGGTTATAATGTTATTCAATCTAAAATAGCTATTGGCTCAGGAGGCTTTTGGGGTAAGGGTTTTTTAAAAGGGACACAAACACAATTCAACTTTGTACCCGAGCAGCATACAGATTTTATCTTTTGCACAATAGGTGAAGAACGCGGATTTATTGGTGTTTTAGTAATACTCGGCTTATATATTTTTCTGCTGTTTAGAATTATTGCTATTGCCGAACGGCAACGAAGTAAGTTTAGCAGAATTTATGGTTATAGCGTTGCTTGTATTCTGTTTTTTCACATCATGATTAATGTAGGAATGACCATTGGTTTATTGCCTGTTATCGGCATACCATTGCCTTTTATAAGCTATGGTGGTTCATCGTTTCTGAATTTTTCAGCGATGCTATTTATTTTATTAAAATTAGATACCGAACGAATTGCGGTATTAAGATAAACCTACTTTTTCAAATCGTTTAATGCCACTTTTAATTGCGCCAACATCGCAGGAATTTCTTCTAACGAAATTGTTCCAACTGAAATGCGATACCAATCAGTTCCGCTATGGCAGCCAAATGCTGTAAAAGGCACGATGGCTAATTGCGCTTGATTTAATAAATAAGAAGTGATGTCTTCGGTGGTGGAAATTATTTTTCCATCAGGTGTGGTAAAACCTTTGATTGCAAATTGTGCTGATAAATAAATGGCACCTTGTGGCGAAATTATATCAACAGGAAAACCTTCTGCTTTCAGAGCTTTGAAGCCTTTATAAATCAAATCGAATCGAGCGTTGATTTTGTTTTTTAAATCAACCAAATATTCTTCCACCGCTTTTTCGTTATTCAAAAAATGAGTAGTAGCAACCTGTTCAGCCTTTGGACTCCAAGCACCCACATGACCTAAAATAGATTTCATTCTGCTGATGACTTCTGCTGGTCCAAAACTCCAACCCACCCGAACACCAGTAGCAGCCAATGATTTAGAAATTCCATCCACGAAAATGGTGTAGTTTTTCATTTCAGAAAACAAACTTACTGGATTGAAATGCTCAATGCCATTCATGGTCAGCATCCAATAAATTTGGTCGTATAAAATGTACAACGGCTTTTGATTTTCGCCTCTTCGTTTGTTTTCTGCCAACACCAATTCGCAAATTTCGTTGAGTTGTTGTTTGGAAAAAACTGTTCCTGTTGGGTTCAATGGCGAACACAAAGCCAGTATGGTAGAGTCTTTCACGAATGGCGCAATTTCATTCGCCGTGGGCATAAAACCATTTTCGGGTTTTGCTTCCACTTCAATTTTTTGTGCATCGCTTAAATGACAATAGTGATTGTTATTCCAAGATGGCACTGGGTAAATTACTTTATCGCCTTCGTCTAACAAAGTTTGATACACCGCATAAATCAAGGGTCTGCCGCCACCAGCAATTAATAATTGGTCAATGGGGTAATCCAATCCTTCATATTTTTTCAAAAAACTGGCTACTGCTTTTCGCAAATCAGCCATGCCATCGGCTGGTGGATAATTGGTTTCGTTGGCTTCGTAAGCTTTGATGATTTCTTCTTTCAGCAAATCAGGAATCGGAAATAAATTGGGATTAAAATCACCAATGGTAAGATTATAAATTTTATGACCTTCTTTTATTTTCTGATTGATTTCACCAGCTAATTTGATGATTTCGGAACCAATTAAATTGGCTGCTTTATGCGAAACTTTGAGCGACATAATAGGGGATTTTGAAAGACAAAATTAGAGAATTAACACTGCAATCTGCTTAAAATAATTATGAAGGATTGGATTATATTTGCACCTCAAAATTTTATCAATGAAACATCAAGCAATTATTGAAAGAGCAATTCAAGCGAATAACGAAAGAAAATTCTTTGCGCAATATCCCGAACACCCGAAAGCTTATGGTGACGAAGGCATGGCAAAAGCACAAGATTTTTACAAAAATATTGTCGGCAATAAATTTTCTGAATTGCTACAAAGTGGCGAAAACGCATGGGGTGGCGAAGAGGTTTCTCCATACACACAAAAAGAATTAGCTATTCAATATCCATTGTACAGCGTTGAATCATTAATTAATAATGCAGCAAATGCTCAAAATAGCTGGAGAAAAAAATCAGTGGCTGAACGTTCTGATATTTTAATTGATGCATTGGAAAATATCAAAACCAGATTTTTTGATATTGCTATTGCTACACAACATACTACTGGTCAATCTTTCATGATGTCGTTTCAAGCAAGTGGCCCTCATGCCAATGACAGAGCATTAGAAGCAGTAGCACAAGGTTATGCGGCTATTTCAAGCTATCCTTCCAATGTTACCTGGGAAAAACCAATGGGTAAGTTCAATATCACTTTGAACAAAAAATTTGTTGCCGTTCCAAAAGGAATTGGTTTAGTGATTGGTTGCTCAACTTTTCCTGTTTGGAATACTTTACCAGGTTTGTTTGCTGATTTAATCACAGGCAATGCAACCATTGTGAAGCCTCATCCAAAAGCAATTTTACCAATTGCAATTGCAGTAGCTGAAATGCAAAAAGCATTCAAAGCTGCAGGTATTGATGTAAATACTGTGCAATTGGCTTGTGATACTTCAGC
>CANFST010000052.1 GCA_947449695.1 Chitinophagales bacterium
AAGGATTTGAAAATATTTCAGAAGAAGATGCAATGGAAACAATAAAATCGCTCGAAACCATTTCCATTCTTTTCTATGAATTATATATCCAACAAAAAAGAAAAGAAGAAGGGGTAAAACAATTGATAACTACAAAACACAAAACAGATGAAGAAGGAAAACCAGAACAACGAAATGCTGCTTAAGCAATTTGCAAAAGGCAAGAGCAATTTGCCGCACGATTTAGGAATTCAAAACTGTGTTATTTACACAAGGGTAAGTTCTAAGGAACAAATGGACAATAACCAAAGTTTGGAGTGGCAGAAAAAGTATTGTGTAGAATACGCTACCAAACAGCAGTTCAGCATCAAAGGATATTTTGGTGGTACTTATGAAAGTGCAAAAAGTGATGAGCGAAAAGAGTTTAACCGGATGCTGAAATTTGTAAAAGCCAGCAAAGAAAAAATTGATTTCATTTTGGTGTATAGTCTTGACCGATTTAGTAGAACAGGCGATAGTGCAATTTACATTGCCAGCGAATTAAAGAAGACAGGAATCAACATTGTTGCGGTTACACAGCCAATTGATACCAACTCTCATGCTGGTGCATTGCAACAAAACATTCAATTCATTTTCAGTAAATACGACAATGACTTAAGAAGGCAAAAGTCAATTGACGGTATGAAAGAAAAACTGCTTCGTGGCGAATGGATAGGTCATGTGCCGATTGGTTATTCATTTGTGAAAGGAGCAGAAAAGCAAACAATTATCATCAATGAAAAAGGAGAACTTATCAAACAAGCTTTTGAGTGGAGAGCCAATGGAATGACTTATGAGCAGATAATTGACAAACTAAAATGCTTCGAGATTGATATTCCTAAACAAACCATGACAGGAATTTTTAAAAACCCATTTTACTGTGGTTACATTTCACATAATCTTTTGAAAGGTGAAATCGTGAAAGGGAATCATCCAGCGTTAATTGATGAGGATTTGTTTTTCAGAGCCAATGAAATCAAAACAACAAGCGGATTCAAGGTAAATAAAGCGAATGACAATCTTCCACTTAAGGTATTTGTTAAGGAAGCGGAAACAGGTACTCCTTTTACTGGCTACATAGTCAGAAAAAAAGGTTTATACTATTACAAAGCAAACAGAGTTGGATTGAAAATAAATCGAAGTGCGACCATGATGCACTCAAAATTTGTTGAGCTTTTAAAAAGCTACACGATTGATGAAAAGCATATTGAGCCACTTAAAATACAATTACAATATACCTTTGAAAATTTAACTGAAACGAATAGCGATGAAAAGAAAGCGATTTCTTTAAAGCTAAATCAGGTGGACGAAGATTTTTATCAACTAAGAAAAAGGAACTCAAGAGGTTTGGTTTTAAATGATATTTATGAGGAATTCTCAAAAGAATTGATTGAAGAAAAAGACAACTTAATGAAGCAATTGGAAAAACTCAATTTTCAATTATCGAACCCAAAAGAATTGATAAATTTTAGTTGCAACTTGTCTGCGAACCTCCCTACCATGTGGGCTTCTGGGAATTACTATCAAAAACAGACCTTTCAAAATATGGTATTTCCAAACGGTTTAGCCTATGATGCAAAAATTGACAATTATCGAACCCCTCAAGTAAATACTATCATCGGCTGTAATGCGCATTGGTCAAGGGATTTGGCACTAAATAAAAAAAGGACTTATCAAAATCTATCTGATAAGTCCTTCTTGGTAGCGGAGAGTGGACTCGAACCACTGACCTTCGGGTTATGAGCCCGACGAGCTACCTCTGCTCTACTCCGCAGTTTTTATTGGGCTGCAAATGTAGAACAAGTTTTTTGAAATTCAATTTTAATTTGTAAATAAATTAATTGAAATGTTTATTAATTATAGCTTCACACACCAAATTAATTTCTTCAAAAACATCTTCATAGTCATCAAAACCTCCATACCATGGGTCTTTTACACTTTTCCCTTTTTGCTTGTATAATTCGTCTAAAAGCAAAATAATCTTACTTTTATCTGATTCAGAATTAGCTTTTTGTATTAAAGTATCATATACATCAGTTGCAAAAGCATAAATCTTATCAAACTTTTTAAAATCTGATTCATTAAACTGTCGGGCACGTTGATAAGAAATATCAATTCCATTTTGTTCACAAATCAAATGAGAACTTTTATGTGGTGGTTCTCCTATATGATAACTATGAGTTCCAGCTGAATCAATGATCCAATCTAATTTGGATTGATGGCACTTGTGTTTTAAAACACCTTCGGCTATTGGAGAACGACATATATTGCCAATGCAAACAAATAAAATTTTCATTTAGAATCCTGATGAAAAACCTAATCTGTAAATAACCCTATTTGAATAAAGTGGACTTTGCTGAAGCACATCATACAATACTGTTGCATTCATGAAAAAATGCTCACCCATTTGTTGACGATAAGTTGCACCAACTAATACAGATTGATACCAAGTTGGTTTTGGAATATCCGAGTATCCAGGAAATTGAATTGAATATTTATAATTATTTTGTTCTAAAACCAAATTGGCTAAAAGATTATTAAACAACAAATATTTCCCCCAAATACCTATCCCAGCAGCTCTTGAACTTTGAGTGCCATTTCCTAACGGATTTCCTGCAACGTCATAAACGGTACCACTAAAATTAGAATAATAATATTCTGATGACAATCCTGCAGCTAATCTTTCTGTGAATCTATAGCCAATAAAAGCGGAACCCTGAACAATTAACCCATAGTTATAAGCTGGATAGATAAACCCACCGAAAATCAATTTACTTTTATCAAAACCTTTTTTAAAAGGTTCTTTTTGCGAATCGTCATTTTGTGCTGTGCTATTATTATTTGAATCAGGTTGAGTATTGTTTTCTCTATTTGAATTATTGTCATGCTGACGATTGAATTGCGCATACAAAGGCGATTTGGTTAAAATGGATAAAATAACTACAAGTGAAAATATATATTTTTTCATAAATTAATAGTTTGTTTTGCAAATCTAAATTAAAAAATGGTTAGGCTATTTTTTATTTTAAAAGTTTAATTGTTAAGTTAATATAAATCAACTTTATTTTTCACTTAGCAAAACAAATTGGATGCTTAACTTCGCCACTCAAATTTAATAAAAATGAATGATAAGATAATTGTTCTCGGTGCCAGCGGTCAAATTGGAACTGAACTGACGATGGAATTGCGCAATAAATTTGGCAATAATAATGTGATAGCAACTGATATTAAAAACGCTGCTGATGAAGTGATGCAAAGTGGACCTTTTGAATATTTGGATGCTATGAATTTTAAAGGATTGGCTGAAATCATTGATAAATACAAGGTTACACAGATTTATCATTTGGTGGCTTTGCTTTCAGCCACTGGCGAAAAAAATCCGCAGTTTGCATGGAATTTAAACATGGGAAGCTTGCTCGGTGTGTTTGATACTGCATTAGTGCATGGTGTTAAAAAAATATTTTGGCCTAGTTCAATTGCAGTTTTTGGTCCAACAACACCGAAATTAAATGTGCCGCAACACACTGTTATTGAGCCTTCTACGGTTTACGGCATCAGCAAATTAGCTGGTGAAGGTTGGTGCAATTATTATTTCAATAAAAAAGGATTGGATATTCGCAGCATTCGCTATCCAGGTTTGATTGGCTACAAATCAGCGCCGGGCGGTGGTACAACTGATTATGCGGTGGAAATTTTTTACGAAGCAAAACGTAAAAAAGAGTACACGTGTTTTTTAAATGAAAACACACGGCTGCCAATGATGTACATGCACGATGCAATAAAAGCAACATTGCAATTAATGGATGCCCCTGCTGAAAAATTAAGTATCCGAACAGCATATAATATTAATGGAATCGATTTCACTCCAAAAGAATTAGCCATCGAAATTCGAAAATTTATTCCCGATTTTAAAATTATTTATGCACCCGATTTTCGTCAAGCCATTGCCGATTCGTGGCCCGGAAGCATTGATGGAGCTTATGCTTTGGAAGATTGGAACTGGAAACCAGATTATGATTTGAACAACATGGTGAAAGATATGTTGAGCAATGTGCAGATTTAGTTGATAAGGAAATTAGAAGATTAGAAAATAAAAATACAGCCGCGAAGACACAAAGGCTCGAAGATTTTAAAAATATTTTTATGCCGAAAAAACTATTGATTTTAGGATTTGCAATTTTAACATTGGCTGCTTGCAACAGAATTAAGGATACAGCAAAAAACACCATCAATAAAACTGGCGAAGTGGTTGGCGAAGGCGCAACTCAATTAGCTGATGGATTAAAAAATGGTGCAACAAATACTTTCCATTGCGATTTGAAAATAGCTCAATCATTAAATAATACTGGTATTTCAGCTGGTAAGTTTGATATTCATTCAGGTGATTCAACTTCCTCCGAAAACACTGTTTCTGTGTATTTGATTTTTGAAAAAGATTTTGATAAACAAATTGTAGCAAAAGTTACTGACAAGAATAATTTGGAATACGGTCGTGCATCACTTGAAATTAAAGCAAAAAAAGGCGATGCGAAATTTTTCGATTTCAAATTCGATAAACGAACTAACATGGAAACAAAAAGTACCATCACAATTGAATAAGTCTGAGTACTGATTGCAAAAGAAAAACAAATAAAAATGAATTTTACAAAAGAACAAATATTAGAAGCATTAAGTCATGTCGACGACCCCGATTTACATAAAGATTTGGTAACACTTGGCATGATTAAAAACTTGGAAACGGAAGGAAATAAAATCTCTTTCACTGTTGAACTCACAACTCCAGCCTGCCCAATGAAAGAAGCTATCAAAGGTGCATGTTTGAATGCTATTAAGCTGATGGTGAGCAAAGATTCAGAAGTAAATATTACGATGAGCAGCAGTGTTACATCAAAAAGAAAAGACGGCGAAAGTGTGTTGCCAGGTGTGAAAAATATTATTGTAGTGGTTAGTGGAAAAGGCGGTGTTGGAAAATCAACTGTGGCAACCAATCTTGCTTTAGGTTTATCAAAAATGAATGCAAAAGTTGGGTTGATGGATGCAGATATTTATGGTCCTTCCATGCCGTTGATGTTGGGTTTGAAAGGTCAGAAACCAACAATGGTAAGCGTTGCAGGCAAACACATGATTGCACCAATTGAAAAGTTTGGCATCAAAAGTATGTCGATTGGTTTTTTGGTAGATGAAAAACAAGCTATTGTTTGGAGAGGTCCGATGGTGAGCAGTGCGCTGCGCCAATTCATTACCGATGTGTATTGGGGCGATTTAGATTACTTGATAATTGATATGCCACCAGGCACTGGCGATGTGCATTTAACGCTGGTGCAAACTGTGCCAGTTACAGGTGCTGTAGTGGTTACAACACCACAGGACATTGCATTAGCTGATGCAAAAAAAGCGGTGAGTATGTTTAGCAGCGGACAAATAAATGTACCTGTGTTGGGTGTGGTGGAAAACATGGCTTATTTCACTCCGAAAGAATTGCCTGAAAATAAATATTACATCTTTGGAAAAGATGGCGGACAAAAATTAGCAGATGAATTTAATATTCAGTTGTTGGGTCAAATCCCTTTGGTACAAGGCATTTGCGAAGGTGGCGATAATGGATTGCCTGCAGTGATTAATGACGATGAGAAAATTACGCAGCAAGCTTTTGTTGATTTAGCGCAAACAGTAGCGCAACAAATTGCAATTCGTAATTCGCAATTTGCACCAACAAAAGTAGTTGAAATTGTGAAGTAAGGTTAGTGGGATTTCTTTTTAGTTGAATAAATAGATTGCAACTATTTTGCTGATTTATTCGACTAATAAAGAAACAAACTTTTTATGCAACCTGTCATCTTACATCCGTGTTCCACAAAAATTAGCGGCTCTGTAAACTTCAATGGCGATAGCTATTGTGCTACTTGCAACAAAAAGATTTACAACTTTTCACAGCTTAATACCGAACAATTATTGCAAGTAATTTCCAATTCGTCATCAATCGTTTGTGGCAAAGTAGATGCTTCGCAAGTGATGATAAGTGATGGCGTGGATGTTTCCAATTTCAAAAGACACATCACTTGGAAATCAATAGTAGCAACGCTTGCAGCCGCAATTATCAGCACCACAACCTTTGCACAAAAAGGAAAAATATTGACCAATGAAAATCCTAATTATAAAATCACCACAACAACAACGAGCGAAAAAGATTCTTTCATAACCATTTCAGGAATTGTGTTGGATTCATCTACCAACAAGCCTTTGGATTATGTTGCAGTAATTTTAAAAAATAAAAATGAAGCGATAATTAATTCGGTTTACACTTTTGAAGATGGAAGTTTTAATTTCAAAATTCCCAAAATATCTGTAGGAGAAATTTCATTTTTAGAAATTAAAAATGTTGGTCGAATAAGTGTGATGATACCTGATTTGTTTAAAAATAGGATTGCTAAATTAGCATTAAAAATAAAATTACCAAAGAGATATAAGGGAATGTTGACTGTTGGGGCACTAATCAGACCACCAATGATTGATGTAACTAATCCTTCAACCAGCCACAAACTCAGTTCATCAGAAATAATAAGTATGCCCCATTGAAAACGGTTACTTCAAACTATCAATTATTTGTTCGATGCTAATGCCTTCAGCTTCTGCTTTGTAGTTTATTACAATTCGATGACGTAATATTGGTTCAGCAACAGCTTTAACATCTTCAATGTCAGGAGAATATTTTCCATTCACAACTGCATGACATTTTGCTCCTAATACTAAAAACTGTGAAGCTCTTGGTCCTGCACCCCAACCAACAAAATTCTTTACTTTATCTGTTGCTAAAGGAGAATCAGGCCGGCTTTTTGCGGCAATCTTTACTGCATATTCTAGTACATTATCAGCGATAGGAATTTTTCTGATTAATTGCTGGTAAAAAATAATTTGTTCATCACTTAAAATTTTATTGATAGTGGGTAAACCAACTGCTGTAGTGTTTTTTACAACCAGCACTTCATCAGTAAATGATGGATAATCTAAAGTGATGTTAAACATAAATCGATCTAATTGCGCTTCAGGCAAAGGATAGGTGCCTTCTTGTTCAATTGGATTTTGAGTGGCTAGTACAAAAAATGGTTTAGGTAAAATGTATTCTTTGCCAGCTACTGTAACATTTCTTTCTTGCATAGCTTCTAATAAAGCTGATTGAGTTTTTGGCGGAGTTCGGTTTATTTCATCAGCCAAAATAATGTTTGCGAATAGCGGACCTGGAATGAATTTAAATACTCTGTTTTCGTCAAGTATTTCTGTACCAGTAATATCACTCGGCATTAAATCGGGTGTGAATTGAATTCTTTTAAAACTTAAATGCAATGCATCAGAAATAGTTTTTACCAATAAAGTTTTAGCTAAACCCGGCACACCGACCAACAAGCTATGTCCGTTACAGAAAATAGAAATTAAAACTCTTTCAACCACTTCATCCTGACCTATAATTACTTTCCCGATTTCTGTTTTTAAAGCTTTAAAATGCGCAGCTAAACCATTTACTGCCTCAACATCTGTTTTATACATATTCCTAAAATTATTTATTTTATTGTTTTGCTTTTAATGCTGATGTCCAGCTTTTCATTCCTTCACAATTTTTATAATCATCATCAATTACAATATAATTTTTTGTAACTGTTCGCTTAATCCAATCCTGCATTTTATCCTGTTGTTTTTTTTGAACCGCTGCATCCTGCAATTTTGAATAATCATCTTTCATGTTGGCTTTGTGAGGTTGAGTTTTTGTTTTGAGCCACAATATTCTTGCTGCGTCTTTACCTTCATGATTTTTGCAGATGTATGGTTTTGAAATTTGTCCAACTTTCATTGAATCAACAATGAAAAAAATATCAGGTTCAACTAATTGGGCATCCATTAAGGTATTACCACTGTTAGGGTTTTGCAATAAACCACCATTTGCTTTTGAAACCTCATCGGTTGAATATTTATCACATGCTTTTTTAAAACTTAATGAATCTTTTAAGATTTTTCGACGAATAGTATCTAATTGATATACTGCAGCATCCAAATCGTTTTTGCCGCTTTTAGGCACAATCAATATGTGTTTTGCTTTAGCTTTTTCACCTTGTTTAGCAACCATTTTTATTAAATGATAACCAAACTGTGTTTCAATAATATCGCTCAATTCGCCATCTTTTAACTTGAATAATGCCGATTCAAAATCAGGAACCATTTGGCCTCTTTCCACTAAACCCAAATCACCACCTTTTGCACCACTGCCTGGATCTTCAGAATATAATTTAGCCTGACTTTCAAAGCTAACACCATTCAATATTTTATTTTTTATATCAATTAATTGTTTTTTGGCTTCGTTTTTAGAAGCTTCTGAAACCTTAGGCGCTATAAGAATTTCACCAATTTCATATTCAGCATTGATATATGGTAATGAATCTTTAGGGATTTCATCAAAATATTTTTTTACTTCAATTGGAGAAACTTTTACATCGCCTATCACTTTTTGTTGCATACGCTGAGCCATCAACTGGTCTTGCACGGCATCTTTAAATTCTTCTTTAAATTTTGCAATCGGTTTGTGATAATATTCTTCAAATTTTTCTTTTGAACCAACTTGAGATACAAAGTAATTCATCCTTCTATCTAATTCATTATTTACTTCTTCTGCTGTAACTGGCAAACTATCATGGTTGGCTTGCACTACCATCAGTTTTTGCATCATAAATTGCTGGTACAAATAGCATCTTGTATCAACAGTTAATTTTATGCCCTGAGCTGCCATTTGATTCATTTGAATGTCAATATCAGATTGCAAAACCACTTTATTGTCAATTACCCCAACCACTTTATCAGCAATTTTGTTTTGAGCAAAAGCCATCGAATTTATAATCATCAACAATCCCAAAACATTTATTAATTTTAATTTCATGCTATCTTTTTATTTTTTAGCCAAACGCAAAAATATAGTTTCCTATTGCATTAATGTAGGAAAGATTACAAACAATTTCTGAATGAGAATTTTATCGAACGCCTAATTGTTCTGTCAGTTTACCTTGATTAAAGGCTTTAATCCCTTTGTCAGTTTTTTCTAATCGGCATACTTCATTGGCATTATCGTGTTCAAAAAACAATAAGAAATTATTTCGGAACGCTTCATTTAAGAATCTTTCTTTTTCCATTAAAGTCTCCAATGGTCGCATATCATAGCCCATTATATAGGGTAGAGGAATATGTGCTGCTGAGGGCAATAAATCTGCCATATAACAAACGGTGTCATTACCGATTTTTATTTCAGGAATCATCATTGCCTCTGTATGACCATAGGCGAAACGTATTTTGAATCCATCAAACAATTCAATACCTTCTTTTACATCAACAAATTTCAGTAAACCACTTTGTTGTATGGGTAAAATATTTTCTTTTAAAAAACTTGCTTTTTCTCTTGCATTAGGTTCAATAGCCCATTGCCAGTGTTTTTCGTTACTCCAGTAAGTTGCATTTGGGAATGCTGGAATCAATTTGCCGTTATCGTCTTTTATTGCTCCGCCACAATGATCAAAATGTAAATGTGTTAAAAAGACATCTGTAATTTCATTAGCAGTCAACCCTATCTTTTGTAAACTTTCATTTAGAGTAGGGGTAAATGAAGGTTCGTAATGACCAAAAAATTTAGGTTCTTGCTTATCACCCAAACCACAATCGATTAAAATTTTTTTGTTACCTGTTTCAACCAACATGCAGCGCAAAGCCCATGTGCAAAGATTGTTTTCATCCGGCGGAACTAAATTTCTCCATATTTTTTTTGGTACAACACCAAACATGGCGCCGCCATCTAATTTGAATGTTCCAGTTTCGATACTATGTAATTTCATAATTAAAATTTGTGAAAACAAAAATAGAATTTCGGCAACAGAACTTACACTTAAATTGCTTTTTTATACTGCTCAATTTCTTTTGTCAAATCTTTAAAGAATAATTTAAAATTGATTTGCAGTTGCTCTTCGAAATAAATTAAATGTTTTTCCCCACCTTGCAATATTTGCCCGTGAGTAGTTCTTTGTGCCATGCCATTTAAAGTTTTTTCAATACCGCTTATTGTAGCATAATTAAGCAACCAGTTTTGCTTCACCATGTAAGGTAATAATTGCTGATTCCGAATTGGTAATTTTTCGAAATTACAGTTGAATAATTGATAAGCATTTTGTGCAAAATCAGCTAAGGTTTGTTGATGATATTGTTGCCAGTTTTTTGCTAAGAAGTAATCAAAATATACATCTAATGCAACGGGAGCAAATTTTTTTAAATCGTTCCGAAGCAGACTGGTACAATCTTTTACAAGAGGATGTGTATCAGTAAAATGGTCAATAAACCGATGCATTAAGATTCCTTCAGCAATTTTTTTTTCATAAAGCTGATAGCTTTTGCCTTTTACAGCATCTGCAATAAAATTACCAATCATCCAGTCTTCGTTGGGTGATGCTAAGTAGATATGCGCTAAAAAATTCAAGACTTTAAGAACTTTGAATCTTTCCAGAAAAAAACAAAAACCAGCAGACTGTACCAAATTAAGTTGATACTATGACTTATCAAATCATTTGGTATATGTTGAGTTATTAAAGCTGAAACAATTGCCAAAGCGCTCCACAGAATTATCATATAACTTTCAGCAAATACTGCTAGAAGCACTAATGGTGCTATATACCAGGGATTAATAACAGTGAATGTGAGTGTAGATAGTACCCAGAAAAGTAAGATTTTAGGTAATAATTTTTCAATGGAAAGTGTTCTGGATGCCCAGCTCCAGTATATCATTATTAAACATGGCATTGCAAATAATATTCGGCTTAAAATTGCTGCTGCGGTTGGTTGTAATGAATTTGGAAAAACAATATTTATCCAATAAAACAAAAATGAATTATGTTCAAACTGATTAAAATATAATTGCAATGATGATAAATAGGTATAACGAACATTGATACCATAAAAATAGATTACAAATAAAATTCCTGTTAAAAAAGTTAATGAAATCAATAGTTTTAAGTTTTGTTTCCAATTATTTCTAAATAAAAAGATGGGCAGAAATATTATTGGAAATAATTTTGTTGCAACAGATAATACATAAAAAAAGATAGCTCGTTTGTATTTGTTTTCTTTAAAACATAACAATGCTACTAATAAAAAGCAAATCATTAAAGCTTCTAAATGAGCATCAGCAATAACCTGAATAATAATTAAAGGATTAAAAGCATACACAAAAATATTTTTAATAGGCAACGAAAATTTTTGCAACAACTGTAACAGAGCTGATATTGAGACAATTTCAGCAATCACTAAAATGAATTTTATCAGCATAATAGCGATGTATTGATTGCCCAATGATATCTTAATGCTGATATAAAAAATTATTTCAGCAAAAGGTGCATAAACCGAATTTTCCCGACCTGATAACAATTGATGAAACAGATTGCCAGCGCCTTTAAATGTATTAAAGCCAGCATCCATTACTTCTTTTGGCGCAATAGTATAAGGGCTGTAACCAATTGCCTGCATATTACCATCCCACAGATAACGCCAGATATCATTTGATAAAAATAGGGTAGAGGGCACAACTAATAAGCGAAGCCCGAAAGCAGCATATAAAGCCCATTGAACATCTTCATCCGTTAAGTTTTTAAGTAATAAAAAATAAATTAAAAACAACGATGCATAACAGCCAATTATAAAATAAGTATCAGTTGATTTAATATAATAACTAAAAAAGGCTGTGACAGCTGCGAAAGCAATGATTAAAAAATATTTTAGATTTTTCATTTGTCGCAAATGTAAGAAAGCTACTAATCAAATGGGGATGTTTATTTTAAGTATGGTGCTTTCATCTTCTTATCTGCACTTGATATGAAGTTGATTGGAAAATAATTAGACTAAACCAATTGGTGAAATTTAACTACGTAAAAACTTCCATCTTTTAAGTTGAAATGCGTATTCAAAAAAAAATCCCCAAAAGTAATTTTACGCAGGAGTGAGATGAGCATTATAAATGGGCTAAATAAGTCAATATTTATTAATTGCATTCATAGCTCGGAATAGAATTTAAATAATTCAAATCATTAAAATAATTGATTAATAACAAAATGGGAAGTACAAAATTTATTGCCTCTTTAAATCTGTTGGTAATATTTAGTATATCTACCCAAGCACAATCTTTAGCTACTATTACTGCTGAAAGTGGAAGCAGGGCTGCTGACCAAGCTAATTGCTGGAGTTTTGGAACTTTCACTCCTTCTAGTACTGTGGTTATTAATGGCAATTATTCCTACAGAGGAAATGCCGCTACTTCTCAATCCCTTGGTGCTTGTTATTTGATTGCCCCATGGTGTAAATTCCCAAACACTGGCAATATAGTATTGAATATAAATCAATTCATTTTATTCCTTTATTTTAGCCGTTTCAATCATCTTTCAACTATTCAATTATGGATTTTAGTGATGCTGTTTTAAATAGTTTATCTGTTCATTATGTTGGTAATAAGACAGAAGCCAACGATATATTTCTGTCTAAAAAATCATTAGCTATAGATGATGAACTTGCAGCATTGCTCACTGATTATTTTTTACATCGCTTTGTGAATGTATATGAGCAATTCAAGTTTCATCATGCTGCTTCTTTGCAATATAACGAAGCCTATAATTATTGCAATGCGATATTGCAAGATTCAACATTGCTGCATGAAACGAGTATACACTTTGCCCAACATCTATACGAAAATTCAAGTCATCCAAAAATAAAATCAGGCGAATTGTATCTGTGTCATTTTTTAAATTGTGAAATAGATGGAAAATTGATAGATGCAGTTGGGATTTTTAAAACTGAAAACAAAGGTTCATTTTTTGAAGTACATCAGCAAAAAGATAATTTTCAAATCACTTATAAGGAAGGCATTGATTTAACTAAGTTTGATAAAGGCTGTTTGGTATTGAACAAAAGTGCTGAAGATGGTTTTGATGTAATGATAATTGATAATCAAAACAAAGGTGATGAAGCCATTTATTGGAAAGAAAAATTTTTAGGATTAGCACAACGTGAAAATATTTATCATCAGACCAATCAGTTTTTGGGCATTGCTAAAAACTTTGTTACCAAACAATTAGATGGTGAATTTGAAGTAAGCAAGGCAGATAAAATTGATTTGCTCAATCGCTCAGTGCAATATTTTAAAACGCATGATGAGTTTGATAAAGAAGGGTTTGAACAAGAGGTATTTGTGAACAAAGAAATAATCAAATCATTTCGAAGCTATGATGAATCGTATCGCCAAAATCATGAAATCGCATTGGAAGATAATTTTGAAATATCACCTCAAGCTGTTAAAAAACAAGCTCGTGTTTTTAAAAGTGTTTTGAAACTAGATAAAAATTTCCACATCTATATCCATGGCAATCGTGAGTTGATTGAACAAGGAGTAGAGAAGGATGGAAGAAAATTTTATAAGATTTATTTTAACGAAGAAAATTAAGATAATCCTCCTTGATTTGTTTAGCAGAAAGGAATGCTAACTCGGTAAAATTTATCTCAATTTTTTTTTATTAATATACTTCAATCTCGATTAATTTCTTTGTGTTAACGCATGATTCTAATAAGTGGGAATTATCTAACATTTATATTTTATTGTGTAACGCTGAATTGGCAATAGAGCTGCAACTTTGCCGCTGATTACACTTATATAATTTTAATTAGAACAATATGAAACATTTCTTTTTAGTGCTTGCCATTACAGTATTTTTTAATAATGTTTTTTCAAAAACGTTAAACGAAAAAAATGTTCCCGTTGCTGTGAAAGCCGCTTTTCATCGAGCTCACCCCAATAATTTTGATATATCATGGACACAACAAGGAAGTGACTACAAAGTAGAGTATGATATTAATAAAGTTGATATGTCTAATACCTACGAGGCTTCAGGCAAATTGGTAAATTCAGAGTCTGATATAGAAATATGGACATTGCCTGCTGTTATTCTTAAATATGTGAAAATAAATTATAATCAAACAAGTGTAAATCAAGCTTTTAAAATAAGAGATAGCAGTGGTGTTATAACTTATAAAGCCGACATTAATGGCAAGAGTTTATTTTTTGATTTAGCAGGCGATTTTATTAAGGAGGTTAAAAAATAATTACTTAACTTTTTACATTAACTTGAACTAATATCAACTCTTTCTTTCAATCACTTTTAATGCTTCTTTTTTACTCAAATAGGAAAGTGAATGTGTTTCCACAAAATTTAAAACAAACACTTCATCAGTTTTTGAATATTCACGTAATGACCAGCCAATAGCTTTTCGCAAGAAAAATTCTTTTTCGCTGGCGCAATTCAAAATATATTTTGTGAGTAATGCGGTATCCGTTTTGGTTTTGTATTTCAATTGAAATAGGATACTGATGCGCTGCAACCAAAAGTTATCGCTTTTATTCCATCGATTAGTTATCTTGATTTTGTTTTCAGGGAACAATAAAAAATAATTGCCAGCTAAATAGCTTGCAATAAAATCAATCGTATCCCACCACGATTTATGAATGGCAATTTTCTCTATCAAATCAATAGTTTCGGGTTGCCAGTATTTTTTAGTTGCTATGAATAAATCAATCGCACAATATTGGAAATCACGTTCGGGCAATTGCCACATTTCCCAAATCAATTGTTCAAATTCATTTTGTTTCGGGAAATTTTCTTTCAAATATTGTTTAAAAATTTTTCGTCTGTCGGCAGATTTTAAACCAATAAATTCAAACTGATTGCGCATGTATGCTTTTGCACCAACAGCAATTGTTTTATCAGCAACTACCTCAAATGCCTCATACAAACCAATTACGAAAGGAGAATGCTTTTTCTTCATTAATTAATGCAAAGCTTCATATTCTTTCTTCAAGAATGTCACCAACTCACTAATGTAATTTTGAGAGAAATCGAATTTAATTCCAGCCGCTTTATACAACTCAGGCAAGCTTTTAGAATAGCCTAAGCTTAAAGCTTTGATATAATTATCTATGGCTACATCGCCTTGTTCTTTGTATTGTTTCCACATAGCAATAGCACCCAATTGAGCAATGGCATATTCGATATAATAAAATGGCACTTCAAACAAATGCAATTGCGATTGCCAACGATATGCAATGTTTTCTTCTAGGCCTGAATAATCAATAGCTGAACTTGAAAATTCAAAAAATATTTTTGTCCATTCAGTTTTCCGTTGCTCCAAAGTATGATTGGGATTGGTGTACACCCAATGTTGAAATTTATCAATAGTTGCTACCCATGGTAAAATGTGAATTACTCGTTTGATTTGTTGTTGCTTAGCATGACGTAAATCTTCCTTATTCTCAAAAAATATTTCCCAGTGTTCCATCGAAATCAATTCCATGCTCATGCTTGCTACTTCGGCTATTTCACTTGGTACATCTTTAAATTCTTTTAAGGCTAAATCTTTAGATAAAAAGGAATGAATAGCATGACCACCTTCATGCAACATGGTAACCATATCGCTCAAACTGCTGGCTGCATTCATAAAAATAAATGGTACTCCAATTTCAGGCATTGTCATGTTGTAGCCACCTGGTGCTTTTCCTTTTCTTGATTCCAAATCCAAATGACCCATAGTTTTCATCACTTGCAAACAATCAGCAAAAAAAGGGCGGATTTCATTGAAACAAGCAGTTGTTTTTTGGATTAAATCATCACCATCAGTAAATGGTTTTAATGGTTGTTGATTGCCTTCAATCACATCCACATCCCATGGGCGAAGTGTTTCAACGCCCAAAGCTTTTTTCTTATCGTTTAAAAATATTTCGTAAAGCGGCAATACCTCTTTTTTTATGGCTTCATGAAACTGAAAACAATCATCAGCGGTATAATCATTTCTGTTTAATTCTGTAAATTTATAATCGCGATAATTGCTGAAACCAGCTTTGGTAGCTAGTTCATTTCGTTTTTGAATTAAATCAGAATACAAATCGTTCAGTTTTTCTTTGTCATTCAATCTGCGTTGAGCAATTAAATGATACACTTCTTCACGAACCGTTCTGTCATTTTCATACAAGAAATTTACGGCTTGCGGCAAAGTGTATTCATTGCCTTTATATTGAATAGTCATGTTGCCCGAAATGCCTTGATATTCCTGCTGTTTCAGTTCTAAGGCAGTTAGCAATTCGATATTTTCTTCTTCGTGTAATTTTAGTGAATTATTGATGCCATTTATCAGTGTACCATATTCCTGCTTATCTAATTTTTGAGAAAGCGGATGGGAGATAAATTTCTTGTTTAATTTTTCACGATATTCAATTAAGTGAGGTTGGATTTCGGTTACAAAATATTCATGAGCTTGTTTAATTTCTTCGCTGTTAATATCGCAAGTGAGGCGAATATAGCGCCAGCGGTAATCTTCATCTACAGCAGATTCTAATTCGCTTCTGTTTTTTAACCAAGTTAATAAACTTTCTTCGGTTGCGATTTCTTGCAGGAATAATTGTTCAAAATAGGGTAGTAGTTGCTCCCAGTTTTCAACTACGAAGTTTTCAGGAATAAAATTTCTAGGTTTGCGTTTAACAGCTTCCATTAAATAAATAATATGTTAGGATAAGGTTTAAAAAAAGTTATCAAATGTATAGTTTGAATGTTACATATGAAAAAGTATGATTAACCATGTAAATGTGGAAAACCTGATTTTGTAATTCTTCTGATATTAAAATGATTGTAAAAAAATTTTGATAACTCAATCATTTTCTTACCTTTGCACTCCTTAAAAAGGGCGCCAATAACTTTTTGATTTACAAAACTTTACTTTTTTAGCTTTAAATGATGAACAATTATTTTGCTTAAATCCATTTGAACTGCTTATGTAGCAATGGTTTTAGCAGAGTGATTGAGTTTTGTATTTTAAATGAAACAAAGTATTAAATTTAGAATTCTTAATTAAATATGTCAACCAAAAAATCAAAAGAAAGAATCCACTTCGGCAAAATCAAAGCTTTGCCTTATCCGGATTTATTAGCTATTCAGTTGCAATCATTCCGCGATTTCTTTCAGTTAGATACTACTTCTGAGAATCGCAGCAACGAAGGCTTGTATAAAGTATTTCAAGAGAATTTCCCTATCAGCGATGCTCGTAGTATTTTCAATTTAGAGTTTTTAGATTACTTCGTTGATCCTCCTCGTTATTCAATGGAAGAGTGCGTTGAACGTGGTTTAACGTATAGTGTGCCTTTAAAAGCAAAATTGCGTTTGAGTTGTAATGACCCTGAGCATATTGATTTCCAAACCATCGTACAAGATGTGTTTTTGGGAAATATTCCTTATTTGACTCCAAAAGGAACATTCATCATCAATGGTGCTGAACGTGTGGTTGTATCGCAATTACATCGTTCACCAGGTGTGTTCTTTGGGCAAAGTGTTCACCCAAATGGTACTAAAATTTATTCAGCTCGTATCATTCCTTTCAAAGGTGCTTGGATGGAATTTGCAACTGATATCAACAATGTAATGTATGCTTACATTGATAGAAAGAAAAAATTCCCTGTAACAACCTTGTTACGTTCAATGGGTTATGAAACTGATAAGCAAATTTTGGAATTGTTTGGTTTGGCTGAAGAAATCAAAGCAACAAAACCTACGTTAAAAGATGCTTTAGGTAAAAAATTAGCTGCTCGTGTATTGAAATCATGGTTTGAAGATTTCGTTGATGAAGATACTGGTGAAGTAGTATCAATCGAGCGTAATGAAGTAGTATTAGAACGTGATACTATTTTAGATGAAAAAAATATTGAAGAGATTTTAGAAACAGGTGTAAAAACAGTTATTCTTCAAAAAGAAGAAATGGCTGGTGATTACAACATTATCTATAATACTTTACAAAAAGATACTTCTAATACTGAATTAGAAGCGGTGCAACATATCTACCGTCAACTTCGTGGTGCTGATGCGCCAGATGATGAAACAGCTCGTGGCATCATCGAAAAATTATTCTTTAGCGATAAGCGCTATGATTTAGGAGAAGTTGGTCGTTATAAAGTAAACCAAAAATTAGGCTTAGACCCTAAAAATGCAAGCCGTGTATTGAGCAAATCAGATATTATTTTGATTGTAAAATACCTGGTGCAATTAACTAATGCAAAAGCTGAAATTGATGATATTGACCATTTGAGCAATCGTCGTGTTCGTACAGTTGGTGAACAATTGTATTCACAATTCGGTGTAGGTTTAGCTCGTATGGCTCGTACAATTCGTGAACGTATGAACGTTCGTGATAACGAGGTATTTACGCCAGTTGATTTGATTAATGCAAGAACATTGAGTTCAGTAATTAATTCATTCTTCGGAACTTCTCAATTATCTCAATTCTTAGATCAAACCAATCCATTATCTGAAATTACACACAAACGTCGTATTTCTGCATTAGGGCCCGGCGGTTTGAGCAGAGAAAGAGCAGGGTTTGAGGTTCGTGACGTACACTATTCTCACTATGGTCGTTTATGTACTATTGAAACACCAGAAGGACCAAACATTGGTTTGATTTCAACTTTATGTGTTCATGCTAAAATCAACGATATGGGTTTCATCGAAACACCATACAGAAAAGTTGATAGCAGCAAAGTGAATATGAATGACATGAAAGTGGAATTCTTAACTGCTGATGATGAAGATAACAAAATCATTGCACAAGCAAACGTTGATGTAGATGATAAAGGCAATATTAAAGATACAAGAATTAAATGCCGTCAGCATGGTGAGTTCCCGGTTTTAGAACCTGCCGAAATTGAATATATGGATGTGGCTCCTAACCAGATTGTGGGTGTGAGTGCTTCATTGATTCCGTTCTTAGAACATGATGATGCGAATCGTGCCTTGATGGGTTCAAACATGCAACGTCAGGCTGTGCCTTTATTGCGTCCTCAATCTCCAATTGTGGGTACTGGTTTGGAAGCTAAAGTAGCACAAGATAGCCGTATGTTGATTAATGCAGAAGGCAAAGGCGTTGTTGAATATGTTGATGCTAAAAACATTCACGTTCGTTATGAAAGAACCGACGAGCAAAAAGTGGTTTCTTTTGAAGATGATGTGAAAATTTACAGCTTATTAAAATTCCGCAAAACCAATCAAAGCACTTGTATCAACTTGCGCCCGATAGTGAAAAAAGGCGAAAAAGTTGTTCCTGGTCAGGTGTTGTGCGAAGGTTATGCCACTGATAACGGTGAATTAGCTTTAGGAACAAACTTGAAAGTAGCGTTCATGCCTTGGAAAGGTTATAACTTCGAGGATGCGATTGTATTGAGCGAAAGAGTTTTACGTGAAGATTTATTCACTTCAATGCATATTGAAGAATACGAATTGGAAGTTCGTGATACAAAATTGGGTGAAGAAGAATTAACCAATGATATTCCAAACGTATCGGAAGAAGCTACGAAAGATTTGGATGATAGAGGTATTATTCGCATTGGTGCTGAAATTAAAGAAGGCGATATTTTGGTAGGTAAAATCACTCCAAAAGGTGAAACTGACCCAACTCCTGAAGAAAAATTGCTACGTGCAATCTTCGGTGATAAGGCTGGTGATGTGAAAGATGCATCAATGAAAGTTGCACCTTCAACTGATGGTGTGGTTATCGATACCAAATTATTCACTCGTGTTAAGAAAGATAAAAATTCAAAAGCTAAAGAAAAATCAGCTTTAGATAAATTAGATACCATCTATCAAAAAAATCAAAAAGATTTGAAAGATGTATTGATTGGTAAATTATCTTCTTTATTAAAAGATAAAACATCTAAAGGTGTTAAGAATTTATACGGTGAAGAATTGATACCAAAAGGCAGCAAATTCACTGTTAAAAATCTGGATATTGATTACGCTCAGATTGATATGAATGGCTGGACTGGCGATGATGAAATCAATGCCTTGGTGAAAAAATTGTTGCACAACTATGGCATCAAACACAATGAATTAGCCGGACAAAACAAACGTGAAAAATTCAACATCACTATTGGTGATGAATTGCCAGCAGGTGTGGTGAAATTGGCTAAAGTTTACATCGCTAAAAAACGCAAGTTAAAAGTGGGCGATAAATTAGCTGGTCGCCATGGTAACAAAGGTATTGTAAGCCGAATTGTTCGTGATGAAGATATGCCATATACCGAAGATGGTCGCCCGGTTGATATCGTATTGAATCCATTGGGGGTACCAAGCCGTATGAACTTAGGTCAGATTTATGAATCTGTATTAGGTTTGGCAGGATTGGAATTAGGCAAAAAATTTGGTACGCCAATTTTTGATGGTGCTACTTTGCAGGAAATTGCAACTGAAATTGAGGAAGCTAAATTACCAAGCTATGGTCAAACATGGTTATATGATGGCGAAACTGGCGAACGATTCCACCAAAAAGCTACAGTGGGTGTAATTTATATGCTTAAACTGAATCACTTGGTAGATGATAAGATGCATGCTCGTAGTATTGGGCCTTACTCATTAATCACTCAACAACCATTGGGCGGTAAAGCACAATTTGGTGGTCAAAGATTTGGTGAAATGGAGGTTTGGGCCTTGGAAGCTTATGGTGCTGCACATATTTTACAAGAGTTATTAACCGTTAAATCGGATGATATCATTGGCAGAGCTAAAACTTACGAAGCCATTGTGAAAGGTGAAAACATTCCTAAACCGGGTATTCCTGAATCATTCAATGTATTAGTACATGAATTACGTGGCTTGGCATTGGATGTTAAATTTGAAAATTAATTAGTTTATCAAGTTTATAAATAAAATCCCGAATCAGTTGAATACTGGTTCGGGATTTTTGTTTTTGATAACCCAGGCTGAAACATATTTTACCTACGCCACCACCACTGTAATCATACTGCACCAAGGACCATTGAAGTTAGGATAACTAATATTTACCCAACGAGCCCAGCAATACATTTTTTCGCCCACATGGCTTTCGGCATGATGCACAAACTGTGCTTTGGTGCTGATTTCTTTCATGATATTTTCATCATCGGGTGAGCCAGTAGGAGGGGTATTGCCATAGGCAAAAGCCAACTCCACTGCATTAGC
>CANFST010000053.1 GCA_947449695.1 Chitinophagales bacterium
AGTAAATGTAAAAGATTTAAAACGCTGGCTTAAAAAAGCTAATGATATTCAGTGGGATTATAAAAACCTTATCAAACGCAAAGGCAAATTGGAAAGATTGAAGTAAGTTTTTAACTCAACTCCAAAATTAAATAATTTTGCAAAATCGGAATCCATCTTTTTATTACCCATCATTCAAATCTATATTTTAGATTTGTTTTTTTAAAGTCTAAACTTTATTGCTCAAACACTCGGCTATGTTTTTCAGAAACTGGCAGCTATAGTTGCATTTCTGAAAAATAAATGCCAGCAATTGGCAGTATGTTCTTAGCCCCAATTAAAGATCGTTTGGGTTATGGCATTATGTTTTTAATAGCTAAACTATAGCTGCAGAAATCTTGCAGCATAATGCCAGAAACTAAAAACATGTTCCCAAACATTGGCATCATATTCTTAATCCTTCGCGAATGTTCGTCAACATAGCAATAATATATTTTTGTATTATTACGGGGTGAGGAAATTTTATTTTTCAATATCGCTTCTTGTATTCTTTCTGATAAAGACTTATGCATTCAGCCAGCCTAGTAAAGACTTTCGGGTGGTTGGTTACTATTGCGGTTCATCAATTCCTGTCGATAGTTTTGAGGTTGAAAAACTCACCCACATCATTTTTTCATTCGGGCATTTGAAGGGCAATCTGTTTCACATCAACAGCAAAACTGATTCGCTCACTATTCAACGAATGGTGGAAATGAAAAAACGAAATCCTGATTTAAAAGTGATGCTCACCATTGGTGGCTGGAGTGGTTGCCCAACTTGTTCGGATGTTTTTAATTCAGAAAAAGGACGACAAGAATTTGCGCAATCAGTAAAAACAAACTTACAATTTTTTAAAGCAGATGGAATTGATTTGGATTGGGAATACCCTGCTATCAAAGGCTTTCCGGGGCATAGTTTTATAAAAGAAGACAAACACAATTTCACTTTATTGGTGAAAAATCTTCGGGAAGTGTTGGGCAAAAAATACGAAATCAGTTTTGCCTCAGGTGGTTTTACAACTTATATTGATTCATCTATTGAATGGAACGAAACCATGCAGTATGTTGATTTTGTGAACATCATGAGTTATGATTTGGTGCATGGTTATAGCAAGCAAACGGGTCATCACACACCATTGTATTCAACATCTCAACAAATTGAATCAACCGATAATACTGTGAAAATGCTTTTGAAAAGAGGTGTTGCAGCCAACAAATTAGTAATTGGAGCAGCCGTATATGGCAGATATTTTCAGGTTGAAAACACCAATAATAATGGGTTGTATCAATCGGGTTATTTTTTTAAATCAGTTAGTTATAAATTGATGAACGATAGCATTATAAATCCAGCCAAAGGATTTGAGTTGTATTGGGATTCAGTTGCTCAAGCACCTTATGCCATTAACAGAAAAAGAAAATTGTTCTTTACTTACGATAATGAATGTTCAATTAAATTGAAAACAAATTATGCATTACAAAATGGATTAGGTGGCATTATGTTTTGGCAATTGTATGATGATAAATTTCATCAGGGTTTGTTGGATGTAATAAATAAACAAGTGCATTAATAGATAACTTCACCTGATAAATTAGTGAAATTTATTTACTTAATCAATGCCCCTTCTTTCAACACAGGCACCACAGGTGTTTCATTTTCGGTCAAACAAAATCGCAAATCAAAGTCAGCACCTAAGTTTTGTAAACGTCCGAAATGATTAGCCATGCGATGATATTCGTACAAATCATTTTTTGCCAAGCCATACAATTGCTCCATCATTTTTGAAGAATCGCAAGCCATTGTAAAATCATTTTTCAACCGATGCACAATGCCGCCAGCCATCAAACTATCTTCCACATTCACTTTATCTTTCCAGGCTGAACAGGCCATCAGCACAGGCTTTTGCTGTTGCAATAAAAATTCAGCCAATGCATTCATATTCGTAAATGCACCAATGGCAATAGTCTCAGCCGCATGACACAAGTGTAACATTTTTGTTCCGTTGGTAGTGGTGAGTACCAAAGTTTTGTTTTTCACTTCATCAGTCATGTATTGTTTGGGTGAATTTCCATACACAAAACCTTCCGGCAATTTGGCATCACGTTCGGCTGCCAGCAAATGATTTGGTTCATTTTTAAATTGCAAACAATTTTCGATTGTAGCAACAGGAATTACTTTTTCAGCACCATAATGCAATGCTGTGCAAATGGTCGAAGTAGCACGAAGTACATCAATCACCACAGCAATTTTTCCTTCTAAATTGTAGGTGTGTAGTAATGATGGCGATAAACAAATTTCTATAGTTGGTTTCATGAAAAATCATTTTCTTATGACGGTGCCCGAAGCCTTTGCCAAGTCAGCTTTCATAACACTTAATTGCAGATGAATATATTGCAGCTGAATTTCTTCTTCTAAGTTTTTTTCAGTTTTTATTTTTTGCAAATTCTGGTTAATCAGTTTCAATAGTTTTTTCAACTTGAAATGATGAACAGATGAATTCACATCTTCCTCAAAATTCATTTCACGGTCTTTAATAAATATCTGATGTTTCGATTCCCAATTAGGGCTCAGCAAATATTGGTCTTTCAGCAATTCAGCTACAAACGCTGATATTTCCTCATCGGGCGAATTGATGAAACTGCTTGAATCAAATAATTTTGTTTGCTCAAACTCTTGCAAAAACTGATTGAAAATTTTTGCGCAAACCACATTATCAATCAAACTGATTTCGACTTCATCAAATAAATATTCCGCAACAGTTTTATTATTGCTTAAAGTTTTACTTCCCCATTCCAGCAAAATGCGAATAATATTTTTTTCCTGTTCTTCATCCGGGTTTTGAAAAAAATTGGGTTGTGAAATTTCTTCAAAATTTCCTACAGATTGTTGTTGCAGCAATGAAGCGTCTTCGGAAGGTATGGCAGCGTTTTTCTTTAATGCGGTCCGCATCAGATTATTCACTTCCCTTATCACCATTTCTTCGCTGATTTGCATCAGGCTGCAAAACTCTTTGATGTATTCACCACGAATAAATCCATCTGGAATTTTTCCAAACATGGTTATCAAATCCTTTGTTACAGCCGCTTTTCGATGTGGGTCAGCTTTTGTTTCTTCCATCGAAAATTGAATTTTGAATCGGATAAAATCTTTTGCATTATTCAACACAAATTCGTTAAAGCCTTGTGCGCCGTGCTTGTGCATATAGCTATCAGGGTCTTCGCCATCAGGCAACAATACAATTTTTAAATTCAAACCTTCTTCAATTATCAATTCCAATCCTCTCAAAGCCGCCTTAATGCCTGCTGCATCGCCATCATACAACAACACAATATTTTGTGTGTAGCGTTTTATCAATCTTATCTGGTCAATCGTCAAAGCTGTTCCACTGCTGGCTGCCACGTTTTCAACACCACCTTGATGCAATGAAATCACATCCATATAACCTTCCACCAAATAACAAAAATCATTTTTCAAAATTGTATTTCGAGCCTGATACAAGCCGTATAAAATTTTACTTTTATGATAAACTTCTGTTTCGGGTGAGTTGAAATATTTTGCAACTGTTTTGTCTTTTCGCAATGTACGTGCGCCAAAAGCCACCACCCTGCCCGATACATTATGAATAGGGAAAATTACACGAGCCCTGAAAAAATCTGCATTGCGTTGTTGTGTGGTGAGTCCGCTGCTTTTTAATAATTCTAAAGTGAATCCTTTTTGTTGGGCATAGTTAGTAAAAGCTTGTTCTGCATCAGGATTGTATCCCAGTTCAAATTTTTTCATCACCGCTTCACTCAATTGGCGTTCTTTAAAATAACTCATGCCAATTGATTTGCCCTCATCGGTATTCCACAATTGTTCTACAAAATATTCTTTCGCTAATTGATTGAGCGAAAGCAATTGCTCCTTGCTTTTTTGTTCTTCAATTTGCTTGGGCGATAATTGCACATTGGCAATAGCAATGTTGTATTTTTTTGCCAACCACTCCAGTGATTCAGGATAGGTGAGGTGCTCATGCTCCATCACAAATTTTGTAACGTTACCGGCCTTGCCACAACCAAAACATTTGTAAATGCCTTTTGCGGCTGAAACTGTGAACGATGGTGTTTTTTCTTCGTGAAACGGGCAATTACCGATGTAATTCACCCCACGTTTTTTCAATGAAATAAAATCGCCAACTACCTCTTCAATTCGGGCTACGGAAAGTATTTGCTGTATGGTATCGGGTGCTATCAATAATTTAAAATGGAGTGTGAAATTAAATAAACTTAGGGTTGCCTGCTAAAAATATTTTTAAATTCATTAATCGAATAAAGCTGCTAAAACTTCTGGTGATTTCATTTTACCAAAGTTGGGAATATGTAGCTCAAAATAATCACAAAGTATTTGCAGTATTTTTTTGCGTTGAATACGGTTTTGCAAATTATTGCTTCCATTTAAAAAATCAGCAAAAAGTTTTGAATCATTTTTGTTTAAATAATTTATATGCGATGGAATTTCATTTTGAAACACACCATTTACCAAATCAAAATAAGTGGCTGTTTCTGTTAAATTTTCATGCGGATAAAATCCAAAGTGTTTGCTTAACTGCAACATAAAATCTAAATGGAATGAGGCATTCAGTGTTTCGGTGTTATTTAATTCAATTAATTTATTTTCGAGCCACTCAAAAAATTCGTTATTATTTTCTTCTTCATAAATTACTTTGTGCAGCAATTCGGCAATAAAAAATGCCGTAATATTTTTCGCTACATCAAAATTTATTTGAGTAAAATGATACGCTAGTTTTACTTCACTGATGCGTTCCATTTTTTTATGCTCATGTTTGTACACGACTAAATCTAGAATCGTCAAAGGCTGGAAAAGGGCGGCTTTGCCAGTTTTACCAGAAGTGCGAACTCCGTTTATAATATAAGTTTGCAAGCCAAACAGCTCTGTGAAAATTTTACAAACTATACTGCTCTCTCTGAAAGGAGTAGTTTTAATAACAATACCTTTTGTTTTGTGCAGCATAGCAAGGCAAAGTTATTTTTTAATCGCCAAAAGTTAATTGTAATTCAAAAACAGATTTTTTAAGAATCCAGAAGCTAGCCACCAACAACTATTTTCCATTCACCAAATATTTTTCATAAGGCAATCTGGTTGCCAACGAACGAGCCAAAGTGTATTCATCTACATATTCCAGTTCGCCGCCAAAAGCAATACCACGGGCTATACTGGTAATTTTAACCGATGAATTTTGTAATTGTTTTGAAATATAAAAAATAGTTGTATCGCCTTCCATCGTCGGGTTCAACGCCATAATTAATTCCTTTACCTCGTTTTTTTCAACACGATTCAACAAAGATTGAATATTCAATTCATCAGGTCCGATGCCATCAATTGGCGAAATCACTCCATTTAACACATGATAAACACCACTGTATTGTGCAGTATTTTCAATTGCGATTACATCTCGTAAATTTTCAACCACACAAATTTGTTCGTGTTTACGATGCGGATTGTTACAAATGCTACAAACATCGGCATCACTTATATTGTGACATTCTTTGCAAAATTTTATTTCATTTCGCATTCTTGAAATATTGAAACTAAATTTTTCTACTTCTTCTTTAGGCTGTTTCAATAAATGAAGAACCAATCGCAATGCAGTTTTCTTGCCGATACCTGGCAACGAAGCAAATTCTGCAACAGCATTTTCAATAAGTTTGGAGGGGAAATTCACAGGCGCAAAATTAATAGAATTGGCTGAACAGAATGTTGTATTTTTTTCATTCGTTTCATTCCTACTTTGTTTTTGTATTTTTGGCTCTCATAAATCTAAATTTCATCCATGATTATTGCCCTCTATGGTCGTTTGATACATGCTGCAGATGCTGATTTTATTAAGCAGTTGTGTAATTATTTAGCTGAAAAAAAAGTGGAGGTATGGGTTCATCAACCTTATTTAGATGAATTACGAAAAAATATAAATTGTACAACACCCTACAAAACTTATTTAGAACATCAGGATATTACTGGCAAAATAGATTTTATTATCAGCCTTGGTGGTGATGGAACCTTGCTGGATACTATTGCTTTGGTAAGAGATTCAAATATTCCTGTAATGGGCATCAATGCAGGTCGTTTGGGGTTTTTAGCCAATGTAAGTAAAACCGAAATGACACAAGCTATTGATGCTTTATTAAGCGGCGCCTACACTTTAGATAAAAGAGCTTTGCTGCAATTAGACAGCAATAGTGATTTGTTTGGAGAAAATAATTTTGGCTTAAACGAATTTACGCTGCACAAAAAAGCCACATCAAGCATGATAGTAATTCATACTTATCTGAATGGAGAATTTCTTACTTCCTATTGGGCTGATGGATTGATTGTAAGCACTCCTACTGGCAGCACTGCTTATAACCTGAGTTGTGGCGGACCAATCTTGGTACCTTCTTCCGAAAACTTTGTGATTACACCTGTTGCGCCACACAACTTAAATATTCGCCCATTGGTAATTCCTGATAATTCAATTTTATCTTTCGAAATTGAAGGACGCAGCGATGCGTTTTTATGTACACTCGATAGCCGCCAGGAAACCATTGATGCAACAGTACAAATGGCCATCAAAAAAGCAGATTTCACACTCAATTTAATTCGTTTGCACGATTCTAATTTTTTAGAAACCATTCGTACTAAACTAAACTGGGGCAAAGACCAACGCAATTAATTTTATTATAAGCAGCTATAAAATGGATTCAAACTTCGACTGGAAAAATTACCGTATCAATAAATACCCCATGTTTGCACAGTATCTGTTATTGGCAGGCACAGTGTTGTTGTCGTTGGCTGTGTTTCAAGGATTTGGTTTTTTGGTATTAGGGGCAAAATATGGGATGAATAATTTGATGGAAGCCATGCAAAATCCGCTTCAAAATTTGCAATACATGAATGCCATAAAATGGTTGCAGTTGATTTACAGCATCGGTGCATTTGGTTTGAGTGCTTTGCTGATAGCAGGTTTGAAGCGACCGAACCCCTTAGATTATTTACAAGCAAAAAAAAATATCAATATCGAAATGATTTTTTATGGCGTTGTTTTAATGACCATTTGCACACCATTAATTAGCACCACTTATTACTACAATCAAATGATTCACTTCGGTTCGTTAGATGCTGTTTTGCGAAAAATGGAATTGCAAGATGCCGATTTAACCAAAGCATTTTTAAATGTACACACCTGGAAAGGCTTGCTGTTCAATGTTTTCATCATTGGGTTGGTGGCAGCAGTGGTAGAAGAATTTTTATTCCGTGGTGTTTTGCAGAATATGCTGAATGAAAGTTTTAAAAATATGCACGTTTCTATTTTCATCACTGCGGCTTTGTTTAGCGCAATTCACATGCAGTTTCTGGGCTTTGTGCCTCGGATGTTGATGGGCGTTGCACTTGGGTATATGTATGCTTACAGCGGAAATATTTACACCAACATTATTGCGCATTTTTTCAATAATGCTTCGCAAGTGGTGATGGCTTATTTCTTTTACAACAACATGACTACAATGGATATGGATAAAGTAGAAGCGCCAAACTGGCTGACAACCATAGCTTCAGCCGTGATGATGATTGGAATTATTTTTTGGATGAAAAAGAGAAGTGAGCAAATGGCTGTGAAGAATTGATTTTTATTTTTAAACTTTACATTGCTTGAAAAGTCTTTCCTAAAACATTTCAATGAAACTAAAATTTCTTTTCCTGTTTTTATTCATCGCCAATTTTTGTGTGGCGCAAGATGCTGATTCAACAAAATCGAATTGGGATTATGGAATTGTAGTTGGTGGGGGCATTTGTAAGTTTAATTATGATGATTATGGCAATGACAATACAGAATATTTTTACAATCATTTAGAGCAGCGTTTTGCTAATAACAGCAACACACAATATTATAGCAACAATCAACAAAACACTTTTAAATTAGCAAATTCTACAGCATGCTTTTGGGTTGGTTTACAACTCAATAAAAAAACAGATAAAGTCATCAAACATCTTCTGAGTATTGGTTATAATGAAATTAAAGGGTCATATTTTAGTAGTAGAATAATTTCACAAGGTGAAACTGAAACGTCAGTTTATTCAACTTACGAAAACGTCAATAACAATTTCAAATTGAGAACTTTTAAATTGCTTTATATTTTTCAACCGACTTACATGCACATGTTTTTAAGAGTTGGAAGCGGTTTTGAAATCAATAATATTTCAGCAGACCGAACAAGTAATATTACTGGTGAAAAAAAATATTCAGTTACAGATTTTCCATTCTCTATTATGTTTGGGACTGGTGGAGTTATTAACTTTAAGCAATTTCAAATAATACCATCTTATTCTTTCTTTCCCCACATGTCAAGATGGACGTGGGAATATCAACTTCATCTTTCTTTGTTATACAAAATGAATGAAGCATTTAAAAAGAGAGAACCAAAATGCCATAATTGGTAAGCCAAAAATTTCTTTCCCTTCATTCGCTTATTCCTGCCTTTCCAATTTTACTTTTGCTCAACTAATTGAAGTTTGGCGAACTTTAAAAGTTCGCCAAACTTTTATCGCACATTTACACCATGAATTATTTAGATGAATTAAACGAACCGCAGCGCAATGCGGTGGAATGTATTAACGGACCAGTGATGATTATTGCAGGCGCAGGCTCGGGCAAAACCCGTGTGCTCACGTATCGCATCGTACACATGATTCAAAATGGCATCGACCCTTTTAATATTTTGTCGCTTACGTTTACCAACAAAGCTGCGGCTGAAATGAAAGAGCGAATTATGAAATTGGTGGGCAACGAAGGCAAAAACCTTTGGATGGGCACCTTTCACAGCATCTTTGCACGAGTGTTGAGAATTGAAGCAGAGAAATTAGGTTACCCCAGCAACTTCACTATTTATGATACCGACGATGCTAAATCGCTCATCAAAAATATTGTTAAAGAACAAAATTTAAACGATACACTTTACAAACCCAACACCGTTTTAAACAGAATTTCTTCGGCAAAAAATTCACTCATCACCTGGCAAATGTATAACGGCAGCGTTGATTTGGTGAATGAAGATAGAATGGCGCATCGCCCTGCAATGGGCAAGCTGTATGAGTTGTATGCTAAAAGATGTTTCCAGAGTGGTGCAATGGATTTTGATGATTTGTTGATGAAGATACACGAATTGCTGGAGCGTTTTCCTGAAGTGTGTTACAAGTATCAACAGAAGTTTAAGTATGTGATGGTAGATGAGTTTCAGGACACGAACTATGCACAATATTCTATCGTAAAAAAACTATCGGCGGTGAATGAAAATATTTGTGTGGTGGGCGATGATGCACAAAGTATTTATGCTTTTCGTGGTGCTACCATTGCCAACATTTTAAATTTTGAAAAGGATTACCCTGACTTAAATATTTTCAAACTCGAACAAAATTATCGCAGCACACAAAACATTGTAAATGCCGCCAACAAAGTGATTGCGGTGAATAAAGCGCAAATCAAAAAAGAAACTTTTACCACCAATGCCGAAGGTGAAAAAATAAAAGTGGTACAAGTTGCTACTGATAATGATGAAGGAAAATATGTGGCGGATAATATTTTTGAAATGCGCATGCGTCATCAGTTGCACAACAAAGAGTTTGCAATTTTATATCGCACCAACAGCCAGAGTCGTGCATTTGAAGAATCGTTACGCAGAATGGATATTCCATATCGGGTGTATGGCGGCATCAGTTTTTATCAACGAAAAGAGGTGAAAGATTTCTTGTGTTATTTACGATTGACGGTGAATTTTAATGATGAAGAAGCTTTGCGTCGTGTGATAAATTATCCAACCAGAGGCATTGGTAAAACAACTTTGGAAAGAGCCACTGTAGCCATGAATGATGCAGGCAAAGGATTATGGGAAGTATTAGAAAATGCGCCGCTGTATGGTATCAAAGCTGGTAAACCTGTAGAAGATTTTATGTGGATGATGAAAAGTTTCAACGCCATGTTGAGCACTCACAATGCGTATGACATTGCTCAACACATCGGCAAGCAAACGGGCATCATGAAAGAGTTGTATGAAGATAAAACGGTGGAAGGTGTGAGCCGATATGAAAATTTGCAAGCACTTTTAAACTCGATAAAAGAATTTACAGATGAAACCAAAGTGAATGAAGACACGGGCGAAGTAGTAGATAAAACTTTGGGCAGTTATTTACAAACCGTTACTTTATTGACCAATGCTGATGACGACAAAGGCGATGATAACAAAGTGAAACTGATGACGGTGCATTCGGCAAAGGGTTTGGAATTTCATACCGTGTTTGTGGTGGGGATGGAAGAAGAATTATTTCCATCAAACATGAGTACCGATGATAGAAATGCTTTGGAAGAAGAACGCCGATTGTTTTATGTGGCGGTTACCCGAGCAAAAACAAATTTGTTTCTCACTTATGCTTTGAATCGTTATCGCTTTGGCAGATTGATTTATTGCGAACCAAGCCGTTTTATTGATGAAGTGCCCGAAGATTACAGCACTTTTGTTGGGCTTCGAAAACCCACGATGCCACAAGGTTTTGGCAATGTGAGTGGATTTAAAACTTTGGATAGTGCATTTGGCAACACCAATAATAACCGAAATAATTTTCAACGAAAAACAGAAAAACCTTTTGAGGGAAATTCTATTTCAAAACCTTCGGTGTTGAACAAACCTGTGGTGAACATTGCACCCATGCCCGATTTTAAAGCTTCACCTAATAGTGCTTTGCAAGTGGGGCAAACTGTTTACCATGAAAAATTTGGTAAAGGCAAACTCACTATTTTAGAAGGCAACGGCGACAACAGCTTTGCAACCATTGATTTTGAACAACTGGGGCAAAAGAAAATTATGTTGAAGTTTGCGAAGTTGATGATTGGGGAAAATTAGAAGATGAGAAAATTTGGAAATTGAAATACAGCTTTATGGTCGCAAATTGCGACCATAAAGAAAACTCAACTCGAAGACTTCATCCTGAGCGATAGACAAGAAACTAATTTGAAGTAATACAGAATGAATACAATTGAATATAGAATTGAGAATAATGCTTTGCTTTTGAAAAGGAGTAAGAAAAAATCCTTTTTCAAAAGCATTAAAACCTTTGTGCTCATGATTATAGCTTGGACAGCGATTGTTTTTTTTCTTCCAATCTCCGATTCAAATTTTGCCCAAGAGACAAGTACAAAAGTCGTTGTATTATTTTTAATAGTTTTTGGAATTATGTGTGCATTTGTCTTTGTTTTCTTTTTTGATTGGATTCCTCAAATTCTGCCTATGCCAGTTTGGGTATTGAAATATCAAGACAAAATAATTGTAAGGAAAAAGTGGTTATATTTTTTCAGTTGTGAAGATGAAATATCAAGGGAAGACCTTTCTCTTTTTAGTAAAAAAATTTTCGGAAAATATTATCAAGGATATTCTTTGGAATTAAAAAACTTCAAATCAAAAATATCAGTTTTTAATAGTGGTTTACAAGAAGATGATGTAAAAAAACTTATAGAAGTTATAGAACAATTTCTAAAAAGTCCCACAACTTGAAGCCCTAAGTAGAAGCCAAGCTATATTTGTTGTTGCGAAGATGCAGCAGGGCCTTTTGCGTAGGGTCTTACCGATTTCATCGGCACAGGTCGTAACTGCTTGATTCAAGACATCGAAACAATTTTATTTCTTCTCAAACTTTCTTATTTTTGATTTATGCTTTTACAATTACAAAATACCAATGCTGCCAATTTGATGAAGTTGATTGACTTTGCTCGTCAATTAAATTTGGAATTAAAAGTGGTGGATGACAATGAAAAAAATGTGGCATTACCTGGCAAACCATTATCAGCAAAGCAATTGGAGGCAATGATTGAAAGCAGCCGCGAAAGTGGAACAATTAATTTGCAATCGGCTCATCAAATTATCCGCAAAAATTTTAAAAACTTGATGTGCCAAATTGGAACATCAAGTTACTATAAAGTAAAACTCAATTACTTTTACCTTCACAAAAAAATAAACCACTCAAATGATTAAAAACATTTTCGATAAAGCCGTTACAGAAGAAATCATCGACAGAATCAATAAACTAAATGCCAACACACAACCTTTGTGGGGCAAGATGGCTGTAGGGCAAATGATGGCGCACTGCTGCGTTACTTATGAATATGTGTACGACAATATTCACAAAGCACCCAATGGCTTTTTGAAATTGATTTTAAAATTGTTGGTGAAAAACACAGTAGTTACTGAAAAGCCTTACAAGAAAAATTCACAAACTGGTCCCGATTTTTTAATCAAAGACACTAAAGATTTTGAAAAAGAAAAACAACGCTTAGTTGCTTACATCACCAAAACCCAACAATTGGGCGAAGCACATTTTGATGGCAAAGCATCACACTCATTTGGTGTGTTGAACAAAACCGAATGGAACAATATGTTCTACAAACATTTGGACCATCACTTGTCACAATTTGGGGTGTGATGAATTTTTGCTGAATAAAATTCTGGTTTTTATTCCTGATAAATAATTTATTTTTACACTTACTAAACATTATTGCTTATGCCAATCAAAAACATTTTACTACTGTTTGTTTTAAGTTTTTCACTATTAAAAAACTCAGTTGCTTCTGATATTTATGCCGAGTATAAAATGACAGGCATTGGTGATAAAGTATTCACCAGCAAAATGTTTGTGAAAGATGGCAATATGCGTTCGGAAGTAGATATGAACATAGCTGGCAGGGATATGAACATGGTTTCATTGCGTTTAAAAAGCAAACCAGATGTAACCATCATGTTAAACAGTATGACCAAAACTTATTCAGAAGTAAAGCTTGGTGGTGCAACCAAATCAGAAGCTGATGATTTTAGCATTGAAGTGATTGGTGAAGAAAAAGTTGAACAATACAATTGTACTCGTATTCGTATGAAATCAAAAGGAAACGCCTGGGATGTATGGCTTTGTAAAGATTTACCTACTATTGATTTTACTTATGAAAAAGATGATGCAGCTGCTAACAATAAAATTGTTGAGTTGATGAAAAGTAAAAACTTAAAAGGCATGCCAGTGAAAATGGTATTTTACAAAACAGGAACCAACAGCCCTGCTATGACTATGTTGCTCACTAAATACGAAGCAAGAGATTTAGCTGCAGCATTATTTACAATCCCAACTGACTACACAAAAAACGAAATGGAATTTGACCCTGCCAAAATGAAAAACATGTCTCCTGAAGATCGCAAAGCCATGATGCAAAAAATGATGGAGCAATATAAGAAGCACTAAATAAAGCTTGCTTACAACATCGTTAAAGGACAGACATAATCAGTAATTGGCAACTTACCACTTTTTTTAATTTCACCAAAGCCGCCATTCACATCAATCAAATTGTGATATCCCATTGGTTTTAAAATCGAAATAAAAATCATGGATCGATAACCACCAGCGCAGTGCACATAATAAGTTTTGTTTTTATCAATTTTTTCGAAGTTGTCATAAACATAATCCAACGGCAGGTTTTGAGCATTCAATAGATGTTCAGCATCAAATTCGCTTTTCTTTCTTAAATCTAAAATCATGATACTATCATTATTTGCAGCAATGTTGCAAAACTCATCAGCAGTTATGGTTTTAATTTTATCAGTTACAAAGTTTTCGTCTCTCCATGCTTGCATACCACCTTTTAAAAAACCGATACAGTGGTCATAACCTACTCTTGCCAATCGTGTAATTACTTCTTCTTCTCTGCCTTCATCCACCACCAATAAAATCTCTTGCTGAATATATTTTATCACAGTGCCAACCCAAGTGGCAAAGCTACCATCAATGCCAATGTTGATAGCATTAGTGATAAATCCTTTGGCAAAATCAGCCGCTTTCCGTGTATCAATCACCATTGGTTTTCGGGCTGTTAAAACTTCCATAAATTCTTTTGCTGAAAGCGGTCTCATGCCACGTTTCAAAACTTTATCAAATGATTCATAGCCACCAATATTCAGCAATACATTTTTAGGAAAATAACCAGGCGGAACAGTTAAACCATTCAGCAATTCTTTTATGAATTCATCTTTGGTCATATTTTTTCGCAAAGCATAATTCACTTGTTTCTGATGCCCAAGAGTATCTGAAGTTTCTTTACTCATGTTTTTTCCGCAAGCACTTCCTGCCCCATGGTTCGGATATACTATTATATCATCGGGCAGCGGCATTATTTTATTTCTTAGCGAATCAAAAAGATGAGCAGCCAGTTTTTCCTGAGTTAAATTAGCTATAACATGTTGCGCCAAATCCGGACGACCAACATCTCCTATAAAAAGTGTGTCGCCGCTGAACAAAGCTGTTGGTTTACCATTTTTATCCTGCAATAAAAAACAACTGCTTTCCATAGTGTGGCCCGGTGTGTGTATCAGCTTTATAGTTGAATCACCTAATTTAAAAACTTGATTATCTGCACCAACCAACATTTCAAAACCGGCTTTCATTTGCGTCGGTCCGTAAACAATTGTTGCCCCTGTTTTTTTAGCTAAATCTATATGACCACTCACAAAGTCAGCATGAAAATGTGTTTCAAAAATATATTTGATTTTTGCATTTCGGCTTTCTGCCAAATCGATATAAGGTTTCACTTCACGAAGTGGATCAATGACAGCAGCTTCGCCGTTGCTTTCAATGTAATATGCACCATGTGCCAAACAGTTGGTATAAATTTGTTTTACTTCCATGCCAATAAAATTTAAGTTCAAAAATATTTTGATTTAGAAAGTTAAACTATGACAGTAATCAGCTATAACAGATGATTTTAGTTAGTCGCTACAATTATTTTAGCAGCAATTTATATCTTGCAGTTTTAAAAGAATTTAGTTTTGAAATTTTTTTGTTCCTTACTGTTTATCTTAATTTCATTGCATTCCTTCGGTTTTTCAAAATCCGATTCTGCCAAAACTCATCGGGTTTTTTTCTTCTTCAATTTAAACATTAACCCGTCTTTTTCAAAAACAAATAAAACATACCCAAAGAGTAGTTTCGATTTAGATAACTTAGTCATCGGCAATTATTTTACAGGTGTACCTAATGTTAACACAAAACATCCTTTAATTGGTTATCGAACAGCAAAGGGTTTCGAGTTCGGTATTAATCTGGCAAATAAAAATTTCATCAGCTTTAATTATTTTAAAAAAGCAAGTCAGGAAACTTATGATGCCGTCTATCCCGATCCAGTTTATAATCAATCTTTTTATGAAAATAATTGGGGCATTAATTACACAAAAAATCTAACCTCTGATTGGTTTATTAAAGAAGGTTTAATGATTTATGTTGGTGGGCAAGCATTATACAAAACCTTAAACTATAGCGGCATAAGCACCTATGCATTAGATACCTATTCATCAGGAGAATATAACATTGAGTTAAATTCAAAGCAACTCAAATTAAATCTCATTCTAGGTTTAAAGGGTTTTTTTAATAAGTATATCTATGCAGACATTGGTATAAATTTTAATGCTTTAAATTATTCAAAAAATGCTTTCACAACAAGTTTAAGTCAAATCAATTATTTACCAACCACTTCAAATATTTTAGCGCAATCAGCCAATTCAAAATGGCGTTTTATCGGTCCGTATTTTCAATATAAAAATGGACAAGTGGTTAGCACATTTTTTATAAAATTGGGCATTGAGTTATTTCATAAAAAAAATTATACCGTATTTAAAGATACTTTTTTCACTTATTGATTAAACAAAAAAGGCTGTCTAAAATTGACAGCCTTTTTTGTTTCGTTACAGAAGAATTAATCTTTTAATACCTTCATCACCCTTTCGGTTTTGGCAAACAAATGCAGGAAGTAAATGCCATTTGGCAAGTCTTTTATATTCAATGTTTCATTATTGCCTGTTGGTATCAGCTCTTTCACAATTCTTCCGATGGCGTCTTCCAATATAATTTTTTGTAAATGCTCTTCCGATTGCCATTGTATGTTCAACACATTATCTGTCGGATTCGGAAACACTTTTATTGTGCTGTTCGTTAATGTTGCTATTCCTGTATGCAAATTTTTGTTTACAAAATAACATACGCTCGTATCGCTGCAACTGCCCGTAGTTACAATTACCGCATACCAACCGGTTGAATCTGCTACATATACACTATTGGTTGCCCCCACAATTGGTGCATAGACATTTTGATTGCTGCCATGACAAGTTACCCACTGATAGGTGGAGCCTGTTGCTTGTGATGTTAATATTGAATCATGTTGAGTTACTGCAATATTAGGGGTAGTTACATTTAGTGTAAGTATTATCGATGAATCACAACCAAAATGGTTTAGTAAATGATGAGTATAAGTACCAACGGCAAACAATTGTTGCCCATAGAAATTATACGAATGACCATTACAAATATTTTGTGTTTGAGTTGAACTAGTATTATTCAATACCAATAAATGCAGGGTTACTAGGGTATTACAGCCATTCGAATTAATCAAGGTATCATAATAAGTACCCGATACTGTTAATGTTTGACCATGGAAAGTGTAAGAGCCTCCAGCACAAATACTTTGATTGATATTGCTAAATGTGTTAGAGCCTGCCATCAGATTCAATGTAACAATACTATCACAACCTAATTGATTTAATAAAGTGTCATAATAGGTACCCGGGGTATTCAAAATATGTCCGCCAAATGTATAGGTCTGGCCGCCACATATTGTTTGATTATTGATTGATGAGGTATTATTTAATACGCCCAAATGCAAGGTGATAAAGCTGTCACAGCCTAAGTAACCTGTTAATGTATCTACATACACACCAGGATTGCTCAATATATGCCCATAAAATAGGTAGGTTTGACCAGTACAAATATTAATATGCGAAATATGATTAGATGGATACAATGATAATAAATTTAATGTAATCAAACTATCGCAACCTACATAGTTAGTCAAGGTATCATAATAAGTGCCTGTCGTATCTATAAAATGATTAGCAAAATACAACGGGTTGTTTCTGCAAATCGTTTGGCTATATGTGTAGCTCGATATTGGTTTTACGGTTAAGTTCAAGGTTATAAAACTATCACAGCCAACATAGTTAGGCAAAGTATCATAATAAGTGCCTGGTGTATTTAAATAGTGCCCATGAAATAAATAAGGCTGATTTACACATATTGTTTTATTGTAGCTATAACTTGAAATAGGCAACACCGATAAGTTCATGGTAATAAAACTGTCGCAACCTGCATGATTGGTAAGCGTATCGTAATAAGTACCTGGAGTAACAAGCTGATAACCATTAAATAAATAAGACTGGTTGCTACATATCGTTTGGTTATAGCTATAAGAATTAGGGCTATGTATTGATAAATGAATGGTAATAAAACTATCACAACCCAAATAACCAGTTAGGGTATCTACATAAACTCCTGCGGTTGATAATGTTTTTCCATAAAAAGAATAGGTATTTCCTGTACAAATAAATACATGCGAAATATGATTAGATGGATATATCGAAGATAAATGCAAAGCTACCAAACTATCACAACCCAAATAATTAGTTAAAGTATCATAATAGGTGCCTGTGCTATCTCTTAATTTGCCATTAAATAAAACTGGATTACCATGACAAGTAATTTGACTGTAGCTGTAGTTTGAAACTGGCAATACAGTTAAGTGTAATGTTATAAAGCTATCACAGCCAACATAGTTGGGCAAAGTATCATAATAAGTGCCTGGGGTGTTAAGCTGGTGACCATTAAATGAATATGGCTGATTGCTGCATATCGTTTGGTTGAAGGCTGATGACGAAGTATTTAACACCACCAAATGCAACGTAATAGCCGAATCGCAACCACCATAATTAGGTATGGTATCATAATAGGTGCCTGCAGTTGTAAGAATTGTACCATTAAAATTATAAGAAGTGTTTGTACAAATGTTGTGGTTCAAAACCGAAGTAGTTGGTGCATAAACATTCAAATTCAAAATTATTATCGAATCACAACTCAATACTGTTTGCAAAGTATCATAATACACACCACCAACCGATAACGATTGACCTTTAAAGGTATAGCTTTGTCCGCTACAAATGTTGTGTGTAATATTTGTAATAGGCGCTGGGTTTACAGTTAAGAGCAAAGTAATTATCGAATCGCAATTCACATAGTTTGTCAACGTATCATAATATGTTCCACCAATGGTTAAACCATGGCCATTAAACACATAAGGCACATTGCCACAGGTAGTTGCACTAAATGAAGAGCCTGAGGGGTTATTCACATTCAACGTTAACACCAATAACGAATCACAACCCAAATAATTAGTTAGGGTATCATAATATGTTCCACTTGTAGTCAAACCATGACCATTAAACACATAAGGTACATTGCTGCAACTGGTTTGATTGATTAAAGTTGATGAAATGTTTTTCACATTCAGCGTTAATGTAATAATCGAATCGCAGCCTGCATGATTCATAAGCGTATCATTATAAATCCCTGCCGAACTAAATACTTTACCATTTAGTGTATAGGTATTGTTGCTGCAAATAGTTTGCGATTGAGTTGAAAAAGTTGGTTGATGAACTGTTACAGCAACAGTGTCTGTATCAGATATCACATTGATTGAATCATAAAGCACCAAAATATAAGTTTGTGATGAGGTTGGTTTTGCAATCGGATTAGCAATCGTATCATTGTTTAATCCTGTTGAAGGCGACCAATGATAACCAAAATGTCCGCTGCCACCAGTGCCGGCTGGCGTTCCACCCAAAGTAATTGAATCGCCTGAACATATTGTTTGGTCACTGCCTGCATGTGCTGTTAAAATATTACAAAGTGTTACCGTAATAATTTTAGTAGTGCTATCCATATAACCATCCATATCGGTTACAATTTCCTTGGCTGTAAAAGAACCTGCAGAAGCATATGCATGCTTAGGATTCATAGCATTGCTATAAGCCGAACCATCTCCAAAATCCCAACTATACGTATAGGGCGGATTACCAGAGCCAAACAAAACTGTAGAATCTGAAAATAAAGCTGAGTCTCCCTGGCAAACTGTTGAATTCGATACACCAAATTTGGCTGCAAAATCACAATTTACAACCGTAAATGAAGTATTTACAGATTGTGCGTTTCCACTACAATCTGTCCATGAATAAGTTGCTGTATAGCTGCTGGGCGCCAATGATGAAGCTGTTGCAACATAACCCGATTGTGCCGCACTACCCGAAATCTGCATGGATTCATTCGGAAAGCCACCTGGGGTAGCCGTTGCTGTTACATTTTGTGTATGATTGCAAATAAAAGATGGGGTTACAGAAATCGTTTGGGGGGTGTTAGTAAAGTAAGCTGGATTGCATAAATTAAATGAAACAGATGTTGAGCCACCAGTGCAACTACTTGTACCCGAACCCGAACTATTTGAAGTACCACAAACATAACCAAAATAAAAAGTAACCTGAGATGCAGTTGGATTAGATGGTGCCACCCATCTGAATGTCCAAGAAACCACAGCAGGCGCAGCATTCAAGTGTTCCATATATTGCCTGCCAGTTCCTGACACCACAGTTATTTGTTCCGTCGTTGCATTTCTGATAATAAAGTTTCCTAAAAAATTTCCGCTCCCATCATCGGTTGTACACTGAAACCCACCACGGGTAGGCGTTGCCAACGAAAAATTTAGTTCATAAACACTATCTGCCACTATTTGCGAAATCGAATTACCAAGCGTATCAGTTACCACAATGGTAGGTGAACAGGTTGCTCCCGGATTGTGACAACTGGTGCAATCACCATTATCAAATGGTGAACCAGTATAGCCTGTTGGCGGTGTGTTCGAGTGCGACATAATTCTATCGCTGCACAACAAAACACCCACTACCAATGCAAAGCACAAAAGAAGTATTGATTTTATTTTCATAAAATAAATTAAGATTTTTAAAAAATCGGATACCAAAAATAAAAATAAAAACAACAACAACAAATATTATTTTAGAGGCTGTTAAGCCACTCTCTTTTATCTATCTCGTTATGTAACAAAAAATATTTCTGGATATTGAAAGGTTCAATTCAAAATATACAAAGTAATATAAACAAAACGAGCGAAGTGGACAACCAACCACTTCGCTCGTTTTAGTATCTAATATTGTTTATCGACTAGCGATTACTTATTTACGATCAATGGTTTCGTTTCGCTGTAGTTTGTGGTTTTTACATTTACAAGATATACGCCTGATTGTAATTCTTTCAAATCAAAGTGAACTACACCTGTCATTTCTGGGTGGTCAATCATCTGGCTTTGTATTGTCTTACCTGCTATATCCATTAACAATATTGTAACTCTATCCGCATCGTCTTCTAACAGTTGATAACGAATCGCCACATTATTCAGCGCCGGATTAGGATATAACTCTATTCCTGCTGTTGTTTCTATATCGTCATTTGTATTATTAGGTGATTTTAATCTGATAATAGTGCAACTATGCGTAAGCACTGTATCGCTATTGCTTAATGATGTAACCTGGCAAGCAACCTGCGGATACACTTTTACTTTTACAATACTATTATTCGTGTAAATAGCCCGGGTATAAGGTGAGGTATGAAAGCCTACGCTTGTTCCGTTCACATACCATTCATAAATTGGGTTGGTGCCAGC
>CANFST010000054.1 GCA_947449695.1 Chitinophagales bacterium
ATCAGATATGAATGCAGGCATTTATTTAGTAGAAGTTCAAACAGAAGGCTACCAGCAAACTAAAAAACTGGTGGTACAAAAATAAACCTCAACACTTATTGCTCTTTACCAAAACAGCGAAGTATCAGATGATGATTCGCTGTTTTGGTGATTCTATTTTCTCTTTTTAGGTTGCACACTAACAGAGCGAACTGATGAACACTATACAAAATATTATTCGATGAATAAATTTGCAAGAACATCAAGGTTAACATAGAAGATAACTTAAACCATAGGTTATTAAACTATAAAGTTTGCTTTAAACCATTGATTTCATTTTGAAAATGATTGTTTAAAACTTGTTTCAATTAGTTTAGAGTTTGAAATGATTGTTTGCAGTTTAAAACTAATTGTTTTAGAACTTATTTTAATAAGTTTAGACGATATGCTAAATTATCTTCGTTATCAAAATCAAAAAAACATCGCTCAGCAACTTGCTCAGCGATGTTTTAAGAAGAGAAAAAATCAATTAAAGACCAGCGATAATTTTCGTCAACTCATCTTTTGATTTACCCAATTTGGTTTGCAACTTAGCCATCATTTGGTCTTTTTTGCCTTCTTCAAATTGTAGATCAGAATCGGTTAAATTTGAAAACTTAGCTTTCAATTTAGTTTTTTGTTCAGTCCAGTTTCCTTTTACAGGGATTGGTGCTGCGGTTGAATTTGCCATGATAATTTAATTTTGTTTGTAACGGAATTGTTACTCTGCAAAGGTTTCACTCATTGATGACTAAGGCATTACACAATTCCGATAACTAATTATATAATTCACTCCTCCAAATTTTTCTATTCTAACAATAACTAATCCTCACTAAAAACAAAACTTTAGCTTTGATGTTAATGCTCTTAAACTTAACTAGATGCTTTATTTTTTACAAGAATTGAAATCAAGAAATGAATTACTTTTTTGGGTAACTGTTGTTCATTTTTTCTTAGCTTGCTTTTATTACGCACTAACTAAAATTAGCAACAAACAATTTGCTGGAACAAATGTGTGGTTCAAGCCTTTCAAGTTTGCTGCATCCAGTGTTTTGTATTTGGCTGCCATGATTTGGTATTGCGCCTACATTCCTCACTTTAATGCTGCGTTGTTTACTTGGGCTAATATTCTCTTCTTTGTTTTTGAAAACGGTTATATCGGCATTCAAGCCGCAAGAGGTCTGGCTTCGCATTTCAATCTTTCCAATAAATTTTATGCAACACTTTATTCCCTAATGGCAATAGCGGCAACAGGCATTGCTGTTGGAGCAGCTTTCATTTTGGTGAAATTTTTTCAATCAGATTTTCCTGAATTATCAACTCCTTATTTATGGAGCATTCGATTCGGCTTATTCATTTTTGTTGTGTTTGCCTTTCAAGGATTTGTGATGGGCGGCAGATTATCACACACTGTTGGCGGTGAAAATGATGTAAGAACTTTGCCTGTTGTAAAATGGAATATCACCAAAGGCGATTTAAGAGTAGCGCATTTCATTGGCATGCATGCGTTGCAGGTGATTCCGCTGTTAGCGTATTATATCATTCCGAATATTGTTGGTGTAATTATCATCAGCTTGGCTTATTTTCTTTTAGCAATTTTCGCTTTGGTTCAAGCATTAAAGGCAAAGCCGTTTATCAAAATGAATTTAAAGAAAGCTTAGTTTTCTTTAAATCAGCTTATTTTCTTTTGCTGATTTTATTCAATGAAATAGCCCGTTGTCGAGTGCATTTGAATCGGTTAATTTCTTTCTCTCTTAAATGGAGATGTTTCTGACTCACTTTTTCATTCACTCTTTTTCGCCATAAATTAAAACTACTTCGTTTCAATTCTTTGCGCATAATGGCAATCACCTCGGCTTCGCTGATGTGAAATTGTAAGGCAATAGCTTCAAAAGGCGTTCTGTCTTCCCATGCCATTTCGATTATTCGGTCAATATCTTTTATTGAAAATGTTGGGTTCATTTATTGTCGATTTTTTTCACTGGTAAATCAGGTTTTGCATAAGCAAATCTATCTAAATAACTCACAGTGTGATACGCATCAATGCCGCTGCTACACAACGATTCAGCTTTTACCAAATCAATAAATCCATCGGGTAACAAATAGGTTTCATCCACAAAAACAATTTCAATTTTTCCAATTACGAAATAAGTATTGTTAAGCGGAATAGGAATAATTTGTTGTAGCGATAAGCCAAATTTGATTTTACTTTCAGCTACAAATGGGGCTTCAAAATTTTCAACCCATTGTTCGTGCAACCCAACCATTGAAAATTCACTTACACCTCCATCATATTTAGCGCTGGTTTGATGTGCCTTTTCTGCAAAAGAAGAATGAATATGATTGATGGTATAAAACTGGGAAGTTTCTATATTCGCTAAAGTATGTCCACCTGCTTCTAAAGGTCGGTTTACAAATCCTACCAGCGGAGGGTCAGCGCCAAGATGAACAATATTGCTGAATACGGCTAAGTTAGATTGACCATTATTATTTTTTGTACCAATCAAGCTAACAGGTTTAAACCCTGAAAGACTATTCATAAAATTACCTCTGTAAAATCTTTCCCATGATGAGATGGTTTTGCTGTCAATCATTTGCCAACGTTTTTTGAATTTATTTTGAAAAGTAAAGTTGGAACAAAAGTCAAAATGATTTGTTCAAGAATTATGAAGATTTTTAAGAAGCAATTACTACCCGAAAAAATTTGTATGGTTTGCCAACGACCATTCACTTGGCGAAAAAAATGGGAGAAGAATTGGAATGAAGTAAAATATTGTAGTGAGGCCTGTCGTAAAAAATCTACACTTAAATCTGAATAATAAAAGTAGCTTTACGATTCTTACTTCAAGCAATTATTATGAGCTCTCCTTTGTTTTTCGTTACCGCAAAACCTTTATCAGTCAGGCTTTGGCATTGGCTTACCGTTGTGTTAATGATTGGAGCAGTAACAACGGTATTACTCAATTCTACTTTGTTCAAAACCAGAAACAATATTGCTATGGTGCAAGCGCAAGTACAAAGTGAAGGCGGCAGCATCACTGAAAAACAAGCCCGAAGTGTGGCACATGAATACAATGATAAATTGTGGATGGTGCATAAATACATTGGCTTTGGTCTTTCGTTTTTATTGCTTTGCAGAATAGTGGCAGAAGTAACGATTTCGAAAGAAAAGAAGTTGCGAACAAGAATTCAGCAAGCCATTAACATCCCTGTAAAAAGTACTGAGAGCAAACACTATTTGTATGTGCAATATGGTTATGTAGTGTTTTATCTTCTATTGTTTTTCATGGCTTTAACAGGACTAGTGTTAGCCTTTGAAGATTGGCAATGGTTAGATGCAGTGCATAAACCAGCCAAGCAAATTCATGGCTTTTTACAATATGGATTTTACGCTTATGCGGTGTTACATATTGCTGGCACTATTCGAGCAGATTTAACTAATTATGGCGGAATCATTTCCCGAATGATTAATGGTAAGAGTTTGTAAGATTCCTTTCAATTAAATTGAATACAAAAACCTTTTCAGCCATGGTGTTGTTTAAGAGACAATAAGCAAACAGCACACTATGATTCATGTTTTAAAGCAAACTCAATTTTTACCCATCACTATTCAGCAAGCCTGGGATTTTTTTAGTAGCCCTGAAAATTTAAATAAAATCACTCCACCCGATTTGGAATTTGTTATCAAATCTGATTTACCAGCTAAGGTTTACGCTGGACAAATGATACAATACAAAGTAAGTCCGTTTAAAGGTATTGCAATGGATTGGCTTACTGAAATAACACAGGTTAACGAGCCTTATTTTTTTATTGATGAACAACGCCGAGGGCCTTATAGTTTGTGGCATCACGAACATCATTTTCAAACTGTGGAAGGTGGTATTGAAATGATAGATATTGTACATTACCAATTACCAATAGGATGGTTGGGAAATTTATTTCACGGAATAATTGTTAAACCCAAGCTTCAACACATCTTTAATTACCGTAAACAAGTGTTAGATAAAATTGACTTGTAAGTCAGTTGCTATTCAATTCTATTCTTCAGATTCTCCTTTTTAAATTTTCAAAGACTTATAATATTCAAACATTTAATTATAGTTATTATAAAAATACTTTGGGCTTTTTTAAAATAACTATAATTAACTCAAAATTATTTTTTTTTTCATGTAGTATTATTTATAAAAATACAGATATTGTTTTGTTTTTTTGTGAAAATATATTTTAAAATACAAACTCTATGTTACAAATAAATTTGAACCGATTGTTTAAAGCCAGAGGAATCGAGCAGCCGTATAAATTTTTAGTTAAACAAGGTTTTGTATCATTTATGGCCCATAAATTAAAGAACAATAAAGTACAACAAATAAGGGTGGATCATATTGAAAAACTTTGTGTAGCATTGAATTGTACCCCCAATGATATATTTGAATGGTCGCCAAATGATTTATTAGATGACCGACAAAATCATCCACTTCAAAAAATCAGAAGCAAAAATAAAAAAATTGAACTCCACAAATTATTAGCCAATATGTCGCTTGAAAAATTAGAAGAGATGGAACAAATGCTAAACAGCTAAAATTGATAACTTATCAAATGGAATCTGAAAGAGTAAGAATCGACAAATATTTATGGGCAATCAGAATTTTCAAAACACGTTCGTTAGCAGCTGAGGCATGTGAAAACAATAAAGTGAAGCAAGAAGGAAAAGGAGTTAAACCATCTAAAATAGTTAAGCTAGGCGATAAGTATGAAATAAAAACTGTTGCTCGAAATTGGGTGATTGAAGTAAAGGGGATTATCAACCAACGAGTAGCCTATTCAGAAGCAATTTCTAATTATATCGACCATACACCTGAAAAGGAGAGGAGTGCAGCTTCAAATGAACACTCGGTATTTATTTTTGATACGGGGAAGCGACAAAATAAACAAGCACGACCAACAAAAAAGGAAAGACGTAATTTGGACGACTTCTTCGATTATTAATTTTTTAATCAAATCTAAAAATCTTGATTCACAAAAAAGTGTTTGTGGATTGCTTATTTTTGTCAGATTACATAAATGATTTTTATAAAAAAAATATTATTCCTTTTAGCTTTTTATTTACTCGTTGGTTTTGAGGCATTTGCTCAAATACCTAAGGACAAAACAGATGATTTTATCATTAATATTTTAAAGGGTTCACCCGATTGGTTTCAGCAAATTGTATATAATCCGATGGAATATCAGGTGCAGATTGTTTATACGCAAATTAATCGTGATAGCAGTAACAGAGCACATTTCGAAACACATACTTTTCAGGCTGATGAGTTTTATTTTTACCCAGCCAGCTGGATGAAATTGCCGTTAGCAGTATTTTCATTAGAAAAGTTGAATGAACTTAAATTGAATAAAAACGATTTGCTTAAAATAGAACCTCTGTTTGGTAATCACAATCATGAGTATGATGAATTTAAAAAAATCCAACCACCAAGTTTTACTCAAATGATTAAGCAGGCATTTATTGTTAGTGATAATTCGGTTTACAATCCACTATACGATTTTGTTACACAGCAAAGAGCTAATCAGCGATTCAGCGAATTGAATTTGAAGAAAGCAGTGGTCTGCAATCGGTTTTCCATAAGCGAACCTGCTGAACATCGGCATAGTAATTTTTTGGAAATTATTTCAAATACCAAAGAACCAAAAGTTTTGTATCAGCAAATTCAAACTTTTAATCCAGTGCAACCTCATTGCACGTATACAGATTATAACTTTGGTGAAAAGCATTATGAAAAAGGTGTTTTGGTAAATGGGCCAAAGAATTTTTACTATAATAATTATATTCCTATTACGGAAATGAATTTGTTTATGCAAAAATTATTTTTCCCGAAAGAAACACATTCTACTTTTAATTTAACAAAGGACGATTACACATTTTTGAAAAAATATCTGGCAATTCTGCCAAGGCAATGTACCCAACCCAGATATAATGAATCCGAATATCCGGATTGTTATATGAAATATTTCATAATTGGCGGTTCAAAAGAAAGATTAGATAATAGCGTCCGCATTTTTGATAAACTTGGTCAGTATTTTGGCTGGACTTGTGACGCAGCTTATATTGTAGACTATGCGAATGGAGTTGAGTTTTTCTTATCAGCAGTTATTTACACCAACAGCAAACATGAAGTGGCTGATAACCCGACTGAATATGCCAACATTGCTGCACCGTTTTTTGCACAACTAGGTAAATCATTTTATGAGTATGAATTGAAACGAAAAAAGAAATTTACACCACATATAAATTTTGTTTCTTTATCAATGGAGGACGGATTAGAAACAAAAGAGGTTGCCACTGCTGACAAAAAACCTGTAACAAACAAAAAGACAGAAAAGTCAGTAGTTACTAAATTGCCTGAAAAAAAATCAATAGTAAAACCTATTTCAAAAAATACGATTTTGCATCAAACAATACCACAAAAAACAACTGTGGTAAAAAAAGATTCTTCTATAATGAAACAAGTTCCTAGACTTGCTTCAAACCATAAACAAATACATCATTCACATAAAAAAAAGATAGTTCAAAAAACGAAAAAAAAATCAGTAAAAAAATCTAACTAACATTTATTTCAACTTATCAACCTGAAAAATTTGGTTCGTTGGAGTTTGCGTTTTATTTTGCCACATCTTTTCATTTTTATTTTAACATGAATAAAAAACTACTCTCAATTTCGCTAATGTTTTTTTTCTGCCTTAGCATTCAACGCTATTCAGATGCTCAAGGGTTGATCGGTTACAATATGAGCAATTATGCTGGTACTAATGGTGTTTATTTGAATCCTTCTGCTATTGCTGATTCAAGACATAAATTGTACATCAATATTTTGTCAACCGATATTATGGCTTACAACGATTATGAATATTATGATAATAATATTGGGATTCTAACAGCCATAAAAGATACTTCATTTAAGTGGAATGACCATCTATTAAAAAACAGAAACGGTAAACCACATAATTTAGATTTTCAAAATGAAACTCGTGGACCAGGATTTATGTTTTCATGGAATGATAAAAATTCTATTTCATTTACCACCCGATTAAGAACTTCTATTCAAGCATTTGATGTGCCAGAAGCCTTAATAACTACACTTGAAACCGGTTATCAAAGTGGTCAACTAAATTTATATAGTGGTTTAACTGCTGACCATTTTAAATTAAACGTAAATATGTTTTCTGAATGGGCAATCACTTATGCAAGAGTTATTTATGAAAAAAAGCAACATTTTGTGAAAGCTGGTATTACCTTAAAACATGAAAGAGGGTTATTTATGTTTCAGTTTGTAAATCAACATCTAAATTTCAGATTTGCTGGTAAAGATAGTATTGCAGGATATGATGTTTCGGCTATTATGAATTACACCAGCGAAAAGTATTTTGGCATTACTAACCTAACAAAAGTGGATTTTTCAAAACCAGCTGATAGAATAAAACAATGGTTTTTTGGTGGAAATGCATTAGGTAAAGGTTGGGGATTTGATTTAGGTGCACAATATGAATATCGCCCTAAAAGAAAATATTATTATTCAATGGATTGTCATCAACAGCGCAATCCGGAAGTAAATAAGTATAAACTTAAATTGGGGTTTGCCTTGACAGATATTGGTCATATTTCATATAATAATGAAGCGGTAAAACAAGTGGTATTGCATGGTGGAACTACCATCAGCAGTGCCGATACAGTGAAATGGGGGAAAATTGATACTATAAAACATATCACATCAACCGATAACATTGTTCAGGTTTTCAGCAAAGCGTTAGGGCATAATTTATCATCTACAACTACGCCATTTATTGCTAAATTGCCAACTACTATGAATTTGCAATTTGATTATTTAATAAGAAACAGATTGTATTTAAGTGGTGTGTATATTCAAAGTATGCGTAAAAAACAAGACTTGGATGGTGCAAGATTTACATCTGTTTTAGTGCTTACCCCAAGGTACGAATATAAATGGTTCGAATTTTCATTGCCATTGGTTATTAGACCGGGCTTTGCTACAACTCAAGTTGGAGGTACAGTTAGAGTAGGTCCAGCTTATTTTGGAACTGATAATTTGAGTGGCCTTTTAGGGGTTGGAAACATTAAGGGATTAAATTTTTATGCTGGATTCTGTGTGCCTATCTGCAAAAAAATGAAAACTGATAAAGATGGAGATAAGGTTTCAGATAAATTAGATAAATGTCCTAAAGAAAAAGGTACTTGCGAAACACAAGGTTGTCCTGATAAAGATGGCGATGGTATTATAGATAAAGATGATAAATGCCCTGATGTGGCTGGTGTGATTAAATTTAAAGGTTGTGCCGACAGAGATGGTGATGGCATTGAAGATTCGTTAGATACCTGCCCTGATGAGCCTGGCACGAAACGTTTGAATGGTTGCCCTGATAAAGATAAGGATGGTGTTGCGGATAAAGATGATGCCTGTCCAGATTTAGCTGGTGACAAAAAATTAAAAGGCTGTCCAGATACTGACCATGATGGAATTCCTGACAATGAAGACAGGTGTCCGGACAAAGCTGGTTTGAAAGAATTTAAAGGTTGCCCAGATAAAGATAAAGATGGCGTACCTGATATTGATGATTTGTGCCCTGATAAAGCTGGAAGCATAGCTACCTATGGCTGCCCAGATACTGATGGAGATAGCATTCCAGATAATTTAGATAAATGTGTTAAAGTGAAAGGTCCAAAAAGCAATAATGGTTGTCCAATCAAACAAGTAACTGATAAAGAACAAAGTGTAATTGATAATGTATTCTCAAGTTTAGAATTTGAAACTGCTAAAGCAACTATATTAGAAAAATCATTCGAAAGTCTTGATTCATTAGCTTCTTTGTTGAATAAAAACAAAAAATACCGTTTAATGATTTCAGGTTATACTGATAATGTTGGTTCATCTGAATCAAATAAAAAATTAAGCGAAGACAGAGCAGCAGCAGTTAAAAAATACTTGAGTGATAAAGGTGTTGAAGAAAACCGTCTTTCAACATACGGATATGGCGAAACCAACCCTGTAGCTGATAATAATACCGAAGAAGGTAGAGCTAAAAACCGCAGAGTAGAGTTTGATATATTCAAATAAAAAAGATCCGCTACTGAATTAAGTAGCGGATTTTTTTTATTCAAAAATTGCTCACAACAATTTTGGTTAAAGCATCGTTTGAAAATAGCTTTGCATTTGAAATCTCTGCAAATCAATATTTTTTGAAATCAAATTACATCTTACTATTTGTTTTGTTTTTTCAATTTTTAATAAATCAAAAATTGGAGGCTCAAAATAAATTTATTGTTCAATACCAAATTGATGGAGCTGACTCAGCTAAGGTGCTCAAAGAATTTTCAATACCAAAATATTATTCTAATGCCGTCAATTTCAAAACTGAATGTGAAAAATGGATAAACCATGTTCGCTCAGTTGGTTATCTGGCTGCCAACATTGATTCCATCAATAATTATCCGACAGGGATTAAACTACATATTTATTTAGGACCGAAATTCAATTGGAGTAGTCTCAAATGGAGTTATCAAAATGCAGATTGGATAAGGCAAACTGGAATTGAATTAAAAGATTTTAAAGGTAAAAATATACAATTGAAACGTTGGTATAATTTGGCTGAACAAGTATTGCGTTATGCTGAAAACAATGGATTTCCATTTGCGGAGTTAAAATTAGATAGTGTAAAAATTAATGCTGATTCTATTAATGCTGTAATAGTTTTAAATAAGCATTTAAAAGTCACCATTGATAGCATTCATTTAAAATACAGCAATCTGGTCAATAAAAATTTTCTGTATCACTATCTGAATATCAAACCAGGGATGTTGTATAATGAAAGTGTTATTCAAAAAATTAATCAATTGATGAATGGGTTAAATTTTTTAAAACAACAACAACCATTTACAATTACATTCATTGGAGAACATGCTGCAATCAATTTTTTCCTTCAACCACAAAACAGCAATAAATTTAATTTCTTAATAGGCTTACAACCCAGCAATACCAATCCATCGCCTACCAATCCAACAGTTACTACAAAATTTTTACTAAGTGGTGAAGGTGATTTACATCTCGAAAATATTATGCAATTTGCTAATGCTTTAGATGTTTCATTTCGGCTTTATCCACAGCAAACACAAAATTTGGTTTTAAAATATACGCATCCATATTTATTTAATTCAGCTTATGGAGTAGATGGGAAATTTGAAATCTATAAACATGATTCAACTTATACCGATGTTGATTTTAATTTTGGAGTTCAGCATTTATTTTCAGCAAACAACTATTTGAAATTGTTTTACAGCACACACTCATCAAATGTTGACTGGATAGATACTAATTTAGTAAAAGCAACTCACCAGTTGCCTCCTAATTTAGATTATAAGTATCAAACTATTGGCATTGAATTAAATAAAGAACAATTAGATTTTAGATATAATCCTTCTAAAGGATTTATTTTTAAAGTTGCTTTGGCAGCAGGTTACAAACAATTTTCAGCCAATAATCAAATCACTCAATTGCATGATGATGCTATTCCTGATTTTAATTTTTCATCCTTATATGATTCGATTTTGAAACCCATCTTGCATAGCCACATTGATTTTTTATTTGCCAATTATCAACCTATTTATAAGCGCAGCGTATTAAAACTTCAATTAGCTGGTGCTGGCTCACCTGATAAAAAAATATATACTAACGAGTTAACTCGTATTGGCGGCAACCGTTTACTTCGTGGGTTTGATGAACAATCCATTCTTGCATCTTTTTACACAGTTGCCACAGCCGAGTTTCGGTATTTATTAGATAAGACATCTTATGCCTATGCATTTTACGATTGGGGATATACTGAAATTAAAAGTGTAAGTCTTCGTCAGATAGATAAACCTTATGGATTTGGAGTAGGGGTAGCGTTTGGCACAAAGGCTGGAATTTTTCAATTGAGTTATGCTTTAGGCAGCCGCTTAGATAATCCAATTATTATTAAAAATGGAAAAATTCATTTTGGGTTAGCCATGAGCTTTTAAATGAAAAATCTATCAATCGAAAGTTTTAATTAAAATAATATTATACCAACTCACTCAACTCTAACCAGCGTAAGCCTTTCTCATCCAACAGTTGAATGATTTCACCTATTCGGATGGATATTGAATTAATTTCTTCAAATGATAAATTGGTGTTCAGTTTTTCATCGAGCAATTTTTTTTCAGCTTCTAATTTTTCTATTTCTTTAGTCAGCTTGTCGTATTCTTTTTTATCGTTGTAGTTGATTTTCTTCTTTGGTTCCTGAACAGCAACTATAGTTTCTGTCTTTTCATTTTCTACTTCTTCATCTTCGTTGGTAATCGCTTTTAAATAAGCTCTGTATTCAGTATAAGTGCCAGGGAAATCGCTGGTTTCACCCTTGCCTTCAAACACCAAAAGATGGTCAACTAATTTATCTAAGAAATATCTGTCGTGTGATACGATAACCACACAGCCAGGAAAATCTAACAAAAATTCTTCCAATACTTGCAGTGTAAGCAAATCTAAATCGTTGGTTGGTTCATCCAGAATTAAGAAGTTAGGATTTTGATAAAGAATAGAAAGCAGATGCAGCCTGCGTTTTTCGCCGCCACTTAGTTTTGAAATATAAGTATATTGTTTATCGCCTTCAAACAAGAACTTTTGTAAAAACTGTGATGGACTTACTTTCACACCATTGGCCAACACAAAATTTTCAGCAATATCTTTTACAAATTCAATCACCCGTTTGTCTTCTTTTATCACCATTCCTTTTTGGTCGTAGTTGCCAAACACCACTGTTTCACCCACATTCACTTTGCCGCTATCAGCTTGTTCTAAGCCTTGAATGATATTTAAAAAAGTAGATTTCCCTACGCCATTTGGCCCAACAATACCAACCCGTTCGCCTTTTTTAAAAGTATAATCGAAGCCATTCAATATTTTTAAATCGCCATAACTTTTATACACTTTTTTCATCTCAACAGTTTTACCACCGAGTCTTGTCATTTTTACCTGAAACTGCAAAGTCAAATCCTCTTTGCGTTTCATGGCTCTTTGTTTCACTTCTTCAAATGCATCAATTCGTGATTTTGATTTTACGGTTCGGGCTTTGGGTTGTTTACGAATCCATTCTAACTCTCTTCTGAAAATATTTTTATCCTTCTGCAATTCGCTGGCAATGGCGGCTTCACGTTCACCTTTTTTCTCTAAATAATAAGCATAATTACCATCGTAAGTGTAAATGGTATCGTTCTCCATCTCCACAATTGTTTTAGCCACGTTATCCAAAAAATATCTATCGTGCGTTACTAAAAGCAATGTGATATTCTGACTACCTAAATAATGTTCAAGCCATTCAATCATCGAAAAATCTAAATGATTTGTAGGCTCATCTAAAATCAATAAAGTATGTTGATTGCTGAACCCCACATCAATCAATGTTTTTGCCAATGCCACCCTTTTGCGTTGACCGCCACTGAGCATGTGCATCGGTTTTTCGAGAAACGATAATTTTAATTTGCTGATGATTTGATGCACTTCATTTTCAACGCTCCATGCCTGATGTTCATCTAACTCATGCATCAACGCCACTATCTTCTCCGACTCGGGTTCGGTTTGTAAAAGCATTTCATAGTCTTTTACTAATTGCAACAATGGATTGGGATGAGCAAAAATATTTTCTACTACCGATTTTTGTTCGTCAAATTTCGGGTCTTGTTCCAGTTCGGCAATCTGCACATCTTTATGCACCCACACTTTGCCACTATCGGCATGTTCTTTACCACATAATATTTTTAGCAAAGTGCTTTTGCCTGTTCCATTACGAGCCACCAAAGCCATTTTATCGCCTTCATTAATATGCAAAGTGATATTATTGAACAATGGCTGAATACCATAACTCTTGCTTACATTTTCAAAACTTGCGTAGTGCATTTTGTTGTTTAATTTATTTACAGAAAACAAAAGGCTTGCCTTTTGAGCAAGCCCTTGGTTTGTTTTTATTTACTTGAAATATTAGTTGGTTGCTGAAGCCGAACGCATTTTATCTAATGCACCCATCACTTCACGAACAGCCACCGCTGAATCTTCTAACAATTTCTTTTCATCAGCATTCAATTGCAATTCGATAATTTGTTCGATACCATTTTTACCCAATTTCACTGGCACACCCAGATAAATATCTTTCATGCCATATTCGCCATTTAACAAAGCGCAACATGGGAAAATTCTGTTTTCATTTTTACAGATAGCCTCTACCATTTGAGCCGCAGCAGCACCTGGTGCATACCAGGCAGAAGTGCCTAAAAGGTTTACAATTTCACCACCACCAACTTTAGTGCGCTGAATGATAGCATCTAATTTATCTTTTGCAATCATTTCAGTAACTGGAATACCACCAACGGTTGTATAACGAGGCAATGGCACCATGGTATCACCATGACCGCCCATCAACACAGCCTGAATATCTTTAGGAGAAACTTTTAATTCAGATGCTAAGAATGCTTTGTAACGAGCTGTATCTAAAATACCAGCCATACCAAATACTTTTTTGCTATCCACTTTTGCAGTAAGATAAGCGCAATAAGTCATTACATCTAACGGGTTAGAAACAATGATGATGACTGCATTTGGTGAATATTTTACTACATTTTCAGTTACACTGCTCACAATAGCCGCATTGGTTGAAATCAAATCATCGCGGCTCATACCCGGTTTACGTGGCAAGCCCGATGTGATAACTACTACATCCGAATTAGCTGATGCAGCATAATCATTCGTAACACCTTTACTGAATGATGAATAATTTTCGATAGCAGCACTTTGCCAGATATCTAATGCTTTGCCTTCGGCTGTTCCTTCTTTAATATCCAATAGAACAACCTCTTCTAAAAAATCTTTGTGAACCAATACGTTTGCACAAGTAGCACCAACGTTTCCGGCACCGATAACAGTAACTTTCATGTTGTAAAAAATATTTTTGTGATAAAATTAGTTAAAATGAGCGGCGCAAAAGTAAGCCGACATTTGCAGATTATCAAACGAAGTTGGAGATAAAGAAAACAACCTGCTGTGGATTGAACACCCTGGTTGATTGAATAAATAAATCTCGGTATGGTTGATTGGAATAAAACAATTAAAAAACGAAATAGCTATGATAAAAAATGAGGTAACTGCTTTATGCAAAAATTAATTTACTTTTGATATAACAAAAATAGCCACCATGAAAAAAACATTACTTCTTTTCGCTGCCTTGTATTTCTCCCTCTCCTTTGGAGAGGGTTGGGGTGAGGTTGCTTTTGCACAAACTAACCTTGTTCCCAATCCTTCTTTTGAGGATACAATTAATTGCCCTCAAATGATAGGCGACTTTAAAGCTGCTAATTGGTATGTAGTTGAGCAAACGCCCGACTATTTTAATTCTTGCTGTACAACGCCTAATCAATGTTCCGTTCCTTCTAACGCAATTGGATATAGAAATGCCCCAACTGGTAATGCCTATTGTGGATTGTTTAATTACAACTGGACATTTTACAGAGAAAAAATTGGGGTAAAATTGATTGATACTTTGAAAATTGGAAAGAAATATAACCTTTCATTTAAAGTTAGTTCAGTTTGTAAACGTGGGAATATGTTTTCTAACGCAACTACAAATAAAGTGGGATTTTTATTTTCTACCGTAAAATATGATTTATCACACTTATCGCCCACAAATAATTTTTCAAACTTTAAAGCAGACTCTTTGATTAAGGATACAATTGGCTGGGAATTAATAAGCGGTAGCTTCACTGCTGATTCAGCTTATTCTTATTTGAATATTGGCAATTTCTTTGATGATAGCCATACCGATACAATGACCTATTGGCATACTCCAGGTACATATGTCTTACGTGCTTATGCTTTAATTGATGACATTTATGTTGGTTATGATTCTACCCAAGACCATATTGGAATAAATGATGTAACCGAAAAAGATATAAGCGTATATCCCAACCCATCCGACACCAAATTTACTATCAATTTTAATGGTTATTACTTTCAAAGCATTAGCATAGTTGATTTATTAGGCAGGCAAATCTATTTTGATTACAAACTAACAACAACTAAAAAAGAAATTGATGTTAGTCAGTTTCCAACAGGCTCATACATCATTCAATTCAATGCCTCTCAAACCAAATTCAATAAAAAAATAAACATTATTCACAATTAAAAACAAATCAACATGAAACAACTAAAATTTACAATCGTTTTTCTTTTGGCGCTCACTCTTTTATCTGTTAAAGTTAATGCACAACAGTGGAACACTTATGGCAATTCTGTTGGTTCTACTGACTTTCTTGGTACTACCAACACCCAGCCGCTGGAACTAAAAACCACCAACACCACCACACCGCAGCCGATTAATTTCTACACCAACGACACTCTACACATGTTTCTCACTCCTCGTGGGCATCTGGATTTAACGAATATAGATAAAACCAGTGCTTACATGATTGGAGGGAATAATGTATTACAATTTTACAAAGGCAACCCCAATAATTTATTAGTAGGCACAGCCAATGTAACCATCACCAAAAAAATATTCGCCACCAACTTTGTAGTTCATGCAGCCAACCAACCCGATATTGATTTACAAGAAAAAATAACCGCACTTGAAAATGAAATTGCTCTTTTAAAACAACAAATGACAGCCCTACAAGCTACTTTAACTGCTAAAAATTAAAACATGAAAAAATTAACCACACTCATTTTTCTTATTTCATTTGGTGCTTTAGTTGTTAATGCTCAAACTAACCTTGTACCCAACGGCTCTTTTGAGCAACATTACGCTTGTCCAAATAATGCAAGTGAGGCAGATAGTATTATCAGTTGGCACTCCATATTAAACACTCCAGACTATTTCGATACTTGTGCAACGAATGCAGTTGTTTCTGTGCCAAGCAATTTCATGGGCAATCAGTTTGCTTTTCAAGGCGCAGCCTATGTTGGCATTTATACTTTTAGTTGGTTTAACCATAATTATAGAGAAATCATAGGAACAAAGTTATTGGATACTTTTAAAATTGGAACTACTTACCATTGTTCAATGAGAGTGAGTAGAGGCAATTGGACAAATATGTCTTATAATTGTTCGGGAAGCAATAAATTAGGAATGCGATTTACTACTTATCCTTATTCAATAGCAAACCCACCTGCAATAAACAATTTTGCTCAATTACATGAAGATTCAATAATCAATGATACAATCAATTGGGTTCTGCTACATTGGGATTTTGTTGCTGATTCTAACTACAAATACTTATCAATCGGAAATTTCTTTGACGATGCAAATACTGATACATCTGTAATTAATGCACCAATTGGGCATTTTGGGATGGCTTACTATTTTATTGATAGTGTGAATGTTTTTGAAAAGAAAATCAATATTGGCATCAATGAAGTTAATCCTTTTTCAAAAGTCTATTACAATGCAATTGCAAAAGAAATTATCATTAAAAGCGAAATAGAAAATGGTGATGCAATGGTTTACGATATAATGGGCAGACCAATAGCCACAAAGCATTTCAGCGATAATGCAACAATTAATACAACAAATTTTCTAAAAGGAATTTACTTTATCAAAATCAATTCATCACAACAATCATTTACTCAAAAACTATTTATTTATTAACAATCAAAATCAAACATCATGAAACAAAAACTTTCACTCGTTATTCTTTTATTGCTAATCAGTTATATCAGTAAAGCACAAACACCTTGGTATTTACTTGGCAATACCGTAGGCATATCAGGTTATTACGTTGGGACAAACGATGCTTTCCCACTTGAACTCAAAACCACTAACACCACCACACCGCAGCCGATTAATTTTTACACCAACAACTTACCATGGATGGAACTCCAAACCAGCGGCAATCTAAATCTGTTCACCACCACCAATGTAACCCTAAGTAGCCTAAACACTTACCAAATAGGCGGTTTAAACATGCTGCATCATCATGGGCGTTTGAGTAATCTATATTTAGGCGTAGGTGCAGGATACAATGCAGGTAACTATTCTTCAGGTACAACTCCATTGGGTACAAATAATACATTTGTTGGTGGAGGGAGTGCAACCAATCCAACTACTTCAACTGCTGCGCCTACTTCGGGTGCTGGTTTTAACAATTCAATAGCCAGCGATGGAACATTTATTGGCACCGAAGCAGGTAATAACAATACAGATGCCGATGACAACACATTTGTAGGCTATCGTTCTGGTTATAATTATATAACAGGATATCTTGCTAATCCTACAGACCCAACAACACAAGGTAGAAATACATTTTTAGGTTCAAAGGCTGGTTATATGAATAAATATAATTTCAATAACACTTTTATAGGTTTTGAAGCTGGTATGTTTACATTTGCAACTGCTACAAATAGCAACTCACCTAATTTCTATTCCGATTACAATACATTTGTAGGTTCATTAGCTGGTTATAATAACGTAGCTGGTGCAAGAAATACTTTCATGGGTTATTTAGCTGGTGGTCATAATGTATCAGGCAATGACAACTGTTACACGGGTTGTCATGCAGCGTTAGGTAATTCAAGTTCTGGTAATCGTAATAATTTTTATGGTGCATATTCAGGTCCTAATGAAATAGTTGGCGATGATAATCAGCAATTTGGTTATCAATCAGGTTTAAATAACAGAAATGGGTCCAGAAATTCATTAATAGGTACTGATGCAGGTAAGAATTTAGGAAATACGACAACTGATAGCGATAATATTTTTATTGGCTTTGAATCTGGGATGTCATTTAATGGTGGCAACTACAATATATTATTGGGTAGCAAAACAATTGCAGCCAACAGTATCAATCATGCTATCGCAATTGGTGATGGTGCAGTAGTTAAGAAGAATAAACAAATAATATTGGGGGCTAATTATGCATTAGGAACTAACCCTGCAACTTATGAAAATGCGAAAGTTGGTATTGGATTATCTAATGATACAGCTGGACCTCAAAATTATTTGGAAATAAATGCTGACCCGAGCGGTAATAACGCAGCAAATTGTGTTTGGAACAATACTCCTGCATGGTTGGCAGTGAACCCTAATGGAAAAAGCGGATTAAAATTCAGACAATTAACTTCAAATAATACCCCACAAGCGACCAATCCAAATTCTCAAAATGGTGTGCTTACAGTTGATGCAACTGGTAATGTGATTTATGTAAAAAGTAGTGGGAGTGGTGCTGGTTCAGGCAGTGCTTGTTCTGCTTCTACTCCTAATTTTCTTACAGGTAATTGGGAAATACCATTGGTAGGAACAGGAACAAATCAATGGAGTTATTATTTTTCAGGTCAAAGCACTGGTGCTAACTCATCCAACCCCGTTGATGTAGGTATTGGCTATCCATGTGGCACAACATTAAGTGGTAAATTAGATGTCATCAATCAAAATCAACTTACATCAAAAAATAATAACAATACTGCTGCTGGTAGATTTATTAATACTGGCTATGCTGATAATGGAATTGATTTAAGTGCAGTGTATGGCTACAATAATGTTAATAAATCGACAGGTGGTATTAGACCTCCAACAAACATAGGTGGGGACTTTTATGCTTTAAATTCTGATATAAACTATGCTGTCAGAGGCACTGTGCCTGGTAATGTTAATGGTTCTCAAAATATAGGAGTTTATGGAGTAGTACCCACAACAAATGTTAATACCAATAGCGTTGCAGTTCAAGGGGATAATTATGAAACAAATTCAGCATCTACAAATATAGGTGTTAATGGGCAAGCTAATCATGGGGGTATCAATATTGGAGTATCAGGTCTTACATCTGGCAATTTTAGCAATTCATCAAATTTTGGTGGGGTTTTTAAGGCAGGTGCAAGTTGTTCAAATATATTGCCACATGGTCAATTTGGTGTCTATGGTTCTGTTAATGGCAATAATGGTACAAGTTCATCAACATTTTATTCTGTTTATGGCGATGCATGCAGTATGAATAATTTTTGGGCTGGTTACTTTAATGGAAAAATAAATTGTATGGCAGGGACATACTCTCCTTCTGATTCAACTTTAAAGCAAAATATAAATAATTTCACAGGTGATTCTGCATTAACTTTAATTTCAAAATTAAATCCCAAAATTTATACTTTCGATACCATACATAATCCATCAATGAAATTAGATTCAAAAAGTCAGTTTGGACTTATATCCCAACAAGTAGCAAGGGTTTTACCCAATTTAGTAACTAACACAACCCACCCAGCCGACTACGATTCTACAGGCACATTAGTACACGAAGCTGTTAACTACAAAGCCCTCAACTACAATGCCTTCATCCCTATCTTAATAGCAGGCGTAAAAAAATTGAATAGCAATATCAATAGCATCAATGCCAGCAATGGCTTGCATTATAATAGCAGCAGCCACCAAGTGCAATTAGGCGGTAGCTTAAATAGCACCACCCAAATAGCACTCAATGGCCATCATCTGTATTTTGCTGATAGCAGCCATGCCTATAGCAATGTCGGCATAGGTCATCCATTAGCTGATAGTTTAATTGCCAAACTCGATGTACAACAAATAGCTAATACCACTTGCGGCAATAATGCCAACCAATATGCAGGCAAATTCTACAATACAGGCACTTGTGCTGATAATGCTTTGTTCACCGCCGTAAATGGTACTACTGATGTTCAAAACAGCCAGACTAATATCGGCGGCGATTTTGCAGCCTTTAATGGTGCTATCAATATAGGTGTCCGTGGCACTATCAGCGGCAGCCCTACTACCACCTCTTACGATGAAGAAGGGCATACCATCACCCCAGGCGGCTATGCCGTATATGGCGATGCACAAAACAGCACCAACTATTGGGCAGGCTATTTCAATGGTTATGTAGGCACCACCTGCGGTTGGTATCAAGCCAGTGATGGCAGATTGAAAGAAAATGTAAAACAAATATCAGTAGCCCAAAGCCACGAAATTATTCATCAATTGCGCCCATCTACCTACACCTTCAAAGCTGACCAACAAAAAGCTATGAACCTGCCAAGTGGCAATCAATATGGTTTAATAGCCGAAGAGGTTGAAAAAGTAATGCCCGAATTAGTTCGCACTATG
>CANFST010000055.1 GCA_947449695.1 Chitinophagales bacterium
ATAGATTTACTTGGGAAGGTCATGCTGACGAAGGAAGTATCTCCAACTTATAACTTAAGACTAACTACTGAAAACTTGCCTTCGGGTATCTATTTCCTCAAAGCCACTGATGAAAAAGGTTTTGTGCATACGGCAAAGTTTGTGAAGGACTAACTGGTTAAAATTGAATTACACAATTTCAAAATTGCCCCAGTCATTCAATTCGTCAGCATTCCATAATGCAGGAAAAAACACACGGCGTTGGTAATTGGGGTGGAGGTATTTCTGCCAATCGCTCATGCCCGTGCTATTTATTTTTTGTCCTTTAGAAATTAGATAATGTTCAGCAGTTCGCAAGTGTGAAAGCGGCCATTGTACATTGAAAATGTAATCCATTTTTCGCAATTCATGTTTTAGTTCATCAGTTAAATCCGTAATATTTTGCACAATGCATTGCAGATTTTTTCCTTGCATGGTTTCGGCTTGTGCAACTATCTGAGCTAAATATTTTTCTTCAAACTGACGCAACATCAAACTTTTTTTGCCTGTTTTCCTATCCATGCCTGCATCTTGCCAATAAACATCTTTCAGCATTTCGGTTGCATTAAAGGTAGTATGACTGGCTCTTAAATCGGGTTTTACCAAATTTATCAAATCGGTACACATCAATTCAATCAATCTGAACGACACAGCCTGAAAGCCACTGGCAGGTGCTAATGCGATTCGGAAAGTATTATAATCATCCCAGTTCATTCCCCTGAACATCACACCAAATGAACTATCCATCACCTGCATATATCTGTTAATTCTACCCACTTTTTCGGCAATCATACCCTGGTCAATAGCAGTTGCTTCAATCACTTGCTTTAGCTCGTGGCTAACCAATGCCAGCAGCAACTCAGTGATTTGATGATAAACTATAAAAATGTATTCATCTTTAAAATCAGTTTTAGGTTTTTGTAAACTCATCAGGGTATCTAATTGAATATAATCCCAATAGTTTAATGGTTTGCTCAAAAGCAATCCTTTTAAAAATACATTTGGGTCGTGCCCTAGTGCGTTATATTTTTCGTTGATATCTTTTATCAAATCATCCATCCTGATTTTTTTTGCAGGCAAAGTAAATATTTTCTTTTCAATTCACCCCATGACTAAAGTCATTCTGTTTTTTTGTTTCAAAAACAATTTGCGTAAAATTATACTTTACCTTACATTTGGGTAATTATAAATTAAAAGATGAGGCATTCTATTTCATTATTTTTAGTTGGATTTTTTTCATTTTTTTCAAATACTTTATCGGCTCAAACCTGGAGCGAATTAGGTGGATTAAATGCCTTGGCGGCCAATGGCAGTGTCAATGCAATCTGCAGAGATGTTACAGGTAATATTTATGCAGGTGGCAACTTTACTAATTCGAGCGGCAACTACTATGTTGCTAAATGGAATGGCGGTACCTGGAGTGAATTAGGTGGATTAAATGCATTAGCAGCAAATGGTCAAATCAGTTCCATATGTGTTGATTTGGCTGGTAATGTTTATGCAGCAGGTTGGTTTACTAATGCAAATTCAACATTTTATGTTGCAAAATACAATGGCGCATCGTGGAGCGAATTAGGTGGTTTAGGTGCTTTAGCGGCAGGGAGTACAATCAATTCAATTTGCGCTGATCAAGCAGGCAACATTTATGCAGCAGGTAGTTTTTTAAATGCAAGCGGATTTGAATATGTAGCAAAATATAATGGTACATCTTGGAGTGAATTGGGCGGTGTTAATGCCTTGTCGGCAAATGATATTATTTACTCAATTTGTGTAGATGCATCTAATAATATTTATGCTGGTGGATTTTTTACCAATAGCAGTTTCAGCGAATATGTAGCAAAATATAATGGTACATCTTGGAGTGAATTGGGTGGCGCAAATTCGTTAGCAGCAAACAGCGCAATCAATGTTGTATTTGCAGATTTATCAGGTAATATTTATACAGGCGGATCATTTACCAATGGCAGTAGTAGTCAATATGTAGCTCGTTATAGTGGTGCAAGTTGGGCTGAATTGGGCGGCGCAAATTCGTTAGCAGCCAACGGAGCTATCAATGCTATATATGCTGATGTAGTGGGTAATATTTATGCAGCAGGGCATTTTAAAAATGGGTCATCTAATAGTTATGTCGCTAAATGCAATGGCAGCAGCTGGGTTGAATTGGGTGGCGTAAATTCGTTAGCAGCCAATGATGATATTTCAGCGCTTTGTTCTGATGTGGCAGGTAATATTTATGCAGGTGGGTTATTTACTAATGCCAGCAGCAATAATTATGTAGCCAAGTTTTCTCAGTCTTTTTGTACACCAACTTCATCTACATCTCATAAGAGCATTTGCAATGGCATGTCGTACAATTTTTTTGGCAAACATTTAACCAACGCAGGCACCTATCACGATACTATACCCAATCATGCAGGGTGTGATTCAATTATTACTTTAGTATTAAGTGTAGGTGGTATTATGACTTCTTATTATGTGAGTGGCGACAGTGTTATTTGCACTAACAGTGGCGCAAGTTATCAATGGTTGAATTGCGTAAATAATCAGCCTATTGCAGGTGCAACAAATAAAGTTTTTATTCCTACTCAGACTGGTATTTATAAAGTAGCTGCCTGTATTGGTACCTGCTGCGATACCAGCAGTTGCTATACCACGATTATTAATACAGGAATGAATGAATTAAATTTAAGTATTATTGATAAGTTAATTATTTATCCTAATCCTGCTACAACTGAAATCACAATTAAAAATTTCGAGTCGAATATTGAAAACATTGAAATACAAAACACATTAGGTCAGATTTTGTCGAATCATAATATTTCTAACAATTCAAGTTTGCAAATTGATATTAGTAACTTACCATTAGGTATTTATTTTATCAAAGCCGCTGAATCAAACGGGAAAATAATTAATGCGAAATTCGTTAAGCAATAATTCTTGCAAATTCTTAAGGTCTAATGTTTTGTAAGCAAAAAAATCAATAAATGAGTTCAAAAGAAATCAAATAAATACAGATTACGTTATTATCAACCCTTCAAATTAAAGTTTTGGTTTTCCTAATACAATAAAAAAAGCCGCCTTGAAATATTTATTCAAAGCGGCTTTTTTATGAAATATTTTCAGCTTACCAAACTCTTGCTCTTTGGTCAGTTGAGCGGAACATTTTATTTCCTTCTTTCACATCAAATGCTTTGTAGAAAGGGTCAAAATTCATCAATGGCACATTCACACGATACATAGCAGGAGAGTGTGGGTCAGTTTTGATACTCATACGCATCAACTCATCACGTTTGATCACTCTCCAAACTTGTGCAAAGCCTAAGAAGAAACGTTGGTCGCCAGTGAAGCCATCAATTTTTTCGTTGCCTTGTCCTTGTTTAGTCATTTTGTAGGCATCGTATGCAATAGCAATACCACCAAAATCGGCAATGTTTTCACCTAATGTTAATTCACCATTCACATGCAAACCATCTAAAATTGTGCAAGCAGAATATTGATCAACCAAGCCTTTTGTTTTGGCTGCAAATTTTTCAGCATCTTCTTTCGTCCACCAATTTTTCATATTGCCTTGTGCATCATATTGACAACCTTGGTCATCGAAACCATGTGTGATTTCATGCCCAATAACCATTCCAATACCACCATAGTTAATAGCATCATCAGCTTTTTCATCAAAGAATGGGAATTGCAAAATGCCAGCAGGGAAAACGATTTCGTTGTAAGATGGATTGTAATAAGCATTCACAGTTGGTGGAGTCATTCCCCATTCAGTTTTATCAACTGGCTTGCCTAATTTTTTTATCATTTCATTAAACTCATGTTTGCCAATACTTTCATGATTAGCGAAATAATTATTTCTGTCTATTGTAACATCATCATAGTTTTTCCATTTGGTTGGATAACCAATTTTACGCATGATGGCTGCTAATTTTTCTTCAGCTTTTGCTTTAGTGGCATCGCTCATCCAATCTAATTTTTGTAAGCGGATTTTGTAAGCAGCAATAATATTGCTCACTAATTCATCCATACGTTTCTTAGCATTATCGGTAAAATATTTTTTCACATAAAGCTGACCTGCTAATTCACCTAAGTTGCCATCGACACTGTTTGTTATTTGCTTCCAACGTGGTTGTTCAACTTTTTGTCCGTTTAAAGTTTTTGAATAAAAATTAAATTGTGCATCGCGGAAAGCCTTGCTTAATGTGCCTGCATGACCACTGATGTAATTGAATTTTAATTTTGTTTTCCAATCAGCTAATGAAACTTCCGTTAACAAATTTCCCAAAGCTTTATAATAATCAGGCTGACCAATATTGATGGAATCAATCTTTACACCAATGTTGCTGAAAACTTTTACCCAGTTTATTTTATCAGAAATTTTTGTTCCTAATTCTTTTACAACAAACATGTTGTAATTTTTTTGAGGGTCTCTCAATTCCACTTTGCTGCGGTGTGATGCAGCTATTTTGGTTTCAACATCTAAAATAGTTTGAGCATTTTTTTCAGCAGTTGATTTATCATCGCCAGCCAAAGTGAATAATGTTGTTGCATACTTCAAAAATTCTTCACGAATATGCTTAGCTCTGTCGTCGCTATCGGTGTAGTAGCTTTTTTCAGGCAAGCTTGTTTCTGCTTGAGTCAAATTTGCAATATTACTGTTGCTATTTTTTTCATCAGCACCCACATAAAATCCGAAAAATGCACCTCCGCCATTTTTCATTTCTAAAGTGGCGTAATCAATCATTTCATCTACTGATTTGATTTTTTCAATTTTTGCCAACCCTGGTTTGATAGGTGAAACACCAGCTTTTTCAATAGCTAAAGTATCCATGCCGCTGGCAAAATAATCACCAACTTTTTGTTCTAATGAACCTTTTGGTAAATTGTTTTTAGCAGCTAATTCAGCTACTAAACTGTGTAAATTATTTACATTGTTTTCTTTTACAATCATAAAACTTCCCCAACCTTTTTGGTCATCAGGAATTTTAACAGTTTTCAACCATCCTCCGTTTGCATAGCTAAAGAAATCGTCAGCAGGGCTAATGCTATTATCTAAGCCTGATTTTTCAAAGAAAGAAGTTCTGCCTGCTTCTTTTTTAACATCATTCGGGTTGTTGCCTGCGAATGAGGATGTTGCAATAGTTGCCGACATAATTAAAGAAAAGATTTTTTTGTTCATTTTTAAAAATTTGAGGCGGTGAAAGTAGCCACTTATCTAATCTTTTTTTTAAAAAAATTACAAATGCTTGTTAATAAACTTTTTCACAAATATTAATGCTGTACAACCAATTTTAAATTCTCGTTTTGACTAGCTGATTCTATATGAATGCAATAAATACCATTTGCCCAATTATAAGTAGGCAAATAAGCAACTGGTGTGTTTTGTATAATTTGGTTATAAATCATTTTGCCAAGAATATCATAAACTTTTATTGAGGCTTTTGTCCATTCTTCCGCCCTGAAAACCGAACAAAATAAATTTGATGGGTTCGGATAAACAGTTGCTGATTGATTATCATTCGAAATATTGCTTATTCCAGTTTGGACAGGAATATAAGTTGAATCATTTTGCCAACGTACCAAACTAGTTGTGGTTCCTGTAAAAGCATTAGTTTGATTGATTTGCAACATAGGATCGCCTTGACCATTGACTAACCATTTGTATTCAACTGAATGTGCAGGAATACCAAAACTTAAGGCGAATGGTAAATGCGTTAATGAAGTATCCACTTTAAATGAATCCATATCATTCACAATTGATTTAAGGCGGAGACAATTGAAAATTCCTTTTGGAGTTCTTAATTTTCCCCAACCATCAACATAATTAACACGATGACGATATTGAGAATAACTAAACAAACCAGGAACACTTGCTGTAGTTTTTGAATCGCACGAATCATGATTGTTGTAATGCATAGGGAAATTGTAAATAACATCATGCGGATTGCAATAGAACGGAGCAGGCACTCCACTTACCTGACCACCATATCCCCAAAAATCATATTTGGTAGAAGCATTTTTATAGATGTTGCAAATTTTAGTTATGCTTAATATCCCAAGATTCAAATCGGCTGCGTTTTGTGCTGTATTAAAACCAAAAAAGTAAAGATTATAAGCAAGAGGCACTTTTGATGAGACTAAAAAAGTATCTTCAATGGTAGCATCATTAGTTAAAAATGAATAATCCCAATAATAATTGGTATCGGTTGGAGTTGGATCAATAGAGGCTATATTATTTTTTTGACTAGACAATTCATAAATATTCCCTCCTGTTTGCACATCATTATTTTGAATGGTGATTTGCGCCATTATTGTTGAACTCATAAAAACGAAAGCACAGAGTGGTAGTATTTTTTTAATCATGATAAATTGTTTGGAAACACAAAGCTAACTAAATGAAGCGGTTATTTTATTGGCAATAGTATTTTAATCAATTAAATTTGCTGCAATGAAAAACAAAATCGCCATCATTCAAGGTGCAAACCTAAATTTGTTAGGCACTCGTGAGCCAGCTATGTACGGGAATATTTCATTAGATGAATTGCATCAACAACTGGAGAAACAATTTTCTGAAGTGCAATTTTCTTTTTTTCAATCAAATTCCGAATCAGAAATAATTGAATTCCTGCATCAAGCTAATAAGAATGAAAATGGTGTAGTCATCAATGCTGGCGGATTTTCTCATACTTCAATTCCTATTGCTGATGCAGTGGCAAGCATAAAAATCCCAGTAATAAGTGTTCACATCTCTAATATTTATAATAGAGAAGATTATCGCCATAAAGACCTTGTTAGTGAAAAATGCCAAGGAGCAATTGTAGGTTTAGGAATTGCTGGTTATAAAATGGCGGTGGATTGTTTACTGAATGATTATTTGAAAAAGGATTAATTTTTGTTTTCAAATCTTTTTAAATCTTCCGGTACATCTACTGAATGACTTTCTAGGCTTGTTACTTCTACAAAAATATCGAATCCGTTTTCGAGCCAACGCAATTGTTCTAATTGTTCTGTTTGTTCTAATTGGCTCATAGATAACTGAGAGATAGCTTGCAGAGCTGCTTTTGTATAACCATACATGCCAATATGTTTATAATAATTAGGTTTGAAATTTTTATTCCGCAGATAAGGAATAGGTGCTCTAGAAAAATACAACGCTTTTTTTTGTTGGTTTACAACTACTTTAATTATATTCGGATTATCCAAAATAGAATCAGCATTTTCTTTTTTTATTAAAGTGGCAATAGCTTTAGGATGGTTGATGCTTTGTAATAAAGAAGCCAGTAAATCAATTTGTTCAGGATGAATAAAAGGCTCATCGCCTTGAATGTTGATGTAAGCATCAGCATTTATTTGCTGAGCAATTTCATTGCATCTGTCAGTACCCGATGGATGATTAAGCGATGTGAGCATTACTTTGCCTCCCCACGATTGAACATGATTCATAATTCTTTCATCATCCGTAGCTACAATTACTTCCGATAATAAAAGGGCTTTAGTGGCTTGTTCATATACTCTTTGAATCATGGTTTTACCATTTATCATTACCAATGGTTTACCCAAAAATCGTGTGCTGCCATATCGAGCTGGAATAATACCGATAATTTTCACGTTGCAGTTTTTTTATTAGTTTTGTCCTAAATAATTTTTCAAAAGTATTCAATTTAATTAACCATGAGAAAAAATATCACCTTCGTTTTTATTGCTTTGTTATCAGCTATTGCATTTAATGTTGAAGCTCAAATCGTTATTAATGGTGATTTTGAAAATTGGACACATATAGCCAATTACGAAACCCCTGATTCTCTTAATACGCTTAACGCCACATTGGCTTCCGCTTTTGCTACACCTAATGTATTAAAAACAAGCGATGCTTTTCACGGAAATTGGGCAGCAAAATTAGTTACTGTAAATGTAGCTTTGCTCAACCGTAATGTGCCAGGCATAATTACTAATGGCACTTATAACACTTCTTATTTTACTACATCACCTCCAACAGGTTCTCCAGTAGTAGGTGGCAAGCGCATCAACTATCGTCCGAATTATTTTAATGGTTGGTTAAAGGATACAACCAAAGGACATGACACTGCAACCATGCATATTATTTTCACTAAATGGAATAAATCTTTAGGAAAACGTGATACTTTGGGTTCAGCCAGTTGGATGGATACAACAACACACTCATCTTATCAACATTTTTCGCTACCAATTAATTATACTATAAGTGGTGTACCTGATACTTTTCAATTTTATGCATTATCTGCAGGGGTTTATGGAACACATTTAGGGTCAGTATTGTATTTGGATTCTTTAAATTTTGGTCCGCCACCACCAAGTGTACAATGGAACTCCACTGCAATGATTAGTGATTCAGAAAATATTGGTAATATTTTATTACCGCTGCATTTAAGCGTAGTTTATAATGATACGGTAAAAATTTATATTACTACTTCTGGCACCACTACAACAGGTGTAGATTATACCATCTTATCAGCTAATCCTATGATATTAGCACCTGGCAAATTGAATGACACAGTTAAAATTCACATTATTGATGATGCCATTCCAGAGCCAACTGAAACTTTAAATGTGCATATTGGTCATACTTATAATTGCAGCATCGCTGCTTTTGATTCAATTGCTATCAGCATTATTGATAACGATGCAAGCGGCATAGTATCTTTAGATGCTAATCAATCAGGCTTAAATATTTATCCTAATCCTGCCAAAGCTAATTTGACTATTAGTCAACCATATAATGAATACTTTAAGAACATTATTATTACCAATGTGATAGGTGAAATAGTATTACAACCTCAAACTTCTTCATCAACTCATTTAGTGATTAATATTAATAACTTGCCTTCAGGGATTTATTTTATTAAAACCACTGATGTGAATGGCAAAGTGAGCAATGCTAAATTTGTAAAAGAATAATTTTTTATTTTAAAACTTATTAAAAAGAGCGTTTAGTTAATTCTAACGCTCTTTTTTTTCTTCATATATTAAAAGCTACCTATCAAAAAAATAATACAGCAAAAACAATGTTGGTGTATTATCTTCGCCGAGATAATTTTTTTAGATAAGCATGAATCGAAACTTTTTTTTTTCAACTATAATTTTGGTAATAGCTATTACAATGACCATTGTTTCATGTAAAAAAAAGGATTGGCGTGATAGCTTTATAGCTGGTTATGCAGGCAGCGAACGTCATGAAATACGTGTTACTAACTATGTTACTGGTCAGGCTTACTCATACGTTAGAGATAGTGTAATCAATACCTCTGTAAATATTGAGTTGATAAAAAACGGCAAAAGCAATCAAATCACAATTCGGTTGGATGGGGTTTATTATTGCGACGCCGACAAAGATGGTTTTACTAACAAATCGAATGCGACAGCCTATTTTACACCTGATAGCGTTAAAGTGATTGAATATTTACCCTCTGATACTTTTCACTTTGGCAGGTTGGTTTGGGTTGGCAAAAAAAATTAATTTGAAATAAATTATACCGTTTTGCGAATTTCAACTTCTTCTGATTCAGCTAAAATATTTACTTTATTAAAAAAAGAATGGCAAACTGATATTCGCAATCGGTCAGCCTTTTATGGGGTTTTTTTATATTCGCTACTCACCGTTTTTTTAATCTTTTATTCTTTCAAACAAGTAGAGGCAATTACCTGGGTAAGCTTGTTCTGGATAATAACCTTGTTTGCAGCTTTAAACGCTATGGCAAAAAGTTTCTTGCAGGAATCAACTTTACGATGGAATTATTATTATACTTTGTTTTCTCCTACTCAATTATTATTAGCAAAGTTTATTTATAATTTTGGTTTGTTGACTACTATCACTTTGTTTAATTTTATTTTGTTTGTAGTTTTTTTAGGTTTTCCGGTGCAAAATATTTCAATGTTTTTGTGCAGTGTTTTATTAGGTGTGTTTTCGTTTGTATTTATGTTTTCTATAATGTCTTCTATTTCTGCAAAGGCAAGTAAAAATGCTTCATTATCAGCTATTTTAAGTATGCCCATCATCATACCTTTACTTTCAGTTTTAATTAATTTTTCAGTTAAAACAATCACCGCCAATTCATCGGTTATATTTTATTCCGATATTGTTTTATTAAGTTCAATTGATGTCTTAATGTTTGCATTAGGGATATTATTGTTCCGATTTATTTGGAGAGATTAAATTTAAAAAACATGGGACAATAATTCGTTTTTCATTTCGTTATTCCTTTTTATTTTGTGCAACATTCAGCAATGAAAAAAACATTTCTAAGCATTTTTTTATTGGCAATAGTTCAACTTACAAAAGCACAGATTGGCGCACAAAATGCTTTTGAATTTTTGAGAATGCCTGTTAGCACAAGAGCAATAGCCATGGGTGGTTTAATGCCTGCTTTCACTAATCAAGATTTAAGTTTGGCTGTGGCAACTCCATCATTATTAGACAAAAATTACGACCGGAATTTTACTGTGAACCAGGAAATTATGTTTGCAGGAATTTTGCATGGGCAAACTGCTTATGCCAAATATTATGAGCCCTGGCAAACTACTTTTGTGGGCAACATTCAATATTTAAATTACGGTAATTTTAAACGCACTGATGAAACTGGCGCTAATGAAGGACATTTTGGAGCGCAGGAAATGGCGCTGCAAGCAGGTTTTGGGCGTAGTTTGAATAAACTATTCAGTTATGGTGCCAATGCAAAATTTATTTATGCTTATTACGATGGTTTGTATTCTACAGCTGTGGCTGCTGATTTAAGTGTTTCCTATAAAGACACGGCAAAAAAAGTTGTAATGACTTTTCAAATTGTGAATGTAGGTGCACAACTCAAACCATTTTATCCAAGGCAATATTATGAAGAACCTGCGTTAGATTATATCCCTACAGATGTTAGATTTAGTGTTTCAAAACGATTGCCGCATCTTCCTTTAGCATTTCATATCACCGCTCATCATTTGCAACAGTTTAATATTCGCTACAATAATCCTGCAGATAACGTATCTACCAATTTATTTGGTCAGGATACTGTTTCAACTGTTGGTAAAAAATATATTGGCGATAAAATTTTCCGACATTTTATAATTGGTGGTGAATTGTATTTAGGTAAACATCTCACCGTGCAATTGGGCTATAATAATTTGCGCCGACAAGAATTAAAAACTACTGCAAGAAATGGTATGATTGGCTTCAGTTGTGGCTTTCACATCACTACCAAACGATTTGACTTTGGATATAGCCATGCATGGTATTATTTGCCAAGTGCCACCAATTCACTTTCATTGAGTTTTTTAATTTGATTTTTTCATCTTTTTAAAAGCATTAACTTCGCCGAAAATATATTTTTCAAATGTCCACCATTATTGCTCCTTCGTTGCTTTCTGCCAATTTTTTAAATCTGGAAAAAGATGTAGAAATGCTAAATCAAAGCCAAGCTGCATGGATTCATGTTGATGTGATGGATGGTGTATTTGTGCCAAATATCAGTTTTGGTTTTCCTGTTTTGAAAGCAGTAAGAAAAGCTACCAAGAAATATTTGGATGTGCATTTGATGATTCATCAATACGATAATTTTATTGATGAATTTAAAGTTGCTGGTGCTGATGGATTAACTGTGCATTTTGAAAACAGCATTCATTTGCATCGTACGATTCAAGCCATTAAAAAAGCAGGTATGAAAGCTGGTGTGGCTTTAAATCCACATACACCTGTAAATAATTTAAGTGAAATAATCTCTGATGTTGATTTGGTTTTAATCATGAGCGTTAATCCAGGTTTTGGCGGACAAAAATTTATTGAAAATACCTACTCGAAAATTACTGAATGCAAACAACTTATCGAACAAAAAAAATCTTCAGCCATCATTGAAGTAGATGGTGGTGTTGATTTAACTAACTACAAAAAAATCATCACGGCGGGTGCAAATGCTCTGGTAGCAGGCAATGCAGTATTTTCTTCAGCAAATCCGATGCAAACAATTAATGAATTGAAGAGTTGATTTTTTATGGGATTCAATAAAATAAAGCCTTAATTTTACTTCATTAAAGCTTCAACCTCAGTGGCTTCGATAGGTATTCCGGCTTTTTCCATCAAATCAATGTTACTATTTTCAGTAATTAAGATGTCGTTTTCTAAACGAATGCCTATACCCTCTTCCTTAATATAAATACCCGGTTCGCAAGTTAATATCATTCCTGGGGCAAATTTGTTGCCGTAGTAATTTCCAATGTCGTGAACATCAATTCCTAAAAAATGTGAAGTGCCATGCATGAAATATTTTTTGTATAAAGGCGCATCAGCGCTTTGTTTCAAAACATCTTCTTTTTTTAACAGACCTAATTTAATTAATTCTTCAGTTGCAATTTTCCCTACTTCTTTTTCATAAGGTTGACGCTCATTGCCAGCTATCAACATTTTTTTCGCCTCACGTTGAATGGTTAAAACAGCATTATAAACTTCCAATTGTCTTGTATTAAATTTCCCATTCACAGGCAAAACCCTTGTTATATCAGAATTGTACATCCCGTATTCAGCACCAAAATCTAATAAAATCACATCCCCATCTTTTAATTGTTCGTTGTTTTTGGTATAATGCAACACACAACTATTTTTTCCGCTTGCAATTATTGGTTCAAAAGCATGACCAGTGGCTCTGCTTGAGATGTATTCATAAATCATTTCGGCTTCTAATTCATATTCCCAAACACCTGGTTTTACTTTTTTTGCCATTCTGAAGAATGCTTGTTTAGCTATTTGAATTGCATTATCAGTCAACTCAATTTCAGTTGCAGATTTTATTTCTCTCAATTTTGCCATCAGTGGCGCACTGCGTTGGTAGCTGTGTACAGGATAATTCCTCATTAACTCATGTGCAAATCGTAAATCGCGATAAGGTACTTCGTGATAATACCGGTCGTTTTCGTTGGTGTTTATATAAACATGTTCAGCATGACGCATCAACAAGTTTAAAATCACTGGCATGGCATCTAACCAAAAAATATCTTGAATGCCGCTAGCTGCTCGGGCTTCTTCAATGGTGTATTTATGTCCTTCCCAGGTTGCAATTTCTTCATTTGTTTTTTTGATGAACAAAATTTCTTTGCGTTTATCAATTTCACAATCAGGAAATAAAATCAAAATGGTTTCTTCTTGGTCAATTCCTGTTAAGTAAAACAAATCACTATTCTGTCTCCACAAATGCATAGCATCAGCATTTCTTGGCATCATATCATTAGCATTGAAAATTGCCAGACTGTTTGGTTTTAATTTTGAAGTAAATCGTTTTCTGTTTTCAATAAATAATTTATTGTCGATTGGTAAATATTTCATGTTGTAAAATTGAAAGACGAAAGTAGATAGATTTTTTAAATTCAATTCACTCTTTTTATTCTTTAAACTAATTTCAAAATAATTAAATTTAATTACTCAATTTGTTTTAGTAATAATGAAATAAATGCGATTTTTTCTAAAAAAATGCCTTATGCTACAATTCCAAAAATGTTGTTAAAAAAATAATTGATAAAGCAGTCGAAAGTGCTTAATTTTGACCAATTATGCTACAAAAGCATAAAACCTTACTATTGCATTGATAATTGAACTATTAAATTTATGCTGAGAAAAACCTTACCTTTTCTTATTTTTTTTATAACTGCATTTACTGCAGTTGCTTTAGCACAAGCGCCAGTGGCTAATTTTGGAATTTCAACTGTTACTGCAACTCCCGATTCTTTTTGTGCTGGGATTGGAGTTCACTTTGTTGATTCAAGCACAAATAGTCCAACAGCTTGGTCATGGAATTTTAACTCAACAGCTAATGTAAATGTCACAGCAACTCCACCGACAGCAGCTTCACAAAATCCTACTGTATTTTTTTCTAATTCAACTTCGAGTGTACAAATGGTAGTAGTTACTTTGTCATCATCAAATAGTTTTGGAAGCAGTTTATTAACAGCTACTAAAAATATTTATATTAAACCTGGGGTGCCAGTAGCTCAAATTACTTCAACACCTTCTTCTATTTGTAAAGATTCATCTATTACATTTAGTTCAAGCAGCAGTATAGGCTTAATTACCAGTTGGTTCTGGAATTTTGGTAATGGTAAACCATCATCATCTTCTTCATCAGGAAGCATAAGAGATACATTCTCAAATATTGCTGGAACAACTGTAACTTTAACTGTGGGCAATTCCTGTGGTACAAATCAAGCTAATAAAATTATTACTGTAAATACGCCACCGACAGCAGCATTCTTAACTGGGCTTACTGGATCCCCATGTAAAAATACAGCAATACATTACACAGATGGCAGTAGTGGTAATGTAACTGCTTGGCATTGGGATTTTGGTGATGGTCATACTAGCAACTTACAAAACCCTGTAGATTCTTTCCCAACTGCTGGTACATATACTGTAACCTTAACAGCCTATAACAGTTGCGGTGCAAGTCAGCCATTTACTCAAACTATCACTGTTATTAATTGCAGTCCGCCAATTGCGCATTTTACAACTCTTTCAGATACAGTATGTATGAATATGCCTATTCAGTTTACTGATTCTTCTTCAAATGGTCCTTATGTAGTTACATGGCTTTTTACCAATACAAGTTCAACTTATGCAAATATAAATAACCCAATAATTTATTTCAACTCTGCTGGTATTGCTACAATTGCTAAGATAACTGTTACCAATGCTTATGGATCTTCCACCTATCAAAAAAACATTGTGGTTTTGCGTTGTTTGCCTCCAGTAGCGCTGTTTGATTCATGGGGAAGTATTTGTGAAGGGACTTGTACTTATATGACTAACAATAGCCTTGAAGGTCCTTTTGATTCTATTCGTTGGTTTTTTACTGGTGCAACTCCTGCCATTTCAAAAGCATTTAATCCATCAAACATTTGCTATAACAAAGCTGGTACATATCAAATAAAGTTAATTGCTTACAACACTTATGGATCCGATACTTTGATTAAGCCGATTGTTGTTTTACCATCACCACATATATTATCAAGGGATACTTGTATTTATGCTGGTTTTAGCACCATGTTAATGGCACACGGCAATGGTACTATTACCTGGAGTCCAACTTTATCTTTAAGCTCACCAACAGGCGATACAGTATTGGCAACACCACTCAATCAAACTACTTATATTGTTCGAGATACATCAAATTGTCCATCGCCCGATTCGGTCACCATATGTTTGAAGTATAAAAATGTTTACATCACTGCACCTAATACATTTACACCTGATGGTAATTCCAAAAATGATTTTTTCAAAATTGTTTCAAAAGATAATTTGCCAATTAATGAATATAGCATAAAAATATTTAATCGTTGGGGTGAAATGGTATTCAAATCATCAGATTATTTAGAAGGCTGGGATGGTACTTATCGAGATGTGCCGCAGAACTCAGGAGTATATGTTTATATTATTGGTTATCGCGATTTAGGAGATAATCAGTATAAATTTATTAATGGCAATGTAACTTTAATTCGTTAAAAAAACTATTTCTTTGATCACATGAAATACTCAAAAAAAATATTGTTCATTATTGGTTTGTTATTAGTTCAGTTGATAAAAACCAATGCGCAAGATTTACATTTTACCCAACATTATTTATCACCTATGCAGGTTAATCCAGCTTTGGTCGGGCAGTTTAATGGTTGTTTTAGAATGAACGCAAATTATCGTAACCAATGGGGAAGTATGATGGGCGCCTCAGCTTTTCAAACAATTGCGTTTTCAGCTGATATGCCCATTTTAAAGCAACAAATGAATGGTAATTTCTTTGGAATGGGTATGGACTTTTTTTCAGATAAAGCTGGTGACGTAAATTATGGAACTCAAATGATTGGTTTCAACTTTGGCTATTGTAAAATTTTAAACAAAAAGAAACCACTAACTGTTGCTGCAGCCTTTCATGTTGGCAATTGGAGTAAAAAGATCAATATTGCTGATGTTACATTAACTGATATGTCTGATCTGAAAAACATTTCCTCAGGTGGTATTTCGTTCATGGATTTCGGTGTAGGTACTTTTATGTTTCATCAACCACTAAGTTGGTTGAGTTACAACGTTGGTTTATCAGCATATCACATAAACAGTATTAATGAAACATTTGTAAAATTAACAGATAACTTTGGTAAAAAAATTCAGTTACATACCAATGCGTATATTCAAGTATCAGATGCTTATACACTTATTCCAACTGTTTTATATATCAATCAATTAAAAGCCCGTGAGTTGCAAATCAGCATAATGAATAAGGTTTTGATTGATGATGATGGGCGAAAAGAAACTGCAATCTATTTCGGCTTAGGGACTCGAGTTGCACACCCAAGCATTGATGCAATGATGTTGTATTTTAGGGTTGATTTTAATCATATAAGCGTTGGTTTATCATACGACTTCAATGTATCAGGCTTACACTACACTTCTAATTCATTTGGCGGACCAGAATTAGCATTGCAGTATATGATTAACTGTCCAAAAAACAAGGAGAATGTTTACAACAAACGTAAAAAAATATTCTGTCCTAAGTTCTAAAACAATTTTCATACACTAATTTTGTAAAACTTATTAAACACATTATGACAAAGCGCAATTATCTGCTTTATTTATTAGTAGCTAGCACATTTGTAATTTCATCTTGCAAATCGTGCAAAAATAAATTCTCAAAACAAAGCACTACAGCTGAATCTACTCCAGGTATTGATACTGGTATGTACGCAGGTTTGAACGATACAACAAATAAAACTGCCACTGCTTCTTCAGATGGAAATTCATCAACAAGCAGTTCTGCTGCAAGCGTTACTTCTGCTGAAAGTAATGCATCTAACAAAGGAACTACTGCTAATAGCGATGCAGCAAATTCATCATCAACAGGTAAAACAATGGCTAAAGATGTTGAATCTGCAAGTGCTGCTAAATCGAGCCATCATCGTGGAGGTGCTTCACGTTCTATTTATGATGGAATCAACGATCAAGAAGAACGTTATGTGGTAAGAAAAGCTGAGGGCTACAACGATGCTTATTATATTGATGATTATAATGGTTCAAATAAATTTTATGAAGAACATTATAAAAAAGCTTCTACTTTAGAAAAACCTGCTGAACAATACATTGATAAATCAATGAATTTACCTACTACAGCATATACAAAAGGACCTACTCAAAAATCAATTGATGCACAAAACCCACCTCCACCTACTGACGATGCAAAAACAAAACCGGCACCTGTGGGTACTGGTACAGGTACAATTGGGGTTACTAAAAAATCAAACGATAAGAAAAAATAATTTTCTTACAATAAAATAAAAAAGGGAAGCCAATTTGGTTTCCCTTTTTTATTCGAACTAATTGCAAGTCAGGATAAAAAAACATGCTACTTTAGGAATATTTTAACCATGCTAAAGTTTTATTGGGCATTATTGCTTGCTTCAAATAATCGAGTTTTTTCCGTATTCTTGCAGCGAAATCAAATAGCATGAAGCACTTAGTTATTGTTTGTTTAGGAATATGTTTTATTAGTTTTTCGGCATCGGCACAGTTTAAAAAATTAACCATTGAAGATTGTGTATTGAAAGGTAAAACGCTTTTAGCTCCTGAAAAAATAAATCAGCCACAATGGATAGAGGGAAGAACAACTTTGGTTTATAGTCGCAAAATAAATGGCACTGATTATTTAGTCAAATACGATTGGCGTAAAAAACCTTCGCAAACGTTATTGTCGCTTAGCAAACTTAATCAATCTTTAAGACGAATCAAAAGCGATACTTTAATAAAAATTCCAACTATTGTAAAAGCAACTACTGATGGTTTTCTGTTTTTAAATGGTAACACCTTATTGAAATACGATTATAGGATTGACAGCATTACTACCCGAATTGCTATTGATAAAAAAGCGGACAACATGGATGTAGCAAAATACACCAATCATGTTGCCTATACCATTGATAACAATTTATATGTGGCAATGAATAATGGAACAGTCCAATCTGTAGCTACCGATGGCAATGCAGGGTTAGTGTATGGTAAAAGTGCCCATCGCAGTGAATATGGAATTACTAAAGGTACTTATTGGAGCCCAAGAGGAAATTTATTAGCATTTTACAGAATTGATCAAAGTATGATAACTGATTATCCAATGATGGATTTGGATGAGCATCCTGCTAAAGAACACAACATCAAATATCCAATGGCTGGCATGAAAAGTCAGGAAGTGAAAGTTGGAGTTTATAACCCTGCATCACAAAAAACAGTCTATTTAAAAATAAATGGTGCTGCCGACCAATACCTCACCAATATTGCTTTCAGCAATGATGAAAAAAATATTTTTGTAGCTGTTTTAAATCGGCCTACTGACCATTTGTGGCTTAATGAATATGATGCCAGCACTGGTGATTTCGTGAAAATGATTTTAGAAGAACAAAACAACGATTGGGTTGAACCTACAGAACCTATGCAGTTTTTACCCAACAGCAACACTTTGTTTATATGGCAAAGCCAACGTACAGGTCATAATCATTTATACCTTTATGATATTAATGGAAATTTAATTCGCCCTTTAACACATGGTGATTGGGATGTGATAAATGTTGGCGGAATAGCTTATGGTAAAAACAAAATTTATTTTACTGCCACTACCACTTCACCGCTTGACCAGCAAATATGTTCGGTTGATGCTAACACTGGTGATGTACAGCAATTGACTAAAGACAAAGGCATTCATACACTTTACCTGAATGAATATACAGGTGATTATTTAGATGTATATGGTAGTTATCAAATTCCGAGAGTAGTAGCTATTTACGACCGAAGAGGTAAATTGCGCAGTAATATTTTATTAGCTGAAAACCCATTGAAAGATTATAAGCTGGGCGAAACCCGAATATTTAATATCACCGCAGCTGATAACAAAACTGTTTTGTATTGCAGAATGATTTTACCACCCAATTTTGATAGTACTAAAAAATATCCTTGCATCACTTATACCTACAATGGTCCGCATGTGCAGCTCATTAATAATGGCTGGCTGAATGGTGCTGATTTGTGGTATCACTATTTAGCGCAGGAAGGATTTATTGTATTCACCGTGGATGGCAGGGGCAGCGGCAATCGTGGGTTTGATTTTGAAAAATGTATTCACAGGCAGTTAGGAACCTGCGAAATTGCTGACCAGATGAAAGGCAACGATTATCTACGTCATTTAAAATTTATTGATACTGCCCGATTGGGCATACATGGCTGGAGCTATGGCGGCTTTATGACTACTTCATTAATGACAAGAACACCGGGCAAATACAAAGTGGGTGTTTGTGGTGGACCTGTGATTGACTGGAGTTATTACGAAGTGATGTACACCGAACGTTATATGGATACACCTGCCGAAAACCCTGAAGGCTACAAAAAATCGGCGTTGACTAATTATATTGATAACCTGAGAGGCAAGCTATTAATGATTCATGGCACCAGCGATGATGTGGTGGTTTGGCAACAATCATTAATGTATATAAAAAAATGTGTTGAGAAAGATAAAATGATTGATTACTTCGTTTACCCGGGGCATTTGCACAATGTAACAGGCAAAGACCGCATACATCTGTTGCAAAAAATTACTGAGTACTTTAAGCAGAACTTATAATAGTTGGGTGGAGGAAAGACAAACAACTGTTTGTTACTCCTTCACAAACTTTGCCGTATGCACAAAACCTTTTTCATCAGTGGCTTTGAGGAAATAGATACCCGAAGGCAAGTTTTCAGTAGTTAGTCTTAAGTTATAAGTTGGAGATACTTCCTTCGTCAGCATGACCTTCCCAAGTAAATCTAT
>CANFST010000056.1 GCA_947449695.1 Chitinophagales bacterium
AGATTAGGAAATGAAATACAAATACAAGTGAGTGATTTAGCAGCAGGCATTTACTTTATCAAAGCCACTGATGAAAAGGGAAATGTAAAAAATGCTAAGTTTGTGAAAGAATGAAAAATGAAAAACAATGCAACCTATTTTGAAAACAAACAAGGGCAACAAATTTAACAGCAGGTTGGGCTATGCTTCAGTTGTCGGAGGACAAACTCCGACAACGGCTCTGCTCCGAACACCAACAAGGGTTGAAATTTATTAAACAATAATCATTAACTTTGCTTTGCTCATTGCCTCTCTACTTTTGGTAGAGAGGCAAGAGCGAAGTTATAAAACAGGAAGCCATGAAATCTATTTATTTATTACTTGTTATTTGTTATTTGTTATTAACCTCTGCAACAGCCCAAAACTGGTCAAAAGTAGGTTATGCTAATATTAAAGCTTCAATTACTGCAATAAAATTTGATACATATAACAATCTATATGTGGCTGGTGAGTTTGATGATAGTTTAAAACCCGTTAATAACACTCATGCATGTGTGATTGAGTATAATAGTTACACTTGGAATAAATTAGGTACTGGTAGCAATGCATTAAAAGCTTATGGTTGGACAAATACATTATGCAGTGATAAATTTAACAATATTTATGCAGCAGGTATATTAAAAGATACAGCCAATAATTACGAAATAGTTGCCAAATGGAATGGTGCTGCTTGGTCTCAATTAGGTTCAGGGATTAATTCGCTAAATGCTAACGAAGAAATTGTTACTCTTATTTCAGATACAAGTGGGAACATTTATGCAGCAGGCGATTTTACGGATGGGGCTAATAGCTATTTAGGCAAATGCTATGTAGCAAAATGGAATGGTAATACTTGGTCAGAATTAGGCACAGGTGCAAATGCTTTGAATGCCCCAGCTTTAAATATAATACATATTTTAGGGGTTGATAAATTAGGCAATATTTATGCGGCTGGTTCATTTAAAAATTCATCAGGTAAATGTTATGTAGCAAAATGGAATGGTAATACTTGGTCAGAATTAGGCACGGGCGTCAATGCTTTAAGTGCTAATAATACTATTTTTAGACTAATTATTGACAATTATAATAATATTTATGCAACAGGACTTTTTACAAATTCATACGGAAATTATTATGTAGCAAAATGGAATGGTACCACTTGGGCTGAATTAGGCACAGGTTCAAATGCTTTAAATGCCAATAATCCTATTTCTAGTTTAGCTGCGGATAAAATGGGTAATATTTATGCGGCTGGGAATTTTACAGATTCTGTTATCTATAGTCCTGCCGGCAAGCGTTATGTAGCCAAATGGGATGGGCATAAATGGTGTAAGTTGGGTAAAGGAATAAATGCACTAAATGCCAATGGTAATATTCAAAGCATAGAGGTAGATTATTTAAATAATATTTATGTTGCAGGCGATTTTACGGATTCTACTGTATGGAATGGTAATTATTATGTAGCCAAATGGTCGCATTGTTGGTTACATGATACAATTCATATAAAAACCTGCACAGCTTCGGGTTATTATTTTCATGGGGAGTTTAGAACCCAAAGCGGTTACTACAATGATACTTGCAGCAGTTATTATGGCTGCGATAGTATAACCACTTTGCATTTAACTATCAGCATAGTTAGCTCCGCTATTGATACCATTTGTAGTGCCACACCTTATTATTTTCATGGTGTTATGCTATATCATGCCTTAGCTGGTAATTATATAGATACTGTTGCATCAGCAGCTTGCGATACACTTTTTGTAGTTGCTTTAACAGTGCGCCGCAGTAGTGAGTTAGATACTACAGCATATATATGCAGTTATCGGGCTGCTTGGTTTAATAATACAGCTTATTCATTACCAGGTTATTACTTTATTCATCTTACCAATCATGATGGATGCGATTCATTGATAAAACTTACGCTGAATGTTTACCCTAGTACTTTTGCTTCATATTACTTATCGGGTGATAGTGTGATATGCACAGTACCCAACATTAAATATCAGTGGATTGATTGTGCCACTAAACAACAGATAGCAGGGGAAACTCATCGTTATTTTATTCCAACTCAAACTGGGGCTTATGCAGTTATTGCAATGGATAGTATTTGTATTGATACCACCAGTTGCTATTACATTGTATTTTCAGGTATTGGCAATGATTTATCATTGTCGCAAAATCAATTGCTTGTTTATCCTAACCCAGCAACTAATCAATTAACAATAGTCAATCAGCAGTCGTTAACAAAAACAATAGAAGTATATGATGTGGTAGGAAGAAAATTTGACAATTTGAAGATGAGTAGATTAGAAAATGCTATACAAATACAAGTGAGTGATTTTTCAAGTGGTATCTATTTTATAAAAGCTACGGATGAAAAAGGTTTTGTGCATACGGCTAAGTTTGTGAAAGAATAAAAGCAGTCCAGTTCGTCTTCGTTTATAGCCAAGCAATGAGCAAAGGAAACGAGGAAGAAAGAGGCAAATCGTTTCCAGCGAAAAAATAAAATTATCTTCGTTGCCTCAACACAAAACCAACGCCTCAAACAAGAACAAGCTGGGAGCCTATTTAGATACTAATTACCAACATATAACAAAAACAAAATGGATAATCTTACTTTAATCATCGTGGTCATATCGTGTACAATAGTGCCAATAATAGCAGTGCTGACTTATAAAAAGAAAAAGAAATAAAAACCAGACAACAATAAAAATGAAAAAAGTAATTTACACTTTCATAATCGCTTTTCTTTTTTTGTTTCAACTGAAAGTAAAAGCACAACCATTGTTTATTTCCTCTGATATTACACCTGTAGCAGGTGATGTGTTTACTGAAAATCGGTGTTATGGTTGTCATTCTAATGTAACAGGTCCAAATAAAATTTTTAAATTAGGTGGTAATGGTACTCTTCCTCCCTTTGATACTTTTCGTTATGTAAATCCATCTTCCACTCCTTATGGGGCAAACTATCCTAATTCTAATATTTGTTTGTATCTCAAATATGGTCGCTACTATTATTACGATGCAATCCCTTCTTTATGGCAATACACTGGTACTTCAGTTAATGGCAGTATTGTTACCATGCCTTATGAACTGCTCCGATTTCCAATTACCTATGGTGATAGCATGTCTGATAGTTTTGTGAATGTTACCATTGTCATCTCAACATTAACTTATCAAAAAGTCACCACAACTGTAATTGTAGATGGTTGGGGAACTTACATTGGTGATGGGGATACTGTTTTAAATTCATTGCGTATCCATACTAAAATCCATACTCGTGATTCATCTTCATCAGGCATCAATAATTATTATTTGGAAAAAGCTGAATGGTTTGCTGCTGGTCATCATGGGCCACTTTGTTCTTCTCCTATATTTGGAGGTGGAGGATATACAAGCTATTTCCATGCTGTTAAGTCAACGGGCATAGATGATATTAAAAATGATGCAGCAGATTTTAAGGTTTATCCCAACCCTGTAATCAACGATGCGAATATTCAGTTTACAACTAACCAAAATTTTGAGTATGATTTGCATGTATATAATATGCTGGGTAAAGATGTAATGAGTCTTCATCATTTGTCGGCATTTAAAGGCAGAAACAATTTCAATATAGACCTTAATCAATTAGCAGCTGGCAGCTATATTATACAGGCAAACAATGGCAAAGAAATGATAGCCAGTAAAAAAATAATTGTAGTTAATTAATAAAAACAGTTCGTTGTTAACTAAAACCAAACAGCAATAAAAATGAGAAAAACAATAATCATTTATGCTTTTGTAACCAGTTTCATTACAATCATAATCGGAGGCTTATTGCGTATTAATCATTATCCGGATAATGCTTCCACCACCTTGTTGCTATCAGGTTCATTGCATGCTATAGTAGGAATGTTTTTATTAGTTAATTCAAAAAGAAAAATATACAAAAATAAAACAACATGAATACAGAAGAATTAAAAAATATACAGGCACCACTAAAAGAAAAATACCGTGAACAACCGCAGGCAGCCATTATCACATTAAAAGCAAACGGCAAAGTAGGCGAAGGAATTTCATGCAGTGTAAATACTGGTAAGGCAATAGTAGAAGCTGGCTTACACACAGCTACAGGAGGCACAGGCTTATTAGCTTGCAGCGGCGATATGTTGTTAGAAGCCTTGGTTGCTTGTGCAGGTGTTACGTTGCAAGCGGTTGCTACCGCTATAGGTATCGAAATAAAAGGAGGAACTATAAAAGCCGAAGGTGATTTAGATTTCAGAGGAACATTAGGGGTATCGAAAGAAGTGCCGGTAGGGTTTATGGCAATTCGTCTTTCTTTTCTTCTTAATACAGATGCAACCGATGAACAAATGCAATCCCTCTCAAAATTGACCGAACGATATTGTGTGGTGTATCAAACCTTGGTAAAAGGAGTGCCTATGCAAACAACTTTTGATAAGCAATAAATTCTTTTTTGAGAAAGTTGAATAATAAAAAAGTCCGCTACCTGTTTCAGTAACGGACTTTTTTATGCCAGATATTCAATGCTATTAAAAGGAATTATTAATTCATCAACTCCTGAATATCTTTCATAATTTTCAGTGCCATATTGTTGGCAATGTTTTCATATCGGCTTTCCGCATAAACTCTTATAATAGGCTCAGTATTAGATTTTCGCAGATGAATCCATCCTTCAGACATATCAATTTTAAGTCCATCAATGCGATTAAGTTTTTCGTTTTTATATTTAGTAGCAATGCCTTCTAAAACTTTATCTACATCCACTCCATTTTCTAATTTGATTTTGTTTTTCGAAATCACATAATCAGGATAAATATTGCGAAGCAATTTGGTGGTTTTGTTTGATAAAGCCAGATGACTTAAAAATAAAGCAATACCAACCATAGCATCTCGGCCATAATGCAATTCAGGATAGATAACACCGCCATTACCTTCGCCACCAATCACAGCATTTACTTCTTTCATTTTAGCTACTACATTCACTTCGCCAACAGCAGTGCCATAATGTGTACCACCATGTTTTTCGGTGATATCTTTCAAGGCATTAGTGGATGAAAGGTTGCTTACAGTGTTGCCTTTTGTATGTTGCAGCACATAATCAGCAATAGATACAAGGGTATATTCTTCACCAAACATTTGACCTTCTTCAGTTACAAAACAAAGTCTGTCAACATCAGGGTCAACTACAATTCCTAAATCGAATTTGCGGTATTTTACTTCGTTGGCAATAGCCACTAAGTTTTCAGGTAATGGTTCAGGATTATGAGCAAATTTACCATTAGCTTCTTCGTTCAGAATCATTACTTCTTTTACACCAAGGGCTTTTAGCAATTGTGGAACGACAAAACTGCCGGTAGAGTTAATGCCATCTAAAATAACCTTGTATTCTTTTTTTGCAATGGCTTCTTTATTTACCAATGGCAATGCTAAAATTTTATCTATATGTTTTTGAATATAGGTGTTGTCGTTTCTTACTTTGCCCAAATCATTTACTTCAGCAAAAACAAATTTTTCTTTTTCAGCAATTTTCAAAACCTTTTGTCCGTCTTTTTCTGAAATGAATTCGCCAGCATGATTTAGTAATTTCAAAGCATTCCATTCTCTCGGGTTATGGCTGGCAGTTAGAATTATACCACCACCTGCTTTTTCATCAGGCACTGCCATTTCAACAGTCGGAGTGGTTGATAAGCCTAAGTTAACCACATCAAAACCAACCGATATTAATGTGCCAATAACTAAATGTTCAACCATTTCGCCACTCATACGGGCATCTCTGCCTACTACAATTTTCTTTATGCCACAATTTTCATAAATGAAAGTTGCAAATGCAGCAGTGTATTTCACAATGTCAATAGGAGAGAGCGATTCAGCAGGTTTGCCACCAATGGTGCCACGAATACCTGAAATAGATTTTATCAGCGTCACAGATTCAGATTTTTTTAATTGAGCGGCAAATGTAAAAAATAAGGATTAAAATTAGTTGAACTAACTGAGAAGAATGTTTAATTTTTTTTTTCATTGAAATAATCTTTTCTTTACGCCTCAATTTTAAAAAATGACTCACCCGATAAACCAAACTAAAGTAACCAAGAGCAGATTAAGCGAAGTTGATTTAAACAATTTGGCTTTCGGAAAAACTTTTACCGACCATATGTTGGTAGCTGATTATTATGATGGCAAATGGCAAAAATGTGAGATAGTGCCTTATGGACCTACTTCTACATCACCTTCTATTTATGCTTTACACTATGGTCAATCTATTTTTGAAGGTATGAAAGCAGTAAAAGATGCTAACGGCAACGCCATGTTATTTCGCCCTGAGGATAACTGGAAACGATTAAACTATTCAGCTCATCGTTTGGCAATGCCCGATGTGCCTCATGATATTTTCATGGATGGTTTGATGCAATTGGTTCAACTAGATAGAGATTGGATTCCGCAAGATGAGGGTAGTGCATTGTATATTCGTCCGTTTATGTATTGTGCTGATGAGTTGATTGGAATTAAACCAACCGAGGTTTTTAAATTTAAAATTATCATGTCACCAGTGAGTAAATATTATACGCAACCCGTAAAAATATTAGTGGCTGATAAATATGTACGAGCTTGTTCTGGTGGCACAGGTGATGTAAAGGCTGCAGGAAATTATGGTGCCACTCAATTACCTATGATTGAAGCAAAACAACAAGGCTTCGACCAAGTGTTATGGATGGATGCCCGTGAATTCAGATACCTTAATGAAATAGGAAGCATGAATGTGTTTGTACAAATCGGCGATAAATTTTTAACACCCGATTTAGATGGAAATATTTTAAACGGCGTTACAAGAAGAAGCATAATTGCTTTGTTAAAAGATGAAGGCCACATAGTTGAAGAGCGTAAAGTGGATATTGCTGAATTGGTTGAGGCGCATGAAAAAGGAATTTTGAATGATGCCTTTGGCACCGGTACTGCTGCTTCATTAGCTCCAATAGATTCATTTGGCTACAAAGGAAAAACTTTGCAAGTAAAACCAATGGAACAAAGAATCATCTCAAACCATATCAAAAAAAGATTAGATGCCATTAAATGCGGCGCAGAATCAGATAAATTTGGTTGGGTAATACAATTGAAATAATTTCCTCGATAGAAAATCTAAAAACATTTTTTTCAAATAAGTGTAAATTTACTCAACGAAAAAAATATGGAATCGTTTGTAGTTTCAGCCCGTAAGTATCGCCCAGCAAAGTTTGAAGACGTTGTAGGGCAAAGCCATATTACCACTACTTTAAAAAATGCTTTCCGTACCAACCAACTGGCGCATGCATTTTTATTTTGTGGTCCGAGAGGGGTGGGCAAAACTACTAATGCCCGTATATTAGCTAAGGTGGTAAATTGTTTAAATCCTACTACCGATTTTGAACCTTGCAATGAATGCAGTAGTTGCATTTCATTCAACAGCAATTCTTCTTTTAATATTTTCGAATTAGATGCCGCCAGCAACAATGGTGTGGATGATATTCGTGAGTTGGTGCAGCAAGTTCGCATTCCGCCGCAAGGCGCAAAATACAAAGTGTATATCATTGATGAGGTGCACATGTTGAGTTCTGCAGCGTTTAACGCTTTTTTGAAAACGCTCGAAGAACCACCATCCTACGCTATTTTTATTTTAGCTACCACTGAAAAACAAAAGATAATTCCAACCATTTTAAGTCGCTGTCAGGTATTTGATTTCAAGCGAATCAAGATGGAAGACATGGTGAGTTATTTACGAAAAATAGCCACCGACAGGCAAGTAGAAGCAAGCGAAGAAGCCTTGCATCTGATTGCTCAAAAAGCTGATGGCGGAATGAGAGATGCTTTGAGCTTGTTTGATAAAATGGCAAGCTTTTGTAATGGAAATATTCAAGTGAATGAAGTTCTTGACCAGCTGAACATTTTAGATTATGAATTTAATTTTAAAATGACCGAAGCCATGTTGGTGGAAGACAGAGCAACTGTATTGAATAGCTTTCAGCAAATATTGATGAAAGGATTTGAAGGTGACAATGTGCTAAACGCTTTAGCAGAGCATTTTCGTAATTTATTGATGTGCCGCGATTCAGCCACAGTCAATCTTTTAGAGACCACCGAAAGTTTGAAACAACGATTTGCTCAACAAGCCATGCAAACGCCAGTTGCATTTTTGTTGAGTGCTTTGAATATTCTGAATGATTGCGACATGCATTATCGCAGTAGCAAAAACAAACGATTACATGTTGAATTGTGTTTGATAAAACTATGTTATTTAAACAGAATTTTACAACAACCAGTTGCGCTACAATCAGCTCCTGCCAATGAATTGGAGCTTAAAAAAAAAACTGAACCAGTTAGTATAGAAGCAACAAATTCTGTTCAGAAAACTCCAACTTCAACTTCTGCGACGCCCGAAAAAAATATTCCAATCACTGCATCGAAAGCAACTGGGAGTTCTGCTGCGAATACATCAAGCGTTAATTTGAAAGGATTTAATGTAAACAATTTACGTGGCGAAATTCCGAAACCAATTGCTGTAATGCCTGTTGAATCAGTGGTTCAGGAAGTGAAAGGGAAATATGAATTGGGAGAAGTGAAAACTACCGCACCAGAAAAACCTACTGAAAAAAAACTCTATACACCGATGGAGAAGTTTAATGCCATGGTGAATAGTAATCCTGTTCTAAAGGATTTGGCGAACGAATTGAACCTGGAAGTTGACTTTTGATTTTATTTCACTTTCAATAAACCATTCTCCACTTTTATTTTTTCTTCATTTTGCAGCCACTCTAAATTGTATAAAATAGTTTTGGCTGAATAGGCTTTTAATAAATTTTGTGCATCGCTGATGGTGAAAGGTCTGATACTGAATTCGTTTTTTAAAGTGCCATAAATTTTCATCAAAGTGTCGGCTGAATAGTTTTTCTTTTTTTGTTCTAAACAAATATCGCATTTGCCACAAGGCAACATATTTTCTTCGCCAAAATAGTTGAGCAAATAATTACTTCGGCATTCAGTTTCATTTTTCACATAGCCAATCATAGCCTGTGTTCGTTGTGCAGCTTTGGTTTTGAGCATTTGCAAATAATTTAAATTGAGTTCCAGATTTTCAACTTTAATTCTGTTTTGATGTAAAATGATTTGCGGTTTATCTTTTGCTGGCGCATAATCAATCAAATTAAATTTCTTCAATTCCATCATTAACGCATGCAATTGTGAAGCATTAATTCGTAACTCACTTATCATTTTATTTTCGAGCAAAGGCACATAGGTATCACGAATGCCTGAATGAAAACGTAACAACATTTTCAATACGGGTTCTAACTTTTTATTCTCCACTTCAAATCGGTAAATATCTTCTCTACTGGCAATCACTTTGGCTCGTGAAGGCAACACAACCCCATCAGTTAAAGTGAGCAAATTATGTTGTTGTAATAATTTTAATGATTGAAAAACTGTGAAAGAATTCAGATTGAATTTTTCAGAAAAAACACTCAAATCAAAATCAAATGCTTGCTCTAATCCGCTACCAATTGGTATTTGTAAGGAATGCATCAAAGCTTCATACACTCTTTTGATTTCATCGGCAGCAGGAAAATTATTGTCTAAAGCCGATTGCAAATTATTCACATCATCTTCATTCCAAATCAACACCACAAAAGCATTTTTTCCATCTCTGCCGCCTCTGCCAGCTTCCTGAAAATAAGCTTCTGGGCTATCTGGTAAATCTAAATGAACCACACATCGTACATCGGGTTTATCAATTCCCATCCCAAATGCATTGGTACAAACCATACACTGCACTTGGTTTTTCATCCATCGTTCTTGCTTTTTATCTCTTTCACGAGTAGTTAAACCAGCATGATAAAAATCGGCACTGATTCTGCTTTGATTTAACCATTCGGCTGTAACCTTTGTCAGTCGCCTGTTTCGAGCGTATACAATACAAGAGCCATTTATCTTTTTTAAAACTTCTACCAATTTATTTTGCTTCGATTCATCTTTCCGAGCAACATAAATCAAATTGTGCCTCACAAAACTTCTAGCAAAAATTTGTTCATTTTTAAACAACAATTTTTCACAAATATCTTTCTGCACTTCGGGCGTTGCAGTGGCTGTGAGAGCTATGATAGGAATGGTGTTGTGTACTTCACGAATGTTGGCAATTTGTAAATAAGGTGGACGAAAATCATAACCCCATTGCGAAATGCAATGCGCTTCATCTACCGCAATAAAACTAATAGCTAAATGTGATAATTGCTCTCGAAACAAAGGTTGTTGCAATCTTTCAGGAGAAATGTAAATGAATTTTAGTCGTCCGTTGTGAGCATTATCCATCACATTCTGAATCTCTTGTTGTGTCATACCGCTGAAAATTGCAGCGCATGGAATATTTCTTTTTCGCAATTGCAATACCTGATCTTTCATCAATGCAATCAGTGGTGAAATGACTACACAAACGCCATCCATTGCCATTGCAGGCACTTGATAACAAACTGACTTTCCACCCCCTGTAGGCAATAAAGCTAATGTATCATTACCTTTCAAAATGGATTCAATGATTTCCTGCTGACCTTCGCGGAAATTATCATAACCCCAATACTGCTTTAATATGTGTTGAATTGTTGCCAATGTAATCGTAATCCACAAATATAGCATGAATGCAGTGTTGAAAAAGTGGTAAGTAAATTTTTGATGGTACTAATTTTTATTGCTTACATTTGTGCAACAAAAAATACCATCAATTTTTATGTCGGAACAAACAACTTCAAGAGGCAAATACTGGTTAGGTTCAATCGTATTCGTAGGCATCACTGTGGCTTTGTTATTTATTGCTCCTCAATTTTTTTGGGTTACTCTTCCATTTGCCGGCGTTTTTTCTGCAAAGGCTTTAGACGTAATTTAATTTTTCATGCTCACATCAATTGGCATTGGCAGCCGTTTGCGCCATTCAGAATTTGGTGAAGGAATCTTGATGAAAATTTCATTGGATTATTTCACTATTTCCTTTTTTAATATTGGTGTAAAAGAAATCAGCAAAACATTTGATGGCTTAGAATTAATTGAAGCCATTGAACCCGATAAAGATGCTGTTTCGTTTGAATCAGTTGAAATGATTTTAAGCACTTTATTGATGAAATGGGCTGATGTGCAAGAGATTGTAACCATTGCTCCTAAATACATTGGGGGAATGATGTATTTGCAACCTGCCGATAAAACCATGAAGCCAAAGGATATTCCAATTGCAACTTTTTTTCACAAAATCGTGATGCTTAGAGATAGGCTAAGAGTATTGGAACAAAAAATAAATGCTCACTCCAAATTGAGCGATGAAGAAAAAGTGGAAATGCAACAGTATATCACCCGAATTTACGGTTCGCTAACAACATTTAATGTGTTGTTTAAAAACCCAGATGATAACTTTGTTGGCGATAAAGGAAAAGAATAAAACAAGAAATTTAGTGTCATGGGAATTTTCAGATTTTTTGGTGAGTTGTTGCTAATTTATTTAGCCTATAAAATCATTTTTGAATTGATTATTCCGGCTGCAACCATTACCAAACGAGCAAAGCAAATGATGGATGATGTGAATCAGCAACAACAAAAATATTCCCAACAACAAAATACTACAGCAACAAACTCATCAAAAAAAACTAACCACGATGATGAGTATATTGATTATGAAGAAGTGAAATAGCTTTTACATAAACTATCCACTCATTTTTTCAATCAGATCAGCAATGCGGCTGCTGTAGCCATATTCATTGTCGTACCAACCCACAATTTTCACAAAATTATTTTCCATCACCATAGTAGAGAGGGAATCGAAAATGCAACTATGTGGGTTGCCAATAATATCGCTACTTACCAAAGGTTCATCAGTAAATTGTATGATGCCTTTGTAAGCATCATCAGCAGCTGTTTTGAAAGCTTGATTGATTTCTTCAGCAGTTGTATTCTTTTTCAAAATGGCTGTAAAGTCAGTAATAGAGCCAGTTATCACAGGCACTCTCATACTGTTGCCATTTATTTTTCCTTTTAAATGCGGTAATACTTCCGTTACCGCTTTAGCTGCACCAGTTGTAGTTGGTATAATATTTACTGATGCTGCTCTTGCTCTTCTTAAATCGCTGTGAGGCGCATCCACCAGTCGTTGGTCGGCTGTCATAGCATGAACGGTGAGCATAAAACCCTTGTCTAATTCAAAATTATCATCCAATATTTTTACCATGGGTGCCAAACAATTAGTAGTGCATGAAGCATTGGAAATGATGACATCATCGGGGTGCAACAATTCATCATTCACACCCAACACAATTGTTTTTACATCGTCTTTGCATGGTGCAGAGATAACTACTTTTTTAGCACCTCCTTGTAAATGCTTTTCAGCAGCGGCTTTGGTAGTAAACAAGCCAGTGCTTTCTAACACAATATCAATATTCAAATCTTTCCAAGGTAACAATTCAGGTTGCTTTTCTTTTAAAATTAAAATTGATTTTCTGTTGATGAACAAATGTGTTTCATCATGCTGAACAGTGCCATCAAATTGGTGTTGGGCTGAATCGTATTTGAATAAATGAGCTAATGTTTTGGTGTCCGTTAAATCGTTAATGGCAACAATTTCAATGTTCGATTTTTTCAGGATAGTTCGTAAAGATAATCTTCCAATGCGACCGAAACCATTGATTGCAACTCTGATTGGAGTGTTCATTTTATTGAAAATTTATAATAATACAAACGCAAAAATACTTCAATTGTTTGAGCATCGGTATATTGTTTTTGCGTTAATCTAAAAAACCAAGGTAACACCAAAAACTAATGCGCCGCCAGTCCTGAAATCGTAGGTTTGAGTGACGTGATACAAATCGGTGTAAGAAATTGTTTTTTTACCGGCCAAAGTAATATAATCTTTTAGTTTTAAAATTATAGAACCATCATGTTCGGGGTTTATCATTATTTCAGGCGCTACTACAAAATCAATAGCACTAAAATTTTCTACCCCCCAATGAATAAAATTGATTGCAGGACCAATTGCTACACCTATACCAAATTTTTTTTCACATTCTTCCACCGCATCACCGCCTAATTTGGCATTAAATAAAATAGGACATCTAAAAAAATGAAACGCATCTGTTGATGAAATAACTTTGGAATAAATTATACCTGATGATGCACCAATACTGGCAATATCATCAAAAGTTTTGATAGGGAAATTTAAGCCAATATTTAATGTAATGCCTACTTTTTGAGGATAATAAGTATTATAACTTGTAGATGAAACTGTTGTTAAGGTGGGGGTTAAAAAATAAGTTGAAAAACCTGTGGCTAAATCTAATGAAGGTGGCAGATTAAACAAACCTTCTTTTTTCGGTTCTTTTTTTTTCGCAGGTGTTCCTAAATCATCTTCATCATCATTTACAATTTCTTTAGACTTTTTTTTATGAACTGATTCATCTACTTCCTGTTCATCATCTTTTGAAGCAACCTTTTTTTTCTTTTTGATAGGTTCTTGTTCATCATCAGATGATTCATCTGGGTTGTCTATTAATTTTTTTAAGCAATTAGAAACATTGTTATTATCGAGCGGTTCTTCTTTATAAAGTTCATCGACGTATAGAAATGAAGCAACTTTCAATAAACTGTTGTTGCATTTTTTTAAATTCCATTTTTGTTTTTTTAAAAAATTAAGCCATTCTTCTTGCTCCGAAAAATATTTAGTAAGTTGTATTTGAGCATCTGCATTGCTTGAAAATGTGCAGATTGTTTTTTTCGATTTATCTAATATGAAATAATTGACATTAACGATTACATTATCTTCCTCAGAGATAGTTTTTGTCTTTTTATAAGCTAAAAAATAATTGTTAGTCTTTAAAATTACATTGCATAACAAATTCTTATCAGCATCAATTCTATATACTTTATATTCTCGTTTTATTAAATCTCCATTTTCATATTTATTATAGATAATAGATGAAATATCAACTTTATTGATGTTTCTGTTATTGACTTCAAAAACATCATTTTTTTCTAAATCTTTTAAAATTGAGGCTTCGTGAGTTTTTATTTTTTCACCCGATTTCAAATTGAAGGTAATGTAATCGCCTTCTTTTTCTTGCGCAAAAATGTTACAACTGATGCTGAAAAGCACAGCACACAACAATAATTTCTTCATGAAATAAATTAATTGTAAAATGATTTAATGAAAAATTATCTGCTATAATTAGGAGCTTCTTTAGTAATAACCACATCATGAGCATGGCTTTCACGAACACCAGCCGATGTGATACGAACAAATTGTGCTTGTTGTAAATCAGCAATAGTTTTTGCACCGCAATAGCCCATGCCAGCTCTTAGGCCTCCAACAAATTGAATCATTACTTCAGCTAAAGTACCCTTAAAAGGCACTCTGCCTACGATACCTTCAGGCACTAATTTTTTTACATCATCTTCAACGTCTTGAAAGTAACGGTCTTTACTTCCATCTTGCATGGCTTCTACTGAGCCCATCCCTCGATATGATTTGAATTTTCTGCCTTCAAAAATAATTGTTTCTCCGGGAGATTCTTCAGTGCCAGCAAACACACTTCCTGCCATTACAATATCGGCCCCAGCAGCTATAGCTTTCACTACGTCGCCTGTATATCGGATTCCGCCATCGGCAATAATTTTTGTCGAGGTGTTTTTTAAAGCTAATCTTGCTTCGTAAATGGCCGTTAATTGTGGCATACCAGCACCTGTAACAATTCGTGTGGTGCAAATAGAACCAGGACCAACTCCAACTTTTACCGCATCAACACCAGCATCACTCAAAGCTTTTGCACCTGCACCAGTGGCAACATTGCCTGCCACAATATTTAATTTAGGATATGCTTTGCGGATTTGTTTCACCATTTCTAAAACACCTTTTGAGTGCCCATGTGCTGTGTCAATTGTAATTAGATCTACCCCCACATTCACTAAAGCGTTTACTCTTTCGAATGTGTCTTTGGTTATTCCAACTGCTCCACCTACTAATAATCTGCCATGTTTGTCCTTGCTGGCATTGGGATTATTACTTAATTTTTGAATATCTTTATAAGTAATTAAACCAACCAACTTTTTTTGTTTGTTAATTACTGGTAGTTTTTCTATTTTATATTTCTCAAGAATCTTTTCTGCTTGTTTGAAATCAGTACCTTCAGGTGCAGTGATTAGATTTGTTTTCGTCATCACCTCACTTACCAATTTTTTATAATTGCGTTCAAATCGTAAATCACGATTAGTGATAATGCCCACTAATTCCATTTTTGCATTAATAACCGGGATACCACCAATTTTATTTTCTTTCATCAATCGCAAAGCATCTGCTATTGTTGCATTTTCGAGTAAAGTAACAGGGTCTAAAATCATTCCGCTTTCAGCCCTTTTTACTTTTCTTACTTCTTCGGCTTGTTTATCAATTGGCATATTTTTATGCAAAATACCCATGCCGCCTTCTCGGGCAATTGCAATTGCCAAAGCACTTTCGGTTACGGTATCCATTGCCGCCGAAATAATTGGAACACTTAATTGTAAATTTTTTGTAAGCGAAGAAAAAGTGCTTACTTCACGAGGAAGCACCTGCGAATAAGCAGGGATCAATAATACATCGTCAAACGTTAAACCTTCGGTAGTGAATTTGTTGGAGGGAAAATTTTTTGTTGCCATGCGCAAAGGTAGATAAATAATTGTTGAGTGTAAAAATTATAGATATATTTTTTTTTCGTCGAATTAAATCATCACAATTTTTGTTTACTTATTTTGCAGCGCAATGAGAACAAAATTATCAGTAAATATCAATAAAATTGCCACCTTGCGTAATGCTAGAGGTGGCAATTTGCCCAATTTATTGCAGGTAGCAAAAGATTGTGAAAAATTTGGAGCTGATGGAATCACAGTTCATCCCAGGCCTGATGAAAGACATATTCGTTTTTCAGATGTATATGATTTGAAAAAAATTGTAACAACCGAATTGAATATTGAGGGCTATCCCAATGAAAAATTTTTGCAATTAATTGAAGCCATTCATCCTGAACAAATCACTTTAGTGCCTGATGCCGATCATGTTTTAACCAGCAGTGAAGGATGGAATATTGAAGAGCATTTCGATTTTTTGCAAGCAATTATTTTTCGTTTGAAGAAAATTGGTACCAGAGTTTCTGTATTTATCAACCCTGATGTTAAACAAGTGCTATCTGCAAAAAAAGTTGGTGCCGATAGAATTGAAATTTATACAGGAGATTTTGCAAATCAATTTCAAACTGCCGATAAAATGCAATTGATAAAACCTTATGCCGATTGTGCTGTCGAAGCACATAGATTGGGTTTGGGGATAAATGCTGGCCATGATTTGAATTTGGAAAATCTCCATTTTTTCAAACAACAAGTTGAACCTCTGCATGAAGTATCTATCGGTCATGCATTAGTTTGTGATGCATTATATTTTGGTTTGCAAAATACCATTCGGCAATATTTACAATGCCTGCAATAGTTATCTTATTTTTGTCCCAATGAAATTTGTTTACGGCTCGATACTTCTTTTTGTTTTCTTTTTTCTTTTTGCCACTATTAGTATGGCTCAAGTTGACACATTAAAAAAAACTGAAAAAAAAGATTCGCTTAAATCTTCTTTTCATGTATTGTCGAAAGCAGATTCATTGCGGATGATTTTTAAACCTAACCCACGAAAATCAGCTTTGTATTCTGCAATTTGCCCTGGGCTTGGGCAAATTTACAACCGTAAATATTGGAAAGCGCCTTTGGTATATGCTGCAGTCGGAACAGTGATTTATTTTATAGCAATTAATTATTCTGGCTACAATAGTGTTCGTAATGGTATAAGTAGATTGGAAGACAGCGATCCCAATAATAATAGCCAGCCTATCATAGTTCGCAATTTCTATTTAAAAAAGTATGATTTGAATGGGGAAGATGTAACTCACCTATTATCAGTAAAAAAATATTTCAGACAAAATTTAGATATTTCCGTTTTAGCCGGAGCCATTGTTTATGTTTTAAATATCGTTGATGCCAATGTTGATGCAAATTTGTATGGATTTGATGTGGATGAAAAATTGGCTATTTCACCCATTGTTAATCAAAGCGGTATAGGTGTAGCATTTAGATTCAAATAATTTTTCGAGTAAAATTTCGTTTATCTTTGCAAGTATCGTGAAAATTAGATTTCTAATATTATTGTTATTTCCAGTTGCAATGTTTTTGGTTAAATGCCAAAAAGCACCTGATTTTCCTGTAACTCCAAGTATAGCATTTGTTTCTTTCAATCAAACACAAATTCATCCTGGAAAAGACTCATTAAAAATTACATTTAGTTTTACTGATGGTGATGGTGATTTGGGCTATGAGCAAGGGCAGAATACAACTGGCGATACAACCATTCATGTCACAGATGTTAGAATAAATAAGCCTGACTATACTTATGTTTTTGAGATGCCCTATATTACACCTAAAGGAAGCTACAAACAAATTAGTGGCAAGTTCACAATTGATATGATAGGAGCTTGTAATTGTCGCCCCGACCATAATTTTTTTGATACCGTTTCCTATAAAATTAAAATTCATGATAGGGCAGGGCACGAAAGCAATGAGATAACTACACCGAAGGTATATTTGATTTGCAATTAGTGGGTATTAAATCCGAAGTGTATAATTTTTAAAGAGTCATTTCTGAATCGGTAATAAGCAAAATAACTTGGTTGATGATAACGTTTTAAAAAATCAGATTCCTTATTTGTTTCTTTATACTCTAATACAATTTCATCTTGGTATTCAAATTTCAAAGTTGGCCCCCCAACTATATTTCTTACTTGTTTTAAATTCATTCCTAATTTAATCCCTAGTGATGTTTCATAGGCATCATCTGGAAACTGAACACAGCCACATTTTTTATAATCAGCTGCATATTCCACTTTAAGCTCACATATACTTAAGTCATGTAAATCATAAGTTGGATGAGTGTATAGAAGTAAAACTTGCGTTTTATCATCGTTTATAAAATCGGCAAATGGAAAATCATAGTTTTTGTGTTTATGCAATCTCATCATTACAAATGAAGTGTCTTCGCCAAATTTTTCAATTAAAGATTTCCATTGAATCAATTTCACCCCACTAACCGAAGTGTCAGGTTTAAATGTTTTAAAAGCCACTGAGGGAAAGGTTTCAGGAACTTGTTGCCAAGCCATTAATAAAAATGGGATAAATACAGCTATCAAAAATATCAGGGGCTTAAAAAGTGTGATGATTTCTTTTTTCATTGTTTAATTTAAAACATGCGTTTTGGAGTTTAAGTTTTAAGTATTTGTTTTAAACTCCATCTGTCATTTAGTGAATATAAAATGAATGGGGTACAAATTTGCACAACAAAAAATCCCACAACAAGAAATGCTGTGGGATTTTTTTATTTCTACAAAAGTAAAATCTTAGTATCTGTAGTATTCAGGTTTGAACGGACCTTCTTTTGGAATGCCCAAATATGCTGATTGTTCAGTTGTTAATTCATCTAAAACAACACCGATTTTAGCCAAGTGCAAACGAGCAACTTTTTCATCCAAATGTTTAGGTAAAACATAAACTTTGTTTTCGTAAGCTGCTGTATTAGTCCACAATTCTAATTGTGCTAAAGTTTGGTTAGTGAATGAATTACTCATTACAAATGATGGGTGACCTGTAGCACAACCTAAGTTTACCAATCTCCCTTCAGCCAACACAATCACATCTTTACCATCAATAGTGTACATATCCACCTGTGGTTTAATTGTATTTTTTGTATGACCATAATTTGAGTTTAACCAAGCCATATCAATTTCAATATCAAAGTGACCGATATTACAAACGATAGCTTTATCTTTCATTACTCTGAAATGTTTTTCAGTAATCAAATCGCGGCAACCTGAAGCTGTAACAATAATATCCGCTTCTTTTACTGCATCAATCATACGTTTTACTTCAAAACCATCCATCGCAGCTTGCAATGCACATATTGGGTCGATTTCAGTAACAATTACACGGCAACCAGCACCTTGCAATGAAGCAGCAGAACCTTTGCCCACATCACCATAAGAACCAACAACTGCTACTTTACCAGCCATCATCACATCAGTAGCACGACGAATAGCATCTACTAAAGATTCTTTACAACCGTATTTGTTGTCGAATTTTGACTTAGTAACTGAATCATTAACATTGAAAGCAGGAATTGGTAAAGTTCCATTAGCCATTCTTTCATACAAACGGTGAACACCTGTAGTAGTTTCTTCAGATAAACCTTTAATGCCAGCAATCAACTCAGGATATTTGTCAAATACCATGTTAGTTAAATCACCACCATCATCCAAAATCATATTCAAAGGCTTATCAGCGCTACCGAAGAACAAAGTTTGTTC
>CANFST010000057.1 GCA_947449695.1 Chitinophagales bacterium
TGAAAAGGGAGTCTCTTTTCATCAAAAAGATGTTCCCTTTTGATAAAAGGGAGCTTGGTTTAGGTTTTAGCCTATAAAAATCAGGTTATCCTTTTCAGGTTTTTAAAATTTTCAGCATGGTTTGCTTCGCTAATGTGCGTTCTGCAAATGAGGATGAGTGAAATTGTTGTATTAAAATTTCCCGTTCTTTATTATCAAAAATAGCTTTTCAAGCTTAAAAGGCACTCAATCAATATTCAAAAGATAAATTTAAAGAAAGATTGTGGGCTGGGAAAGCTAAATTATTTTTTTAGCAAGTAATGGAATTTCAATTTTTACCATTCCCTGATTCTATTTGAATTAATTTATACACTTACCCCGTAATCTCTCAGGGCATCATTCAAAGCAGTTTTTTTATCGGTAGATGCTTTTCTTGTACCAATGATTAAAGCACACGGAACCTGATATTCACCAGCAGGATAGGTTTTATTATAACTTCCCGGAATCACAACACTTCTTTCGGGCACAAAACCTTTGTACTCTTTGGGCTCGGCACCAGTTACATCTATTATTTTAGTAGAGGCAGTGAGCACAACATTAGCGCCTAACACCGCTTCTTTACAAACTCTTACACCTTCTACCACAATACATCTTGAACCAACAAAGCAATTATCTTCAATAATAACTGGAGCAGCCTGAACAGGCTCTAAAACTCCACCAATACCAACGCCACCGCTTAAATGAACATGTTTTCCTATCTGAGCACAACTGCCCACAGTAGCCCAGGTATCAACCATAGTGCCTTCATCAACAAACGCCCCAATATTTACATAAGAAGGCATTAAAATAACACCCTTTGCAATGTAAGCACCATATCTTGCCACCGCATGAGGCACCACTCTGATACCTTGTGCAGCATAATCGGTTTTTAATTTCATTTTATCATTAAATTCTAAAATGCCTGCATGCAGGGTTTCCATTTGCCTAGTCTGGAAATACATAATCACGGCTTTTTTTATCCAGTCATTCACCTGCCAATCGTTGCCAGCAGGCTCAGCCACCCTGATTATGCCCTTATCTAATTGTTCAATGATGCTCTCAATGTTTTTTACAATCTTTTCATCCGATAATAAACTTCTGTCATTCCAAACAGATTCAATAATACTTTGCATACTTATAAAATATTTATTGCAAAGAAAATAATACCCTATCAATTCTTGTTTTTTTTGCCGAAATAAAAATTATAAATTTTAGTTTTGCTACCGATGGAATTAAATTTTGTGTTCAACATTAATCCTTTTCAGGTATTTCAAACACTTCGGTTTAGTGCCTTTATTATCATCAGTATTTTTTTGGCAAAATTTGGCGTAGGTATCAATATTATTGGCAGTTATGAATATGCTTTGATGATAGGAGGTTCAGCAAGCTTCTTTTGGTTGGGTGGTTATCTTACTTCTTATTTAAGCAAAACGGCACACTCTGAAAATAACACCACTAATTGGTTGAGCATGGTGTTTTATACCATGATAATGTTTAATGCAATAATGGTATTGATATTAGTAATATTGTTTCAAATCATTCATCAAAGTATTTTTCAGCATATTAGTTGGCTTACATTTAGCTGGATATTGACGTATCATGTTTTAAACAATACCACCTATCTGAATGAACATTATCTGTTAGCAAAAAATCAGAACAGATTATTAACCCACTATGGCATTATAAATTTTTTCCTTTTAATCATGGGTGCAATAGGTGGTTATGAATGGTTGGGTGATTTGAATGGAATATTAGTGGGGCTAACAGCAGTTTCTTTTTTGAAATTATTATTCACTTTATCATTTTTAAAAAATGAAAATGGTTTTCAATTGCCTTCCAGCATTTTATTAAAAGCTTTTTTATGGCAAGGAGGTATTATATCACTTTCAATTTTGATGGGTAGTTTGGGCGATTATCTGGATGAATATTTAGTCAGATTTTTTTATGGTGATAGCACATTTGCAGTATATAAAATGGGGGCCCGTGAGTTTCCGTTGCTTAATATTTTAAGTAATTCATTAGCTACTATATTAATTGTATTGGTAGTAAAAGAAGGATTAGATAATGCACTCAATGAATTTAAGCAAAAAACATCTCGTCTTATCAGAGTAATAACACCATTGCTGTGTGCTATAGTTTTAAGTGGCAAATGGCTATTTCCATTTTTTTATAATCAACAGTTTGCTCAAAGCGCATTGTATTTTAATTGCTATGCTTTGTTATGCCTCAGCCGATTTTTATTTCCACAAAGTATAATTATAGCTTTGCAACTGAATCGTTATTTAATATGGGCATCGGTTGCAGAAACATTATTGCATTTAGCATTAAGCCTGTTGCTTATTCATGTTTTTGGTATATATGGAATCATTGCAGGCTTTCTTGTTGCATCGCTACTCGATAAAATTTTATTGGCAGTTTTTGTGTATAAAAAAACAAAAAAAAATATCTGGCATTATACACCACTTTTGGAATATGCAGTAGCCAATTTTACAATAATATTATCAGTTATTATAGCATCGGCTTTGTAAAAACACTGAAATATTTGCCTTCCCATTTTTTTATGTAATGCAATCGAACGCTATCAATTAAAGTTCTATTCAAATCTTTCGCATCTACTATTACTAAAGAATCTTTCAGAAATTCAGTTTCATATTTTTGTGCAATCACGTATTTTATTTTGTTGTTATTAGCAATTGTTTTCCAGCAACGATTGAATAAAGATTTAGATGGCATTTCATCATAAATTGTCCAGTCTAATGGTAAAGGATTATTAAAAGAATGTGTTGACCAAAATGCAGCATAATCGGTTATTACACAATAATTATCGTGCTTTATTTTTGTGCAAATAGTATTTAATTCGTTCATAGCCGAGGCAGTGTTGGCATTAGTTTTAATACCTGCAAAACCTTCCAATTTAATTTCTGATTTTAATTTCATTGCATCATTATCTCTATATATAAAATGTGTTCGCAATCGAAATGAAGCTACAAAAACCAATATTAAATTAAAAGCTAAAAGGATGGTAAGCCATTTTTTTTCTATTATTATTTCTCCCAATAAAACTATCCATAATAATCCTGCAGCTAATGCCGGCGAATTATAACCTAAAGATATAGAAGTACTCCAGGCTATTATTAATGTAAAAAGAAGGTATTCAGCAATTCCTTTTCTTTGAAAAGATTGCACAAGGAATAATGCCGCTGCAATTCCAAATTCAAAATAGAATACTGCTTTATATGAATTCCGAAAAGCTAAAGCTGCTAATAAAGTAGCAGGTAATATCAAAATAAAGGCAGATTTTATCCAAGCTAGTTTTTCATTTTTTGCTAATAAAAAAACAAGCTGACCTATGCCTAATCCAATCCATAAAAATGGTTGTTTGTAATAGGCTTTTAAGCCCGTTTCAAATATTTCGGTTCTTACACCAAGTTGCATTACTGCATCATTCCATGATTTTGAAAAATAAACTAATTCAACGTAAACTAAAATAGGTAAGATGGAAAACAACCATACCCCAATATTCTTATAATCACGATTGAGTAAGATTAAAACAAAAGGAATAAAAAGAAAATTTTGTTTGCAAAGAATTGCATACGAAGCAATACCATAGCCAAATTGTTTCAGATATTGATTTTCAAAAGTGCTAAGCCATGTGCCAATCATTACGCAGAATAAGGCATCTATCGTAGTCCAGGCCATCAATGGAAATGAATTGATGGATAATAAAAATGCTGCTAATAAAATCAAGCATTTATTAGAGATGGAAGTTTTGAAATTGCTTGCTTTCTCAATCAATAAAATTGCCATTAAGGCGATAACAACAAATTGAAAACAAACTATTAATCTGGAAATAAAAAAAACATAATGATTGCCAAAAAACAATTCGGGTATATGCAAAATTCCGCTACCTACTGGTCGAATAGAAATAAAATCTCGATGAGGAATTTCGCCCATTAATAATCTCCTTGATAGCGATAGTACAACACCCTCATCAGTTGGATTAAATCCAAAGGTTGCTAAAAGCCATCCTATTAAACTAATAGTTATGCACATGATGCAACATATTGCTATAAAAGTTGTCTTATTTTTCACAGCGTATTTATTTACGTGTTTAAACGTAGAGATTTATTGACTGCAAATGTAGAGAATTCGCATCTAATTAAAACACCCAATTAAAACCAATGAGCGAATGGAATTATCTGATGAAATAAAATCTATATTCAACTCATCTAACTATTTGATTAGTGTGTATGAAGTTCATCCCAATGGGGGTTTTAGCAAGCCTGATTTCAAAATTTCGTTTTTTAATAGCAAACTAAAATCGCTTCTTCAGTTAGAAGAATCGGATTTTTCGGGAAAATCATTAACTGATATTTTTCCTGAAATGCTCATGAATGGTTTGTATGATGTTATTTGCGAAGTGGAACGAACTGATAAAACCAGTCAGGTGCAAAAGAAAATGTTATTTGAAGGCTTTGGTGAAATGTTTTTAGATGTACAGATTTCTAAGTTTAATAATTTCATTATTAATACCTCTAAAAATATTACTGCTGTAAAACGAACAGAGTTGGAGATGAAAGAAAAAGAAGAAATGCTGGATGAGGCACATCGGCTTTTAGAAATGGGAACTTGGACTTTGGATTTGACTTCAAAAAAAATTACATCATCAGTCGATTTAGTGAAACTTTTCGGGATTCAAAAAAATACAAGAGAATTGAATGTAGAAGAATATTACAGTTTGATGACTGATAATGATGCACAAGAAGCTCAGCATAATTTTGGCGAAATAGTTAAAAGCGGTAAATCTTTTTCAATTGAAAGACGAATGTTGACTGCTAACGGCGAAGAAAAATTTTTTGAAATCACTGGCAAACCAGTTTATGATTTTGAAAAATGTGTCAAACTGATGGGCACATTCAGAGATATTACTAAAAGAAAAAAATTAGAAGTTTATTTATTAGAAACAGAATTCAAATTAAACGAGGCTCAGAAATTATTAAAAATGGGTTCCTGGGAATTTGATTTTTCCTACAATAGATTTCATTATTCAAAAGAATTGAGTGAGATTTTAGAGTATGATGAACCATTTGATTTTAATAGTTTTGAAGAGTATTTTGCTCATGTGCATCATGATGAAAAAGTAAATTCTAAAAATAATTTTAGAAAAATTTTGAATGATGAAATGAAGGTGGATGTTGAACGAAAAATGATTACCAACAAAGGAAATGTTCGATACATCGAATTTGTAAGTAAATCATTTGTAGAAAATGGTGTTTTGAAAAAAGTGTTTGGCACATTTAGAGATATTACTGAAAAGAAGTTGCAGGAACTAGTTTTACTTGAAAATGAAAAAAGATTAATTGAGGCTCAAGCATTATTAAAAACGGGTACTTGGGAAGTTGATACACAATCCCAAATTCTAACCATATCAAAAGAGGCTGAAAATATTTTACAGAATAAATTACCAAAATCAGCTCCTGTATTAGATTATTTTAAATTTATCCATCCAGATGATAAAGAAAGATTATTTCAACAATTTATTGGAAATATAGATAGTGGTAAATCCTTTAAATTTTTGTGCAGATTAGTTTTAGAGGATGATTTGTTGAAATATTATGAAGTAATCGGTCAATCGCTTGCTGGCAGCCATCATTATAAAGGTACAATAAGAGATATTTCAGACGAATATGAAAAGGATTTAGCATTGAAGCAAAGTGAAGAAAGATTCAGAATGTTGTTTGAAAACACACCATCCATGTATTTTATTTTGGATGAAAAAGGATTTGTAACTTCAGTTAATCAATATGGGATTGATTATTTAGGCTATAAGTCTCCTGAAATTATGAATCAACATAATTCTGTTTTACTGCATGTTGACGATGCTTATAAGGTTTCTAAAAATTTAGAATTACTCAAGCTATCACCTGAAAACTTTTTGCAATGGGAAGCAAGAAAAATGAAAAAAAGCGGTGAAATAATCTGGGTAAAAGAAACTGCTCGATTGGCAAAAAATAATGAAGGCGAAGATATTTTCTTAATCGTATGCGAAGATATTACCAGTGAAGTAATCAACCGAACTTTGGTGCGTAAAAAACATGAGGAATTAATTCATGCCAAAGAAAAAGCTGAATCGGCAGCTACCGAAAAGCAACAGTTTGCAAGCATTATGAGTCATGAAATTAGAACACCTTTAAATGCTGTGATAGGAATGACCAACTTGTTGTTGATGGAAAACCCAAGACCTGACCAAGTGGAAGAACTGAACACATTAAAATTTGCAGCTGAAAATTTAACATTGCTTGTAAACGATATTTTGGATTTTAGTAAAATCGAAGCAGGCAAAGTTGCACTTGAAAAAATACCTTTTGATTTAAGGCATCTTACACATAATTTAAAAAATAGCTATCAATACAAAGCAGATGAAAAGGGTATTGGTATCCATACTATTATTGATGAAGAAGTTCCGGCTGATTTATTAGGTGACCCGGTAAGGATTGGACAAATATTAAATAATCTGGTTTCGAATGCAATTAAGTTTACAGAAAAAGGTAGTGTTGAAATTTCACTTCGAAAACTGGAATTTGAAAAAGATAACCACATAAAAATAAGATTTGAAATTGCTGATACAGGCATTGGAATACCTAAAGATAAACAGGCATTAGTATTTGAAAGTTTTTCACAGGCTAACTCGGATACAACCAGAAAATATGGTGGTACAGGTTTGGGGCTTACTATAACAAAAAAATTAATTGAACTTCATAAAAGTGAAATTCTTTTAAGTAGTGAATATGGAAAAGGAACTGTTTTTTATTTTGATTTAGTTTTTGAAAAAGCATCAATTCAGAAAAAGGAATCTGCGCAAGATGTAAATTTTGTTGAACGAAATATTGAAGGTAAGCGCATCTTGCTTGTTGAGGATAATCCATTCAATCAATTAATTGCAACCAAGTTTTTGCAAAAATGGAAGTTAGAAGTGGATAGTGCCGAAAATGGTAAAATTGCTTTGAAAAAATTGGATACTAATAGCTACGATTTAATTTTGATGGATATACAAATGCCAGAAATGAATGGCATAGAAACAACTAAATTTATTCGTTCTCACGAAAATACATTGCTGCAAAAAATTCCTATCATAGCTCTTACAGCTGCAGCAATGGAAAATGATAAAGAAAAATTGTTGTTAGATGGTATGAATGATTATGTAAGCAAGCCATTTAACCCCAACGATTTATACAAAAAGATTGCCCAATATGTGCAATAGGTTAGCTGTAAAAATTATTTTTAAAGGCTGATTGTATTTGTTGTACCCTTAATTAATTTAAGGGCTTTTTAATTTCTGCGTAACATATTCGTAATGTTTTGGTAACATTGTTTGTTAATCTTTGCGCATCAAAAAAATTATTAACCAAAATAACAATCAAACATGAAGAAAGTATTTACAGTAGCGGCTTTAGCGTTGTTAGGCTAAGCAGTATTTGCGCAAGACAACACCACCACACCAACGAACGACCAATTAAACAGCGATGTTCAAGCAGTAAAAAGCGATATCGCTTCAATGAAAAAATTGAAAATCAGCGGATACATTCAAACACAGTATCAAGTAGCTGATAGTATGAATGTGAAATCATTTGAAGGTGGTGATTTTTCGAATAGCGATAAACGTTTTCAGGTTCGCCGTGGTCGTATCAAATTTGATTATAGTAATACAACACCTGAAGGAATTGTTCGTAGTCAATATGTTTTCCAAATGGATATGAGTGAAGCTGGATTTGCAATTAAAGATGCCTATGCAAAACTTACTGAACCTAAATATAACTGGGTTTCTTTAACTATGGGTGTTCAAAATCGTCCTTTTGGCTTTGAAGTTCCGTTTTCATCAAGTCTTCGTGAATCACCAGAAAGAGGCAGAATGAGTCAAATTATTTTTCCAAAAGAAAGAGATTTAGGTGCAATGATTACTTTGGAAGGACCAAAAACTGGTAGATTTAATTGGTTAAAAATTCAAGGCGGTTTTTTTAATGGTAATCCAAATAACATAGCTGAAATTGATTATAAAAAAGATTTCATCGGTCAAGTGGTTTTGAAAAAATCATTTTTAGACGAAAGATTAAAAATCAGCGGTGGATTTTCTTATTACAATGGTGGAATATTTCAGGCGACTAAAAAGGTTTATACTATCGGTTCTTTAGCAAGTGGTGCTGCTGGCTTTGCAAATGTTGATTCTACTGCTTCAAACAAAAATGGTTTTGCAAAACGTGAATATTATGGTTTTGATATTCAAGTAAGTTTAGACTGGGCTTTAGGTCTTTCAACATTCCGTTATGAAACTATTATGGGCACTCAACCAGGTACAAGTAGTTCATCTGCAAGTCCATCTGCTTTGCCAGGTGGCGACACTTATGTTAGAAATTTCTCTGGTGGTTACATATACTTTGTTCAAAACATTTTGCATAGCAAACACGATATTATGCTGAAGTTTGATATGTATGATCCAAATACAAAAGTTACAGGTTCAGATTTAATTACTAAAGATGCTAATGGTAAATCAACTGGCTTATCAACTGCTGATTTGGCCTATGCAACAATGGGTTTAGGTTATATTTATCACTTTGATGAGAATGTGAAATTCACTGTATATTATGCAATGGTTGCAAATGAAAGTGTAGTAGCTGGGCCGTGGTAGAGTTTTTATTCACAAAAGTATTTTGGGCAAATAATTTTATTTCATCAGCGGTTGAAATATGAAACACATTTAATTTAGCATTGTGTCTTTTCGCCAATGAGATTGCCAACGACGAAGAATCAAAACAAGCTTTTTCGTTGCGGATAATTGGATGCCACTCAATGGGAATATCTTTTCCAAAGCGGCGTTCAGCCTCTTCTAAATTTTGTCGAACCACTTTTTCTGATTCACAATGTGTCGATATTAAACAGGGTGATTCTGCAAAAACTTTTTCCAAAACAGTTTCATCATCCACCAACATATTGCCTGTGCTGCTGCCCATAAACATTTTTATGCCACAAACTTTTTTCGGATTAGTCTTTTTCACTTCCTCAATATTATCATTGCTGGCACCCATAAAAAAAGAAAAATTTGCTAACGATTTGCTTTGTGCAATTTGATATTTTTCTTCTAATAATTCTTGGGTTAAAGTTTGTGGCTTGGTATTAGGTTGATCCATAAATGTAGTAACGCCGCCAGCTACAGCCGATTTTGCCTCGGTATAAATTTCGGCTTTAGCAGGAAAACCTGGTTCACGAAAATGCACTTGGTCATCAATAATACCAGGCAATAAATATTTTCCGCTGGCATCAATTTCATTAGCAGCAAACTGCACTGAAATATTTTTTTCAATTTTTTCAATGCGACTGTTTTTAATTAAAACATCAGCTTCAATAATTTTTCCTTCGTTGATGATTTGTGCGTATTTAATTATGTAAGTCATTGTGTAAAATTAGAGAGAATAAAAGAATCCTACATTTTTTATTTTACGGTTTTCTATTGCGATTTGAAAAATTATTTTTTTGCAAATTCCTAACATAACATTTACATTATGTAGTTAAAAGAATATTATCTTCGTTCCACAGAAAAATGAATCATAAGCATTCTCTAGGGAATCTTATTTCGGCAATTAATATTTCATAAAAGCAACTTCAAATACCAATTAAACAAACAAGCAACCTATCTCCAAAAAAAAGTGACCGCCTAATATTTCAATATCAAAGCATGTTTAGAGCATCTATTTTCATTAAAACAGCATTAGGTATATGCCTAGTATTTATTGTTCAAAGAAAAACTTTAGCACAAAACAATCGCATCAATAACACTGCACAAATTTGGACTGAAGTTGATTTTTTAGGTAAGATTTCTCAAAAACTAAAATGGCAATGTGATTTACAATACAGCAAACAAAGCGAATACGAAGCATTGGATTTCTACAATCATCCTGAGCAATTAACTATTCGCCCGTGGTTACATTATTACATTACACCAACCATTCGTATTTCCACATTTTTCGGATTGTGGTACAATTATTCAATTGATGCAGTTGGACAACGTGAATACCCTGAATATCGTTGGGCAGCGCAATTACAGTTTTATAAAATCTGGAAACGCAATAAAATTTCCAATCGTTTTCGACCAGAAATTAGAGAGATAAAAGACAGGGAAGGTATTTTTGAAACCGTGTTTCGAGGCAGATATATGTTTAAATACATGCGCTTACTTAATCACAATGATTACGATAAAAACAGCTGGTATTTTGTTTTCCAAAATGAACTATTCATTAATGGAGGTAGTACCACTAGTGGCTTCAAAGCCTTTGACCAAAACAGAGTTTTCGTAGGAATTGGCTATAACATCACTGATGATATTGCATTTGAAACAGGCTACTTTAATCAATTTCAACATCATAATCATGATGTAAATTTTGATAACAACAATGTGTGGCAGGTGTCATTGGTTTTTGACAACTTAACTCATCCTGCAAAAAAATAAATTTGCTAATTTAATGTGGTTGTAATAATTAGGTAACATTGCGATAACATTAGAATTTCATCTTTGCGTTCATAAATTTTTAAACCAAACAAAATATGAATTTCAAAAAGATACTCTCAACCATTGTTATTGCAGGTGCATCTTTGGCATCAGCAAATTTAGCGCATGCACAAGCTGATTTCAAACCATCAGGCAACTTGTGGGGCTATGTTTTCGGCGACTATTATTATAAATCACACTCCGATTCTTTAGGTAGAGGTGGTGGAAATGTCACTTACAAAGGCAATTCAATTCCTAACAACGCATTTCAAATTCGACGTGCTTATTTGGGTTATGATTACAATATTACTTCCAAATTTTCTGCTTACGCAGTTTTAGCCAACGAAGGTAATTTGGATGCAAGCGGACAAAACACAGTTTATGTAAAATATGCTTACTTGAAATGGAACAACATTTTTAAAAATAGCAATTTATTGATTGGTCAAATTGCTACACCCTCATTCGCGACAGGCATGAACACAGAGCCTTTGTGGGGATATCGCTCAATTGAAAGAACGATTATGGATTTACATGGAAATGATGGCTCGTCTGATTTAGGTATTTCATTACAAGGAAAAGCATGGGAACAAAAAAATGCGCCAGATACGTTAAAACCAACTTTTGTTGGATACAATGTTTTGATTGGCAATAATTCAAGTGCGAAACCTGAAACTGATATGTTTAAAAAATTCAGAGGAACTTTATTTGTAAGCACTTTGAAACAAGCATTAACTGTAGGTGTTTATGCCGACTTCAATAGAACACAATTGTCTCCATACCACAAAGAAACAACTACTTTCAAAGGCTATGCCCATTACAACGCTAAATTCGTAAAAGTTGGTGTTGAATATTTCCAACAAACATCGATGAACGGCGATGTTTACACTGTGAAGCCTTCTGCATCAAAACAATATGCTGCAACTGTTCAAACTGGTTTATCAGTATTTGTTACAGGCAACATCATCAAAGAAAAATTGAGTTATTTCGCTCGTGTTGATATGTATAATGGCGACGCAAACTATAACAACAACAATACTTATTCAGCAAGTACAATTGGGATCAATGATGGTTTTGGAGCATTTTCTTCAGCTTTAACTTTCTGCAAACAAACATTTTATTCAGCAGGTTTCGATTATTGTCCAATGCCTCGAGTTCATATTATGCCAAACATCTGGTATAACGAATACACTAATTTAAATACTAACACATCAGGAAAATTGAAAAAAGATTATGATTTTGTTCCTCGTGTTACTTTTTATTTCTTGTTTAACAGTTCAAAAGCTGTGAGCAATAATGGAATGAACAATTAATTATTTCAGAACAAATTCCCAAAAAGCCCTTGAAACTTTTGCTTCAAGGGCTTTTTTTCTTCATCTACTCATAACCTGCGCTTAACCTTTTGATAACATTGCTTTTTGAATTTTGCACCATCAAAAAAAATCAAAAAACAAAATCAAAATGAAGAAAATTTTATCACTCGGATTAATTGCAACCACAATGGTTGTTGCGTTAGCACAAACAGCAGGCATTAAAGTAAAAGGCAGCGACACCGTTTTGCCATTGTCGCAAAAAGAAGCAGAAGTTTACATGAAAGAACATAAAGGCTCATCTATCACTGTAATTGGTGGTGGTAGCGGCGTTGGTATTGCAGCATTAATTGATGGTTCTACTGATATTGCTATGTCATCACGCAGTTTGAAAATGGATGAAAAAATGAAATTGAAAGATGCTGGAAAAGATATTAAAGAAGTGGAAGTGGCTTTGGATGCACTTTCTATTATCGTTAATCCATCTAACAAAATCACACAATTAACTCGTGAACAATTAGAAGGCATTTATACTGGAAAAATTACCAACTGGAAAGAAGTGGGCGGTGTTGATTTAGCCATCGTGGCTTATAGTCGCGAATCATCATCAGGTACTTATGAATTCATCAAAGACCATGTGTTACAAAAGAAAAACTTTGGCACATCAATTTTGAACATGCCAGCAACTGGCGCAATCGTTCAATCAGTAGCACAAACCAAAGGGGCTATTGGTTATATCGGTTTGGCTTACATGGAAAAAACTGTAAAAGCAATCAATGTCTCATTCGATGGTGGCAAAACATTTATCAAGCCTTCAGTTGCAACAGCAAAAAATAAAACATACCCAATCACACGTCCGTTGTTTTATTTCTACGATAAAAAAATCGAAACCCAAGTTGCTCCTTTAGTGAATTTTGTGTTGAGCAAAGAAGGACAAAAAATTGTTAGCGAAGTTGGTTACATCGCTATCAAGTAAGAAAGTTTTTTTCATAAGCATAGTAGATTTTAAAGTTGAATCACAAGGCACATCAAGGTTTCAAACCGATGTGTCTTTGTGATTTGAAAAATCAGCGTCACACTAGTTCTATAAAAAATAGAAATGTTTAAAAAAATCATCAATAAAATCATCGAAGGATTCATCAAAACAAGTGGATGGGTGAGCAGCATTATTGTGTTGTTGATTATCATTTTCTTGTTTAAAGAAGCCAGTGGATTGTTCAACAAAACGCCATTGGAAGAAGGTTACATGTTGGTGGTGAACAAAAAAAATCCGATTGATAAATTAAACCCTGACCAGCTAAAAAATATTTTTGATAGAGATTCAACCTCATGGAAAACATTAGGCGGAATGAACGCTGACATTGAAATTTTTACTGTAGAAGACATCAGCACATTCTACAACGATTCAATGATTGGTGAAAACATGAGTAACCTACCTTGGTGCATCAACGACCACATTTCGAAAACTGAAAACGTTATTTCTTATTTTCCTGAAAAATATTTGCCAAAGAATTTTGAAGGTAAAATTTTACATCTCGATAAAATTTCTGTTTATCAATTTTTAAAAAATAAAATTTGGTTGCCATCCGCTCGACCAGTTTCGCAAGTGGGTGCAATGCCTTTAATTATCAGCACTTTGCTGGTAAGTTTGGTTGCTATTTTAATTGCATTACCCATCGGTTTAGCTGCTGCAATTTACTTAGCTGAAGTTGCTGACAGCAGAATCAGAACCATTCTAAAACCTGTAATCGAGCTATTGGCTGGCATTCCGAGTGTGGTGTATGGTTTTTTTGGATTAGTAATTATCGTTCCTTTCGTTCAAAAAATATTCAACTTGCCTGTTGGCGAAACAGGATTAACAGGCAGTATTATTTTGGCAATTATGGCTTTACCAACTATCATCACAGTTGCTGAAGATGCTTTGCGAAGTGTGCCGAAAGCTATGAAGGAAGCCAGTTTGGCGTTAGGTGCAACACATTGGCAAACGATTTACAAAGTAATGATTCCTTATGCTTCAAGCGGAATTACTGCTGCTGCAATTTTAGGAATCGGCAGAGCAATTGGTGAAACAATGGTAGCATTAATGGTGACAGGGAATGCCAATAATTTTACGTTCTCTTTATTAAAACCAATAAGAACAATACCAGCAACTATCGCTGCTGAATTGGGTGAAGCATCGTATGGTGGATTGCACTTCAAAGCCTTATTCGCATTGGGGTGCATCTTGTTTTTAATCACGTTAATGATAAATGTTTATGTAGAATATTTGTCGGGTAAAAAGCAAACGAAATAATTCATGAACAAACGGCTATCTCAAAAAATATTTTTTACACTATTTCGCCTCATCAGTTTGATGATTGTGATAGTGTTGTTTTCCATTTTAGGATTTATCATTTTCAATGGTGCAAAATCAATTAGCTGGCATTTTCTTACACAAATGCCAACTGATGGGATGACTAAGGGCGGCATATTTCCTGCCATTGTGGGCACTTTGATTTTAGTTTTAGGCAGTATGATTTTTGCATTTCCTGTTGGTGTGGCAGCAGCAATTTACATGAATGAATATGTAAAAGAAGGACCAGTAAAAAGATTTATGCGCTTAATGACGAGCAATTTAGCTGGCGTTCCATCCATCGTTTTTGGATTGTTTGGAATGGCGTTATTTGTGAATCAATTACATTTTGGAGATAGTATTATTGCAGGTTCTTTAACATTGGGTTTGTTAGCATTGCCTGTCGTGATACGCACTACCGAAGAGGCTTTGAAGCAAGTGGATGATAGTTTTAGATTAGCAAGTATTGGTTTGGGTGCAACAAAATTGCAAACGATTGGCAAGGTTACTTTACCCATTGCATTTCCAAATATCATTACTGGATTGATTTTATCCATCGGTAGAGTAAGTGGTGAAACGGCGCCAATTTTATTTACTGTGGCGGCTTATTTTTTACCAAAATTACCGCATAGTATATTCGACCAAGTGATGGCATTGCCTTATCATTTGTATGTGATTGCAACAAGTGGAACGAACATTACTGAATCAAGACCAATCGCTTACGGCACTGCATTGGTGCTGATTTCGATAGTGTTGATTTGTAACATTACGGCAAGTGTAATTAGAAATGTTTTGGGGAAGAGAAATAAATAAAATGAGAAAATGAGCAGATGAGAAAATTAGAAATTGAAAATAAATTTACTCATTTGCTCATCAACTAATTTACTAATTAAAATTATGACACCAAAAATAGAAACTAAAAATCTGCAACTTTATTACGGCGCACATCATGCGCTGAAAGGAATTGATTTTTCGGCAAATGCCAACACAGTTACTGCTTTGATTGGCCCATCTGGATGTGGTAAATCAACATTTTTGCGTTGCTTTAATCGTATGAATGATTTGATTGATGGCTGCGATGTGGAAGGTCAGATTTTGATTGATGGCATGAACATCAATGATAGATATTTGAATGTAGATGAATTGCGGAAAAAAGTGGGAATGGTTTTTCAAAAACCCAATCCATTTCCAAAATCTATTTTTGAAAATGTAGCTTATGGTTTACGAATCAATGGTATCAACGAAAAAAAAATATTAGAAGAAAAAGTTGAAAAAGCCTTGAAACAAGCGGCTTTGTGGGAAGAAGTAAAAGACAACTTGAAAAAATCGGCGATGAGTATTAGTGGCGGACAACAACAACGATTATGCATTGCACGAGCTTTAGCAGTGGAACCAAGTTTGGTTTTAATGGATGAACCGACTTCGGCATTAGACCCAATTTCAACATCGAAAGTGGAAGAATTAATTTATCAATTGAAAGAAAAGTACACCATTTTAATTGTTACACACAACATGCAACAAGCAGCCAGAGTAAGTGATAAGACTGCATTTTTCTACATCGGCGAAATGATTGAATACAATGACACGACAGAAATTTTTACGAATCCTAAAATAGAACGAACACAAAACTATATCACTGGAAGATTTGGATAAAATATTTAACCACATAGGAACATAGGTACATAGAAATACAAATTTTGATTTCAAAAAAAATCAAGAAAAACGAAGTTTTCTATGTGTTCTAAAATGAAAAAAAATAAAAAAGAAAACTGCATAGATGCTTTGCATAAACATAGAATTGCGCTTGATAGTATTCTATGAAAACTATGAATCTATGTGGTGAAAAAATAAAAACGCATGACACATTTAGAAACAGAATTAGGCAAACTAAAAGGCGACATTACAGGCATGTTTATTTTAGTGCAAAAGCAATTGAATAAAAGTATTCAATCGCTGCTCGCCATGGACAAAGATTTGGCTCGTGAAATCATAGCTGCCGAAAAAAGAGTGAATGCCGAAGAATTAAAAATTGACCGAGTTTGTGAAAACATTGTTGCGCTGTTTAACCCTGTGGCAGTAGATTTGAGGTTGGTGTTTGCCTCTTTTAAAATCAATTCGCATTTAGAAAGAATGGGCGACAATGCAAAAGGCATTGCAAGATATGTGTTGGAAATGAATGAAAAATTCGATACAGAATTAATTGAAAAATTGCAGTTGAAAGAAATGTTTTCAGCAGCCAATAAAATGATTGATGAAAACATTGCAGCATTTGAAAATGGCGATTCATCAAAAGCAAGATTAGTATTTGAAATGGATGAAAGAGTAGATGCTATTAACTTTGCAGCTACCAACATTGTTGCAGATTACATTAAAGCCAACACAGATAAAACTGTGCATTTGCTCAACTTAATGTCTATCATCCGTAAGCTGGAACGAGTAGGGGATTTACAAGCAAACATTGCCGAAGAAATAATTTTTTATGTGGATGCCGAAGTGTTAAAACACGATAAAAGTTTTCACAATAAGTTATAAAAACTCAGTGTTCGTTTTCCCTTAAAAAACCATTAGCTCTTTTTCGTTTTACTCTTTCACAAACTTAGCATTTTTTACATTTCCCTTTTCATCAGTGGCTTTGATAAAGTAAATGCCTGCTGCTAAATCACTCACTTGTATTTGTATTTCATTTCCTAATCTACTCATCTTCAAATCTTCTAATTTCCTTCCTACCACATCATACACTTCTATCATTTTCAAATTGGCTAATTGGCTAATTGTTAAATTGGTATTTGCCGGATTTGGATATACTTTTATTTGCTCTTTGTTATTTGCCAATTGCCCAATTCCCACATTCTTCACACTCACCACCACGGTATCATAATAAGTAGTATTGCAAATAGTGGATTGTAAAATATAAGTAGTGGTTTGCTGCGGTTGCACCCACATACCGCCTGTGTTTTGCTTTATTAGGTTTCCATTTACATACCAACTATTTTGTACCCCTGGCACTTGTTCTATGCCTATAAATACACTATCGCCTTTGCTTATAGCAGTGTCTTTACCTGCGTAGGCGTTGGCTTCGAGGACGAAAACATCATCAATAAAATAAGCAGCATCTATTTGTACAAAAGTTCTAACTCTTTTAATTGTATCTGTCAAAGTATCATCTTTAAAATTTCCAATAACTATATACTTTTCACCGCCATGTGCAAAATAAATACCAGCAATTGGAATCCAATGGAATGTATCGCTAATAATAGGGTTACCCGGCAATTGGATATGAGGTGTTAAGTGAGCAACAGACGGAAATATGAGGTTTGAACCAAATGGCAGAACTGGTAGTGCTGTATCCGAAAATGATGCCGCTAAATTATTTGAAACAGAAAAAAAAGAATCGTCAAAAGTATTTGCATAAAAATATGCTAAATAACATTTCCCATTCATCATGCTATCAGAAAGTTTTACTTGCAGGTAATCTCTGTAATTACTTCCATAGTTTTGAATAGTATAAATACCAGCAAAGCCTTTCCCTGTCCGTGGATACTGAAAATAACATTTACAAAATGTATCGTACGGTATAGTACCCCCAGTTTTTTGAGGTGCACATTCATTAAAGATTTCAGTATAATTTTCGTACGGACCAGTCCACGGTTTTGCTACAGAAATATCTCGAACAGAAAAATTGCAAGAGTCAATATTTTCAAAACTATTATTAGGGACTAAATTTCTTTGAGCAACTAAAATATTTGTATTAAAAAAACAAATAAAAAAAGCCAATGGAATTATCCATTGGCTTTTTAGGGTTAGTTTATTGAGCATGATTTACTACCAGTTTTTTATACAATTTTTGATTGTTTTCTAAATTTATTAGCTCAACGATATAAACTCCGTAGAAGTTAAGCTGCGTTTGTTGTCGCCAAGCTGCCGCATAGCCTTTGAGCGTTGGGGCTTGGTGACTGCCTGATTCAATGTGTTTATTTTCATCATTGCAAACTTAAACATTTTTTCGCCACTGTTGGTATTATTGCAGCAGTTGTCGGAGTTTGTTCTCCGACAACTTTCTTTGAATAGTTGGTGAACAAACACCAACGATGGCTGAAATATGGTAGCTGTGTAAAACA
>CANFST010000058.1 GCA_947449695.1 Chitinophagales bacterium
GTTTTGCCAGCGCCATTCGGGCCCAATAAACCAACAATTTCTCCTTGTTTTACCTCTACCGAAACATCATTCACCACTTTTCGTTGGCGATAAGATTTCATTAAATTGTGTGTGTGTAAAAGCATAAATTCAATTTAGAGAGGCGTTACAAATTAAGGGTAAATAAACAATTATTAAATGAAAAATAATTTTGCAAGTACATTTATCAATCAAATGACTGATTACTTTTTGAGGCTTGCTGTAACATTTTTTCATATTCAGCTGGTGACAAATCATTAAAAAAGAAATTGCTCGGATCTATTTTTGTACCACCCTTAATTACTTCATAATGACAATGAGGACCTGTTGAGGCACCAGTGCTGCCAACATAGCCAATCACTTCGCCACGTTTTACATTTTGCCCAACATTTACTTTCATACGGCTCATGTGACCATACAAAGTTTGATAACCATAACCATGATTGATTATCACATGCATACCATAGCCACTGTTGTCATAAGATGCAAATGCAATTACACCATCGCCAGTGGCATAAATTGGTGTACCCATTGAAGCAGTAAAATCAATACCACTATGAAACTGCATGATTTTATAAATCGGATTTATTCTATAACCAAAACCACTGGCTATTCGCATCAGATTTTTATTGCTAACTGGTTGGATTGCTGGAATAGCTCTTAACAACTGCTCTTTGTTTTCAATTCTTTTCTTTAATTCATCATACGATTTGGATTGAATATACATCTTTCGGCTGGCTCTGTCCAAGGCTTCAGTAGCACCAACCATTATATCGCTATTGCTGTATCCTTCTAATTTGGCATATAAATTTGCACCACCGAAACCTGCTTCACGAACATCTTTTGAAATTGGTTCAGCTTCAAATATTACTCTGTAAATATTGTCATCACGGTCCTGCAAATCTCCCAATACTTTGTCCATACTTTTAGCCCGGTTGTTCAGTGCATTGTATTGCACTCTCATTTGAGCCAATTCTCGTTTCAATAATTTCTCTTTTGGTGAATCTAAATAGGTATAGGCAAAATACATTATAACAACTGAAAATACAGCCGCTGCACATAAAAACCCAAAAACTCTTAAAAGTGTTAAAGCCCATGAATGCTTCACCTTTTCGTAGCTCAGAGTGTGTGTGTTATAAAAATATTTTACTTTGCGAAATGCCATTATTATTAAAAACGATTGTAAAATTAATCAATCAAGTTGTTTTTTAAAAACTGTAATTACTTTTTTTGAATATAATTTAAAAAAAAAATCCCTAACCAATTTTCAATGATTCAGGATTTTCTGTAGGTTATTTTTCATCATTTAGCAAAGAAGAATAGAACTTTTGAAATAACCTGAGTTGTTTGCTTCAATTATCCTTACCCCTGCTGATTTGGGAATTTTGACATATCCATATAGAATACCTCCCAGGTATGACCATCAAAATCTTCGATAGAGCGTTGTTGCATGAAGCCGTAATCTCTCATTTCATGCGGTTCGGTGCCGCCAGCTTTCAGTCCGTTGTTCACCATATTATTTACTTCATCTACACTATCCACTGATAAAGAAAACAAAGCAGCTAAACTGGATTTAGTATCTGCAATGGGTTTTGTGGCAAAGCCTGCAAACTTTTCATGCGATAAAATCATAAGGAAAATATTTTCACTCCACACCATACATTTTCCTGATTCATCTGAAAATTGAGGATTATTGGTGAAGCCCAATGCTGTATAAAATTGCATTGACTTTTCTACATCTTTTACTGCTAAATTGATGAATACTTGTTTTGGCATTTTGGAAAATAATTTAAGTGATGGAGGTAGGATAAAATTTGTTTTTTATTTCTGGCAATTATTGCATTTGTTCTATTTCGCTTTCGGTGATAAAATTTTTCATTAATTAAACCTATCAGTGTCTAAGTGTTTGCCTATGTAACCAACATAGATGTTTCCGTTTTCAGGTAAAAAATGAAATCGCAAATTGCCTGTTTTGATATGCAGTTCAAAACATTCTCTTCTACCATCAGGCATTGAAAACATGCGTAGGTTTTTATACTTTGCTTGAGACATCGTCTTGTAAGATTCACCTGAAATATTCAATGGAGCTTTTGCATTAGCATCATCGTGAATAAATTTTCCTTCTTTCCAATAGTTCTTTACATACTTGTCTAACTCTTTTAGTTTAACAATAATCTGACTCAAGTATGTGCCACCAATTGCTTGTATGTCGCTTTGAACACTATCACAAAGAATGATAGTTGAGAACAAAATTTTCCTTCTTTCCCAAAACGAAGCAGGTGTTACTTCCCACAAATATTTTTCACGAAATGTTTTGTATGCAACTTTGTTGGTTATGCAACGGCTTAAATCAAGTTTTGAAAAATTGATTCCATAGAATGCGTTGTAAATTTTGTGTTCAGAATCAAATTGTTCAAAGGAAACAATCTCGGTTGCAACACTTTCAATTGATTGAAATAATCTTGGCAAAACGGTCATTCTAAGTTGTTCATCTTCCAATTTAGAAAATACAACATCCGCAAAATTTCCATCTGCTGTTTCTAAATCCCAAATAGAATTATGCAGTAAAAAAGAATCGTCTTCTTTTTTTTCATCAACAACCAAATCATTCAAATCACGAAGATTGTCTTCAATTGATTTTGTGTTTGCCGTTGCGTAACTTTTATTGAATAGATAATAGTTAAACATTTTTTCGCAACTGGATTAATTGTGAATAATCAATTTGAGTTTGGTCAAAAAATCCTCTTGGCCACTCTGTCAACTCACCATTCTCTTTAATCCGAATTGGGTTTACATCAGGTTGCTGTCTTGAAGTTTGTTCTCCAGCTTCTTTTATTTCTTCTTCTGTCTTATCCTTTTTAGAAAAATAATTTACAGTAACTTTTTTATTGTCAATTGCTTTTTTGGCAACTGCAATTTGAATCCCGTTTATGATATGGTCGCTGTGAGTTTCAACAATAATTTTAACTCCTGCGTTTGCCATTACGCCAAGAAAATATCCCATTTTAGATTGTGCCGAAGGATGCAAATGTGCTTCGGGATTTTCAATGATTAGTATTCTATCTTTCACTGCTAACAAACACGAAACAATTATTGGAAGTGAGTAGCTAATTCCAAAACCTGTATTAGTCGGAAAAATTGCTTTGCCTTTTGAGTATGAATTTTCAACGCTTATTCTTGCTGTATGTGTTTCGCTGTCTTTAACTGGAATAATAGTAACGCCATCAATTATGTAACTTAACCAAGCATTGATGTGATGTTGAAACTTACTTCCTTTCAAATATTTTGAATCATTCAACACTCGGTTTGAATCAATTTTATATTTACTATCTGTTTCCAAAGAATCTAAATCAGCAATTATTTGTGCTGTAAATTCTCCTTGATAACCAACATTAGGGTAATCATAAAATTTTATTCCTTGATTTATTCTTGGACCAATTCTTTCAGCATTTAAATAATAGAATTGCTGAAACAACAACGGATTATTCGGATGCCTAAAACTGTTACTAATTAGTTGCTGTGGTGTAATCCAAACTTCGTTTAAGTTGTTGGTGCTGTATTTTATTTTAAAAGATTCGTTGTTGCTTTCAAGTCCTAACTCAATTTCAGTTTCTTTAAATTCTGATGGTAGAATATTTAAACTGTTTCCTAAACCCAAACAATAAACATCATTCAGCTCAACATTTAATTTATTGATTGAATTGTATTCAAAGTTGTTGGTCTTCCATTCGCTGCAATGTTCAACAGTTCTGCGAAGCAGCAACAAAGATTGAATTGCAGTGCTTTTTCCATTACCATTGCCACCAGCAAAAACGGTTAAATCATTTAGTTGAATTTCTGTTTCATAAAAGCACTTGAAATTCTTTATGGTAAGCTTTGTCATTTTAATATTTTATGTTGTTTGCGAATAGATCATTTAAAACTGTAAATGTGTAAGTCAAATTGGCTCTACCATTTGTTCCATAAGACAAGTAATACATCAATTGTTTGTCATTTTCAATTTTGTCTGCGATTATTTTTGCCAATGAATTTTCAGCATTCATTTTTTCAATTCTAACATTGTCGTAATCAGCCAATAAAACAGAACTACAAACGAAAAGTGCTTTATTGATTAGTTGCTTATATGAATCGGGTTGAATGTCTTTATTCTGAATTTTTCTGAATGCTAACCTGCTTCCAATTAAGTATTCAGCATTTTTCATTGAGTTGGAAAATTTCTGAATATATTTTTCGAAATATTGGCTTTGTGTTTTGAGGTTTCTATCTGTGTATTCATCTAATACTAAATCCATGTAGCCATTGTAGTCGTCAATATTTTTTTTCGCTTCAAACAATTCGTAAAAGCATAAAAATCGTAAAGCGATTTCTTGGTCTTCCATACGGGTGCTCTTTATGCTCTTGTCTGTTGCTGATTTGAATTCAGGTAACGTTGCCATTTCCTTCAAAGATTCTCTTAATCCTTTTCCCATCAAGCAATTTCTAATCTCTTGATTATTTAAAGGTCTGCCACCTGTGTTTATTCTTCTAAAAATATCATACTTCACTTTTGGCGGTGAAGATGGGTCAATGATGTTTGCTGAAATTGAAGTAAGGTCAAACCATTTTAAATACTTGGTATCAAGCCCAATCTTGTTGTCTTTTGTTTCATAATATTTTCCTTCACAAGATTCGTTTAGATATTGCAAATCTTTCAATGGAAATTTATTGTCCATAAATTCCTTAATAGTTGAAATGCGTTGCAAACCATCAACTACTGAAAGATTGCCTTCGCTGTCTTCAGCAAAATAAAACATTGGTAAAGGAATTCTCAAAAGGATTGATTCTATCAATCTCGATTTTTGAAAACTATTCCAAACTAAATTTCTTTGAAAATCGGGATTAAGGTCAATACTTTTGTTGTCAATCATTTTACTCAAAATGGAAACAGCAATTTTATCAGACCTTACTTTTATTTTATCGGGGTCGTAAGGATTGATATCGGTTGTGTCCGATTCGTTAAATGTATCAGCACCCGATTTTTCGACCTCAATAATTTCATAAAGAACATTATCTAATTTGTTTTCAATGGTTGCATCATCATCTGTAATTCTAACATCTTTAATTAAGGCAATAAGGTTTTTACCTTTCAACTCTACCTCCATCCAAATAAATTTATTGGAATCTATTAGTTGATATTTAGTTTCGGAATCTTCCTTTTTTATAACTGACAAACTGATTATTTCATCGTTTGCGATATTAAATTCTACTATCATTTTGAATTAAAATTTATGTGCAGCCCTTCAGAATTCTTATAATTATTTTAAATTAATAGTCCCCAATATTTTTCAGAAATCATGTAATTTTCGATTTGCAAATTCACATCAAAATTTGATGTTTTTAAGTCGGCTAAAGTGATTTTATCAATCAATTTTTCACTCCTAAGAAAGAATATTTCTTACCATATTCCATCATCTGGTCGAAGAATGAATTTGGATATTCTACTTTTACATCAGTGATTTTTTCACCGTCCATTACAGGTACTAAACGTGGTTGGATGAAGCCTTTATAAGGTTTCAATCCTAAATGAGAATATCTTTCTAAAACTTCTTTCAATAAAGTCTGGTCAACTTTTACACCATAAGTTTCAACCAAATCTTTACCACCTTTATAATCACCTTCTGATTTCACACGTTGAATTTCTTTCAATAACTGTCCGAATAAATTTCTCAATTTTTCGTAGTCATTAATTTTCACGTAAGTTTTTCCATCACGTTTTACAAATTCAATCACGTTATCTTTTTTGCCGTGTTCATAAGCCCATTTAGCATTCAACTGACGATTACGCATGTGTGCTTCTTCTAAGTTGTCGCCCATTTTCAAACGGGTTAATTGTGAAATTAAACCATTGGTAATGTAGCTGTCATACTCCGCTTTAGCCACATCCATATTTGGCATCACACCAATATCAATCAATTTTTTATCCATGATGTAATACAAACCAACTAAGTCAGCACGAGCTTCTTCCAAGCAGCTTGCATAGTTTTTCAAAGTCTTATCTGTCGTTTCAACACCTGGGTTAATTTGCCCTGAAGCATGACCAATACATTCATGCATGGAAGTATGCAAATCGCCACCCAATGCACCATTCTTTTTCACATTAGCAATCACAGCTGAATCATAACCAAATTCATCAAACGCACTTTTCTTAGCACTCATCATGTTATATGCATCAATGATGTTGGTTAATGAAACTGATTTGCTACCATGTACTTTTCTTATCCATTCAGCATTTGGCAAGTTGATACCAATTGGTGTTGAAGGTGCAGCATCACCACATTCCACAATCACAGTAATTGCTTTACCAGTGATTCCTTTCACTTCTTTCTTTTTGTGTTTGGCATCAATTGGTGAATTGTCTTCAAACCATTGTGCGTTGGAAGCCAATGCAGCTATGCGTTTGGTGGCTTCCATATCTTTTATGCTCAAGCAACTTTCGTAGCTTGCTTTTTTGCCGATGGCATCTAAATACACTTCAATAAATCCGTTGGTAATATCTACTCGTGAATCTACATCATGCACCCATGCTATGTTGTAGTCGTCCCATGTTTTTAAATCGCCTGTTTTGTAATACTCAATTAATTTTTGCAAAGCCAATTTTTGTTTGTCGTTTTCAGCAAACGGAACAGCTTTTTCTAACCAACCCACCATCTTCTCAATTGCTGCACCATACATGCCGCCAACTTTCCAAACATGCTCAACAATTTTTCCATTTTCTTTCATCGTTTTGCTGTTCAATCCCCAGCTTGGTGCATTACCTGCTGATGGCATTTTAGAATAAAAATCTTCTACTTCTTTTTGTGAAACGCCTTCATAAAAATTGTTGCAAGATGCTTTGATATTATCAATACCCGGACGTAAGTCAACGCATTTAGGGTCAACGTTTTTATCGAAAATTAATGGTTGAATTCTTTTTAAGAAGGCATCCATGTTTTCACCTTCATTCATCGGAAAGCCTTTTGCATCGCTGGCTTTAGCAATGGTAGCAAAATATTCTGCTGAACATTCAGGCAAGAATTTATCATTGCCATAATGATGATGATTGCCATTGCTGAACCAGAAACGTCCGCAATAGTCATGGAATTTTTTCCAGTCTTCGCTGTTTTTATCACCATTATAAGTGCTGTAAATATTCTCTAAAGTTTTACGCAGCAAAATGCCGTTTTTATCTTTTTGGTCATAAATCATATCACGACCACTCAACGCTGCTTCGTATAAATAATACGCCAGCGTTTTTTGTTGTAAACTCAATTCATTAAAACCTGGAATCTGATAACGCAATAATTGCAAGTCGGCAAATTCTTCAGCGCCTACTTCAAAGTTCTCTTCAGCTTTTACAGCTTCTTTGGTTTCGGTTTTAGGTTGATTGTTACACGAAGGCAACGCAAATGTTGAGGCAGCTAATGCTACAGCAATTGACATTCTTTTTATCATTTTTTAAAATTGTTTTATAGATGCGAAAGTAAAGGTTTTTAAATAAAAAAAGCGAACCAAAATTTGATTCGCTTTTTTTGAGAAATTTATTTCTTGTTTTTCATTAGTTCATTGTATTCATCAACTATTTCCTCCATGTCATGCTTTTTCAAAATTTTATCTTCAATCTTTTGGGCTAATTCAGGGCAATCTGCAAAATAAGCTACCATATCTTTTTTAAATGAAAAATCACCAGGCCTAAATAAGTAGCCATTATTTTTCTGCAAGTGGTATCTTTTTACAATAGAACGGCCTTGACCATTGTCGACAGTATAATATTCTAGGAATAATCTAAGTTTACCGTCTTTAATCAATCGTAAGAACCGAAAAGAATTTTCTACGGAAAGCATGCGAATATTTTCCTTTTTGAAGTTAAAACAAACTTCTTTTGCCATACTTGGTTCAAGGGTTTGCTTTTTATCATTCGAGTCGTAATATTTTATTTTTTCTTGCATGGGCTCACATGCTACTCCACCCGTAAATGCAAAAGTAGAAACAATGAATGTTACTTTGACTGTATCTCCTGATTTAGAGATATAATAACCTTCAGCATTGGCAGCACAAGCGATTCTTACAAAAAACAAACTGATAAATAAGATGACAAATATTTTTTTCATAATGCTATAAAATTTTAATTCTAAGATACAGTTTAGGTTTTGTTTGTTTTTAAAAATTTCTTTTAAAAGTAAAATATTTTCTATTTGTAATTTTCCAAAAAAGAAAAAAATAAATTTAATAAATCCAGTTTGCAATTGAATCCGTAAATGAATTTACAAAAGTGCAATTCACGGCTTGCATTATTTATTAATATTCGGCTTTTACCGTGATAAAAGTCAAAAAAAAAATTTATTTATCATGAAGAAAGTACTTGTATTAGCTGCATTTGCCACTTTTTCGATGGCAACATTTGCACAACAAAAAATGGCTGATTCGAAAATGGAAAAAAAGGAAATGAAAATGAAAGAACATGTTTGCTCAAAAGAATGCAAAGATGGTAAACACAGCTATGCACATGGCGAAAAAGGACACACTTGTGCAGATGCCTGTAAAAAGACGAAGATGTAATTTCGATTTTGTTATTAATTAAAAAAAAGACCGTTCCTGAAAAGAAACGGTCTTTTTTTTACAACATTTTTAAGATTATTTTTTTGTAGCATAACTGAAAACTTTCTGCAATAATGCACTGGCTTGTTGCAAAGGATTTGCACGAATATTGCGTTCTTCATCTGCAATTTTAAGAAATATGCCATCAATAGCTCGTTGTGTTACGAAAGAAGTTAAATCGGTAGTTACTGGTTGAACGAAAGGAATTTTATTATAAGCACTCATTGCATCACTCCAATATTTTGTGGCATTTACCTGATTAAGTGATTGTTGAACCACAGGTTTAAATGCCGATGTAAGTTGGGCCGTACAAGCTTTCTTTAGGTATTCAGTAGCTGAAGTTCCGCCACCTTTTAAGATGCCCATTGCATCTGCAAAACTCATTTGCGTTATAGCATTTACAAAAATTGGTTTGGCTTGTAATGATGCTTTTTCGGCTCCTCGGTTAAAAGACAAAATAGCGTCATCAACTAAACTTCCCAAACCAACAGCACGTAATTTTTCTTCTACATTTTTTGCTTCAGGAGGCATTAAAATTTTTACAGCAGCATCTTTAAAAAAACCATCCGCTACCGATAATTTATCCGAACCTTTGTTAGTCCCTTGTTGCAAGGCTTCTTTTAAACCCCTTACAATCTCATTTTGGTTTGGGGTAGAATTGGTTGTTCCACTTGCTCCCATTTCATTAGCAACTTGATTAACAGTGTTTAATACATCTTGCGTATTAAGCTGTGTTCCGCAACTGCTTAAGATAGCAATAGATGCACCGCAAAAAATAATTTTGATAAATTTCATTTGATAAAATATTTGATTTGTTTGTTTTAATTTCAATAATCTTGCCGAAGTTGCAATTCTAAATTAAGTTTGCGAAATTATAATTTCTTATCGAAAACAAATCAATATGGCAAATCATTTACAACAAATTTTTTCTTCTCTTAAAAACGATTACAGCGGATTAACAATTGGGATTGCTTGTGCTGAATGGAATGCTGTTGTGTTAAATGAAATGTTGCAACGTTGCATTGAAACTCTTCAATCATACAAAGTAAAGCATATTGAAATTTTGAAAGTGCCTGGTAGTTTCGAAATTCCTTTTGCTGCAAAGCATTTATGTTGCGAATTAAATGTGGATGCAGTAATAGCCCTTGGTTGCATTATCAAAGGTGAGACTATGCATGATATTGTTTTGGCAAACAGTGTAACTGATGCTTTGATGCAATTAAATATTTCTCAAAACAAACCAGTCATATTAGGTGTTTTAACCGTAAATAATCAGCAACAAGCTGTTGAACGTGTTAACGGTGTTTATGGTGATAAAGGAAAAGAATGCGCTGAAGCAGCTTTAAGAATGTGTGAAATAGCAAGAATGAAATCGAAATAAATTTATTAAATGAAAATATATACCAAAAAAGGAGATACAGGAACTACGCAATTAATCGGAGGGACTCGTGTGCCAAAGCACCATATCAGAATTGAAGCTTATGGTACAGTAGATGAATTAAATTCAAATATTGGTATGCTGGCAGATTTGATGAATGAATTAAAACTGGAGAAAGATTTATTGAGAATAATTCAGGACAGGTTATTCACTTTAGGTTCGCTATTAGCAGCCGATCCTGAAAAAAACAACATGAAATTGCCAACAATAAAATTGGCAGATGTTGAATTGTTAGAAAATGCAATTGATGCTATGGATAGTCAATTACCAGCGATGACTCATTTTATATTACCTGGTGGAAATATAGCCGTTTCGCAAGCGCATATTACCCGATGTGTTTGCCGAAGAGCAGAAAGAATGATAACTCATTTGAATGAAATAGCAGAAGTGGATGGATTAATCATTCAATATTTGAATCGTTTATCCGATTATCTTTTCACGTTGAGCCGATTCATTTCAAAGCAATTTAATGCAGAAGAAATAAAATGGATTCCAAAAATGGAAGATTGAGTTTTTTTAACTCAGTTTTTGTAATCTTTTTAAATATTTTCTTTTAAAATAGAATTGCTTTACTTCTTCAAAATCAACGGCTGTAGCGGTTTCTAAATCAACGGCATCTAATATATTTTTTACCTTATTATGCAGAGAGGTCTCTATTGAGGCTATTTCTTTTTGGCAGTTTTCTATATTTTTCCCTTCGCTTATTTGTTCATTTAGTTCCATCATTTCCACTAAAAAATCTGGTGGCAAATTAAATTTTTCTTCATCTGTAATTATATTTTTTAATTGCAATACATATTTAAGGCGTTTATCAAAATTACTTAAAACATTAAATGCATTTGTATTAAAGGTAGAAAGCTCCAAAACCCTTTCTTTTTCTACTACTGTTGCATTAGAAAAAAAATCGGGGTGATATTTTTTACTTAATTCAAAATACTTTTTTTTTAATGCTGTTGTATCAGTCGCAAAAGAGACTGGCAAATCGAACCATTCAAAGTAATTCATTTCAATTATTGATTTAATCTGTTATTAACGCTTGATTAAAAAACTGTAAAAACGGGTACATTAATTTTGCGCCTTCGGCAATCGTTTTCGGGAATTTTTTATCCATTACTTCTTTGTCGGCAAATTGATGTGAGACTACCCAGCTTTTATGTTTTAAAAATTCAATAGCTTCATTTTTTTCATCATATCCTTTAGGTGCGTTTACTAATTTTTCACCACCTATTTTTCCAAAATATGCTGTAAATTTTTTATGATGGATTATCTTTTTAAAATCAGCAAAATTGTAATCGATTTCTTGTCTGGCAACTTTTAATTTAGGAGCTTCAGGCATCCACAAACCCCCAGCTAACATGGCTTTTCCTGGTTCGATATGTAAATAATAACCACACCATTCTGATTTTTTTCCACCTTTCGCCATATAGGCACCTACATTGGTTTTATAGGGTGATTTATCTTTGCTGAAACGTACATCACGATTTATTCTGAACGTGCAATTTTTGGGTTCTAACCCTAGTAAATTATTATCGAATTTTGAAATTTCGGCAATCACATTTTCGCATAGCGTATTCATTTCTTTTTTCAAAACTTCATATTCAGAGCGGTGTTCATCAAACCAAGCTTTATTGTTGTTGGTTTTTAAGGCTTTTAAAAATTTGAATGAATTTGTCGTTATCATATCAATTAGAATTATTGTAAACAAAACTACAATAACATTGCAATTTATAAACAGTTCAATACCAAAATAGAAAAATCTTTCAGCCATATTTGCAGCCTAAAATTTTATTGAATGACGCCCGAACGATTAGAAAAATTTGAACGTGTTGCATCACATCGCCGATTTGATTTAACTGTAATTTTAGAAAATGTTCACGACCCTCATAATATTGCGGCTGTTTTGCGAACCTGCGATGCAGTTGGTATTTCAGAAGTTTATGTAATAGACAATCAGATTAAATTTAATACCCGGTTAGGAAAAAAAAGCAGCAGTAGTGCAAACAAATGGGTAGATGTACATTCCTTTAAAAATGTTGATGAATGTTTGCAGGTGGTGAAACCGAAATACCAAAGGATTTTATGCACTCATTTAGATTCAGTAGCCATTGAGTTGTTTCAAAATGATTTTTCAAAAGGTTCTTTAGCCTTGGTGTTTGGTAATGAACACGATGGAGTGAGCAATGAATTATTAAGCCGATGTGATGGAAATATATTTATTCCTCAAATTGGAATGATTAGCAGTTTGAATATTTCAGTTGCTTGCGCTGTTGCGCTTTATGAAGTCTTTCGCCAGCGCCAAAGTAGTTTTGTGGAAGGAATGACTGAGCAACAAGAACAGTTATTAAATAAATGGAAATCTTTTTGAGTACAATTTTAGGTTTAATTTATTTTATATTTCACTATTACAATTTGGCATGAGCTGACATATTATCTTTACCGACTAAAAAAAATCGTTCTTAAAAGAAATGAATAAAAAAATTGCGTTTCCATTTTTCCTAGCTTTAGCAGTTGCAATTGGTGTAATGATTGGTATTAAAATCAACAGAGAAGCACATTTTAACAAACCATTTTTATTTAATTATCATCCAGATAAATTTCAAACTATATTAAATTTTATTTCAGCTAATTATGTTGATACAGTAGATGCTGCAAAAATTGGTGAGCAAGGTTATGAAGAAGTGATGCAACAGCTTGACCCACATAGTAATTATATTTCAGCAAAAGATTACAACTTAGTGAATGAGCCTTTACAAGGCAATTTTAAAGGTGTCGGTATTGAATTTTTTGTGGTGAATGATACGGTGATGGTTATTAATACTATCAATGGTGGACCTGCTGAAAAAGCCGGAGTAAAAAATGGTGATAAAATCATTAAGATTGAAGATTCATCAATTGCTGGCAAGAAAATTACTTCTGAAAAAATATTTAATAAACTTCGTGGTGAAAGCAATACCAAAGTAAAAATAACTGTATTGCGAAATCCAAATCATCAATTAAAAGACATCACTATCTGCCGAGGTGAAGTAGATGTTAAAAGTGTTGATGCTGCATTTATGGTAAATGATGAAGTGGGGTACATTAAAATAAATTCTTTTGGGCAAAAAACCTATATCGAGTTTATGGAAAACTTAGATAGAATGTTGAATAAAGAAGGCATGAAAAAGCTAATCATTGATTTAAGAGATAATGGTGGTGGTTATTTAGATGCAGCTACAAGCATATTAGATGAATTGATTGATGAAAATAAAACATTGGTTTATACCAAAGGAAGAGCTAGGAGCAGACATGATTATAAATGCACTAAAGACGGCATGTTTGAGCATGGTAAAATTGCTTTGCTGGTAGATGAAGGGAGTGCAAGTGCCAGCGAAATTGTAGCAGGTGCATTGCAAGATTGGGATAGAGCAAGCATCATAGGGCGAAGAACTTTTGGTAAAGGATTAGTTCAAGAAGAATATCAATTGAAAGATGGTTCTGCCATCCGAATTACAGTTGCAAGATATTATACACCAAGCGGCAGATGTATTCAAAAGCCTTATGGAAAAGGTATTAGCGATTATTCAATGGAAATATACAAACGATATAAACACGGTGAATTTTTACATAGTGATAGTATTCATTTTGCTGATACAGTGAAATATTACACATCAAAAGGTAAAATAGTTTATGGTGGTGGAGGCATTAAACCTGATTATTTTGTACCTGCTGATACAAGTGGTGTGAATGCTTTTAGCACCGATTGTTTGAATAAAGGCTTGGTGCAACAATTTGCTTATGATATGGCAAATAATAATTCGTTGTTTTTAAATTCATTTACTAACTATAAATCTTACACTGCTCAATACCATTGCAATGCTATGCAATATTTGGCCTTTATAAAATATGCTGAAAAAAACGGCATAAAAAGTACTTCGCCTAAATTAACAAATGCGGCTTCAGCTTATTTACAGAATCAAATTAAAGCATTTATTGCTAAAGCCAAATGGGGTGTAAATGGCTATTTCTTTGTGGCACAACAACAAGACCCTACCTTTCAAAAAGCTTTGCAAGTGTTGAAATAAACCCAAATTGATTTATTGTTGTGACTCAGATTTCTAACTTAGGTTTGCTGCTTCGGCTAATGCCCTAACTAACCGAAATAAATGATTGCTATTCATGGGGACACGAACATAGGCGAAGATATTCGTTTCCTGCGCTTTAATCCGCTGTAACAAAAGAGTACCAGCAGGAAACCCATTACCAGAAGTAAAAAAAAAGTATTTATTTTGGTAGGAAAGAATATTTATCATGCAAGAAAAAATAATCACACATCCGTTGCGAAAAATCTTATTGAGTTACGACGATACAAAACCTGAAACCAATTATGAAAAAGATTTGCTAAAGGCTTATTTAAAAATTCACGATGAGGTGCATCAGGTATTGCAAATGCACAACAAACTGAAATATGAATATATGGAACACAACGACCATATTGTTGTTGTTGAAAAACAATTCGAATTTATTGTAAAACAAATTAACGATTTTTTTGAAGAGGCAAATGTGATTACAAAAAGCAGAGCTAATAAAAATAGTATCGAAGCTATTCAGGAAAGAATGATGAATTATCACAATGATTTTATTATTGGTTTTCATGAAGATATTTTAACTGCACAATTGCTTGAAGAATCAAAGGGTATCGAAAAATCCTTTGAGGCATATAGTGCTGCTGAGGATAAATTGAATGAAGATTTCGATTTTTATCACGGTACTACTGCCAATGATTTGTATCAAAACTATAATGATTATTCGCTCGATTTAGTGGCTTATGATGACGATGAACAAGGCTTACGAGGCGAAATGGATAAAATGTTTTATTTCGAAAGATTCAGAAATGAAATAATTGACCGCTTTAATAATTTAATGGCAACTATTAGTGCTGCTTATGCAAAATGGGATGAAACCAAGCTATTAATAACCAGGTTTTATGATGATAGCGATTTGATGGAAAGCACCGTATCTCAATACTATGCTCAAAATCCCGATTTGAAAGATGCTAAACGCCCCAATTATTTTATTGCACCCGATGATAAAAGAGTTACTCGTTTTAGAAATGATATGGGCATATTAGCACATTCAGCTAATCATACAGTGAATTTACAAATTCCTGTTCAGTATGCATTAAATGGAGTGGTTGCACTACCGCAGGAATATGTACTTTGTTTTCAACACTTTCCTAAACTGCTCGAAAAATTTTTGTTTGGTTTTCAAATTCAATTTCTTACGCCCGATAACATAGTGATGACAGATGACGAATGGAAAGGAGTAAGTGCAGCCATGCAATGGTTTGTAAAACTCAACGAATTTCCGGTGATGCTATTTTTTTTAAAAGATAGTGATGCCCGAGCTTATTGCTTGTTTGGCGATTTAATTGATAAACGCGATAAAGAAGCCAGCAGCGATAATATGATTGCTTTTAATGGTGAACAAATACAAATACTTTGCGACCGATTATTTCAAAGCTGTTGGACAATGCTTATGTTTTGCCACAACACTGGTTTCGACCCCGAACCTTATGTTGAAGCTGTGTTGGCTGATTATGATTTGCCTTTTACTTACCAACAAGTGAAAGAAAAATTTGATGCCGATTTAAAAAAGGGTATCGAATTTAGAGTATTGAAAAAGGGGGATGAATTGAAAGATGGCGAATTACCATTAAATTAATTGCTTCATTCGGCTGCCTATGTTTGGTGCCTTCAATTGTTTTAGCCAATGATTATAAAAATGGTTTTATCATTTGAAACGATTAGCCACTTTGATACTCGTTTGCTTTGCTTAATTCCTCTGCTACAAACGATTACCAGCAGCAGTGTTTACTCTTTCACAAACTTAGTTGTATGCACAAAACCTTTTTCATCCGTAGCTTTTATGAAATAAATACCTTGTGATAAGTTTTCAGTATTCAGTTTACAGTTAGTAGTAGAATTATCATTTACCATTTTACAATGTACAATCTGCCCTACAACATTTGTTATTTCAATAGTGTTAATACTGCCTGCCGTTAACTGAATATTAACGATGGATGAAGTTGGATTGGGATAAACATTTAGTTTGGGTTCTTCTTTTATTTCATTGATACCGCTTGCATTAGGGTCGAATTGCCAAAGGTCGTTAAAGTATCTGCCATTATTAAATCCATTATAATTTGTTCCACATGCTATATAACCTTTCTCGTTCACTACAAAAGAGGTAGCTAAAGCTCTTGCAGCACCAGCAAATGAGGTCATTTGTTTCCATGAATCTGTTGCAGGATTATATTCCCAAAAGTCATTTAAAAAATGATTAATACTGTCAAAGCCTAAGCCAATGTAGGCTTTGTTATTTATGACAAAACTAACTGCTGCTGACCTTCGAGGAGCAGGTAAGTTTGTTTTATTTGACCACATATCCAGTAAAGTATCATATTCATACAATTGATTAGAGCCTGAAAATCCACCTAACCCAACGTAAATTTTTCCATTAATACTAAATGAAACCGATTGCTCTCGACAGCTCGAACTATTTATAATTGATTTAATTAGCCAAGAATTTGTGTTGCAATTATATCTAAAGTAATTATTAAAACATTTAATAGGAGAACTGAACATATCAGAACCATAGCCGAAAAAGCCATAATTCCCTGAACTTGCTGCTACTGAGCCATAAATATTATTATCATTACTATCTAATGTATTAGCTTTTTGCACCCAATTATTCATGTTCAAAGAATACTGCCAAAAATGATGATTATGATTTGTAATTACATAACCATAATTACCAATTTGAAAAGAATTAGGGTACCAAGTAGTATCTGTTAAATTTTGCTTTTGAATCCAAATATCATGTATTTCATCGTATTGCTTTAAATCAGAGAATGGGTTTGATAAACTATCAATCCCAAGGCCAACAAATGCCGTATCATTAATTACAAAAGAAATGGCATTCGTTCTACCTGATGATGGGAAATCATTTTTCTTAATCCAAACTCCTTGTGCATAACTGTGATTGGGTTGGATTATTATCGAAATAAACAAAACAAAAAATAAAATATTGTTTTTCATTATTTATTTTTTTAATTTGATAAATGATTTACTTGTGAATTTATCCCCGATTTGTATGTGGTAAAAATAAGTACCTGCAGAAAGCAAAGTTATATCATTTTCAATAATAGTTTTGCCATAGTTGGTTTTGCCACAATAAACTTGTTTCACTAATACTCCGTAAAAGCAAACCTACACTCGTTGTCGCCAAGCTGCAGCAGAGCCTTTGAGCGTTGGGCTTGGTAGCTGCTTGATTCAGTTAGGCTTTTCATTTTTCAAATCTAAAACATTCTTTTCAATCAGGCAAATTCATAACGAAGCTTTGTAACAATTAAAATTGAGGTTCATTGATAATGGATTGGCGTAGATTTTTATTTACTTTTTTTCATTCCTTATCAGGAATTTAGAAAAACTGGTTAGGTTTTCACAAAAACATCCTTGGTTTTGTCAATTTCTGGTTAGGTTTTTATAAAAGCTGGTTAAGTTTCACAAAACCTAGCTTGGTTTTGCTAAAAAGATGCTTCTTTTCGTTGAAAAGATGTTTGGTTTTATCAAAAAGATGTTCCCTTTTAATAAAAAGATGCTTGATTTTTTGAAAAGGAGTCTCTTTTCGTTAAAAAGATGCTTGGTTTTCTGAAAAGGGAGTCTCTTTTCATCAAAAAGATGTTCCCTTTTGATAAAAGGGAGCTTGGTTTAGGTTTTAGCCTATAAAAATCA
>CANFST010000059.1 GCA_947449695.1 Chitinophagales bacterium
TACCATAAGCACCCCAACCACCTGTAGATGGCATAGCAATACCATGTATTTTGTTTTTAGAAATATAACTACTTGTAATTCCACTTCCAATAGCAACACCTGATGGATAATAAGGCGAAGAATATGAATAAACACCACCAATATCATTTTTCTCAACATTCATGTTATTACAATAGCTAAAATACATACCATAGTTGGTACATACACCTGCAGGAGCAGAAGCAGTTGTTTGTGTGCCTGTAGGATAAGCTGAACCCAAACCAATTGTATTATAACCAACATATAAGTTATCAGAGGCAGTTGCTGCAGCAGCACCTAACCAGTTGATAGCGTTGTACATAGATTTGAATGAGCAGTTAATAATCGCATCATTATCATTATCAGCACCACCACTAGTTTGAGAACTACTAGCAGAGCCAGTAACACCAAAAATAGCAATAAAACCAAGTGGATTTGCACCACCTTGGAATTTACAGTTACGCACCGTATCATAAGTACAACCTGTACCTGCACCACCCGTGCTGGCGAACCAAACACCCGTATTTGCAACGTTATTAGTATTCCAGAAAGTCATGTTTTGAGTTGTACCACCCACAGTGTTTGAACCATCAATTACAAAATTAGAAGTACCATTTAATTTAATAAACGCCGTTGTAGTAGCTATTCCAATAAATTTAACATTGTTACCTGCGTTAGGACGAACTGTAACTGAATAACCAGCAACGTTAGTAGGGTTTACATTAAATGTAACTGGAAAGGTTTCTGTAATGCTTGAATAAACTGTATCAGTCAGAATAAATGAAATAGCTCCGTTTATTGAGCCTGAATTGTAGGCGGCCGCAGCAGCAGTTAATGAGTTAAATCCTCCGTTACCAGCCTGACCATTTCCTACATTATAATTACCTGATAAAATTTGAGCTTCTGCCTGTTTGTTGCAAAGCGTTATAGAAAGGAGAACGCCTACAAAAAAAAATACTTCTTTAAAGAAATAGCTAAAAGTAATTTTATTTTTCATGTCAATATGGTTTTTGATGATACAAAAGTGTAACTAATAAACAATCTTACCAAATACAAAAAACAACAACTATCTAACTCGATGTGCAAATAATAATTTTTGTGAGTAGTTTTGTTTTTCAAATTGTCATTCAATGCAAAATACTAAATTATTTCAACTGTTACAAAGTTTCACACCACAGGAAATTCAACGCTTTCAGGCTTATTTGCAAAGTCCGTTTTTCAATACTGATGAAACAATTTTTAAAGTCTTTGAAAGTATTCGTTCTTATTTGCACTCAAGAAACAAAGAAATTCCTGAAGCAAAAAAAATTTGGAGCATTGCTATCCCAAATCAAAAATTCAACAACTTAATCTTCAACAAACACTGTTCTTACCTTTATCAGTATGCGTCAGAATTTATTGCATTTCATTCTTTGAAAAATAATTCCAACCTGCTTCAGTTGGAATATTTAAAAGTGCTGAACCAGCGTCAACTCAATGATTTATTCCCATTTCATGCCAATCGTTTTTTACCAATTCTAAAAAAATCAAAAAGGCAAAATGAAAATTTTTTGTTGGAAAATTTCTTCTTTCAACAGCAGCAACATCAGCATTTAGAGCAATTGCAAAGCAGAAAACAATCACTCAACACCAACCAAGTTTTACAAAATTTAGATGAATTTTATCTGCATGAAAAACTAAAATATTGGAATGCGGCTTTGCATTATAAAAGACAATTTGACCAAGCAATTCATGTCAATTGGAAAGATTTTTTTTCTGAATGGCTTTCGAAAAATAAATTGTCCAACAACAATGAAGCCTATCGACAATTACTGTTGATGCAGACTTCCAGCCAATCAGAAATTTATTACAACAACCTAAAAAAGATTTTATTCGAACAAACTCAATTGCTCGACCAAACAACTCAAAAAGAAATCTATTCATTCTTAGTGGTTTATTGTATTGAGAAAATCAATCAAGGAAATGCAATTTTTTACAAAGAAATTTTCATGTTGTATAAATATGCTTTGCAACATCAACTCCTTATCAAGCAAAAGAAAATGAGTCCGTGGGATTTTAAAAATATTGTTGCAGTTGCGTTGCAGCAAACAAAAATAAAATGGGCAGAAAAATTCATTTTAGAATACAAGAAATTCTTACCAAAAGAAGAAGCAGATAACGCATTCAACTATAATATGGCTCGTGTTTATTTCAATCAACGGAAATTTACTGAATCGCTGAAACTATTGCAAATGGTGGCTTACACTGATTTGTTTTATCAGTTAGACGTAAAAATAATTCAAACCAAAACTTTGTACGAATTAGAAGAAACAGAAACACTCAATGATTTAATTATTAGTTTTAAAAAACTGATTAACAACAAACACCGGCTGTCAAAACATTACCAAACTGTCTACAGAAAGTATTTGATGTATTTGCAAAAAATATTGCTGTTAAAAAACAAAACCGAAGCAACAACTTTATTGGAACAATTGAAAAACGACATTCAAGTACCAGATAAAATTTGGCTGACAGAAAAAATAGAATTAAGAATAAAGCGATTGAAATAAATTTTCACTTCACAAACCGAATACTTTCAAAAGTTTTCATGCAACTCCGAAACTAAGTGGAATCAGGGTTTTCAGAAGATAGCACACGGATTTTCATTGATTTTTTATGATAAAAACAGATTTCAAAATCATTTTTTCATTGAGAAGTTGAGCATTGAGCCTTGCGAAAATCATTATCAAATTACTTCTCCATACAAATCAAAGTCTTCTGCCTTTGTAATTTTAATTTTTGCAAAATCGCCCACTCGGCAATAATTATTTGAAGCATCAATCAACACTTCATTATCCACTTCAGGACTATCGGCTTCAGTTCTACCAATGAAATAATTACCTTCTTTTCTGTCGATGATTACTTTTTGAATGGTTCCAACTTTTTGTTTGTTCAATTCCGCCGAAATATTTTGTTGAATTTCCATCAAAGTTGCAGCACGTTGTTCTTTCAATTCTTGCGGTACATCATCTTCCAACTTATGTGCGCTAGTATTTTCTTCATGCGAATAAGTGAACACACCCAAGCGATTGAATTTTGTTTGTTCCACAAACTCACACAACTTTTTAAAATCTTCTTCCGTTTCGCCTGGAAAGCCCACCAACATGGTAGTTCGAAGTGTGATGTCAGGAATTATATTTCTAATCGTGTTGATTAATTCAATCGTTTCAGCATTGGTAATTCCTCTTTTCATGCGTTTCAAAACATTATCAGCCGCATGTTGAAAAGGAATATCTAAATAGTTGCAGACTTTTTTGTTATCGCGAATCACAGGTAAAATATCAGTCGGAAAACCCGTTGGATAAGCATAATGCAAGCGAATCCACTCAATGCCTTCCACTTCACTTAATGCATTTAACAGCTCCGCCAATTTTCTTTCTTTGTAAATATCTAAGCCATAATAAGTAAGTTCTTGTGCAATCAACATCAATTCTTTCACTCCTATTTTTGCCAGATGTTTCGCCTCTTTCACCAATTCTTCCATCGGTCGAGAAACGTGTTTTCCTCTCATCAACGGAATGGCGCAAAACGAACAAGTGCGATTGCAACCCTCCGAAATTTTCAAGTAAGCATAATGATTGGCAGTGGTTAAATAACGTTCGCCAATTAATTCATGTTTGTAATCTGCGCCTAATTTTTTCAGCAAATTCGGTAATTCCATAGTGCCGAAAAATGCATCTACTTCCGGAAATTCTTTTATCAAGTCATCTTTGTAGCGTTCACTCAAACAGCCCGTAACTATTAACTGGTCTATCTTTCCGTCAGTTTTCAAATCGCTGTATTCAATAATTGTATTGATTGATTCTTGCTTGGCATTATCAATAAAACCACAAGTGTTGATGATAACAATTTCACTTTCTTTCAGTTTGTTGCTTTCATGTTTTACATCAAAATTGTTTGCCTGCAATTGCCCCATTATTACTTCGCTATCCACTAAATTTTTTGAGCAACCAAGTGTAATAACGTTGACTTTATTTTTTCTGAGTGATTTTGTTTTCATGTTTATTTTTTTCTTTCGTTTGCCGCATTAATCAATTTTTGAAACATAGTTATATCAATATCTTTCAGTGAATTAATATACAAACAACCTTTACCAGTTTTGTGTTTGCCTAACTTTTTTAATTCTTCTTTTTGCTTTTCAGGATTGGCAACACCATACAAAACTATGTTTTGTTTTCGCGGTGAAAATCCAAATTTGAACCAATCTAATTCTCTGCCGCTTTCATATTTCAATTGTATATTTCCAAAACCAATAATCGCTGAACCCCACATTTTCGGCTCTTCTCCACTGATTTTTTTCATCAGCTTCACAATTTCAAAACAATCATTTCGTTTTGTTTCTTCTTTAATAGTGTTCAGAAATTTCTCAACGCTGTCATCAGTCTTTTGCGTTTTGTTTTGTGCTTTTGCCATGAGTTAATTTTGATTTTGTTTTTCCCATTCCCATTTTAAAAGAGAATAACAATCTGAATCTTCATTCTTACCATTCACACAATAATCTTCTCTCATTATTCCCTCTTTTGTGAATCCATATCGCTGCAATAATTTTACAGAAGGAATATTCCAATCAGCCACCAAAGCTTCTATGCGATGCAAATTTAATTGAGTGAAACCAAATTCCAATGTGGCTTTCAAAGCTTCTGTCATCAAACCTTTTTGTTTAAATTTATCATCACGAAGCAAATAAAAAAGTTCAGTTCTGCAATGTGTTTTATTCCAAGTATGAAAAACACATTCGCCAATCGGTTGCATGGTTTCTTTATCCATCAACAAAAAGAAAAACAACGAAATGCGATGAGTTTCCATTCCTTGTTCATGCATGTTTTTGAAATGATTATAACCAGCCTCATCAAATCCGAAAAACGAAATAATTTCTTCTTTTGATTTCGTGTTATACAAGTCGTGAATCACAGCAGGAGTGATGGGTTGAAGAATTAATCGGGAAGTAAAAATATTGGTAGTCATAAAAATTATTCCCCAAATAAGCCATCCACAAAGGTTTTGGCATCGAATACTTGCAAGTCTTCCATTTTTTCACCCACACCAATATAGCGGACAGGGATGTTGAATTGATTGGCAATTGCTAACACCACACCACCTTTTGCAGTACCATCTAATTTAGTGAGAACGATTCCTGTAACTTCAGTAGCCGCAGTAAAATGTTTGGCTTGTTCAATCGCATTTTGACCAGTGCTGGCATCTAATACTAACAACACTTCATGCGGTACATCGGCTTTTACTTTTTGCATCACCCGTTTGATTTTAGTCAACTCATTCATCAAGCCAATTTTGTTGTGCAAGCGTCCTGCAGTGTCAATAATTACAATGTCTTTTTTGTTGGCAGTTGCGCTTTGCACTGTATCAAAAGCCACTGCACTGGGGTCAGAGTTTTGTTGATGCTTCACTATTTCAACGCCAACTCTTGTTGCCCAGATATTTAATTGCTCAACAGCCGCAGCTCGGAAAGTGTCGGCAGCACCTAATACTACTTGTTTTCCAGTAGATTTGAATTTGTTGGCTAACTTACCAATGGTGGTTGTTTTGCCAACACCATTCACACCAACTACCATAATGACATAAGGTGATGGTGTGGTCGTCAAACTTTCTTCAATCGTAGGTTTGGAAGCGAAAATGGAATAGATTTCTTCTTTTAAAATGGTGTTCAGTTCAGAAGTGTTCACGTATTTATCACGAGCCACACGAGCCTGAATTTTTTCAATAATTTTCATCGTGGTATCAATCCCAACATCAGCACTCACCAATATTTCTTCGAGATTATCCAACACCTCATCATCCACTGTAGCCTTGCCAACAATGGCTTTGGAGAGTTTACCAAAAAAACTTTCTTTGGTTTTCTCCAAGCCTTTACTAAGGTCTTCGGTGTTTTCTTTTTTCCCTTTAAAAAAATCAAAAAATCCCATTGAAAAAGGTTTTAGGTTTATTCGTGAATATTAATTCGCATTCATCAATTCTTCCAAGCTGCTATCATACACTGTTTTGAAGTGTCGGCTTCTACCAAATTCAACACCATTAATGCTGATATCGCCAGTAGTTACGCTGCCAATTAATTCAACAGGCACAATATCTTTTTTGCACAAAGCTTCAAAAGCCGCTTGGTGCTTAGGTTTTACTGTTACAATCACTCTGCCTTGTGCTTCGCCAAATAACAAAGCATCCATGCGCATACCATCGTCTTTCATTTCAATATCGCAGCCCAAATCATTTATCATGGCTGATTCCAGCAAATTCATAAACAAGCCACCTTCCGAAATATCATGTGCTGAAACCACTAATTTCTCAGCAATCACTTCTCTTACTAATTGATGCAAATCAAATTCTTCATCCAAATTAAAATAAGGAGCAGGTGAATTTTTCACACCATGATGATGAATTAAATATTGCGATGAAGCTAAATCATTCACATTTTTCCCCAACAAGTAAATCAAATCACCCACCTTACGAAATGCAATACCCATCTTATTTTCATGGTTTTGCAACAAACCCATCATTCCAATTGTAGGTGTTGGTAACACAGGACCAACATCACTCGATTGATTGTAGAAACTCACATTACCACCAGTTACAGGCGTTCCAAATTTTTCACAAGCCGATTTCATGCCCATTATCGCATGGGCAAATTGATAATAAACTTCTTCGTTGTAAGGATTGCCGAAATTCAAGCAATTGGTAATTGCCATTGGTTCGCCACCGCTGCACACAATATTTCTTGCAGCCTCTGAAACAGCAATGGCAGTGCCGACTTCAGGGTTTGCATAAATGTAATATGGATTACAATCAACTGTCAATACCAAAGCTTTTTCAGTGCCGTTGATTCTTACTATTGATGCATCTGATGGCATATTTGTGGTTTGATTTCTAACCTGAACCATGCTATCATATTGTTCATAAATCCATCGTTTGCTGGCAATATTTGGTAATGACACCAATTGATTAGCAACAGCTTTCAAATCATTTGGCTCATTAATATTTTCAATATCGAATTTTTGAATTTCTTCAAAATATTTTGGCTCCTTCATCGTACGATGATACACCGGAGAATCACCGCCCAAAACTAAATTCACCGGTTTGACCTTTGCAATTAATTCATTGTTGTAAGTAAATTCCAGAATTTCTTCAGCAATTACTTCGCCAATAACAGCGCAGTTCAAATCCCATTTTTCAAATATTTTTTCAATAGCTGCTTCTTTACCTTTTTCCACTACCACCAACATTCTTTCCTGCGATTCACTCAACAACATTTCCCAAGGCTTCATGTTGGTTTGACGGGTAGGAACTTTATTCAAATCAATCTTCATTCCCACTTTTCCTTTCTCACTCATTTCACTTGTTGAACAAATAATTCCAGCTGCACCCATGTCCTGCATGCCTGCAACACAGCCAGCATCAATAGCTTCAAGTGTTGCTTCCAATAATAATTTTTCCATGAAAGGGTCACCAACCTGCACACTTGGTAATTCTTCAGCGCTATCTTCAGTAATATCAGCCGATGCGAAACTTGCACCATGAATACCATCTTTTCCAGTTGCACTTCCTACTATATAAACTTTACTACCAGGATTTTTTGCAGTAGCCGAAACAGTTTTTCCTAACTCCACAATCCCTGCACTCATTGCATTTACAAGCGGATTGATGTTATATGATTCATCAAAATAAACTTCACCTCCGACAGTTGGCACACCAAAACAATTTCCATAATCACCAATTCCTTTCACAACTCCTTTCACCAAATTTCTGGTATTACTATGTTCAAAATCACCAAAACGCAAACTGTTTAAAGAAGCCACAGGTCTTGCGCCCATTGTAAAAATATCGCGACTAATGCCGCCAACACCAGTTGCAGCGCCTTGATAAGGCTCAATTGCAGAAGGATGATTGTGTGATTCGATTTTGAAAACACAACCCAATCCGCCGCCAATGTCCACTAATCCTGCATTTTCTTCACCTGCCTTGGCTAAAATATGTTTGCCATCTTTAGGCAATTTTTTCAACCAGGCGATTGAATTTTTGTAGCAGCAATGTTCGCTCCACATTACACTGAACATCGAAAGTTCAGTAAAATTGGGCTCTCTGCCCATTAACTCAATTATCTTTTCCCATTCATCTTGCTTCAAACCCAGCTCTAAAGCATTTTGTAAGGTTGGTTTTTGTAAATTATCGTTTGGTATTTGCATGAAAAATTCTGTTGAAATGCAAAGATAATTCTACAAGTTGGATTTGATAATTTTATTGAGTAATAAAACACAAAGAAAATTTTAATATTACTTAAAAGCAGAGTAGGAGTGTTGTAAGAAAAAACTATGGATCACTATATTAAATTTAATATTTCAATAATTTTCAGATGAGCCAGTTAGATTTCCAATTTTATTGATACAAATTTGAAATGTGCAAAATAAACTTATGGTGTTTATAAAACTATTTTTATTTTCACGAAGAAAAAAACATGAAAGAAAATCATCTGCACATTATTTCATTCAACATTCCTTTTCCTGCCAATTATGGCGGTGTGATTGATGTCTTTCATAAAATTAGATGGCTACACGAACTGGGAGTAAAAATTCATTTGCATTGTTTTTACTATGGCAGAGAAAAAGCGAATCAGTTAGAACAATACTGCGAAAGCGTTCATTATTATCCTCGGCGTAGTTTTCTTAGCAATTTTTCATCATTACCCTATATTGTTAATTCAAGGCGACATCCGGCTTTACTGCAACGGCTGCTTCAAAACGATTATCCCATTTTATTCGAGGGCTTACACACCTGCTATCTCTTATTTGATGAACATTTAGCCAGCCGTAAGAAAATATTTCGTGAAAGCAATATCGAACATGAATATTATCGGGGGCTGATGGCTTCTGAAAATTCAATCTGGAAAAATTTTTATTTTAAATGGGAAGCTAACCGATTACAACGTTTTGAAAAATATTTAGCACATGCCAACCTGATGCTCACAGTAACTGAGCAAGATGAAATTTATTTTAAAAACAAATTTCCGGGTAATACCATTCACAATATTAGTTCTTTTCATGAAAACGATAGCGTTAGTATTAAGGCTGGCAGAGGCGAATATATTTTATTTCATGGCAATTTAGCCGTGCAGGAAAATATTAATGCAGTTGAGTTTATACTCACTCAAATTGCACCTTTCAGCAATTATCCTTTCAAAATTGCTGGCTTAAAACCATCAGATAGAATTATAGAAAAGGCTTCACAGCTTAAAAATGTTGAAATTATTGCCAACCCAAGCGATGCCGCCATGCAGCAATTAATGGATAATGCGCAGATTCATTTGCTATACACCTCACAAACCACAGGCTTAAAATTAAAATTAATTAATGCACTGCATCAGGGCAGATTTATATTGCTCAATCAAAACATATTGCATGGCACCCATGCTGCCGAGGAATGTGTGGTGGCAAACACAGGGCAGGATTTTATTGCCCAAATTGAAATACTGATGCATAAAAATCTGATGCCCGATGCTTTGCAGCATCGCATTAGTTTTTTGAAAGAAAACTTTAATAATGCAAAAAATGCCGAACTGCTAAAGCAATTAATTTTTGATTAATTTCATTTTGTTTTAAATTGCCTAAGGTTGGTTGAATTCACTCCATTAATCAGATTGCAACAAAATGGTAAACCACTTTGTCAGGCTAAAATGGAAATTATAAATTAACAAAACAATAAAAATAATGATTCGAATATCAAAAATTCTATGTGTTATTTTATGCTTGTTATCAGTGAAATTACATGCTCAAACAGATGAGTATTGGAATTTCAGACATTCTGGTTTGAAATTTACAAGTGGAGTTGGAGTGATTGATTCTACAAACAATAACTGTAATGTAGTTATGACGAATTGCCAAACCTCGGTATGTGGAAGTAATAAGGGTTTGAAGTTTTACAGCAACGGTTACAACGTGTATGACAGAAATAATAGTATCATGCCCAATGGCAATCATTTTAATCATAGTAACTATGGTGATACTTACATTAACGGCAATTCTGCTTATCCCTTGAACAAAGGGGCAATTATTGTTCCTTTTGTGAATGACACGAATAAATACTATATGTTCTATGAGGATTTGAGTTATGATGAATTAGGTAGCGGAAATTTTTTACCAGGGAAATTAAGATATTTAGTAATAGACAAAACTTTAAATAATGGCATGGGTGATGTTGTATTCAAGGACTCAAGTATTTTAAATACAGATACTTTAATTGCTGGGAATATTTTTGTAACTAAGAATGGAAGTGGGGATGGTTGGTGGGTAATTGTAAGAAAATTTCATTCAAACATTTTTTTTAAAATATTGATTGACATTGGAGGAATACACAGCCCTACAACGCAGGCCATTGGCAATCCATATACCTTATCAAATGTATATCCAGCCATAGGAGATTTATCACTTGATGGTTCTAAAATAATATATCTTAATACTAATTGGAACCTAACAGTTAATGGACAGTTAGATGTAATTGATTTTGACAGATGTTCAGGCAATTTATCAAACTTTAAAAGTGAAATAATTCCATCAATAAGTGGACAAGACACTTTGGTCTTATGGTCATCATGTATATCACCCAATAATAAATATTTATACTGTTCTAATGGGACAAAAATGTGGCAAATGGATTTAAGCAATTCCAATATTATTAACTCTCGAATAAATGTAGGTAGTTGGGATGGGACAAAAGTAATTGGCAATCCAACATGGTTTTATCAAATGAAAAATGCCATAGATAATCGAACCTATGTGGGAACATATGGTGGTAACTCTTTTTTGCATGTTATAAATTTTCCTGATTCATTAGGTGCGGTATGTAATTTTGTTCAAAAACAAATTTTTGTAGGAACAATTAATAATGGACATTTAGAATATGGGGCTTTACCAAATACACCAAACTATAAATTAGGAGCAATTAATTGCAATGTGGGAATGGATAGTAAATTAGTAGATAGCGATAAAGGATTAAATATTTTTCCTAATCCAACACATACAGCGGAATTTACTTTATCGGTTCAGAGCAATGAAACAGATAAAGCCCAATTGCAAATTAGCAACTACATGGGGCAAATTATTTTAAATGAAAGTGTGCAACTTAACGATAAAAATCAATGGCACTTTGATTTGAGTAAATACCCTAATGGCACATATTTAATTACACTAAAAACAACTTCAGAGAAATTCAGTGATAGAGTGATGGTAGTGAGGTAATGTTCAGAAAGGTGCTTCTGCTTCCTATTGAGCCTTCAGGTTCGGATTATTTTTACTAATAACAATTTTTCGGGCATCTGCTCAAATCTGTTAGGTAGATGCCGCTGACTCATCGGTACATGCCAAAACTGATGCAATGGGTGTTGTTCATTGTTCAATTCATACCCTTGAATTATATTTTTATACTTTAACTTTCTGTTTTTTTATTTTGAAAATAAAATGAAGTTGTATATTCGCAATCATTAGTAATTAAAAATATCTAACCAAAATATCCTTCAACACAATGGAAATCAAAGAAATCCAAGAGTTAATTAAAATTTTCGATAAATCTAATTTAGGTGAATTAGACATTGAGCAAAAAGATTTTAAAATCACTTTAAAAACAAAAGAAAAAGAAACTATACTTACCACTGTAAGTGCAGCCCCAGTAGCTGTTCAGTCAGCACCGGTAGCCGCTCCGCAAGTAGCTGCTGCTCCTGCACCAGTTCCTGCAGTACCTGCTTCTGCGCCAGCAGCCGATAAGGGTACTGTGATTAAAGCCCCTATGGTAGGTACTTTTTATCGTAGTGCCGGTCCAGATAAACCTGCTTTTGTAAAACCAGGTGATAAAGTGAAAAAAGGACAGGTTATCTGCATTATCGAAGCCATGAAATTATTCAACGAAATTGAATGTGAAATGGATGGCACAATTGTGAAAGTTATAGCTGACGATGCCAGTCCGGTTGAGTTCGAACAACCATTATTTATAATTGAATAAAAAAAATAGTACAAAGTATCAAGTACAAAGTATTATGATTGCTTTGTCTTAATACCTTATACCTAATACTTAATTCATTCAAATGTTTAAAAAAATATTAATAGCCAATCGTGGCGAAATAGCGCTGCGAATTATTCGTACCTGTAAGGAAATGGGCATTAAAACAGTTGCTGTCTATAGCACTGCTGATAAAGAAAGTTTACATGTTCGTTTTGCTGACGAAGCTGTTTGCATTGGCAAACCAGCTGGTAAAGATTCGTACTTGAATATTCCGCAAATCATGGCTGCAGCCGAAATTACTAATGCGGATGCCATTCATCCTGGTTATGGTTTCTTAGCTGAAAATGCAAAATTTTCAGAAATCTGTGCACAATATGGCATCAAATTTATCGGGCCAACTCCTGAAATGATTCGTAAAATGGGAGATAAAATCACTGCTAAAGATACAATGATAAAGGCAGGTGTGCCTTGCATTCCTGGCAGCGAAGGCTTAGTAGAAAGCGTAGAAGAAGGAAAGAAAATAGCTGATAAAATGGGTTACCCAGTTATCATCAAAGCTACAGCTGGTGGCGGCGGCAAAGGGATGCGTATTGTTTGGAAAAATGAAGAGTTTGAAAAACAAATGACCAATGCACAAACTGAAGCAGGGGCTGCATTTGGTAATAGCGGTGTATATATTGAAAAATATATAGAAGAACCACGACACATCGAAATTCAGGTTGCTGGTGATCAGTTTGGTACTGTTTGTCACATGGGCGAACGTGACTGCTCAATTCAACGCCGTCATCAAAAATTGGTAGAAGAAAGTCCTTCACCATTTATGACGCCTGAATTAAGAGAAAAAATGGGTGAAGCAGCTTGTAAAGCTGCTGCTGCAATTAGTTACGAAAGTGTAGGTACAATTGAGTTTTTAGTAGATAAGCACCGCAATTTCTACTTCATGGAAATGAATACCCGTATTCAGGTAGAACATTGTGTAACTGAGGAAGTAATTAATTTCGATTTAATAAAGGAACAAATTAAAATTGCAGCTGGTGTGCCTATCAGTGGTAAAAATTATGTTCCATTGATGCATGCTATCGAATGCCGAATTAATGCTGAAGATGTGTTCAATGATTTCCGCCCATCACCAGGGAGAATTACTGTCTATCATCAACCTGGCGGTCATGGTGTTCGTGTTGATTCGCATGTATATGGCGGCTATATAATTCCACCTTACTATGATTCGATGATTGCAAAATTAATTGTAGTAGCTCAAACCCGTGAAGAAGCCATCAATACCATGGAACGTGCATTGAGTGAATTTGTAGTGGAAGGTGTTCATACTACTATTCCATTTCATCAGCAATTAATGAAGAATGAAGATTTTCGAAAAGGAAATTTTACCACTAAATTTCTTGAAAACTTTCATTTAGAAAAGCCTCAGGTATAAGCCTAAATATTTAGCTAATAAATTTATAAAAAAGCTGTCAGAAAAAATCTGACAGCTTTTTTTATTCGAAAGTTGTTTGCTCATTAAATTGTGTTTTATTTTCCTATTTTCGCCTTCCATTTATAAATCAAATAATCAAAAATGAAACTAAAATTAATTGTTGCAGCTATGGCTGTCGTGCTTTTCACACAAGCTCGTGCCGATGAAGGCATGTGGATTCCATCGTTAATTGGTAAAAACTATAACGCCATGAAACGTGCAGGTTTGAAATTGTCTGCTAATGATATTTACGACATCAATCATGCTTCGATGAAAGATGCGATTGTATCGTTGGGTGGTTTTTGTACTGCTGAAATTGTGAGTAACGAAGGTTTGTTATTCACTAATCATCACTGTGCTTTTAATTCAATTGCTGACCAATCATCCGCCGAAAACAACTATTTAGAAAATGGTTTTTGGGCAAAAGAAAAATCGAAGGAAATGACTACCAAAGCTTATGCAGCTATACTTCGTGAAGTGGTGGATGTTACACCAACAGTAATGAAATATATTGTTGGTTTGCCAGAAGATAAACGTAGAATGGCTTTGAAAACTGTTGGCGACTCGTTGACAAAAGTTTATAAAAAAGATGATAAGTTCACGATGGTGCAGGTAGCTGAATTTTTCAGTGGCAATCAGTATTTCGTGTTTATTTATGATAAATATAATGATGTTCGTTTAGTTGCTGCACCGCCTGAATCAATTGGAAAATTTGGTGGAGATACGGATAACTGGATGTGGCCACGTCATACAGGCGATTTCAGTGTGATGCGTATTTATGCCAACAAAGACAACAAGCCTTGCGATTATGCAGCTGATAACAAACCATTTACACCAAAGAAGTTTTTGAAGATTTCAATGAAAGGTGTTCAGAACGGTGATTACGCTATGATTATGGGCTTTCCAGGCAGAACAAAGCGTTATGAATTTTCAAAAGGAATTGAAAGAATGCAGGCTACTGAAAATCCGATTCACATCAAATATTGGAAATTCATTACTGAAAATATGAAAGCTGATATGGATAAAGACATCAACGTGAATTTGAAATTAGCTGGTCGTTATGCGCAATTGATGAACTACTATAAATACACCATTGGTCAAAGTACACAATTGAAGCGCCTTCGCACCATTGATAATTTAAAATCGCATGAAGAGGCGCTGACAAATTGGGTGAATGAAAACGAAAGCAGAAAGAAAGAATATGGCTCGTTGTTAAGCGATGCCAATAAATTGTACACCGATTTTATTCCTTACGAAAACTTTCGTCATATCATTCGTTATGGTGTGAGTTCAATTCCTACAACATCTTTAGGAATGGGCATTTACAGCACTTTGTATGCAGCTGCTGGTAAAGAAGAAGAATTCAAAAAAGCATTGAACGAACAAACAAAAGAAATGATGAGTAGCTATTTTAAAACTACCAACATTTCTACCGACAGAAAAAATTTTCGTTACTTATTAATGAATGCTTACAACGATATTCCAGCTGCTCAACGCTCAGAAGGCTTATCTGCATTGAATGGTAATGCAATGAAGATTGCTGATTTTGTAGATAATATTTTCGACAATTCTATTTTCACTAATGAGAATAAAGAAAAAGAATTTTTGAAAAATCCATCTGCTGAAGCATTAACTAACGACCCATTGATGAAATTTATGGATGATTTTTATGGTCATTACAAAGCAATTATTTATCCAAAATCAATGGCGCAACAAAACAATGAAGTGGTGTTGAAACGCTTGTATGCAAAAGCTATGTTAGAAATGAATGCTGGTAAATTATTCTATCCTGATGCGAATAGCACTGAAAGAATCACTTATGGCAACGTGAAAGATTATGATGGATTGGATGGTGTGCACTTGAAATATTATACAACCGCTAACGGAATTTTGGAAAAAGAAGACAGCACCAATGAAGAATTCCGTATCACTAAAAAACAACACGATTTGTTGATGAAGAAAGATTACGGCAGATATGCTGATAAAAAAACTGGTGCTTTGCAAGTGGCGTTTTTAACAACTAACGACATCACTGGTGGCAACAGCGGAAGCCCCGTAATTGATGGCAATGGTAATCAAATTGGGATTGCATTTGATGGTAACTGGGAAGCGATGAGTGGTGATGTTGATTTTAGCGGCGACCAAAAACGTACGATTTGTGTTGACATTCGTTATGTATTGTGGTGCATTGATAAATATGCAGGCAATAGCAATTTGATAAAAGAATTGTCTATCGTTGAATAAGTAGGTTTGTAGTTATAATTATTGAAACGGCTGTATGAGCTATCATTCAGCCGTTTTTTATTTTATTAGTCATTACATTTTCTCTGGTACATCAATTCCTAACAATAACATTGACTTTTTAATCACTGTTGCTACCATTTCAACCAGATGCAAACGGAATTGAATTTCCTTTTCATTGTCCGATTTCAACACACTTAATTCAGCATAAAAATGATTAAATTCTTTTGCTAGGTTAAATGCGTAATTAGCTACGACGGAAGGGTTATGCTCTTTACCAGCTTCTAATATTTTTATTGGGAACAAATAAATTTCCTGAATCAATTTCTTCTCCAACGGATGCAAAGCATACCCCTTCAAACTATCTTCCAATGATTGACGGGTGATTGTATTTTTTCTTAAAATAGAACAAATACGTGCATGTGTATATTGAATGAACGGACCAGTGTGCCCATGAAAATCAATACTCTCAGCTGGGTTGAACAACATTTTTTTCTTTGGGTCAACTTTCAATAAAAAATATTTCAACGCACCCATACCAATCGTGTAAAACAATTTTTCTTTTTCTACTTCACTCAAGCCCTCTACTTTTCCTAATTCTTCTGTTGTTGATTTGGCTGAAGCAATCATTTCGCCCATCAAATCATCGGCATCCACCACAGTTCCTTCACGGCTTTTCATTTTACCATTGGGCAATTCCACCATGCCATAACTCATGTGGTAAATGCCATCAGCATAAGGTTTTCCAAGTTTTTTCAAAATCAATTGTAACACTTTGAAATGATAATCCTGCTCATTGCCTACCACATAAATGCTTTCATCCATTTTGTAGTCATCATATTTCAATTGCGCTGTGCCAATATCTTGTGTGATGTAAACCGAAGTACCATCTTTTCGTTGCAAAACTTTTCTATCCAATCCATCCGCTGTTAAATCAACCCAAACAGAATTATCAATTTCTTTTTCAAACACACCTTGCTGTAAACCTTCTTCCACAGCAGTTTTACCAAGCAAGTAAGTGTTGCTTTCGTAATAAGTTTTATCGAATGTTACACCTAGCATTTTGTAGGAAGCATCAAACCCATCATACACCCAACCATTCATCATCTTCCACAACTCAATCACATCAAGCTTTCCAGCTTCCCAATCTAAAAGCATTTGTTGGGCTTCTTTCATCAACAATGATTTTTTTGCAGCATCTTCTTCACTAATATTTTCTATTGCGACTAAATTTTTAATTTCTGCTTTGTAAGCTTTATCAAACTCCACATAATATTTCCCAACCAAATGGTCGCCTTTCAAACCGCTTCTGGCAGGGGTTTCACCGTTTCCGAATTTTTGCCAGGCCAACATGCTTTTGCAAATATGAATGCCTCTGTCATTTACTAAAGTTGATTTGATGACCTCATTGCCACAGGCTTTTAATATTTCTGAAATAGAATGACCTAATAAAATATTTCTTACATGCCCCAAATGCAGCGGCTTATTGGTGTTGGGCGATGAATATTCCACCATCACTTTTCTGTTAGTAGTTGGCGATTGTCCAAAAACAGCATTATTTTTTGCTGTTAAAAATTCATTCAACCAAAATTGTTGCGTAAA
>CANFST010000060.1 GCA_947449695.1 Chitinophagales bacterium
ATAATGCAATGGTTTAGCTATAGGAGTTTATTAATTGTTACTGATGGTATAAATGAGGTATATACAAATGATAACCGCTAGCACCATGATGATGCTGATAGCCGGAAATTGTTTCATCTGCGGTTCTACAGATGAATTATTGTCAGTTAGTTTATTAGTATCAGTCATGATTGAAAAAAGTTGCGTCAGGTACAAAAAATTTTTTGCTGAATAGTTCTGTTATTTTTTGATGATGTAAAATTAGGATGGGTACGAAGGGTTGCACAATACCCAGTAATGGGTATTGCTTTCCAGAAAATGAATTATTTATCTTTGCAGTGTAATAAATTTTTAAACAAAAAAAACAAAAAATTCTTATGCCAATTCCTCAAGAGATTTCACAAGACCAATGTGCTACTTTACAAGACACATTAAACACTGAACACAACCTGATTTTGCCAAAAGCATGGTTTATTGACAAAGCTGTATTGATAGATGCTTTAGGATTAGACCCAGCTGATTTAGCTAATTTTTCAGGTATCCGTATTTATCCTGGTGCTAAAATGGAGCCTGCTATCAACAGCGTAGTAAATACCGTTACTTTAATCACCGTGGCAGTTGATAACAATGGTGCTGATGTATTGGGTGCAGTGCCGAGCAATCAACCTAATGGTGCTTTGAGATATGATTTTGCAAAACCCTGCCCTACTTTTTGTGATGTAAACGGTGGTGATTTGATGACCAGAGGCATGGTATTAAACATTACCAAATAATTTGAGAATACTTCATATACTCGGACTTTTATCGCAAGCCAGTGTATTATTTCCCGTAATCACTGGCTTGTTTTGTTTTAAGGTATTGAATAAGAAGTTTAAAATCTTATTCTGGTTTTTTGTGTGCTCTGTTTTAGTTGAAATATTAGCGACTTGGTTTGCTAAAACGAAACATAACAATCTGCCTGTTTTACATTTATATACAGTCATTGAATTTTTTGCATTCAGCAGTGCTTATTATATCTATTTTAATCAGAAAAAGTACCTTCCCAATATCATCTTAATCAATAGTGCAGTATTTTTTATAGTAGCACTGACAGATGCCACTTTTTTAAATGGTATCTGGAAATTTAATAATTACAGCCGCTCCTATGCTTCATTATCGTTAGTGATGTATGCCAGCATATATTTTTACTATTTACTCAAAGAATCATTTCAGATGCCAACCTGGCGGCAACCTATGTACTGGCTCAGCATAGGGGTATTATTTTATTTCGGGCTGAATCTGTTTTATTTCTTATTCAGCAATATTATTGCTTTTCAGGATATTCAATTATCAAGTGGTAGTTTGTATATTCATTCTACAGTAAATATTTTAGCCAATTGTTTATACGCTCAATCGTTTATATGCTGCTACAAACACAAAGCTATTTAAGCTATTTTTATTTCGGGGGTATTGCCTTTATTTTTATGTTGCTGTGCATCATAGTGCTGTATAGCTGGTTGCATCAAAAAAAAGTAACCCAGTTTCAACTGCAATTGCAGCAGGAAGAAATCAGTAAACAGCAGGCAGTGTTTAAAGCCCTGAACGAAGGTGAGGAAAAAGAACGACTGCGTATATCGCAAGAGCTGCACGATGGTATTAATGCCAAGCTGATAGCTATCAAATCGAAAACTATTCATGTGGCTGATAATACCACTGATGTGGAAATGAAAAAATTTTTACAGGAAAGCCACGATGAATTATCAGAACTGATGACGGAAATAAGATACATATCGCATCATCTGCAACCTGCATTTTCGAAAAACCGAAATCTGCAACAGGCTATTGAACGCTATATAGAAAGATTGAATTTAGACAACAAATGTCATTATAGTTTTTCGGCAAGTGGCAATTTTGATTTAATCAATGAAGTGTTGCAACTGCATACTTATCGCATTGTGACCGAACTATTACAGAATGTAAGAAAACATGCGCAAGCCACCGAAGCATCAGTTGAATTAACAGTAGAAGATGATTCGAATCTGCAACTGATTGTAATAGATAATGGCAAAGGAATTAACCCCGATAAACCAACTATTGGCATAGGCATTATTAATTTGAAAAACAGAATAGAAAACTGTGAAGGCGACCTGCACATTGATTCATCACCCAAAGGAACAACCATCATCATCAACCTCCCATTGAAAGCTTAACTTATGAAAAAACGAGTATCGGTTTATTTAGCTGATGACCATCAGATAGTGATAGATGGATTACAATTATTATTATCGAGCAATGCCGATTTGGTAGTCATTGGCTCAGCCAATGATGGCGAAACGGCTGCCCGTGAAATAAAAATATTAAACCCCGATGTAGCTATATTAGATATGCGTATGCCTGGCTTAAATGGTTTGCAGGTAATACAGCAATTGGTAAAAACTGTGGCTACCCGTTTTATCATTTTATCGATGCATAATGATAAACGCTATGTAATTGATGCACAAAATGCAGGTGCATCGGGCTATTTATTAAAAGATACGGGCAAAAAAGAAATGATGGATTGTATCGAAACAGTGATAGCACATGGAGTTTATTTCCCTAAAGAAAAATCGGAACCACTAGTTAAAAACAATTCGATATTGAGTGCAAGGGAAATGGATATTCTGAAATTAATATTCAACAATTGCTCTACCAGCCAGATAGCTGAAACATTAGGATTGAGTACACTGACCATTGAAACGCATAGAAAAAACATTCTCCGAAAAACTAAAACAAATAATGCTGTTGCTTTAGTAAAATGGGCAACAGAAAACAACGTTATCAGCTGACTTAACAAGAGAAGAACAGTAGTGTTCTTTATATAAGATTTATTTACTTACCCTTTTCAAACCTTCGGTAGCATCATCAAAATTGCTACGCAGGTTTAGAGCATTCTGAAAATCTTTTGCAGCTTCGGTTTTATTGCGGCGGTGTTCCCAGCATAACCCTCTCATGTAATAGGCATCGGCATTAGCAGGTGCATTCAATACCGCTAAATTAAAATTAATAAATGCTTTTTCCAGTGAGTCCATGTGAAAATAAATACAACCAATATTATATAAAGCCTGTGCTTCCTGTGGATTAGAAACAATCATTTTTTTGTATTGGGCAATAGCTTTTTTTAAATCATTATTGTTTTGATAATACATGGCCAGTGCATAGTTAGCTTCAAACTTACTGCTGTCAATACGGATAGCATTTTGCAGATATTTTTCGGCCAATTTTTTATTACGATAGTTGGTTAATAAACCTAATTGCATATACACATCATAATTATTAGGTTCAGCATTAGCAGCCTGCCTGAATGTAGCCAATGCTTTGGCAGTATCTCCTTTTTCCTTATACACCAGCCCTTGCAGCAGCAAACATTTGGCATTTGTATTATCAACTGCCAGCACATTGTTGGTTTCAGCTATAGCAGCGTCATACTCTTTTAAATACAAATAAGTTTTAGCCAGTTTGATACTCAACTCACGGTCATCAGGAGCAACTTTTTTTGCACGACGCAAATAATCCATTGCCAAAGGCACATAATGTGCCTCAATATTTATATCAGCAAATGTGAGATAGTAAGGAACTTTGGTTGAATCTATCTCAATTGATTTATGCAAATCAGCAGCAGCCAAAGCCAACTGATGCATTTGTAAAAACAACGACCCTCTTGAAAAATAAAGTTCGGCACGGCCTGGATTTTTTTTAATCTGTGCAGAAATGTTACCAATAGCAGGATTGATTTTGGTTAATGAATCCAGCAAAGATTGACGGATATAATCGCCTTGTTGTTGTTTACAACCTGTAACTATTAATCCTGCAACAATAGCAACCCAGATGAATTTATTTTTAAGTAACAATGTGGGATAAATTTTAAATGAATTATGCAGCATACTCTTCAATAGCTTGTTTAATAATCTGAACGGCTTGCAACAATTGTTCTTCGTTGATACATAATGGTGGTGCAAATCTGATTTTATCACCATGTGTTGGTTTGGCTAATAACCCCAGTTGTTTCATGCTTAAGCAAATGTTCCAGGCAGCATCTTCATCAGCAGCATCAATTTCAACTGCATTAAGCAAACCCTTACCTCTTACTTCTTTTATCAATGGGTGATTGAATTTGGTTAATTCATCTCGGAATAGTTTACCCATTGCCTCGGCATTAGTAGCCATATTTTCATTTTTCAAAACTTCTAATGCTGCAATTGAAACAGCGCATGCTAAAGGATTACCACCGTATGTGCTGCCATGTTCACCCGGCTTAATGTTCAGCATAATTTCATCATTGCTTAATACTGCACTTACAGGCAACATACCACCACTTAAAGCTTTGCCTAATATTAATATATCTGCTTTTACCCCTTCATGGTCGCAAGCTAATAATTTGCCTGTGCGGCATAAGCCGGTTTGAATTTCATCTGCTATGAATAAAACATTGGCAGCTTTGCACAATTCAAATGCTTTGGCTAAATAACCTTCATCAGGTACTATTACACCTGCTTCACCTTGAATTGGTTCTACTAAAAAACCTGCAACATTCTTATCTTTTAAAGCTTCGGCTAAAGCTGTTGTATTGTTAAAAGGAATCTTTACATAATTGGGCATATATGGACCGAAATCTTTATAGCTTGATGGGTCAGTGCTGAATGAAATAACACCAGTGGTTCGTCCATGAAAATTATTTTCGCATACGATTATTTTAGCTTCATTGGCTGCAATGCCTTTATTGATATAGCCCCAACGACGACATAGCTTAATTGCAGTTTCAACTGCTTCTACCCCTGAATTCATAGGCAACACTTTATCATAATCAAACACATTACAAATGTATTGGGCAAATTCGCCCAGTTTGTTATTGTAAAATGCCCTTGAAGTAAGTGTTAGTTGTTGAGCCTGGTCAATTAATGCATCCAGAATTTTTGGATGACAATGCCCTTGATTAACGGCTGAATAGGCAGATAAAAAGTCGAAATATTTTTTTCCCTCTACATCCCATACAAATACACCCTTTCCTTTTTCTAATACCACAGGAAGTGGATGATAATTATGAGCATTATAAGCAGATTCGAGTGCTATTATTTCATCACTAAGTGTTTCGGAAGTAACTGAAGTCATGTTTTGTTCTTTTTGCAAAGATAGAAAACAGAACGATGATTCTGTTTGTTCAATTCAAAATCACTTCCATTTCAATGCTCTTTTTTCGATAAAGTGATATGATAAAATTGCAACAGTAATTGAAAAAAACAATGACCAAAATATCAAAGGGTAAATCCCTAAAGTACCCTTTGTGCAATGGATAATGATTTGTTGTATTGGAAATCCAAACACATATATTCCATAAGAATAATCGCCAGAAGCAGTGATTTTTTTGAATACACCAATTGGTAAATAAGCAAACCAAATAGTTAATACCGGAACAGCAAATACTGCTATCCAGGCACAGTATTTAGTATGAAAAGAACCTATCCAAATCAACAAAACAAGTAATGCAATTTTATAATCAATTTTAATTTTATCTTTTAATATAAATAACCACGATCCCATCATAAATAAGCTGTATAAATGAACTATTCGGGTTGTTTGAATACCAAAGAAAGTTTTTGTTGTTAAATCGGGATGCATATCCAGATAAACCATTATCGCTATTAATAAGGCATGAATAATTATATTTATTGTAGTGGGTTTTAACAAACCAACTACACCTAAAAAAAACAAAAAGATATACATTGTAAACTCATAACTCAACGACCAAATTGAACCATTAATTGAATTAGTGTGATGATAATTTTCCGAAAAAACTTGCGGCAAATTGAATTGCATTTTAAACAAACTAACACTAACAAAGTACCGCCAGGTGTATGCGTTGGAGAAATAATCGGATAAAGTTGCTTTAGTAAAAATACTTCCTAATAAAAAAACACTGAGCATCATTGCAACAATAAGCGCTGGAAAAATCCGTAAAATTCTGGCTTTAAAAAAATCAACAAAATTTGGTCGGCGGATAAAACTCTGAGTAATCAAATAGCCACTTATAACAAAAAAAACATCCAAGGAAATAGAACCAGTGCTGCAATAACCGGTTAAATCATACAACCAATCATGATAATACTTTTCAAAATGCAATGGATAAGAATGATAAACAATTACAGTACAAGCGCCTATCAAACGCATAAAATCAAAATTATTCTGATGTAGCCTTTCTTGCATAAACGTAAAAGTAAGAAGTTTTCAATTGCTGAAATGAAACTCACATCATCTCTATTCTTTTATCATTTATAATTAACTTCGCTGCATCAGCAATTTCAACAAATATCCTTTTCATTTATTATGTGTGGCATAGCAGGCATTATTCATAAAAACAATTCCTCTGTAGCTTTACATCAGCTTGAAACGATGAATAATGCTGCTTCACATCGTGGACCAGATGGCGAAGGTTACTATTTGAAAAACAATTTTGGCTTAGCACACCGCCGATTATCTATCATTGATTTAAGTGAAAATGGCAAACAGCCTTTACATTATTTGGATCGTTACACCATCACTTTCAATGGTGAAATTTATAATTACATTGAATTAAAAATCGAATTAGAAAAATCGGGTTATCAATTCAAAACTCAAACCGATACTGAAGTTATTTTAGCTGCATACGATTATTGGGAACAAGAATGTGTCAATCATTTTAATGGCATGTGGGCATTTGCCATTTATGATGAACAAGAAAATAGATTATTTTGTAGTCGTGATAGATTTGGTGTAAAACCTTTCTATTATTGCATTTCAGGCAATCAATTTATTTTTGGTTCGGAAATAAAACAATTACTAACTATTGAAAAACCAAAAGTGAACTACAAAATATTGATGGATTATCTGGTTTACAATTTGGAAGAACACACCGATGAAACTTTTTTCAATAACATAAAAAAACTGCCAGCAGCACACCATTTAACCTACGATTTAGCAACGCATCAATTTAAAATAGAAAAATATTACTGCATTAAAATAGATGAAACACTAAAAAATATTTCGGAAAAAGATGCTATAAATTTATTTCAACAAAACATGCAACGCTCAATCCAATGGCGTTTGCGAAGCGATGTAAAAGTTGGTACTTGCTTAAGTGGTGGGTTAGATTCATCTTACATTTCAAGCATCGCATCAAAATTTTACAATCACCCTGATGAAAAATTTTCTGCTATTACAGCACAAAGCATCTCAAAAGAAAACGATGAAACTGCTTTTGCAAAGCAAGTTGTAGAAGCTGCTAATTTGCAATGGTTCACAACGCAACCTAATAGAGAAAATTTTTTAGCAGCCATTGATAAAGAAATAAAATGTCAAGAAGAGCCATTTTTTAACACCAGCAATTTTATGCAATATTTTGTAATGAAAGCTGCAAATCAAGCACAGATAAAAGTTTTGTTAGATGGGCAAGGTGGCGATGAAACGATTTTGGGTTACAAACGCTACTACCCTACTTTGTTTAAATCAAATTCTGTGTTGAGTTTTCCAAAAATATTTTTTCAAATTTTAGCAAATGGAAATGTTAGCACTAAAGAATTATTGTTGCAAAGTTTTTACTTCACCAATTCATCTTTTCGTAAAATAAGGTTAAAGAAAAAACATTCATTAATCAAACAAGAATTTATGGAATTAGCGGATGAAACATGGATAGATAAAATGGCAGATGCTTATCAAAACCCTTTATCCATGCAACTTTTGGAACTACAACATACACAATTGCCTCGATTACTAAAATATGAAGATCGAAATTCAATGCACTTTGGTATTGAAACACGTTTGCCTTTTTTAGATTATCAGTTGTTAGAATTTAATTTGTCATTGCCCACAAATTTGAAAATCAAAAATGGTTGGAGTAAATACATTTTGCGGCAATCTATGCAAAACATATTACCCAATTCAATTGCATGGCGCAAACAAAAAGTTGGATTTGAATCACCCGAAAAAATTTGGTTAAATGATGATAACTATTTTTTGAAAACGATAAATGATTCGCCACTTTTGCAAAAAATTTATAACAACAAAATCCCACAAAACAATACCAAACACATGCTTTGGAAGTTGTTTAATATTGCGAAATGGGAAGAAATATTTTTTAATTTTTCATAATCACATTTAATGAATAGATTAAAAAATCTATTAAATACTGCTTCTAATAAAAACTTAACCACTTTGGTTGTCGGTTCAGCAATTGCGCAGGTTTTATCATTAATTGCTTATCCTATTATTACACGAATTTATCAGCCCGAACAATTTGGGATTTTTAGTTTAATAACCACCAGTATTGGTATTATTTCTCTTTTAGCATCTGGGAGATTTGAAGTAGCAATTGTTCTTCCAACAAATAAAACTGAAAGCCGAAAATTACTTCAACTTGCTTTAAAAACATTAACCATATTTTCTATTTCGGTTACAACTATATTGGGGATAGTATATTCTTGGAATTATTTTTTTTATCAAAAAATAGAAATTGATATCTCTTTTTTAATTTTAGGATTTGGGATTTTCATTTTGGGTTTTTTACAAGCTCTTGGTTATTGGTTTAACAAATCAGCTTCTTACAAAATTTTATCAAATGCCCGAATTATTAATTCTGCATCAACCACTTTTTTCACAATTTTTTTTGGATTAATATTTAAAAATAGCTGGGGGTTACTGTTAGGATATTTCACTGGCAATATTTTACAATTGTTATTTTATTTCAATCGTGACAAATTGATAATAAAAGTTTTCCAAAAATCATTCAGAAAAGATTTAAGCATATTGTTAATTGCAAAGAGATATATTAACTTCCCTCTTGTCAATCTTCCTCAAGCATTTCTTAATGCTATTCAATTTAACATTTTAATTTACTTAATAGATTTTTGTTTTACAAAAAACGATGTAGGAAATGTATCGTTAGCATTAAGAATAATGTTATTACCAGTGAATCTAATCGGAGCATCATTAGCCCAATTAATTTACAAAGAAGCTGTAGATTCCTATAACAATGGCCTGCCATTATACCAACTAACGAACTCATATATCAAGAAATCTTTCCTTATTTATTTGCCAGTTTTTATTTGTTTTTTACTTAGTCCTTTTTTATTTCAAATAATTTTTGGAAGCAAATGGGAATCTGCTGGCAATTATACAGTTTTACTTGCTGTTTGGTTTTTTGCCGATTTTATTAAAGCTCCAATTGCTCAATTAGTGCTTATAATGAATAAACAAAAAGAGTGGTTATATGCTTCAATTGCTGGTATTACATTAATTATAACAACATTTTTTATTAGCAATTTTATCGCTCATAAAATAGAAATTGTATTGCTTTGCACATCCGTTTGTGCTTGCTTTGTAAATGTTTTCTGGATACTTTATATTAAAAATATTATAAATAAATGACCTTTCTAATTATTTCATTTTATGCGCTTTTATTTGGAGGCTCTGCAATAATTTTTTTTCTTAATAAAAAAATATATCAAATTACACATGAATGGAGTGTAGCTTTAGCTTCATTTATACTGTATTATTGGGGCATAGCAGGTGCTTGGATATTAATACCAGATCAATTATCAGGAGAAAAAGGAAAATCAATTGGCTTACATTACTATTATATTTTTGAAAAACTATTTAAAGTTGAGATTGATTGGATCTATTTCGAGAGTATATTATCATACACAATATTTATTGTTATTTTTCTAACAGCTTTATTGTTCTCAATAAGAAAATCCAGTTTTAGCAAAGCTTTTTTGTCACCTGATCAATTACCACAAGTAAATAGTATTTTCATATTGACCACAACAGTATTTTTAGTTGTTGTAAGTGGATATGTGATGCGAAAAGAACTTTTTTATGCTGTATCTTTTTCCAAGTCAATTTACCTAATTACCCGAAATTCAAATAACGGACTAAAGAGTATTCATCAATTAGCAAACAATTACATTGTATTTGTACCCCTTTACGGAATATTGATTTTACAGAATGCTCCCAAAAAATTATATGATAAAATATTAATTTACTTAAGTATATTTATTGGTATTAGCTATTTAACAGCATTAGGTAATCGACATGAATTAGTTTTTAGTGGTCTTTTCATTTTATTCTTTTTATTAAAATGGTTCTTGGAAAAAATAATCTCACTAAAAAAAATCATACTCGTTTCATCCATAATTGCTATCCCAATAATTTTAAGTGACCCAGCAAGAGCTATATTCCCTATTGTTATAAGTCAATTGTACCATCCTAATTTATCTAAAGAAGAATTAAGTGAATTGAATAAAATCAATGTCTATGCATCGGATGATGTGGTTACAGCTACTTCACATGCTTTAGCTAATGTGGCATTTAGTAACGAATTATTTTTTGCCAATTTTTCTATGTATGGCATTTTAAAAAAGAATGTTGCCGTTACCAACGGAACAAGCATTGAAATTTTAAAAAATTCACTTCTTCCCAAATTCATTTTTCATCAAAAAAACACACAAGAGGATATTTATTCTTATTACGCCAGAAGTGTAAATGCCAAACCAGGTCAAGGCTACTCAATTTATAATAGTACTGCATGGTATTTGAATTTTGGATGGATTGGGATTTTATTAGGAGCAATAGTATTGATGTTATTTTTCTATATAGGGTTTTGGTTGCGCCTCAAATCGGCAAATACCACAAATTTTTTCTTAAAATTCACGTACTTTTCATTTTTGTTTTTACTGGCAGCTCAGTTTCCATCTATTGTTCGCAGTGGACCTGAAAATATCAAATCGATTTTATTTGAGGCACTATTAATCCCGATGAGTATTATTTTTTGCATGTATTATGCTACTAAGTTGTTGAATAAGCTAAAATGAAAATTTTATTTACAATACCTGGTCCAGCTGATAAAAATAATATGCTATTTGCTCAAAGACAAATTGCATCAATAAGTCATGTTGCTGAATGCAAAACTGTTTTTTTAGAAAGTAAATCACCAATTTATCTATTCAAAAAAAGTAAAGAGATAAAAAGACTAATTAATGAATTTAGGCCATCTATAATACACAATCAGTATGGTTCTTGGAGTGCACTATACATGAATTTTTTAACTCGAAAAATTCCTGTAATAATCACATTGCAGGGAAGCGACATCAATTACACTCCCACCGATGGTTTTGTGAAAGATTTAATCGCCAGATACTCTACACAATTAGCATGTTTATTATCAAAGAAAATAGTATGCGTTAGCAGTAGTTTAAAAAGCAAAATATTTTTTGGAAAGAAAAAAGCTATTGTGTTACCGAATGGAATTGATTTAAAACAATTTCACATCATCGACAGATTCATTGCAAGGCAGCAATTAAAATGGAATGAAAAAGAAAAAATCATACTTTTTAACTCAAACAATCCAAAAATCAAACGATTAGATATTGCTAATGAAGTAGCAAATATCTTGTCATCAAAATACAATCATTTTAGATTAGAAATTTTAAATGGGAAAGTAGAACCTGACAAAATAAATTTAATGCTAAATGCTGCGGATTGCTTATTGGTTTGTAGCAATTCAGAAGGGAGTCCAACAATAGTAAAAGAATCCATGGCCTGCAATTTACCCGTTGTATCAAACGATGTAGGTGATGTTTTAGAAAGAATTAAAAATACCACTCCTCACAAAATATGCCCACAAAACTCCAAAGATTTGGCTGCGGCAATTGAAGATGTATTAAATCTAAACATTCGCTCAAATGGCAGAGAAGAGCTTATAAAACAACAAATAGATTCGGACAATACATTAAAAAAATTAATGAACATTTATAGTTATTTAGCAACTCATTAAAACAAAAAAGAATCCCTTGCAGATATTTAATCACCTGAAACAATATACCAAACTATCAGCCATATTATGGTTTCAGATACTTTTATTTTGTTTTCCATTTGGTGGTAAAATTGTTGTTTGGAGTATATTTCCAATAGTTTTAGATTTTCTATTTACAAAAAAATGGAAAAATTTACAAGGTTTTCTTTCCATCAAAAATCCGTTGATCTGGTTGCAGTTTTTTTACTTTTTACATGTGATAGGTTTACTTTGGACGAATAATTTTCATGAAGGAGGTTTTGATATTCAACAGAAATTATCGTTACTTATCTTTCCAATATTATTTTATGCTAATAGATTTGAAATTATTGCCAGTAAAAAACTCTTATTCAATTCTTTTATTTTTGGAAATGCCGCGGCTGCCGCTTATACCATCATAATTGGTATTTTAAAAAAATATATTTGGCATACACTGCTTAATCAGAACAATGGCATACTGCCTTTATATGCTGAGTTCTCTTTGTTTTTGCATGTTGCTTATTTTACATTGTATCTAAACGTTGCTACATTTTTTTGTTTGGTATTGTTTCAGCAAAGCAATCAAAAAGCAATCAAAACAATTTACCTTTTTAGCATTTTGCTATTTGCTTTTACTATTTATTTCCTTTCTTCAAAAGCAGCCATGATAGCTTATTTGATGACGGTGGCACTTTTTTTTGGGAAATTAATTTGGCAATCAAAACATAGATTAATTGGAGTGGGTTTGTTTTTGTTTTTATCCGTTATGCTGCTGTTTGTTGTAAAAAACAATCCGAGATTTGAATCTTTCAAATCAATGACTAATGAAATTTTTCACCCAAAAAATGTTGATCCGAATGCATCATCTGAAAACAGCAACGGACAAAGAATTTATGCCACAAAGACTGCCTTTCATTTAATTCAAAAAAATTGGTTGCTGGGTGTTGGAACTGGTGATGTAATTGATGAATTAGAAACTGAATACAATAAAAACAATTTAGAAGTGCTTGCTCATAAACATCTGAATTGCCACAATCAATTTATGGAAAGTACACTTCAATTAGGCATTTTGGGTGGTTTATTTATTTTACTTTTATCAATCGGCACAATTGTAAATGGTTGGATGAAAAGAGATATGCTACTAACTGTTTTTGGAGTTGCATTTTCCATCAACATTTTGTTTGAATCAATGTTGAATACGCAAGCAGGAGTGGTTTTTTTTGCTGCTATGTTTTGCTTTTTATATTTGTTGGGTTCTAAAAAATTAAAGAATTGACTAAAAAAATTTTAACTGTAATAGGTGCCAGACCACAATTTGTGAAAGCTGCTGTGGTAAGCAGGGCAATTAAAGCAAATGAAGGCTTAAAAGAAATAATTGTGCATACTGGGCAACATTTTGATAAGAATATGAGTGATATTTTCTTTTCAGAAATGCAAATTCCTACCCCAAATTACAACTTAAACATCAATGGTTTAAGTCATGGGGCTATGACCGGGCAAATGCTGGAAGGCATTGAGAAAATTTGTTTGGATGAAAAACCAGATTATGTTTTAGTATATGGAGATACGAATTCAACTTTAGCAGGTGCGTTGGCAGCCAAAAAAATTCATATCAAAGTTGCTCATGTAGAGGCTGGTTTAAGAAGTTTTAATATGCGAATGCCCGAAGAAGTGAACCGAATTTTGACGGATAGAATTTCGGATATTTTATTTTGCCCAACTGATACTGCTATTAGGAATTTAAAAAATGAGGGTTACGATAATATTGATTGTAAAGTGGTTAAAACCGGCGATGTAATGTATGATGCTGCCATGTTCTATGCCAAAACTTCGGTAGAAAAAAGCACTGTTTTGAAAAAATATCCACTAAAAGATTTTGTGCTTTGCACTTTGCATCGTGCTGAAAACACAGATGATTTAAATAACTTGAAAAACATTTTTTTGGCATTGAATAAAATTGCCGAAACACATCCAATCATTTTGCCCATTCATCCACGAACACGAAAAATCATTGAGCAAAATAATTTAAAAGCAAATTTTCAATTGATTGACCCCGTTGGTTATTTTGATATGATTGAATTATTAAAAAATTGTAGCCTGGTAATGACCGATAGTGGCGGTTTGCAGAAAGAAGCATTCTTCTTTCAAAAAAATTGTGTTACTCTTCGCGACCAAACCGAATGGATTGAATTAGTTGAAAACGGATTCAATATGATTACTGGTGCTGATGAACAAAAAATTCTTTCGGCATTTGATACTATGCTGCACAAGCAAAATAATTTCAACATCAATTTATACGGAAATGCTGATGCAGGAAAACAAATTGTACAAGAATTATTGTAAATGAAAATTTTAATCCTCACTCAATATTATCCGCCCGAAACAGGTGCACCGCAAAACAGATTGAGCAGTTTAGCTAAGTTTTTAGTAGAACTCAATAATGAAGTTGAGGTATTAACTGCCATGCCTAATTACCCGAAAATGCAAGTATTTGAGGGTTATCGAAATAAATTTTATTGCAAAGAAAAATTTGAAGACATTACTGTTCATCGCAGCTGGATTTATGTAAAAAACAGCAAAGGAATCATTCCAAGATTGCTGAATTATTTTTCGTTTGTATGCACTTCTTTTTTTATTGCTTTGTTCAAACTCAAAAAATTTGATTTGATTATTTGTGAATCGCCGCCACTTTTTTTGGGTATTACAGCAGTTGGGTTAAAAAAATTACGTGGCAGTAAATTATGTTTTAATGTTTCTGATTTATGGCCCGAAAGTGCTGAAAAACTCAACATTGTAACTAATAAAACCTTGCTGAACTTAGCCGAAAAATTAGAATTATGGATTTACAAACAAGCTGATTTTATTTCAGGGCAAACACAAGGCATTTGCAAGAGCATTAATAACAGAACTGGCAAATCAGTTTTTTGGTTACGCAATGGTTTTGATTTTTCACAATATATTGCTGCCGAACATTCTGATTTCAAATTAAAAAATAAGATTGATGAAAAAACTTTTACGGTGCTTTATGCTGGTGTAATTGGTCATGCACAAGGTTTAGAAGTCATTATAAAAACTGCTGCGGAGCTAAAAAATGTACAATTTGTGCTGGTTGGCGATGGTCCTGAAAAAGAAAAATTAATACAGGCAGCCGATAATTTATCATTGACCAATGTTTTATTTATTGCTAACACACCCCGAAAAGAAATACCTGCAATTGTGGCTGGATGCGATGCTTATGTAGTGCCTTTGAAAAAATTAGATTTATTTCTGGGTGCAATTCCTTCAAAAATATTTGAGCCTTTGGCTTTGGGTTGCCCTGTTTTATTGGGTGTGGATGGCGAAGCAAAAGATATATTTGTTGATGATGGAAAATGTGCTTTGCATTTTGAACCCGAAAACGAAAATCAATTAATTCAACGCATTAATGAATTAAAAGCTGATGCAGCTTTGCAACAATCGCTTAAAGAGAATGGAAAAGCTTTTGTAAAAAACAAATTCAACCGCCAATCTATTGCTCATGAGTTTTATGATTTTTTATCAGCCAACAAATAATTCTTAATTACTAATTAATCATTGATAATTAGTAATTAAGAATTAAAGACTGATTCCTTATTCTCCTATCCTCCCAGCGTTTTTGTAATCACTGAACTCCAGATTAAAGCATCTTCATCTTTGCCTTTGTAAGCTGCTGCAAATCTGATACTTACGCCGGTGGCTAATCCATGTATTTCACGGCTATGCCCGTTGGAATGTACAATGAACCAAAAGTTGGGGTCGTTGCCTGTAACACTGGGTGGCGCATAGGCAAACAAAGTACCATGATCAGTATAATTTGGTTTATCAACCGACACTTTTACTACCCCTGTTATTTCAGTTTGTTTCACATTAAAATTAGTAACTGCCCCAATTGTAACGGGTGCTGGCTTTGTCACCAAAGGCATATTAGTAGTTGAAATTTTTGCGTCATTACCTGCCGCTTGTTGGTTCACTTGTATAGCCACTGCATGCAAAGCATTTTGTAAAACCACCTTGGCTGCATCTTTTGCTGCCACAGCCGATTTGCCTCCATTGGCTGCCAAAGGTAATTTGTTATGATAATCTGTCATGGCGGTGTTTAATGTGGCAATCACCCCACCTGTAAATGTAAATTGAGGGTTGGTATTACAACCATCATAAATTTCATTGGCTAAAGTGTCTAATTCTGAATCGCCATAGCCCGTATAACTGGTAATAGCTTTAGGAAGTGCTGACATAATAAATTGATTTAAATGTTATTGATTTTGTTTTAAAAAATTAGCGGTGCTAATTGCCTCATCTAATGCTTTATAATTTGGGCTTGCACCTTGATTGTTGGTGTTTAATTGTGTTTGTTTTTAGCATCGTACCTCCTTTTTTTTAGTGATAGATTGTTATGATTAATAAGCTGTTTATTATTTTTTACAATAGGCAGCTTTTAGTTTTTTTGCTGCCGTTTATTTTTTATCAGAGTTCGCTTTTTTTTTAACTGCTTTAACTTTAAAAAAATTTTCTGCTTTGTTTTTTTTATCAGCTGCCGTTTTTAAAAAATTTGTTGCCGATTATTTTTTATTTCAAACAGATTTCAAAAAAAAAGTTGCCGTTTATAAAATTGATGCAGCAAAATAAAAATGATAACAAGGCAAAAAAAATACCCAAAAACCAATAGGGGTTTTTGGGTATTGTGAATTTTATTTTTTTTAATAGTTAAAAACAAAATCAAGCAACTACAATCAAATTTTTGTTTTGCAGGCTTAAATTTTTGCCGTTGTCGGAGTTTGTTTTTTTGCTGCCATAAGTTCGTCAAACTTTTATGAATTAACATTCAATCCATCATTCAATTTTAGCAGCATTAATTGAAACAAGTTTGACGAACTTTATCATTCTTTTGCCGTTTCAAAAGTTTACCCTCCGACAACTTTCACATAATCAGCTCCTCCTCATAATACACATGCTGCCCTTCAAAATCAAAAGTGAAGCCATGCGTAAGTGCATAGCCTGGTATTTGAGCCGAATGGTGCAGCCCCAATTTATACTTAATGTTTTTTACTTCGGTATAAATTGTTTTTATAGAAGTATGAAAGCACAAAGCCATCATCTTATGCGAAAAACCTCTGATGCAATAAGCTATCAGTTGTTTTTGATGCAACGTTAGTTTTATTGACTGATGAGTTTTCATTCAGGTAAAATTAATAATGGCTTTTAAAAAAAACAATCAGCCAATAATGAGCAGAAAACTTTGTTTGAATTAATTTTTACTTAACGCCCGGTTCAACTTTTTTTTGTTACTTCGTTTTTTCAAAATCAGCAATGAAATTTACTTTTAAAATAGTTATTGTTTTATTTTTAATCAGCTCACAAA
>CANFST010000061.1 GCA_947449695.1 Chitinophagales bacterium
AAGTATTGCTCCTTTTTTGTGCTTATTGGTATCCCTGAATGCAAAACACTTTTGTGTTTCGAGTTCATGGACATCGTTGGATGCAAAACACTTTTGTGTTTTGGGCTCATGGACATCGTTGGATGCAAACGAGCAATTTGAATTTTTAGTCATACGGTTCATGGTTTTATTATTTTTTTAACGCTCAATTTTTCTTTTTTACTTTATTAATGTTCTACTTTTGCTGTGGAGAAAATGATACAATATTTTAAATATCGAAATAACAGGATAGTAGAAATACCCAGTTATGAAAATGATTGCTGGATAAACATCTATCCGCCCTGCAAAGCCGATTTGCTTCGAGAACTATCTGAAAAACTAACCATTCCGATAGATTTCTTAAATGATTCGATGGATATCGACGAACGCCCTCGTTTTGAGATTGATGATGGTGTAAAGTTTTTAGTGATAAAAACCCCTGTCATCAATGAAAATTCGCCCAATGAAACCGATGCATTGTTTATAACCATACCCATCGGTATCATATTGGCTGGCGAAGATGTGATTACTATTTCGCCCTATCAAAATCCGGCTACTACTTCGTTTTTTAATCAATTCATTAAAAACACAGTACAGATCAATAATACACAATTCGTATTGCTACTGCTCGAAAAAAATGTAATGATGTTTATGGAGTATCTGAAAGAGCTTAATGCCAAGCGGAATACTTACGAAGAAGAATTATATAATAGCAACCGAAACGAAGAATTATTAAAGATAATGACCATTCAGAAAAGTCTGGTGTATTTTGTTACAGGCTTAAGGCTGAATGAATTATTGCTGCATAAGCTTCGCCGTAGCAACTTTTTAAAATTCAACGAAGAAGAGCAAGATGTAGTAGAAGATATTTTGATTGATAATTCGCAGGCATTAGAAACTGCTAATATCTACACCAATATACTCAGCGGCACCATGGATGCCTTTGCCAGCATTATCAATAATAATATGAACTTGATATTGAAGCGTCTTACTTCTATCACCATCATTTTATCGTTGCCAGCCTTGGTAGCAGGTTTTTATGGTATGAATGTAGAGATACCTGGCGAACACAGCCCAAGTGCTTTTTGGGTAACTATATTAATATCATTGGGCATTTCAGCCGTAATCAGTTGGTATTTTTATAGAAAAAAATGGTTTTAATAAATTGAAGCTAATAAGCTAAGTTGCCTTTAGTCACTTTGATTCAATTGTTTTTTTGATAGCTTTGCCACCCCTTAAAAGGTCATATAATTTATTAATGCTATTTAATTCGGTTCAGTTTCTTTTCTTTTTCCCTTTAGTTACTTTAGTATATTTTTTACTACCGCATAAGTTCAGATGGATTCATTTGTTGGTAGCCAGTTGTGTTTTTTATATGGCATTCATTCCTGCATATATTCTTATTCTTCTTTTTACAATATTGATAGATTATGTAGCTGGGATTATGATTGAAAAAGCTACTTTAGTTCATAAAAAAAACTTTTTAATACTTAGTATAATTGCCAATTTAGGCATGCTGGCTTTTTTTAAATACTTCAATTTTTTTATTGAAAATATTAATCATTTGCTGCTTGGTTTTCACATCACAACACATGAAATTACTTATCTTAATATTATTCTTCCAATTGGTTTATCGTTCCATACATTTCAGGCAATGAGCTATACCATTGAGGTGTATAAAGGTAATCAAAAAGCTGAGCGACATTTAGGTATTTATGCCTTGTATGTAATGTTTTATCCGCAATTAGTAGCTGGCCCAATTGAACGGCCACAAAATCTGTTGCAGCAGTTTAAAGAACCTCATCAATTTAACAGCGAAAATCTGTTAACAGGCTTGCGTTTAATGTTATGGGGTTTCTTTAAAAAATTAGTAATAGCCGATAGACTTGCTATATATGTAAATACAGTCTATAATCACCCTTCAAGCTATCACTATCTTAATTTAATCATTGCAACACTGTTTTTTACAATTCAAATTTATTGTGATTTTTCTGGCTATAGCGATATAGCCATTGGCGCTGCAAAAACAATGGGATTCCATTTAATGACTAATTTCAATCGGCCCTATTTTTCAAAAAATATTCAGGAGTTTTGGAGGCGTTGGCATATATCACTTTCTACCTGGTTCAAAGATTATTTATACATCACATTAGGAGGAAACAGGGTAAATATAAGCCGAGTTTATTTTAATCTGGCTTTGGTATTTTTAATCAGCGGATTTTGGCATGGAGCAAATTGGACTTTCATTATGTGGGGAGCATTGCACACAATTTATACTTTAATTTATTTGATTATTCAGAAAAGAACATCAATACATCAAAATAAAACCAACCATTGGATAAGAAATTTATTCACTACTTTATTTACATTTATAGTGGTAGCCTTTGCCTGGATTTTTTTCAGAGCAAACAATATTCATCAAGCAATTACAATTGTTATGCATATTTTCACTTTTTACAATGATGTAAAATTCAAGTTAATAGTATTTGATGCAGAAATAAGTAATGCCGAATTTGGTATTATAAGCACCACAATTTGTGTTTTAATGATTGTTTTGATGTTTGCAGTAGAAAAAAAATACAAACCTGCATTGATAGAGTTTAATAAAGCTTCATGGGCTGATATCTTATTTTGTTCATCAGTATTACTGCTCGTAATCATATTAGGTGTATACAATGACAATAGTTTTATTTATTTTCAATTTTAGGCAATGAATCCATTAAAACGAATTTTTATTGTTTTAATTGTAGTTGTAGTAAGTGCAACACTCTGTTATATTTTTTTTAATAGGGGAGTCAGGTTATATAAGAATCATACTACCCAAAAATTCGATGAATTATTCCTTAATAAAACTTCATTTGATTTACTTTTCATTGGATCATCCAGAACTCAGCATTCTATAAATCCTAAATTTGTTGATAGTGTTTTACATCTTAATTCCTATAACGCAGGTATAAGTGGCGCTAACATGAATGAGTTTTTATTAGTATTGAGGGCTTATTTGGTTCATCATCCCCCCCCCAAATATGTAGTGCTTACTATTGATTTGCACTCATTCGATTTAAAATCGGGTACTCCGTTAGCTAATTACACCGATTATTTTAATTACATCAGCAATCCAGTTATTGCTGATGAACTTATTAAGGATGGTTATTTAAATAAGTGGAATAAAATTATTCCTTTTTTGCGATTTACTGATAATGATGATTATACAAGAGGCAATTTTTTAAAAGGGATATTTAATTATAGAAAAAAAGAAATAAGCAATGGTGAATTTCAGTATAAAGGTTATTTATCAAATTCAACTATTGGCATGGTGAGCGATACAATCGCAAATAGATTAGCAACGTTTTTTCTATCAAATATTGGAATAGAAAAATTGTATGATATTATAAATATATGTAAAAATAATAATATTAAATTATTCTTTACTTATGCTCCCGAATATAAACATTGTATTCAGAATCAAATAAAAAATACACCTGAAGTTTTTGCTTTAATCACAACAATTGCCAACAAAAATCAAATTCCTTTTTTGAAACACGATACCCTTGCCATGTGTAGCGATATGAAATATTTTTCTAATATCAGGCATTTAACTACTCAGGGTGCTAATATTTATTCTGAAATCTTAGCCAACCAGATTAAATTATATTTAAAGTAAACGAAATAATGCTAAGTTTGAATTAATCAAATAGTACTTATTTGATCATTTTTTTTGGGTTTTCCTTCAAATAATTTGACCATGAATTATCTGATTTCTTAATAGTTGTTTTGTGGGCTATGCCTTGCAAAGCAAAACAAACAGCAGTTGCAAGAGCATCAGTTTCATCAAAAAATGCAGGTACATCATTTAATTTTAACAAACGGCAAATCATTGCACTAACTTGCTCTTTACTAGCATTACCATTGCCACAAATACTCATTTTTATTTTCTTTGGCGAATATTCTACCACAGGTACTTTTAATTCAACAGCTGCAGCAATTGCTACCCCTTGTGCTCTGCCCAACTTTAACATACTTTGTACGTTTTTACCAAAGAAAGGTGATTCAATCGCCATCGCCTCAGGGTTCAATTCTTTAATTAAAGTATTTACTTGTTTATAAATCAAACTCAACTTTTCGTGTGCATCATCAATTTTCTTAAGATGTAAAATTCCTACATCCTTCATCTGAATAGAGTTACCACTCACTACAATGGCTCCATATCCTAATATATTTGTGCCAGGGTCGATACCTAAAATAATTTTTTCTTTCATTCTTGCAAAAAGTTGATAAACAAAATTGAAATTTGCGCATCAATAAGTTTACCGATGCTAATTTATCTATTGTTAGGATGCAATATGGGTAATTGTCTCGAAACATTTACACAAGCTAAAGTTGAATTGCAAAAATCAATAGGGGAGTTGTGTAATGAGTCGAAATTGTATTTAACCGATGCTTGGGGAAATACCAATCAGCAACAGTTTTTAAATCAGGCTATAAGCTTAGAAACCAATTATTCATCTATGGATTGCTTGAAAAAGATTTTAGAAATAGAAACCAAATTAGGGAGAATAAGAAATGAGAAGTGGCAACCCCGAACAATAGATATTGATATTCTACTTTATGGCGACCAAATTGTTGAGGAAGAAGATTTGAAAATTCCTCATCCATTTTTACACCAACGAAAGTTCGCCTTGATACCTTTAATTGATATAAGCAATAATTTGATTCACCCGGTTTTTAAAAAAAATATTTCCAATATACTTCATGAAATTGATGATAACGAATTGAATGTAAATCCATTATAGCACAACAGATGAAATATAAGTTTATTACTATTGAAGGAAATATTGGAGCAGGAAAAACATCACTGGCTAATAAATTGGCTGAGAAATATAATGCAAAATTGATTTTAGAGCAGTTTGCAGACAATCCTTTTATTGCCAAATTTTACGAAAACCCGGATAAATATGCTTTGCCTTTCGAGCTTTTTTTTGTTGCTGAAAGATTTAAACAATTAAATGAATTAACCTCTCAGCAAGATTTTTTCTATAACCACATAATTAGCGATTATTTATTTATTAAATCGTTGTTATTTAGCAGTATTAATTTAACGGATGATGAATTCAAATTGTATAAAACAATATTTGATATTATTTATAAAACTATTCCCAAGCCGGATTTAATTGTTTATTTGAATTGCACAACCAATAAATTGATGACAAATATTGCAAATCGTGGACGAACTTATGAACAAAATATTAAAGAAGATTATTTAAGTCATATTCAACAGCAATATTTTACTTTTTTCAAATCTCATCCAGAACTTCGGGTTTTAATCATAGATGTAGAAAATTTAGACTTCATGAAAAATCATGAAGACTTAGATTTTATTGAGAAGTTGTTAGATGTTCATTATTCAAAAGGGTTGAGTTATAGATAACAAACTTAAAATCATTTAATTGTTCCTATAATTTATATTATGTTAAGTAAAGCAGTGTACTTTTTAAATCATAACTTTTATTTTTAAAAAAATAGCAATAAATTAACTTAGCTGACAAAAAAATACTTTCTTTGTTATTAAATATTAATCAAAAATCTTCACTATCAATCATGAAACAAAAATTACTTTCTTCTCAAGCAATCTATCTTTTGATAATTGCTATCACAATTAGTTTTAAATCTTTTTCACAAGGTATTACTTTGTCAGAAAGTTTTGATAACTTCACTTTTCCACCTACTGGATGGACTATAAAACCTTTATTTGGAGCTGGTGGACAATTTTGGACACGAAATACAGGTGCTGGGGCTATTGCACAACCACATTCAGGTGCAGGTGATGCTGCATTTAGAAAAGGAAATGGTCCTGCATTAACACAAACGTTAGTTACTCCAATGTTTGATTTGAGTGGTAGAGGAACAAATGCTGCAAATGTTACATTCTGGATATTCAGAGATACTAATTTCGTTACATCTTTAGACACAATGAATATATGGATAAATAATGCAGATTCATTATTAGGAGCTGTGAAATTAGGTGCAGTTGGAAGATATAATTCTACAGGAAATGGCTGGAATCAATATACTTTTGCTTATCCAGCTTCATTTACAGGCAATACTAATTATATAATTTTTGAAGGAAAAGCAGACCCTACGAATACTCGTAGAATGTATATTGATGATATTAATTGGGATGTATTTCCTCCATTATGTTCTGGAACACCTAATGTTGGTTCAATCATAAGCACTAATAATATTATTTGCGGTGGCAGTGGTTCTTCAAACTTATCTTTAACCTCTCCAATTACAAATGCTTCAGGTATATCTTATCAATGGCAATCATCTTCAACAGGAACAGGTCCTTGGTCAACTGTAGGTACTACAGCTACCTACATTACTGGAACTCTTAGTTCTACAACATATTATCAATGTGTTGTGACTTGCTCAGCTAGTGGTAATTATACTACAAGTGTTGATACAATTATTGTAAGCAGCAACCCAGCTCCTGTTGCTTCAGTTAACCCGAATGTTGGAAGTGCATGCCCAGGTTCTACAGTATCAGTTTCAGCAAGTGCTTCTGGAACAGGAACTATCAGCTACTCTTGGTCCCCATCTTCAGGTTTAAATACCACATCTGGCGCTAATGTTAATGCTACCGCAACAGCTGGTCAAACAATAGTTTTTGTTGTAAAAGCAACTGATAGTAATGGTTGTTCTGACACTGCCCAGGTAAGAATTTCAGGTAATAATGCTCCTCCGAAACAACCTATTCAAATCTTAAACGGTGGCAATGATTCTATTTGTGCTGGCGTAACTTTAGTATTGCGTACTGGTCCTGGTGGTGGAAATACCTATTCATGGAGCAATGGAAAGATAACTAGAAATGATACCATATCTCCTAATTCTTCTTCATTATATGTTGCTACTGTTACTTCACCTGCATCTGGTTGTAGCACAAATGATTCAATTTATATTACTGTATTACCTGGCACTGCTCCAACTATAACAGTTAATCCAAATTCTTTAACATATTGTGTTGGTGGAGCTCCTATTACATTTACAGCTAGCGGTGGTAGCACTTATTCATGGACTCAGAGTGCAAATGGCGGCTTAACTTCAACTACAGGAAGTCCAGTGACAGCATCGCCTACTATTGGCTTTGGTCCAGGTGGAAATGTTGCAACTTATATTGTTACAGGTACTTCTGGTAATTGCAGCAACACTGCAACTGCTACTGTTAATTTGGGAAGTAAACCTATTTTAAATCCAAGTATTTATCCTTTATTTGGCAATACCCCATTACCAAGCGACACAATTTGTTCAGGCACCACAGTTCGCTTGAATGCAATTCCTGGTGGTGGAGCAAATCCTTGGACCTATATCTGGACCCCAGGAAATGTTACAACCAGAATTGATACTATTACACCTACAACTAATGGAACATATACGGTTATTGCAACAAGTAATCAAGGTTGTGGAATGGATACTGGTTCTATTATTATTGTTGTAAATTCTAAACCTCATGCAAGCTTTACATACACTGTTTCTGGTTTAGCTGTAACATTTACAAATACAACTTCTGGTGGTGCATCTGCTTATAATTGGTCTTTTGGTGATGGCAACAATAGTGCTAATTCAAATCCAATAAATACATATTCTGCCGGTGGTACTTATAATGTTACTTTAATAGCAATTGGTGGTTTATGCGGTAATGATACTCTTCATCAACAAATTTCAACTTCAGTCGGTATAAATAATGTGGCTGAAGCGATTAAATTAAATGTTTATCCAAATCCTACTAATGAATCAACAAATATTTCATTTGTTATGGAATCTTCTTCTGCTCAAATTACTTTGTTAAATACATTGGGACAAACAATCATGCACAAAACTGTATTTGCTAAAGCAAACAATAATTTTGCTGAAAAAGTTTCGATGACAGGTTTGTCAAACGGAGTTTATTACATCCAAATCAAAAATGACAAACAAGTAGCCACAATCAAATTTGTGAAAGAATAGTTTTGTCATTAAATTATTCAAAAAGCCGCTTCTGTATTATCAAAAGCGGCTTTTTGATTTATAAAGAATAAAATATCGCTAAATGATTTGTTAAATAATTTCAGCTACCACAAAATTACTGCCCATAACTAAAATTAAATCATCTTCTGAAGCAATTGATTTTGCAGAGTTTAATGCCGTTTGGACTGAAGAGTATTTATCGCCAATTAATTTATGTAGAAAAGCAGATGCATGTAAATCATCTACAGGTAAGGCTCGTGGCAAATCGGGTTGGCAGAAATAATATTTAGCTGAAGCAGGCAAAAGTGACAAAACTTTGTTGATGTCTTTATCCTTTACCATTCCTAAAACAATGTGCAACTGATTGAATTTTGTTTTTGATACTTGCTCCAATACAGCACCAATGCCAGCTTCGTTGTGTGCAATATCAGCTACAACAGTTGGTTGATTTTGTAAAATATCCCATCGTCCTCTTAATCCAGTATTGTTTTTTACATCTTTAAATCCTTGCAATATGTCTTCATGACTGATGTTCCAGCCATTATCTTTTAAAATTTCACAACAACTTAAAACTGTTTTCGAGTTTTTAATTTGATAAAATCCACCCAATTGATTTTCGATTTCAAATTCTTTTTCAGCATTAAAAAATGTGAGATGTAAAGCATTTTCAGTTTGAAAGACACTTTTTGTTTGCCATTGCTCATCTGCAAACACAATACTGCTGTTCATTTCAGTGGCTTTGTTTTCAAACACCGATTTTATTTCAGTGATTTCGCCGATTACTACTGGTACATTTTTTTTGATGATGCCAGCTTTTTCCGAAGCAATTTTCTCTAATGTATCTCCCAGCAAATTAGTGTGGTCGAGGCTGATATTGGTGATGCAAGATAATTCTGGCATAATCACATTGGTGCTATCTAATCTGCCGCCTAAACCGGTTTCAATGACTGCAACATCAACTTTTTGCTTTGCAAAATAATCGAAACACATCCCAACAGTAATCTCAAAAAAAGAGGGTTCTACTTTTTCGATAAATGATTTTGTACGTTCTGTAAATGAAATTACTTCTTCTTCCGAAATCATTCCACCATTAATTTTAATTCGCTCACGAAAATCTTTTAAATGTGGTGAAGTGTACAAACCCGTTTTGTAGCCTGCACTTTGAAAGATAGAAGCAATTGTATGCGAACATGAACCTTTGCCATTGGTGCCAGCAATATGTATAGTTTTAAACTTTTTTTCCGGATAATTTAAAAACTCCATCAACGCCAACGTATTATTTAAATCAGCCTTGTAAGCCGCTGCACCAATGCGATGAAACATAGGTAATCGTGAAAAAAGATATTCAATAGTTTGTTCGTAATTCATTTATTTTTCTCTTTTCATCAATGCATCAGCAAATGCAATCAGTTGATTTTTCTTTTCATCAGGAACAGATAATTGATGAACTGCTTGAATTGCTTTTTGAAAATGGTTTTCCATTTCTATTTCAGCAATTTCTCGAACATTTATTTGGTTGAAAATATTTTTTATTGCTTCAACTTTTTCTGCATTTTTAAATTCTTTTTTAATCAACCAATCGTTCAAAATCTTTTGCTGTTCAGGGTTTGCCAACTCAAATGCTTTCAGTAATAAAAATGTTTTTTTATTTTGAATGATGTCCCCTCCTACTTGCTTGCCAAAAGTTTCAGGATTTCCAAACGTATCTAAAATGTCATCTTGCAATTGAAATGCAATACCTGTTTGCACTCCAAATTCGTATATCAATTCTTGTTGTTTGACATTTGCATCAGCTAACATAGCTCCTAACTGCAAGGCACAGCCTAGCAATACTGCTGTTTTCAATCGAATCATCTCTAAATAATCATCTACGCTAACTGATATTTTTGTTTCAAACAACATATCCAATTGTTGTCCTTCGCAAACTTCTAATGCAGTTTTGTTGAATAATTTTATCGCTAAAGAAATCTTATCAGCTTGGAGCTTAAGCAATTCTTCGTAACAGAAAATCAAAGCAGCATCACCTGAAAGAATAGCAGTATTGGTGTTATATTTTTCATGTACCGTTTTTTTTCCTCTACGCAATGGCGCATTATCCATAATGTCATCATGAATTAATGAGAAATTATGAAACAGCTCAATGGCAGCAGCAGCTGGTAATGCAGCGTTTACATCGCCATTAAAAATCTTATTACTCAATAAAACTAATTGCGGACGAATTCGTTTGCCACCTAACTGCAAAATGTAGTAAATGGCTTCATACAAACCTTCCGGTTCGTTTTTCCATTTTAAAGTGAATAAATAATCTTCAAACTTTTTCGATAAATCGGTATTGTTCATTGCCTTAAAGGTAAAATTATTGATGATATTATCAGCTCATCAACAATTACAAACCATGATGCGCTAAATATCTTTCAGCATCTAAAGCAGCCATACAGCCGCTGCCTGCTGATGTTACAGCCTGACGATAGTTTTTATCCTGTACATCGCCTGCTGCAAAAATGCCATCTACATTGGTTTGAGTTGTTCCTGGTTTGGTGATGATATAACCTTGTTCATCCATATCAATCCATCCTTTGAATAATTCGGATGAAGGGGTATGCCCAATAGCCACAAAGAAACCTTTAATAGCAATTTCTTTTGTTTCGTTCGTTTTGTTGTTTTTTACTCTAACTGCTTCAACACCCTTATCGCCTAATATTTCATCTGTTACAGTATCCCAATACACTGTAATATTTTGGGTATCTAAAACACGTTGTACCATTACTTTTGAAGCTCTCATTTTTTCGCTGCGAACCAGCATGTGCACATGCGTACATAATTTTGATAAATACAATGCTTCTTCGCAAGCTGTATCCCCAGCACCTACAATAGCTACTTCCATATTCTTATAAAAGAAGCCATCGCAAACTGCACATGCCGAAACACCATAGCCATTTAATCGTTGTTCGCTTGGCATACCTAACCATTTTGCTTTGGCTCCTGTTGATATAATCACAGTTGCAGCTTGTATTACTGTTCCATCTTCAATTTCAACTGTATGATAAGGTTTGCCTGGTGTAACTTTGGTTACTATGGCATATCTGATATCGGTACCCATTCGCTCCGCTTGTTTGCGGAAATCTTCCATCATTTCGGGGCCTAAAATTCCGTTAGGATAACCCGGATAGTTTTCTACATCTGTAGTTTGCATTAATTGTCCGCCTTGTTCTAAACCAGTGAATAATACTGGTTTTAAATTAGCTCTTGAGGCATATATGGCTGCTGTATAACCAGCAGGACCGCTACCTATTATTAAACATTTTACTTGTTCCATTTTCTATAGATTTGATAAACTGATTTTTGAATTCTTATGATTGAGTTGATTGCAAATATTGTCAGTCAAACAATGATAATTATTGATTGTTCAAATAATGAAATGATGAAAAAACAGGATATTAGTTGTGGTGGTGATTTGAGCCATCATGAACGTGGCCATGTGCTACTTCTTCTTCGCTGGCTGTGCGTACTTCTATTACTGAGCCACTAAAGTATAATGTTTTACCAGCCATTGGGTGATTCAAATCTACAATTACTTTATCATCATTATGAGCAGTGATTAAACCCTGATAACGATTGCCATTGTTATCTTGTAAAGGAATAACACTACCGATGGCTAATATTTCCTGAGGTATTTCACCATCTTCGTTGGCAAACATATTGGTATCTAATTCAACAATTGCTTCCGGATTATGCACCCCATAACCTTCTTCGGGTGTAAGTGTAAATGTAAAATCATCGCCGCTACCCAAATTGGCTAATGCTTGTTCAAACTTTGGTAATACATTCTGATGGCCAAATAAAAATGCAAATGGCTGATGCACTGATGCTTCATCTACTATTTTTCCATTGGGTTCGGTACGTAACTGATAACTGATTTTTACTACTGTGTTAGCTGTCGCTTTCATTTAAAATTATTTTCGGCTAAAGGTAAGCATAGGTTTTATTTTTTTATTAATCGCTAATTAAAATGTAGTGTGCTTAGCGGTTTTTTATTTGGATAAGAGATATGATGAACTGAAAATTTATTTAAAAAAATCGTCCGCTGTGCCACCGAAACAAAAGTAGCAGAAACAACCGAACTTTCAAATTGCTCGTCAAGCCGCTGTAACAGTAGCCCCGTGTTAGCTGCCGTTTTTCTTTTTTTGTCTTGTCGGTGTGGCTTTAGTCGCAACTTTTATTTCTGCGTCAATGCTTCTTAACTTACTTTCGCAAATTGCAATTAGTTCGTTTGCTTGTTTCACTTTCGTTGAAAGTTTGTCAAGTTGAATGTTGCCGTCTTCAAGCTGTTCAACAAGGTCTTCGAGTTTTGAGAATGCTTCGCTATATGTCAGTTCATTTTTCATTTTTGGTCTTTTTTATTACTGTGCTAAAAATTATTTCGTTTCTTAATAGTGTCTGCAATTCAGATTTATCCTCGATGTCTTTTGGGTCAGTTATTATTTTATCGTTAATGGTGATGATTGCAAAACCTCTGTCAAGGATTGCTTGAGGACTTGAGAGTTTGACAATGCGTTTCGCATTGTTCAATTCTTCCTTTGCGTTCTCAAGTTGTTCCTTGACTAAATCAAAAAGGTTTGTTTTTAATTCAATGAGTTTGTTTTCAAATTCAAAGTTGCGTTCAACAAAAAGTGAAGCAACTTTAGTGGGCGTTTTTTGCTCTCTTGCCATTAAGTCAACTATACTTTGATTTCTGTCATGTCCAATGCCTGTGAAAATTGGAAATGGAAAATGAGCAACGCATTTTGCAAGTTCGTAATCGTCAAAAGGTTTGAAATCTGTTTGTGAACCACCGCCACGAACAATAGCAACAACATCAAAATTCTCGTTGCTTTTCTCAATCAGTTTGAGTTGTTCCAAAATTAATTTGTGTGCATTGTCGCCTTGGATAGTTGTGAGAAACTCACTTACTGAAAAAGTGTATTGATGTTTGTTCAATTTTATTTCCTGTTGGAAATCTCTTTGTCCGTCAGAGTTTGGTGCTGTTATTAATGCGATTTTACCGATGACAAGAGGCAACGGTAAACGGTTATTTAATGTTTTGTAAACTCCGTCAAACAACTGTATTGTTTTAGGGTTTTCTTTTACTAATCGTTCAAGTGTCTGCTGTCTTTCTAATTCTAAAGTTCCTAATGTGTGTGCTAAATCAATTTGAATTATGTCAAGGTTAAGTCCATATACTTTATGATACCTAACTCGAACTTTGCAAATAATATTTATGCCGTCTTTGAAAATTTGCTTAGTTACTTTTTCAAAGTTTTCTATTTGGTTGTAATTGTTTGCCCAAAATACACCTCTTGCATCTGCTGTTTTATTTCCGTTTTCATACTCCTCTAATGTCAAATAGCAGCGTCTGTTTTGTGCTTGCTTTTTAACATTCATTATTTGAGCTTCAATCCAAAACACTTCTCCGTCAAATCGTGTTTGAATGGTGTCTTGAATTTGGTCAAGAAGTTCTGAAAGTTTTATTTGCTCTGTCATTTATTTTTTTGAAAATGGTCTGTAAGTTTTCGTTTGACTAACAATTTTCCCAAACTTAAATCCTAAACTTGTCGAAAGTTGCTGAATTGAATCTGCTTTAAATTTATCGCATAGTTTTAATGCAATTAAAGCTGCTGCTTTAGCATCGCTTTCAGCATTGTGATGCTTTAGTTTTATTTTAAAGTGCTTTGAAACATCAGCCAATGTATGACTTGGTAAATCTAATGTTACTTGAGAAAGTCGGCAAGTGCAATGATATTCTAAATCGGGATATTTTAATCGAGAAGCGTCCAAACAGTACCTCAAAACGCTTAAATCGAATGCTGCATTATGAGCTATTACAGTTTGGTTGTCGAAATATTTTTTAAAATCATTCCATTGTTGTTTGAAAGTTTTTTTGTCGTGAGTATGGCTGTCGTCAATTCCGTGCAGGCTTGTATTAAACCTATCATAATAGTCGGGAACAGGATTAATGAATATGTGTTCCGTTTCTATTAATTTTCCATTCTCAACAATAGCCACTCCCATCGAACAAGCACTGCTACGATTACTGTTTGCCGTTTCAAAGTCAATTGCTATAAAATTCATAGTGTCTTTTTGGGGTTATGTTGTGTCGGTCGCAAGAAAATGGCAGCTAACGTTCTCGGGGCGTAATGTTGCAGCGGTTTAGTGCTACGTCTGTTGTCCCACGAAAACAAAAGTAGCAGAAACAACCGAACTTTCAAATTGCCCGTCAAGCCGCTGTAACAGTAGCCCCGTGTTGGTGGCTGTGCTTTTTGTCTTGTCTTATTTTTTGTCAACAAACAATGTGTCCAAAGGGATTTCTTTTACGTCGTCTTGAAGTCCTAAACCATTGATGAACAATTGTTCTATGTTTCTTACAATTTCCTTTCTGTTGGCTGTCGCTGCATTTCGTCTTGATTTAAAATAATTTTCTTGGGTCATTTTGTCTGCAAGTTGTCCGACTGTTTCGACACGAAATTCTTTTCCAGTTTTGGTGATAATTGTTAAGCCAAGAATTGTAATAACCAAGCCCAAAAAACCAATCAGAAACTTAATGAATAAAGTAATAAAAAAAGCAAGTGCAATGATTAAACCAGCTATGATTATAAAATCTTTTGTGCCTAAAACATTTAACTTAAAACCTAGATTCGTTTCAATGTCAGAAATTTCTTTTCGTCTGTTTTGTCGAGGAAAAATGAAAGATAGTTTTGTGTCAGGTTTGATTTGTGATTTGTCAATTTGTTTTGTCGCTACAATTGCATTTGATAATTTATAAAATGCTTGCTGCATTGTGCAATCGTCAACGTTGTCTTGAGTAATTTTAGAAATAACAATGTTGCAAAAATCACCAAAAGTCCGAACATGAATAAGGTCATTCGTCCCAAAGCGAAAATTATATGAGTCTTCCACTGCTGGTAAAATAAAATCTTCAATGTCTTCTAATGACGAAGATAAATGTTTGCTTACAGTCATTGTTTATTTTATTGTTGTGTCAGTTGTCAAGCATTGCCACCAACGTTCTCGGGGCTACAGTTGCAGCGGTTTAGTGTTACGTCCGCTGTCCCACAAAAACAAAAGTAAAAGAAACAACCGAACTTTCAAATTGCTCGTCAAGCCGCTGTAACAGTAGCCCCGTGTTGGCGGCTGTGAAAATCTTATGTGTTGTGTCTTGTCAAATGATAAATGCTGTTTGACAAAACAACGTCTGGTCAAACTTTTATTGTTTGATTGCTTCAAAATGAAAATGTGCTTTTCCTTTTTCGTCAATTTCGTAAAGCAAAACATTGCCGTCTGTTCCCTCTAAAATGTTGGCTTGCACAATTTTGCTTTCGTCATTGCTGAATGATGGATTCCATTCCAAGGTTTTCATTGCTTTTGTTTCCAAGTTATATGCTTTTACAAAAGGTAAAATTTTTGCTTCATTCCAGTCAAGGAAAACAAACCATTTATTATCGCTTTTATCTTTATAGATTAAGTGATAAAATTCAGAAATCGTTTCTGTATTAAACTGTTCAGAACGAAAGAATTCACCTGCACTTCCAGCCATAACAAGTTTGCTAAAAAAAGAATACCAGTATTTTCGACTTAATGCATCGCAATATTTAATTGCATCAGGTCCACCTGACAACGCATCTCCAACGTACTTAATGCCATTATTAGATTGGAATGAAATTGTTTTTGTTGGCTTTAAATTATCCAAATCAATTTTTTTCAAAATCGCCAATGTGTTGTTTTTTTTCTCATTATTCTTTATCAGAAAAAAACTTGTTGAAAAGAGTTCTCCATCAATAATATCAAGTGACTTTCTTGCATTGTAATCGGCAAATATTTTTAACTTTTGGAAATTTTTCTTAACAAAATCTTCTTTTAGTCCATTCATTCTAACTTCCTCTATACCCTCAATATTACTAACATCGCATTTGCTAAAACTTAAACCTGCTGTGATTTCATCTTTCTCTTTTTTTATTGCTGCGATTTTATAGAAAGTTGAATCTATAATGTAGCTAATTGGGAATTTTTCGCAAAATGATGAATTTGTAACAATATCAATTTGTACTTGCCCCCATGAGCTAAATTCGTCTGTCAGAGCATTGCTTGAATATGTTTTAGAGGCATCAACATTTCCATTTTTCAAATCAATGGAAGAAACAATAAAATCTTTTCCAAGTAGCTTAAAGCCTTTGTATTTGTCAAAGTAATAATTGAAATAAACCTTATCCCCAAAAACATTAGCAGTGCTGAAAAAGAAAGAATTTGCGAAATGTTTATTCATGTTTTCAATGTGAAATTTCTTTGTCCATTTTGTTTTGAATTGAGATGACAAAGCAGACACCGTCAAATTGTACTCGTCCTCAATTGAATAAGTAACTGAAACAAATTCTGTTTCAGAGTTGCTTTCCGATTTACTTACTGGATAAAATTTTACATAAACGTCTTTCATTACTTTGGTTGGAATTTGTTTGCCATTTAAAAAATCATAAGCAAATAGTTGTGTAGCTTGGCTTCTGGCTGTTTGTTCTAAATTGACAGTAACAACAAAAACGCTATCGTTGTAAATAATATCCATGCTTGTTGCATCTGCACATCTACTTTCAAGTGTAATTTGTTTATTCAAAATTGGTTTTAAATTTAAGTCAGTATAGCAAATGATAATTGTTTTTGAAGATTCATAAATTTTTGAAAAATCGTCTTTTCCTCTACTAATAAAGCAATAACCATGTTCGCCCATTTTTTTGTATTTAATGATATAAGGCAAGTCAAGTGTTGTGGTGCAAAATGCTTGAAAAGAAAAGATAAATAATGCAATAGTGCTAACTACTTTTTTCATTGATTCGATTTAGATTTTGTTTTTTGAGATTGTGTTTATTTTGATAACAGAAAATAATGGGTGGCGAAGCCACCAACTATTTTTTTGTTTTGTAATTGTCTGTTTGAATTGTGCAAAATCTTGTCGTAAAAACTCGTCCGAAAGAAATTGCGTCATGGTTAAAAGCATTTAACATTGCTTGTCTAAATGTATTTTTATTTTGTCTTGTCAAGGTTGCACAAATTTAATTGTCTGGCAAAATTCATAGCCGCCAACG
>CANFST010000062.1 GCA_947449695.1 Chitinophagales bacterium
GAACGTGGCGGACATCCTGTGGTGAAAAAGAAAATGCGTCAGTGGTTTTTAAGAATTACTGAATACGCTGATAGACTGTTGCAAGGCTTGGAAACATTGGATTGGAGCGAACCAATGAAAGAAATGCAACGCAACTGGATTGGAAGAAGTGAAGGAGCATTGATTCAGTTTTCAGTTGTCGGTCATCGGTTTTCAGTGGAAGTTTTTACAACAAGACCCGACACAATTTTCGGCTGCTCGTTCATGGTTATTGCACCCGAACATGATTTGATTTCAAAAATCACATCAGCCGAACAAAAAGCGGAAGTAGAAAAATATTTGCAGTATGTAAAAAGCCGCAGCGATGTTGAACGCATGTCGGAAAAGAAAATCACAGGCTGCTTCACAGGCGCTTATGCCATGCATCCGTTTACCAATCAGCCTATTCCGGTTTGGATAAGTGAATATGTATTGGCAGGTTATGGCACAGGCGCTATCATGGCGGTGCCGGCTGGCGATAGCCGCGATTACGCTTTTGCAAAACATTTCAATTTACCAATTCCGAATATTTTTGAAGGCATTGATATTGCTGAAAAATGTTACGAAGAAAAAACGGCTGTGTTGTGCAACAGCGATTTTTTGAATGGCTTAGATTATAAAGCTGCCACTAAAAAAATGCTGGATGCTTTGGAAGAAAAAAATATCGGGCAAAGGAAAATTAATTTCAAAATGAGAGATGCTGGTTTCAGCCGCCAACGCTATTGGGGCGAACCTTTCCCGATTTATTTTGAAAACGGAATTGCGAAAGCTTTACCTGAAAATGAATTGCCATTAGAGTTGCCACATGTGGCTTCGTATTCGCCAGGACCTGAAGGACAAGGACCATTGGCTAACATAAAAGACTGGACTGACAGGAACTTAGAAACCAACACCATGCCTGGTTATGCTGGCAGCAGTTGGTATTTCTTGCGTTATATGAGTCCGCAAGAAGATGATGCATTTGTGAATGAAGAAGCGATGAAATACTGGGGTGCTGTTGATTTTTATAATGGAGGCAGCGAACATGCAGTTGGACATTTGTTGTACAGCCGCATGTGGACGAAAGTATTGCACGATTTAGGTTTCATCAACTTCGATGAACCATTTAAGAAAATGGTTAATCAGGGGATGATAACAGGGAAATCGTTGTTTATTGCTAAAACAAAATTTGTTTCGAGTGAAAACAATGAAATTACTCTAATCACAACTAATGATATAATAACAAGAGAAAATAAAGAGGGAGGTAAATTTAAAATAGAAATTGACGGTATTGAATACTCCTACAAAGAGCACTCAGAGCATAGATTCCCAGTTAATTTTACAAATGGAGACTCTAAAATTAGTTACGAAAATTTAAAAAAAGCTTTCAATGAAAGTGCTTACTTAAAAAGTATATTTCCAGAAATCAATGAGTCAAATCTTGGAAATAAAATACTTTGGAGAACAGATGGTACTGGAAAATTTATTTTTGCTCGAATAGACGATAATGATAGAGAAAATATTTTATTCGAAGGAAGAAGTGAAGTCGAAAAAATGAGTAAATCAAAATACAATGTTGTCAATCCTGATGACATGATTGCTCAATATGGCGCTGATACTTTCCGTATGTATGAAATGTTTTTAGGGCCAATTGAATTAAGTAAACCTTGGGATACAAAAGGCATTGAAGGCGTTAGCAGATTCTTACGTAAGTTCTGGAATTTGTTTGTAGATGAAAATGGCAATTTGAAAATCAGCTCTGAAGCTGCTACCGAAGCCGAATTGAAGATTTTACACAAAACAATCAAAAAGATAAATGAAGATATTGAAAAGCTGAGTTACAATACTTGTGTTAGTCAGTTTATGATTTGTGTAAACGAATTACAAGCCTTGAAATGCAATAAACAAAGTGTGTTAGAACCTTTGTTGATTTTGCTGAATCCATTTGCACCATTCATCACTGAGTTTTTATGGAAGCAATTAAATCATACTGAAAGTATTATTGATGCTGCATTTCCACAGCATGATGAAAAATATCTGATTGAAAATTCATTCAGTTATCCAGTAGCCATCAATGGCAAAACCCGTGTGAACCTAGAGTTTGCTTTAGATGCTGATGCAAAAGATATTGAAGTGACTGTTTTAGCGGATGCTACCATTCAGAAGTTTATGGAAGGCAAACCCATGAAGAAATTCATTTTTGTAAAAGGCAGAATGATAAATGTGGTAGTGTAGAAGAAAATAATTTTCAAGAAATTTTATGGAATAAAATCCACTCCGCATCTGAATAAAAAGATGAGTGAGTGGATTTTTTATTTTATGGATGCAACCCTTTTCAAAAATAAATCGACTAATTAAATAACAAACACTCACATCAATTTTTCTCACAAAAAAAACTGATAAAAAATATGGAATGATTTCTACACGAACATCTTTTATTTATTAACCAACTTAAATTTCAATGTTATGTATTCAGAAATCATCATCTCTAAAAGCCTTAACAACATTGTGTTTGAAGGCAGAAACAAAAATTATGGCGCTTACCAATTACGCAGCGATTATGAAAAACATATTCGTCAGGCAGGATTGATTGTCTTATTTTCAATCAGTGTTTTACTTGGTTTTTCATTTATAAAGTTTTTTTCTAAACCAGAAAACAGAAAACCGTTAATTGACGCAGGCGCAGAACTCACAGACATAGTCTTGCCGCCAAAAATCATTTTACCAAAAACATCAGCCTCTCACCCTTCGTCTCATCATGATGTTTCAAGCCATCCAGTATCAGCTGGCACAACATTACCAACCAAAATTGAAACTGACAGAAATGTTACAGAAATGAAAGAGGCAAAAATAAATACAACAACTGTTAGCGACCCAAAAGGAATTCCAAACATTACCACTTCAAACCCTGTAAGGCAGGAGATTGGTGAAGGAGGATTCAAGAACAATACAACCGTTGATAGTAAAACACCTCCTGAATTTGTTGAACAAATGCCTGAATTCCCAGGTGGTGAAGCTGCCTTATTGCAATATTTACAAGAACAAATCCATTACACTGACTTAGCAAAAAATCTAACCATCGAAGGAAAAGTCGTTCTAAATTTTGTAGTAGATGAAGAAGGTAAAATCTCTGAATGTACTATTAAACATGCTTTAGGTGGTGGCTTAGATGAAGTGGCAATTAATGCAGTTGAAAAAATGCCTCAGTGGAAACCAGGCAAACAACATGGTAAAAATGTAGCTGTTCTATTCACGTTACCTATTGATTTTGAGTTGCCTTAATTTTCATTAACTTTTAAATGCAGCAAAGCCCATTTGCCTTGCTGCATTTCTATTTTTGTTTATTACTTTTGCTCTCCATTTTTTAAAATCAATAAAAATGCAGAAAGGATTTTTTATTTATAGTGTTGCTGCTGGTGTAATGTTTGTACTTATTTCGCTCTATTTGTTTATTATAGATAACACATTACATACTAATTTAGGCAATACCAAAGCAAATCTTTTAGCGGCTGTGATGTTGGCTTATGGCGCATTTAGAATTTGGCGTGCCTACAAAACTTTCAAACAATAATTTAATAAATGCAAATCAAATTCCGTTCAAGAGTTCAGTTGATTATGTTGGCTGCATATTTTGTTTTCAGCAGTTGTGGCAATGGCAATTCACCAGCATTAGATACGCCAACATCAGGCACCATCAACATTACTGTTGATGAAACATTTAAACCGATTATTGATTCGGAAATAAATGTATTTCAATCGTTGTATAAAAATGCACATATCAAAGTACACTATTTGCCCGAAGCCGATTGCTTTAAGGAATTGATGAACGATTCTTCACGAGTAATTTTAGTAACCCGAAATTTAAGTGCTACTGAAAAAAAGTATTTTAACGACCAAAAATATTTTCCAACCGAAACACCGATTGCAAAAGACGGAATTGCGGTTATCCTAAACAATAAAAATACTGATACTTTGTTGAATTATTTCCAATTAGAAAAAATATTAAAAGGTGAAATCAATGTTTGGAAAATGGTAAGTAGCACTTCTAATCTAAATAAAATTCAAATCGTGTTTGACAATGCAAAAAGCAGCACATTAAGGTTCATCAAAGACTCCATTATCAAAAACACAGCTTTACCTGAAAATATTTTTGCAGCTAAAACCAACGAAGAGGTAATCGATTACGTTTCAAAAAATGAAAATGCAATAGGTTTTGTTGGCTCAAACTGGTGCAAAGATTTGAATGATTCTATTGGATTACTGTTCACCAAACGAGTGAAAGTAGCTGGTATTGACCCTCCAAAAAAAGTGGATGTAGATTTTCCTCAACCATTACAATCGTACATTGCTTTAAAATATTATCCATTAAGTCGTCAAATATTTACCATCAGTCGTGAGCCACGTGTAGGGCTTGGCACTGGATTTGTAAATTTCTTAGCCAGCGATATTGGGCAACGCATAATTTTGAAAGGTGGATTATTGCCACAAACAATGCCCATGAGAATTGTAAGCGTAAAAAAAAGTTTGTAAAAAAATAAAAATAATAACAACATAAAATGAAAAAAATAATAGGAGTTTTTGCAACAGCAGGAATTTTATTTAACACTCAAAATACCTTTGCACAAAGTGAAGATGCAGGCATGAAAGCCATAAAAGCAGAGAATTTCAACTCGGCTAAAAATATTTTCAGAGCAATTTTACAAAGCAACAATACCGACCCCAAAAACTATTTCAATTTTGGTGAAGCATTATATGCCAACGACCAATTTGATTCAGCAAAAATAATGTACAATGCAGGTTTAGCAATTGACGCTCGTTCAAAACAAAACATGATTGGTGTAGGAAAATGTTTGCTGAATGAAGGAAAAAAAGATGAAGCAAAAAAAATATTTGATAAAGTGCTTGATATGGCTAAAACAAACGATATCCCTACTGCTGTGTTGATTGCGCAAGCCTACATTGGTAGCGAAAAATATAGTATGCCCGATGCTGCTATTGAATTGCTAAACAAGAAAAAAGAAGTGAATGATAAAAGTGCAGCTTTGTACGAGGCTTTGGGTGATGCTTACAATTTTAAAAATGATGGTGGAAATGCCGTAAGCGCTTATGAAGCAGCCATTCAAAATGATCCAACCAGAGCAACAGCTTTGACAAAAATTGGTGAAATTTATGTTCGTGCAAAAAACTATGAAGTAGCCATTGAAGATTTCAATAAAGCCTTAACGCTTGAACCAGGCTTCCCTCCTGCTCATCGTGAATTATCTGATTTGTATTTCAGAGCAGGTAAATTTGATAAAGCAAAAACAGAATTTGATGAGTACATTAAAAATGCTGACCAAACCATTGAAACAAAAATCAGAAGCGCAAAAATTTTATATAAAAGTGAACGATATGATGATGCTATTAATGCAATTAATGAAATAATAAAAGTTCAACCAAGTAACTATATTATGTACCGTTTGATAGCCTATTCATATACCAAACAAGAAAAAATGAATGACGCTGAAATTCAATTCCAACAATATTTCCAAAAAGTTCCAACAAACGAAATTATAGCTACTGACTATTCTAATTATGCCAAAGTATTAAATAAAACAGGTAAAGACTCTTTAAGTATAATTTATATGAAAAAGGCAATGGAAGTAGATAACAGTGTTGATTTCACGGCAGATATATTAATCAGTTATTTTAAACAGAAAAAATATAGTAACGTTGTTACTGAATTTGAAAAAGCGTTAGCAAAAAATTCAAACATCAAAGACCCGAACACATTTTATAATGCTGCAAGAAGTTATTATAATTTAGACCGATTAAAAGATGCAGATTCAGCCTATACTATTGTAACAAAATTGTCACCAAAATACGGTGGTGGCTGGTGGGGTAAAGTTAGATGCGCTTTACGAATAGATAGCACCAATGCAAACTATTTAGCAAAACCTTATTACGATAAATATTTAGAAATAATTAAATTAGACGACCCCAAGTTTAAATCAAATATCATTGAGGCTTACCACTATTTAGCTGATTATAGTTTCACAAAAGAAAATGATAAAGAAAAAGCAAAAGACTATTGTCTAAAAGTATTGGCTTTAGATGCAGATGATAAACAGGCACAAGATGCATTGAAAGGTTTGAATGAAAAGAAAAAGTAACATTTGAATGTTTAAATTTTTATTGCGGAAAGCTATTAAGTTAACTACCTTTACGAAAACATTTTTTTAAAATGGCAATTGAACGAATTAAAATATTATTAGCAGACGATCATCAGTTGATTTTAGATGGCATTAACCTTTTATTGAAAGATGCACCAGATATTGATATTGTTGACGAAGCTAATCATGGTGATGAGGTTTTAGATGTTTTAAACCGGAGAAAAATTGATGTAATTTTAATGGACATTAATATGCCTGTTAAAGACGGAATAACCACTACAAGAGAAGTAAAACAACTCTACCCTGACGTGAAGGTGTTAGCTTTAACCATGGTAAAAGAAGGTCCAATAATTACCAAAATGTTAGATGCTGGAGCATCTGGCTACATTTTGAAAAATACTTCAAAAGATGAATTAATAAGTGCTATCAGAAAAGTTGCAAATGGCAGCAAATACTTTAGTAGTGATGTTAGCGAAGAAATGATGAACAATTTTGCAGCAACAAAAGAAAAGATGAAAGTTGCAAATGCTACTATTCAAAAAGACCATTTAACAGCACGTGAAATTGAAATTATAAAATTAATTGTTGAGGGGTATTCAAATGCAGAAATTGCTGAAAAATTAATTCGTAGCCCACGAACAATTGATACACATCGAACCAATATTATGAAGAAAATAAATGTTCACAACATTGCTGGTTTGATAAAATATGCAATGGCAAATGGCTTAATTGAGGAATAATCTTAACGTTCTCCGAATATTAAGCTGCCTATTCGAACCATAGTACTTCCATTTTTAATTGCTAATTTGTAGTCGCTGCTCATTCCCATTGAAATTTGCCTAAAAGACCGATTTTCTTGAAAGAATTTTTCTTTCAAATGTTTGAAACATTTTTTGATTAACTCAAATTCCCCAGTTATTTTTTGGGTATCATCAGTATTGGTAGCCATACCCATTATGCCCGTGATGCAAGCAAATTTAAAATTGTGCTGACAAATTTCAGCTACTACTTTATCGATTTCATTTATACTTATGCCAAACTTCGTTTCTTCATCAGCAACATGAACTTGAATTAAACAATTTATTTTTCGATTAAATTTCTTAGCTTGTTTATCCACTTCTATCAACAACTTCAAGCTATCAATTGCATGAATGGTATGAACGAACTGTGCTATATATTTAACCTTGTTTGTTTGTAAATGACCTATATAATGCCATTGAATATCGACTGGCAACTCCTTTTGTTTTTGAGTTAATTCTTGCACATAGTTTTCCCCAAAAGAACGCTGACCTAAATTGTACAATGATTGAATTGAAGCAACAGATTTTGTTTTTGAAACTGTAATTAATTCAACATCATTATCTCTTAATTCGGATTGGATTGAAAAATAATTTTCACTATTAGGCATATAAAATTTTAGAAATCAGCTACCGATATGATGTTTTAAATTTTTGATTGTACTATCCCAAAGTAGACTTTGGTCTTTCATTTCATTAGCTTCTGCAAAATCTGTAATACACAAAATAGTATCCCGAGAAACTTCGCTAATCTTAATTCGCATTTCAAAATACTCATCTTTTGATTGATAAGTCCATCTGAATTTTACAAATACTGGTTCGTGTGATTCCAACAACTCTGCTTCCTCTTCACTCCCATTCCATTCAAAATTCCAATGCGAATTATTGCTATCAACCTTATCGGCAAACCATTGTGCCAAACCAGCAGGTGTAGAAATAAAATCGTATAAAATAGCAGGGGAAGATTTAATTACATATTCCAAAGTGAATGACTTTTTTTTGCTTGCCATAATTTTTTATTTTGTTTTTGGTTAAACTTCTGCTGAAAGCAATAGCACAATGATAGAAAAATATTTCATGTAACAAAATTTATTTCCACAAAATTGATGCACATACAATTCAACTTGTGGTGTTTAGAAAAATAAAGTAAATAAAATGAATAGCAATATTAAAATCCCTTATTTGCGATCAGTAAATAAAATAAATGGAAAAGCAACTTCAACAATATTTAATAGAAGCTCAAAAAACAATTAAAGAAACCTCTAAATATATCATTAGTCAGGCTTTGCGGCTTCATGAAATTGAACCCAAAGAAAAATCGTTAAATAATTTGGTAAGTGAAGTGGATATTACTGCAGAACATATGCTGGTAGAAATGCTCTCAAAAGTATTACCCGAGGCAGGCTTTATAACTGAAGAAAATTCAACCTTACAGCAAAAAAAAGAATTCACTTGGGTAATTGACCCATTAGATGGAACGACAAATTTCTTGCATGGTTTGCCATTTTATTCTATCAGCGTTGGATTGTTACATCACGATGAACCAGTTTTAGGCATTGTTCATGATGTGGCTCGTAATGAGCAATTTTATGGCTACAAAAATGGTGGTGCATTTGTAGATGGGAAACAACTAAATATCACTTCATCCAAGCAATTAATAGAATCATTGATTGTAATGGGATTTTTTTATAATGAAACTGATGTTTTAGAACAATTCCTAAATATAATTAGACGGTTGGTAAATGAATGCAGAGGGTTTCGAAGGTTGGGTTCAGCTGCTTTAGATTTAGCTTATGTTGCTGCAGGCAGATGTGATGGATTTTTTGAATTTAATTTGAATGCTTGGGATGTATGCGCAGGAGCTTTGCTAGTAACTGAAGCAGGTGGCTGTATTTCAGATTTTAATGGCACTAACAATTATATTTTCGGAAAGCAAATAATTGCCGCTCGTGAAGGAACTTATCAGCAATTATTGAGTTTAATAAAAAAAGAAATAAAGAATATTTAGCTTTAAAAAATCATTTAATTCTTTTTCTCCAAAACAAATATTCACTTAGAATTATTAGTGATGTACTTACAATTGAACTTGTGAATATTTTTAAGATAGTAAAATAAAATTTAGTAAAACTCCATACTTCAATAATAAACAAAAAGAAATGATGGATAAAAATCAGGATAAATGCGTATAAAATAAAATTCACAAATCCAGATTGTTCTAATGAAATCTCTTCTGTATCAGAACCATCGGCTTTAGGAAAAATTATTTGAATTACAAATGGTCGAACAAAAGCCATAATCACTGTAGAAAAAGCATGCAAACCCGAGCTGTTTGAAAACAATCCAACTGAATAACCTAAAACAAATGACAACAAAAGACTTATCCATTGAGGCATTCGAAGTGGTAGCAACAATACAAATAATGGATAATAATATAGATTCATTAATCCGCCCAATTCAATGTTATTTAAAACCAACACTTGAAAAAGCAGAAAAAAAATAAATCTTATTACTAACCTGATATAGATATTACTCATCATGAATTTTTGAAAGTAGTGTATCTGTTTGCGCTCTCAATAATGATTGTACCACATATACATTTTTCAGCGCATAAAAATCATTGCTTAACTTTACTTTTATTTCGTAAAAATTTTTTCCATTTTTTAATTCATAATCTTTTACAGTTCCAACCATTAAATTAGGTGGGTAAAACCATGATTCACCGCTTGTAAACACTGTGTCATTTTTCTTTATTTTAATATGTTTCGGCAAGTCATTTATACTTGCAGTTGTGGCATCGTAACCTTCCCAAAACATACTTACATAATTGCCTTTATCAACTCTTACCCCAACCCTCGATTTACTATTCAATAAAGAAATCACAACACAAAAATCATCTGATACGTCTTTTACTATTCCAACCACACCCTTATCACAAATAACCCCCATATTTTTTCTAACCCTGTTTTTCAAACCTTTATTTAATATAAGATAGTTATTCACTTTATTAACTTCGTTATTAATTACCTCAGCCGAAATGTATTTAAAGGCCGGGCGTTTATTACTATCAGTTACAATAAAAAAGGAATCTTTTATGGATAGCAAAGAATAAGGTTGTTCACCTCTTAAACGAGCATTTTCCGCAGCTAAACTGTCATTTTCTTTTCGCAGATAAATAAACGATTTAACCTGATGTTGTTTTTCTAATAAATCGCCAACAAGTTGATTAGAACTATTGATATACGCTGATTGATGAAAAGAACTCTCTTTCACAATTAAATATCCACTTATTATTTCTAAAATAATAAATAGTAGATATTGAAAATTTTTAAAAAGAAACTGGAATAAATTCCGCATTGAATGATACTAAAAAAGAATCAAGTCATTAAGAATGGATACTTGTGGATATTTTTCAAGGCAATGCCTGTGCCTCTAACCACTGCACGTAAAGGGTCATCAGCCACATGCACTGGCAATTTTGTTTTTGCAGAAAGGCGCTTATCTAAACCTCTTAACAATGCTCCACCACCTGTTAAGTATAGACCTTTTCTGTAAATATCTGAAGCCAATTCAGGTGGAGTTGTTTCCAATGCTTTTAAAATTGCCTCTTCAATTTTCGAAATTGATTTATCTAAAGATTGAGCAATTTCAGAATAATTTACAGTAATTTCTTTAGGAATTCCGGTCATCAAATCACGACCGCTAACACGAAAGTCATCAGGAGGATTATCTAATTCTGTTAAAGCAGAGCCAACATTAATTTTAACTGATTCTGCAGTTCGTTCGCCAATCAAAATATTATGAGCTTTGCGCATATATTCAATAATATCGGCTGTAAATTCATCCCCAGCTACACGAATACTTTGGTCACAAACAATCCCTGCTAATGCAATGATAGCAATATCTGTGGTACCACCCCCGATATCAATAATCATATTTCCTACAGGTTCTTCTACATCTATTCCGATACCAATAGCAGCAGCCATTGGTTCGTGAATTAAATAAACTTCTTTACCACCAGCTTGTTCTGCACTATCTCTCACAGCACGTTTTTCAACTTCTGTTATCGCACTCGGAATACAAATTACCATTTTCCAACTAGGTGTTAAAAACGGACGTTTAGGATTGATCAGCTTAATCATTTCACGAATCATACTCTCTGCAGCGTTAAAATCTGCAATAACGCCATCTCTTAATGGTCTGATAGTTTTTAAATCATCGTGAACTTTTTCGTGCATCATCATCGCACGTTTTCCTACCGCTATAACTTTGCCGTTAATTTTATTGATTGCAACTATTGAAGGTTCATCTACAACTACCTTATCATTATGAATAATTAAAGTATTTGCAGTTCCTAAATCAATAGCTATTTCTTGCGTTAAAAAGTTGAATAACCCCATTTTGTAAGGCAGTTTTAGAAATGCAAAAGTTGTTTATTTTTTTAGTATTTCATACAATTTGCAGGCTTTTTTTTGGGATATTTCAAAATAGATGTTTATTGTACAACAATTAGTTACCTTAAAAGATCTATTTTGAAATTGCAAATTCACAAATTGCCCTATAAAAAAATCAAACCCACATCCAAAGCGATTTTGGATTGATTTTAAAAACAACTTCGGGTTGATTGTATAGCATCGGTTCGCCATCTTTTTGCCATAAAGAATTTTCAGTGGCTTTAATTTTTACTTCTTTACAATCGAGCAATTCGTAAAATTTATTGGTCTTTAATTTTCCTGCAAAACCATTATATAAGAGTGATGTTCCAGCAACAATATTAAATGGTTTTAAAATGCAGCAGTGCATCAAACCATCTTGTAAATCAGCCTGCGGAGCTATTTTCAATCCACTACCGAATTGTTGTGAGTTGGCAACTACCACCATAAATGCATCTGTTTTTATTGGCGCCCCATCCACTTCTACTTCGTAATGTTTTGGTTGGTAGCCAAAGAATTTTTGTGAAGAAACCAAAATGTATTTCATCACTCCACGTTTTTTATGTTTGCTAAATTCATGCGCCACCAAGCCATCAAAGCCAACTCCGGCAGCACTCACAAAAACTTCGTCATTAATTTTACAGCTATCAATCAATATTTTTTTTGCTGAATTTATTTTCTTTACTGCTTTCAATGGATTCAATGAAAGCCCTAAATGCCTTGCCAGTCCATTGCCCGAGCCCATCGGAATAATTCCCATGGCTACATTGGTATGGATTAATGAAGAAGCGACTTCGTTGATTGAACCATCTCCACCAGCAATCACCACCAAATCAATTTTATCTTCCACCGCTTGCGCAGCAATAGTTTTAGCATGCTTGGCATGTTGTGTAAATTCAATGTTGAAATCGAATAAATCTTTGTTGATGTGCTTTTCAATCAACTCGCGTAAATGCCATTTTTGTTGCGTACCCGATTTTGGATTGATGATAAAAAGTGCTTTTTGTTTCAATGAAATCTTTTTTAAAAGAGGCGCAAAGATAATTACATTGCCACAAAGACGCTAAGACGCAAAGAAATTTAAATAAACAATGTATAAAATCTTGTTTCCTTCGTGCCGAAATTGTTTAACCATTTCAGTCCCATTTTGGCAATTGATTTAACAAGGTTGTTTTAATTTATTTCTTGCGAAGGATTTAACAAAATGCCTCGTCAAACTATTATTACCAAATCAAAAAAACAAAATTTGTATGCAAACCAGTTTACGTTTCATTATTATCATTTTCCTATTTTCCTTCGTAGCAAAAAGTACTTCGGCTCAAACCTACAACCAGCTTTGGATTCCTGACACATTATCTGGTACTACTTTCAATTTAATCATGAAAGATACAATGAAACAAATTTGTCATTCAGGTCAACAAACCATTACATCTGGTTTTAATGGGAATTTTTGGGGACCAACATTAATTTTCAAAAAAGGCGATGTGGTACACATGAATATTCAAAACAAACTGAATGATTCAACTACAGTGCATTGGCATGGTATGCATTTGCCAGCGGTGATGGATGGCGGTCCGCATCAAGTAATTCCAATCAATACTATTTGGCAACCCTATTGGAAAGTGACGAACAATGCGGCTACGTATTGGTATCACCCACATTTACATGAAATGACTGAACAACAAATCACTAAAGGGTTGGGTGGGTTAATTATTGTAAGAGATAGCATTGAATCAGCTTTGGCATTGCCTCGAACTTATAGTGTGGATGATATTCCGTTAATATTAACCGACAGAAGTTTTACCAGCCAAAATCAATTTAATGTAGTGCCTTATGGCGATAGCATGGTGATAAATGGAACCATGCATGCGCAATATAAAGTGCCAGCACAAATTGTTCGATTCAGAATTTTAAATGCAGCCATTGAACGTTCGTTCAATATTGGTTTTAGCGATAACCGCAATTTTTCTATCATTACTTCTGATGGCGGTTTGTTAGATGCGCCCGTTTCTGTAAATCGTTATTTATTGCATGCTGGCGAACGCATCGAAATTTTGGTTAGCTTCACAAGTCAATCAGGTCAATCATTTGATTTGAAAGCTTACAACTCAACATTATCACAAAATATTGCTGGTGGAGATATTTTCACCAATGGACCTTTTGTAAATGCTTTAGCGAAATCAGATTTTAATATGCTTCACTTAAATGTGGTGGCGCAAACGAGTAATCCAATTACAACTATTCCAACCACACTTACTACCAATGTTTTAATTAACTCAACAACTGCAAACATTACTCGTCACTTAACTATTAGCGACAGCGCAGGCGTTACAACCCCAACTATTTTAGGTCCTAATGCATTTATTCTAAATCATAAATTGTTCGACATCAAAAGAAATGACTATCAAGTGCCATTAGGGAATACCGAAATTTGGGAAATTACCAGTTCATCAGCTTTTGGTCATCCATTTCATATTCATGATGTGGAGTTTAATATTTTATCGGTTAGCGGTGCAGCGCCTGTGGCAGCGCAAGCAGGCTGGAAAGATGTTGTTTTCATTCCAGGTGCAACAGGTGGCGGACCAGGAAACCCAGGTACACCAACCGTTGTAAAGTTTATTGCTAAGTTTGATGATTATGCCGACAGCTTGCATCCATTCATGTTTCATTGCCATATTTCATTACATGAAGATGAAGGTATGATGGGACAATTTGTGGTTAAAGATGCTTCATCATCATCAGGCGTCAACGAAGCTACTGGTTTAATGAAAGATTTTTCATTGTATCCTAACCCTGCTGGTAGCAAGCTCTATATCAATTTCGAAGACCCAACCATGCAAGCTTATTATGTTCGCATCAGCGATATGTTAGGCAGAACAAAATTAATGTTGCCACGTCCGCAATTGCTCGGAGGCATTGATATTAGCCAGTTTGCAGCAGGTACTTATTTTTTGCAATTGACTGATGAAAAAACAAAACAATCGGTTACCAAAAAATTTGTAAAAGAATAAAACAACATTTTGAAAATAACATTTCTCTTTTCAATTTTCTTAATTGCCCTTCAAGCGCAAGCGCAGCAAACCGTTGGACTGATGCAATACAAATCAAGTAATTTGGATGGTTATGTTTTGTTTTCGCCAGTATCAAACGATACTACTTATTTAATTGACAAATGCGGCAAGAAAGTTCATCAATGGTCAAGCGCAAGAAAACCAGGGCTTTCCTCCTATCTTTTATCAGATGGAAGTTTGTTGAAAACTGGTGCAATTCCGAACCCTAATTTCAATAGCAACGGTGCAACTGGTGGCTTAATTGAGAAGATTGATTGGAACAACAATTTGGTTTGGAGTTATCGAATTTCAGATTCACTCCATACTCAAAACCACGATATTTATCCAATGCCTAATGGCAATATTTTAGTGGTGGTTTGGGTAAAAATAAAACCCACAGTTGCTATTGCAGCAGGCAGAAACCCTTCGCTATTGGGTACTTCGCTTTGGAGTGCAGAAATTTATGAATTGCAACCATCGGGCACCAGCAACGCAACTATTGTTTGGCAATGGAAATTTTGGGACCATTTAATTCAGGATTTCGACAACACTAAATCGAATTATGGAGTGGTGGCTAATCATTCTGAATTACTCAACTTAAATTTCAATGGATCCAACACCGCGACCAGTGTAGATTGGTTGCATGTGAATGCCGTTACTTACAACCCAACATTAGACCAAATCATGATTAGCTCACATAATCTCAGTGAGATTTATATCATCGACCACAGCACTACAACAGCGCAAGCAGCAATGCATGCAGGAGGCAATCACAATAAAGGTGGCGACTTTTTGTATCGTTGGGGAAATCCACAAGCATATAATCATGGTATATCAACTGACCAAAAACTTTTTCAACAACACAATCCAACATGGATTCCGGCAGGATTTAAAGATGCTGGTAATATCATGATTTTTAACAACGGCGTTGGCCGCTCAGGCGGCAATAGTGCTTCTGTTGATATTATCGCTCAACCTGTTGACGCAAATGGCGACTATACTTTTCCAACTGGTACAAATCAGTTTGCGCCATCAGCGGCTTATTGGAGTTATAGCGCCAATCCCCCATCTTCATTTTTTACACCAGTAATGGGCGGTGCACAGCGCCAATCGAATGGCAACACCATTATTTGCGAAGCAACATCGGGCAATTTTTTTGAGATAGATTCTAACAAAAACACAGTGTGGCAATACATCAACCCAGTTGGTTCGTCAGGCGCAATTGCGCAAGGCAGCACTAGCACTACATTAGGTTGTTTCAGATGCACTTTGTTCGAACCAAATTTTGCCGGCTTCACAGGGAAAAGTTTAATTGCCAGTAAACCAATTGAGTTAAATCCACTATCGCTAGGCATTTGCGACACACTAAATTCGGGCGTTGCAGTATTGGATAACACCCAAAAAGTGTTTGACATTTTTCCCAACCCCAGCAACCAAACCTTTACCATTCAGATGTTCGACAATTTAACGAATCATAAAATTGTTCTGACGGATTTATTAGGTCGGGTTGTTTTCCAAAGCGACCAAGTTTTTTTAGGCAATAAAAATTCAGCAACCATCAATATTGAAAATTTTCCCAACGGAATTTATTTTATTAAGGTTGGAAATGAAACCAAAAAATTTATCAAACAATAAATGAAATTACTTCAAACCATTTGCATCGCCTTAATTCTCTTTGTTGTTGTGGCTTTCAAGCCATCGAAACCAACGACATTAGTTGGCAATGTAGTGCATGATTTTGCATTAAAAAATGTAGATAGTAAAATGGTTTCGCTCCATGATTTTGCAGATGCAAAAGGATTTATCGTGGTGTTTACATGCAATCATTGTCCGTTTGCAAAATTATATTCCAAACGTTTTAATGATTTGAATTCAAAGTATATAGCGAAAGGAGTTCCATTTCTTGCTATCAATTCAATGGATACATTAGTATATGAAGAAGAAAGTTTTGAACTAATGAAACAGAAAGCAACTAATGATAATTTCAACTTCCCTTATTTATACGATTGCATGCAAACTGTTGGAAAAGACTTTAAAGCCGAACATACGCCACATGCTTTTGTAATTTGGAAAGAAAACAATCAATGGCTCATAAAATACAGTGGCGCTATTGATGACAATGGCGAACATCCTGAAAAAGCCACTCCTTATATTGCTATTGCGGTAGATGATTTGCTGCATGGCAAGCCCGTAAAAATGCCCGAAACACAATCGTTTGGTTGTGCTATTTTTTACAGAAAATAAAGCTTCTTTACGCTTTAAACTTTACTGCACTTTTGCGTTCTTACGCAAAACCTTTTTTACCCGATGTCCGATAATGATTTATTAATTCGATTGAAGGTAGCTGATAAAGCTGCTTTTACGGAATTGGTAAATCTGTATTCCAATCAAGTTTTTAATACCTGCTACAAATTTTTATTGAACAAAGAAGATGCGGAAGACCTAACACAAGAAGTATTTATAGAGGTTTATCAATCCGTTAAAAAGTTTCGGGGTGATTCAAAATTGTCTACCTGGATTTACAGAATTGCGGTAACAAAATGTCTGGATGAAATCAAAAAACGAAATCGTAAAAAACGCATCACATCATTAGGCAAAATTTTGCATCTGGATGAAATTGCCCATTGGTTGGTTGGC
>CANFST010000063.1 GCA_947449695.1 Chitinophagales bacterium
CTTTGTGCCAGCTTATATTCGTCCGTTGTTCTGCGAAGGAAAAGGTCCTTTCCGTTGGGTGGCTTTGAGTGGCGACCCTGAAGATATTTACACAACCGACCAGGCGATGAAAGAATTATTTCCTGATAACAAAGGCTTGCATCGTTGGTTGGATATGGCAAAAGAGAAAATTGCATTTCAAGGTTTGCCAGCACGTATTTGCTGGATTGGCATGGGCGACAGAGAAAAAGCGGCTTTGAAATTTAACGAATTGGTTCGTGAAGGAAAGGTGAAAGCGCCTATTGTAATTGGTCGTGACCATTTAGATACAGGTTCGGTAGCTTCACCAAACAGAGAAACAGAAGCGATGATGGATGGCAGCGATGCAGTAGCAGATTGGCCAATTTTAAATGCATTAATTAACACCGCAGGTGGTGCAAGTTGGGTTTCATTGCATCATGGTGGTGGTGTGGGTATGGGTTATAGCATACATGCAGGAATGGTGATTGTGGCTGATGGAACTGAAGATGCTGAACGCAGATTAAGAAGAGTTTTATTCAACGACCCTGCAATGGGTGTGATTCGTCATGCTGATGCAGGTTATGAAATTGCAAAAGCAACGAGCAGGAAGTTTGGGTTGGATGTGTAAAATGATAAATTTCAAAAATGATTTTTTTATTTTTCAAAAGAATTTTAAAAATATATTACTATGCGGTGGGATCTTTCATCTTGCCTTTAGTTATGTTATTTATTTTTCTTGTAGATAGAAACACAGTTAATATTTCCAAACATATTTTCTTAAATGGATTTTTATATAGCTTCTTTCCATTGGGCATTATAGGAATTATCTTAACATCAATTGGGTTGTTTAAATCGATACAAAAAAAAGAAAGTTTAAATTCAATAATAGGAACTTTGGGAATCATAGGAGGATGCGGATTAATTATAGTTGAGTTTTTAGGTTTGACATTCATCGCAATAATTACAAGAAACTAAATTCACAAAAAAGCCCCTTTTCATCGGGGCTCTTCTTTTAAAATTATTTTTTGTTCTCTTTAAAACGCTTATCAGGTGTGCCGTCTTTTTTGGTTGGACCTTTTGGTTCTTCTTTTGTGTTTTTATAACGTTTGTCAGGCGTACCGTCTTTCTTCAATTTAACATCTTTTTCCTTTTCGTCTTTTTTAGCAACAACTTCTTTTTTAGCTTCTGCTTTCTTTTCAGTTTTTTGTGCAAACAAGTTAGTTGAACCTACAGCCAACAATGCTGCTAATGCGATGATTATCTTTTTCATTTTTGTAAATATTTTTTGTTTCAACAAAGGTGCATATTTTTTTCAAACTGCATAATTTCAAGCTATGATTTTCATCAACTCCATTATATTTAATCACTAAATTTGTTAGTGCTTCGTTTTATTCCCACATATAGTATTTTACTTTTTGCAATTCTATTTATTGCAGCTTCCATTTTATATCCTGGTGGTTCTGATTTTGATTTGCAAGCTAAAGGATTTAGTTGGCTGCATAATTATTGGTGTAATTTAACTGCCACAATTGCAAAAAACGGAATGCCAAATCCAGCTCAGCCTGTTGCATTAACGGCTCAATTTGTTTTGTGTATAGGGTTGCTTTTTTTCTGGTATCAATTACCAAGGTTATTTTCTGAAAAACCGATTTATAAAAGCATTCGTTACTTTGGTTGTAGTGCTATTTTGGTAGGTTCTTTATCATTTACTTCGCTACACGAATGGGCAATAAACTTAGGTGGTTTATTAGGCGGAGTTGCTATAGCAATAACTTTTATTGGATTATTCAAACACCAATATCGTAAGATATTTTATATTGGATTATTCAACTTATTTTGGTTAGGGATAGATTATTTTTTCTACGAAATGAAAACGGGAATTTATTATTTGCCAATACTTCAAAAAATTGCTGTTCTGTTTTTTTTGTTTTGGGTAATGATTGTAAACTTTGAATCGAAAAATACAACCCCTAAAACTACATAGCTGCTTTTATTTTGTTACAAACATCAAATTTTACCATGTCTCTCGATTGCAAAATCATATTTTTTATTGCAGTAACAGACGATACGCCATGACCAATAATAACAGGCGCATTGGCTCCTAAAATAGGCATACCGCCATATATTTCATAATTCACTTTATCAAAAAAGGAATTAGTAATGTTTTGTGCTTTTAAAATATCGTAAACATTTTCACCCATTTTCAACACCACATTGCCAACATAGCCATCACAAACAATTACATCAGCTTTATCGTTAAAAATATCACGACCTTCAATATTACCTATAAAGTTTATTTTTAAATTCTCCTTCAACAAAGGGTAAGCTGCTTGCAATATTAAATTACCCTTACCTTCTTCTTCTCCTAAATTTAGTAAACCAACTTTTGGCTTCGCAATTTTCAACACATTTTCGGCATAAATGCTGCCCAACAAGGCAAATTGATTCAAGTGTTCAGGCTTCACATCAGCATTTGCCCCTACGTCGCAAATCACACCTGTGCTGCCATTAAGTTTAGGTGCCACGGATGAAATACATGGGCGGCTGATACCTTCGATAGCTTTTACGCTAAACAAAGTACCCACCAACATTGCACCAGTATTGCCTGCGCTGGCGAAAGAATCAATTTTATTTTCCTTTAGCAAATGAAAACCAATACTAATACTTGAATGAGGTTTTTGCTGAAATGCTTTAGCTGGATGTTCACCCATTTCAATTATATCAGGCGCATGCACTATTTTGAATTTTGTAGCGTCAGCACCATTAGCCAATAATTCTGCTTTGATTTTTTCCTCATCGCCAATCAATACCATTACTTCATCGGCTGCTAAAAATGGGAGCGCCTCCAAAACACCTTTCAATGTAGCTTTTGGAGCAAAATCACCACCCATTACATCAATTCCAATTTTAATCATTTCTACTATTTAAGTTTTTGAAATAAAAAAATCCAGACAAGAAACTTTTGCCAAAAATAACTAATGACAATGTTTATTATCTGGAAATTTTGCAGAAATATTTTCCGACCGAAAAGGCTTAGTTATTTACTTGCCTTTTCAAACACTACTTGACCATTGTACATCAACTTTCCATCAGTTGTAAAGTAGGCACGATGGCTCAAGTGAGTTTCGCCAGTTGTTTTATCAATAGCAATGGTAGCTGGAACGGCTTTGTAATGCGTACGGCGTTTATCGCGGCGTTGAGCTGAATGTCGTCTTTTTGGATTTGGCATTTTTCTTAATTTTTAGTCGTTGTTAATTAATCTATTTTTATGTTCTTCAATCCTTGCCAGCGCTCGTCTATTTTTTCTTGCGGACTTGAATTGCTTAATTCTTTCAAAACTTCTTGGTTGCAATTTTTATATTTTTCTTCTAAAAAATCACAATTTCTAACCATCGGCACACTCAAAGTAATGTATTCATATATAAATTGAGCTACATTAATTTTGCTATCTGCACGAGCAATGTATAACACTTCATCATTTTCTTCACTATCATCGTTGTTGCGCTCATCTTCAAATTTCACATACAACTTAAATTCGTTGAAAATGGGATACTGCATATCAGCAGTACATCTGTCACATTCCACTTCTACATTACCTTCTAAATTAAAATCAAGAACAAAATGCGATGTTTCTTTTTCAAATTTCAACTGCACATCGCAAATTCCTTTACTGAACAACGATTCATGAAAAAGTTGGAAAAATTTTTCATCGATTTTGTAACTGAAAAGGTGTTCGCCTGGTTTCAATCCTACAAAATGGATATCGTATTGTCGTAATTCTTTTTCCACCGCTTTTCAAAAAAGGACGGCAAAGATAAGTGTTTTTTTGCCAAAATTTTGATTTTTTTTATATTTTTTCTTACTTGTTTTTGAAACAAAAAGTTTAATTCATCCGTATAAGATTCACTTATATTTTTAACCTTTTTAAAAAGTATGCTTATCGAAGCGGAAAAAATTACTCTTCAATTTTCTTCTCAACCTGAAAATTTCAAGATGCTTTATGGTTTGCTTGAGCAATTCAGGAAACAATATGAAATTTCTGATGATGTGGCTGCCAATATTGAGTTGGTAGTTGGCGAAGCTATCAATAACGCTATCATTCATGGCAATAAAGGTGATGCTTCAAAAATGGTGAATCTAATTGCAGAGTTATTGCCTGATAACATTTTAAATATTTGTGTGAGTGATGAAGGTGATGGTTTTGATTATAACCGAGTTGCCGACCCTACTCTCCCTGATAACATTGAAAACCCTACCGGCAGAGGTGTTTTTTTAATGAAGCATTTAGCCGATGTAATAATTTTTTCTAACAACGGAAGCACTGTTGAAATGCAGTTTAAATTGTGATTTATGATTTGCTAAAACAATTTTGCCAAAATAATTTCGTTATTTGGCAACGTAATTATTTTATGCGATGAAAAATATTGCAACAATTTTCCTTTCGTGTTTATTCTTCCAAAACCTTTTTGCGCAAAGCATTCCAATAGGCACATGGCGCATTCATGCTGGCTTAGAAGATGTAGTGGCAATTGCTGATGCTGGCGATAGAATTTTTTGTGCCAGTCATATCGGGTTATTTTCGGTAGATAAAGCAGACCATAGTTTTGTTCAATATAGCAAAGCAACTGGCTTAAATGATGTTGGTATTAGTACTATTGGATGGTGTGATGATGCGAAAACACTGGTGGTAGCCTATGTAAATAGTAATATTGATTTAATTACCCCAAATGGTGTAATCAACATTAATGATATTCAGCAAAAGAGTATGCCGGGCGACAAAACTATTTTTCAGATTGTATTTAAGGGGACATCTGCTTATTTGGCTTGCGGTTTTGGAATTATAAATTTGAATATTGCTAAACAAGAAATTGAAGACACTTATGTGATTGGTGATGGTGGCTCATCAGCTGCTGTAAGCTCAATTGCTATTGAAGGTAATTTGATCTGGGCTCAACTCAGTAATAAACTCAAATATATTAATATCAGTTCTTCATTAATTTCAGATTATCAGTATTGGAATTCGGTTGTATTAGCAAAAAAATCAACCTCGGTAGTTTCGTTTAATAATTCCATTTTTTCGTTGCAAGGTGATTCCATAATGGAACTCAAAAATGGTTTATGGCAACTATTTCACTATACCCCCAATCATTCAGTGGTTAATGTAAAAGCCAATACCCAGCATTTAATTATAGCTGAAAAAATCAACGATAGTGTAAACGTTATTTCATTTGATAAAACCCACAAAAAAATTGCCCAGTTTTATGCTGGTATTGCTATCAGTTCAACAAAAGATATCTATGAAGATATAGCCAATAAAAACTATTGGATTGGTGACATTTACAACGGCTTATTTTTTTATAACAATTCTTTTTCTTCTGAAAGATTAGTACCCAATGCCAATCATTATAACACCGCTTATGCTTTTACCGAAAAAAACAATTCGCTTTGGGTGGCTGGTGGTTCTATTAATAATTATGAATATGCATTTAACCCAAATGGATTTTATCTGTTAGATGATTATGGCTGGCACACTCACGACAGATTTTCTGACCCTTCACTCGATTCAGTATTAGATTTAATTGCAGTTGCTGTTTCGCCCGATAATCAGCAGGTTTATTTTGCTTCGTATGGCGAAGGATTAGTGCAATATACGCCGGCAACTAACCAGACTCAGGTATATAAAAATCATAACTCTATTTTAACTGGTGCTAATGGCGATGCCAATTCAATAAGAGTTGCTGATGTAAATTTTGATGCTGACGGTAATTTATGGCTCACTAATTATTTAGGCACCAAACCGATTGTAGTGAAAAAAGCGGATGGCACCTGGAAAAATTTTTACTCCGCAGGCTCAAATATTGCACTCACTAAATTAATCATTGATAAAAACAATCAAAAGTGGATGCTGGTAAATGGCGGCGGTGTAGTTATTTACAACAGTGGTAATGATATTGACAATACTGCCGACGACCATTACCGACATTTGATTAAAGGTGCTGGTTATGGCAATCTGCCCAGCAATAATGTAACAGCCATTGCCGAAGATAAAGATGGACAAATCTGGCTGGGCACTTCGGATGCTGGCGTAGGTGTGATTTATGATGCCGCTGATATTATTCAGGGTGGTGATGCACAGCAAATTATTGTAACCAATGCTACCGATAGCATTGCCAATTATTTATTTGCCAGCGAAAATATTACTGATATAAAAGTAGATGGTGCCAACCGCAAATGGGTATCATCGGGGCATGGCGTATGGCTCATGTCGAGCGATGGGCTAAAAGAAATTTATCACTTTACAAAAGAAAACAGTCCGCTTTTATCTAACAATGTATATGCTATTGGGCTCAATAACACCAATGGCGAAGTATTTTTTGCTACCGATGCTGGTATGTGTTCATTCAGAAGCGATGCTACCCAAGGTGGCGATACCAACAGCAATGTGTATGCATTTCCTAACCCTGTGCCACACGATTATACAGGCACTATTGCCATAAAAGGATTGGTTGACGATGCATTTGTAAAAATTACGGATATCAACGGGCAATTAATTTACTCAACCAAAGCCTTGGGCGGACAAGCCGTATGGAATGGCAAAAACCTGCAAGGCACTAAAACTGCATCGGGGGTTTATCTGGTATTTGCTACCAACGATACAGGCAGCGAAACTGTTGTAGCCAAAATTTTATATAATAAATAGTTACAAAAAGCTTTCAGCTTGTAAAATATTGATTGGTTTACTCCTTCACAAACTTAGCCGTATGCACAAACCCTTTTTCATCGGTGGCTTTGAGGAGTTATAATTGACTCAACTTTTTTTGTTTTTTATAAAGTTGAAATTATAGCCTACTTGCACACCATAATCAATTTGAGTTTTGTCATACTTAAATAAGTATTTAAAAGCAGCATGTACGCCTGCCGACATACGTTCATGTGCAAAATAATAATTATAGCATAACTTACCGCTATAACCAAAGTAATGAGTTTGGACAAATGAAGTATTAAACACCGAATCCCAAACATGAAATACCCCTTTTGAATCATAAAAACCGTTCCATGATATCTCCATATAAATATTTGTACCCCAAGCATAATCAAATAATACGGAGGTGGTAAGTTCATGTTTTTTTATTTTAAAACATTTCCCGAATCCGATTTCAATAAATTTAAAATTTTCCCTTGCCCAAAAATATGAAGGCGTATAATAATTATTTGAGGGACCAGATGGATAATCTTCACCCTCATATAAAATATTAGGGTAGGCTGAACCATACCATTTAGACAAATCGGCTTGAATAAAAAAAGGTTTTAATTGGTGAATAAATGATAATCCAAATTGTAAATTACTATTAGCGCTTTTTGCAGTTTTAATAGTTTCAGTATGAAGGAAAATGGCATTTTTGTAACTCTTATCAGCTGAAAAACAATTTTGCTTTAACAGTATTACTAAAATTAGTATAAATGATTTGTTCATAAAATTATTTCAGCCCTTGTTGGTGTTGTTTTAAATGTGTTGAATTGAGCAAAGCCGTTGTCGGAGTTTGTCCTCCGACAACTGAAGCATAGCCCAACCTGCTGTTAAATTTGTTGCCCTTGTTTGTTTTCAAAATAGGTTGCATTGTTTTTCATTTTTCATTCCTTCATAAACTTAGCCGTATGCACAAAACCTTTTTCATAGTTGCTTCAGTGCAGCCCTGCTTTTCCATGAAAGGGGGCACAATTAATACTTGTACCCCCTTCTGTTTTTATTGGTTGTTTTAGTTTGTTTTTAAATAATTTAATTGGTTTATAAAGTGATGACTACATCATTGCTCACCAGGCCTACTTCTTCATCAGCCAATACATAATAAGCATGATACCGAGTGCCATTGTCAACGGCTGCTGTATCAATGTAAGGGTTTGATGTATCACGAGCCAAAAAAGTAAAATCAGCTGCTGTAGATAGCTTTTTGTAAATGTTTACGCCATCAAAATGCCCGTGCAAATTAAAATCAATACGCCAGCCAGTAGGGTCTTTGCGCAAGCCCAATTCGGGTTGAGCATTGGCTTCATCTACAGTGCTATCTTCACCTACAATGCCTAAAGCCATGCCGATAGCTTCGGTATAACCCGGTGCAGCTTTCATCCGCCTTACATAATTGCGCAGATTGGTGAGGTCGAGCGCAATTTTGTTTTGCTTGTTTGAAAATGCTTGCTTGGCAGCCAGTTTTGCAGCTTCGGCAGTGTCAATTTGGGTTTTAATGTCGGTGCAAAAACCCTGAATGGCAGCGCCATCAGGAGCTGCCAAACCTAATGCGGCTAAATTAGCCATAATGCGGTCGTGCAAATTTTGTTGCCAAATGTTCAAACCGCCGTCGGTGGTGGGGATGTACCCCTTACGCTTTGTCATAAGTGTGTTTGTTTGTTTTTTGATTGTTTAAAAATAAAATTTGAACCTAAAATCAGTATATGTTTGTCGGTGGACAAACACCGACAAAGGCTTTTGAGCCTAATTAAGTGCAGAAAAAAGCGGTGTTTGGTGGCGCTAAACAAGTGTTTTGTGATAGTAAACAAATGTTTCTCGGCAAAAAGCAAGTGTTTTTTGCCAAGAAACAAGTATTTGATGCCGGCAAACAAGTGTTTCTTGTCAGCAAACAAGTGAATAGCGGCAGGAAACAAATAAATGGCGGCGGCAAACAAGTGTTTTGCGATGCCAAACTTTTTGAAATTATGGTTGTGAAAACGAAAAAGGGCAATATGAATATTAAAACTATTCATTGTTGCCCTTTTTATTTTTTGCTGAACTTTGTGAGTTCCAAAAATTTGTGCTGTGTGCTGTGAATATGGCGTATATCATAGCAGATGATTTTTTTTAGTAGAACAAATTTAAAATAATGTTCTTTTAATCACAAAATTTAATTTAGGTTGCCAATGTTAGGAAGTAGGATTTGGAAATGAGTTTAACCAACTATTTTTTCAATTCCTTTCTTGGTTTGGCTTTCAGTTCATCTTTATCATCCAGGCTGATTTCAACCCGTCGGTTTCGGGCTCTGCCCTCTTCGCTATTGTTGCTGGCGGCAGGTCGTTCAAAATTAAAGCCCCCAATGCTGATAGATTTTTCTTTAATGCCCCCGTCAATTAAGTATTGTTTTACACTGGCAGCCCTTTTATCGCTCAATTGCTGGTTGTAAATTTTATTACCCTGATTATCGGTATAACCAAACAAATTAATTTTCATCAAAGGGTGCTTATGTAAATAAAGCACCAAAGCATCTAAATGTTTTTTGGCAGTATCGGGGATAAAAAATTTATCGGTTTCAAAATTCACATTTGTAATCTGGAAAAAATCAGCTTCGGCTTGTTCTAATGAATCCTGATTAATAATTTTAGGCTTCTGAACAATTTTCACCACTCCTTTTTTGGGTGGCGGAGGGTTAAAAATGCTATCAAAATTCAGCTTATTGCTCAAATCGGCATAATCTTTAAAATAAGGCATTTTTTTATCCTTTTCGCTGCTGAATGCGCCATCGGCAAGAAATACACCGCTATCATAGCTGTTATCACCTACATCCGCAATGGCAATTTTGATATGATATTTTTGATAAGGAATTACATAGCACCATGCCACCAAAGCCCTTGTTAAGCCATCATATTGCAGATTTTGAATCAAAGCCTGATTCATTTTTTTTTCTTTCTTTTTGTCAATATCAAATAATATTTCCACTTTATCCTCTTCAATAATATCCGATTTTTTCTTGTTAGCCGCTGGCTTTTTTTTGGGCTGATTGGGCAATTCTTTTTTAGGTTTTACATTGCTGAAAATGTCATTATCAATAAAACCTTTTTTGTTCTGATGCTGATTAATAGTGTTTACAGTAATTGGCAAATTGCTCAAAGGCAATATGGCAATATTTTTGGGTGTATGAAATTTACCACCAGTGATAAAAAAACCAAACACATCATTGTATCTGGAGCCAACATATTCTGGATATTCTTCCGAGCCAAAACAATAGGTAAAAGCAATTTTATTATTGAGTGGAATAAAATCGAACTCTAAAATGGCAGCATCATAGCTGTAATTGTGTGCAATCCTGTTGAGGTCTTTATCGCCTTTTTGCAGCTTTTGAGTTTTTACATCCAAAAATCCTGTAGTGGTGTATGGATAGGTATTAGGACCAACGGCATTAAAAACACTGCCAGTAGAAAGCAACATTCCTTTTTTAATATCCAATGGTGTTTTGTTTAATATAAAATGAGCAATGGCTAATTTATTACCAGTAAAAGTTACTTTGCCAATTTTAACACCGCTGCCTAATAAAAATTGTTTTACTAATTGTTCAGGAGCAATAGATGTATCAATAACCAATTGACCAAAAGATTTGGAAAGCAAAGCCAAACCAACCAACAAACTCAACCCAATGCGTTTCATTATTTAAAATATTATCAACAATTGCTTTTACGAAAAAAAACAAAATTTGTTTTTGCAAAAGTAGCTTATCAGTCAACATTTTTGAAATATAATACCCAATGCACTCTACCATCTTTTGTTAATTGTAGCTTTAAAAGATTAAATTTTTCAATTACCAATTACTACCTCCATTTGCAAAGGCTTTGTATTTTTGAACAATTAATCATCAAATAAAATTCGTAAAAACGAATTCAAAAATATATGGGCTGCGGAAATTGTTCAACATCAGATGGAAAACCAGGCGGCTGTAAAAGCCACGGCAGTTGCGGCACTGGCTCATGCAACAAAATGAATACCTACGATTGGCTGATGAATATGCCAATAGCCGGTATTGATACCCGATATCCGATTGCAGAAGTCTCATTTAAAAACGGGCAACGCAAAGGTTATTATTTTAATCTAACACATCAGTTTGTAACTGGCGATTGTGTATGCGTTGAATCAAGCATTGGTGTTGAAATTGGCGAAATATCGTTAAGTGGCGAACTGGTAAGATTGCAATTAAAAAAATTAGAAAAATCGGAGCGCAGCATCGAAAGAAAAATATTACGATTAGCATCTGAACAAGAAATCAAAACGATGCACGATTTCAGAGCTAAAGAAAAACAAAGCATGATTAAAGCCCGTGCTATTGCAAGGCAAATGAAGCTGGATATGAAAATCAGTGATGTAGAATATCAGGGCGATGGCAAACGAGCTATTTTTTATTACATCGCCGATGGCAGAGTTGATTTCAGAGAATTGATAAAAGTATATGCTCGTGAATTTAATGTAAAAGTAGAGATGAAGCAAATTGGCTCACGCCAGGAAGCAGGATTGGTAGGCGGTTTGGGCTCATGTGGAAGAGAATTGTGTTGCAGCACCTGGCTTACTGATTTTAAAAATGTAAATATTGGGGTAGCACGTTATCAGAATTTATCAATTAATCAAACCAAATTAAGTGGGCAATGCGGCCGATTGAAATGTTGCCTGAATTACGAATTAGATACTTATTTGGAAGCATTAAAAGAATTTCCGAAAGATGTAGATATGATTAAAACCCAACGTGGTGATGCTTATCTTCAAAAAACTGATATTTTTAAATACCTGATGTGGTATAGCTATAAAGGCAGCACAAAAATTTACCCACTTACAGTTGAAAAAGTAAGCGAATTAAAAGCGATGAATATGGCTGGTAAAATGCCTGCCGATTTAGAGCAATTGCAAGCTGAGTTAGTTCCTAAAATAATTAAAGAGGAATATATTGATGTAATCGGTCAAACATCATTAAGTAGCTTGCGACGAACAGCTCAACGCAAAAAAAGCAAATCGAATTCTAAACCTCAGAATGCCCGTCAGAACAATACTAATGCAACCAGCGGCAATCAACAAAATAATCGCCGCCCAAATAACAGAAATCAGAATTCTAACAACCCGAACCAAAACAGAAATAAAAAAAATCCAAATCGCTAAGTTTTTTTGAAGTGAAAAAAAAATATTTATTAGTCATTTTTTTTGTAAGTTGTTTAATGAGTTGCAATCAAAGCAATTTGTATGAAAAGAATATTGAAATTCCTGATTTTAATTGGGATTATAAATTCATTCCAACATTTAAAATAAATATTGATGACACTACTGCTTTTTATAATGTTAGCGTAAATATCCGCCATTTAGATAACTATCCTTACATGAATATGTGGTTGCAACTGCATGGCAGCAACCCTGAAGGGAAACAACAAAAAGAACGCATTTCAATTTCTTTGGCAACAAAAGAAGGCCGGTGGTTGGGCGAAGGATTAAATGGCGTTTGGATGGTAACCTTGCCTTTGAAACAAAAAATTCGTTTTCCGCATAAAGGCATCTATACTTTTGGTATTGAACATGATATGCGAATTAACCCATTACCAGAAGTGATGAATGTGGGTTTGAGAGTAGAAAAAAGCAAGCGTTAAGAAATTCCTCGGGAATTGTATTTTGTACTCTGTCACTAAAATGTCTTATTGTAAAACATTCCAAAAACATTTTCGTTCTTTGCAAAAAATAATTTGTTGCAAAAAGAAAGTTCATTCAACACTTTGCGTTGGCTCATTGTGGCTGCATTGGCGCTCACTTGGGGCAGTTCGTTTATTTTAATGAAAAAAGGATTAGTAGGTTTGTTGCCTGTGCAAGTGGCTTCGCTACGCATTTGCATCACAGCATTGGCGTTGTTGCCTTTCACCATCACCCATTTTCGCAAAGTTGAAAAATCGAAAATAAAATTTGTAGTGTTAAGCGGTTTGTTGGGCAGCGGCATTCCTGCATTTTTATTTGCCACAGCACAAACGCATTTAAACAGTTCACTGGCTGGTGTGTTGAATACGCTAACGCCCGTATGGGCTTTGTTTCTGGGCATTGTGCTATTTAAATTGAAAACAACCTGGTTGCAAATTGCAGGAATTTTAGTGGGCTTTTTTGGCGCAGCAAGTTTGGTTTTATTTGCCCATCATTCGGCACAACAAACTTTAAACAGCGACATGAAATATGCGCTGCTCATCGTATTGGCGACTTGCATGTATGGTTTCAACCTGAACATTATGCGAAAATATTTGCTCGGCGTAAAGCCAATTGAAATTGCATCGCTGGCATTTTTCTTCATCAGTTTGCCAGTTGTAATTTATTTATTTGGCTTCACCGATTTTATAAATCGATTGCAAACCAATCCAGAAGCCTTGCCATCGCTGGGTTTCGTGAGCATCTTGGCAGTGGTGGGAACCGCCATTGCATCATTGGTATTTTATTGGTTGGTGCAAAAAACAAGCACTTTGTTTGCCGCCATCACCACTTATTTTATTCCTGTGGTGGCAGTAATTTGGGGAGCGATTGACGGCGAAAGTATTACTTATCTTCACTTTGTGGGTTTGGGATTAATTTTGCTGGGTGTATGGATGGTTACTTTTAAAAAATCAAAAACATAAAATTAAATTGAAAAAAATATTCTTGTTCGTAATTCCTTTATTCATCATCGCTTCAGCATTTAAAGGTGATGGGGTGAATTATAAATTGATTACTGCAATCGAAACAAAATCGTCGCATTTTACGACCGATAATTTGCAGAATTTTTATCTGATTGAAGGCAATAAAATTGTGCAATACAACAGCATGGGTTTAAAACAAAAAGAATTCAGCGAAGTAAAATATGGTCGACCAGGTTTGATTGAAGCCAGCAACCCGTTGAATATACTGGTGTTGTACCCGATGCAAGCTACAGTTGTAATTTTAGACCGTCAGCTTACGCCATTGAACGTAATTAATTTTCGTGACCTTGGTTTTCAGGAAATGAAAACAGCCTGTTTGAGTCATGACAATAAAATCTGGACGTATGATGTGAAAGAAAACAAACTGAAATTGTTTGATTACAATGGCAAGTTAATTCGCAGCAGCGAAGATGTGGCGCAGGTTACAGGCAAAACCATTACACCTAATTTTATGTTGTGTACCGAAAAAGATTTGTATGTGGGTGATGCTTTTAACGGTATTTTTGTGTTTGATACTTATGGCGATTATCACAAACAATTTTTTATAAAAGGCACCAGAAATTTTCAAATCATCAATGACCAATTGTTGTACATCAAAAAACATCAGCTAAAAGTTTTCAGCCTGAAATCATTTGATGAAATTAATTTTTCGTTGCCCGATAGCATGGATGTAAAGCAAGGTCGCATTGAACAAAATCGCTTGTATTTATTGCACAAAGAAAAAATGAGTGTGTATGAATTTCAATAGTTCTTCTATTGATTGAAATCCATTCAACTTTCCATTAACTTTGCCTACTTTTTTAAAAAATGATTGATAAATTAGAAATAGCAGAGCACCGCTTTGAAGATGTTGGCAGGCAACTTACACAGCCTGATTTGATGAACGACATCAAAAAATTTACTGCATTAAGTAAGGAATATAAAGAGCTGGAAAAACTTGTAATCCTTTTTCGTGAATACAAAATTGTATCAAAAAATTACGATGAAAGTCGTGAGCTTTTTTTGCATGAAAAAGATGATGAGTTGAAACAAATGGCAAAAGAAGACATTGAAATTTTAGAACCGAGAAAAAAAGAATTGGAAGAAACATTGCGATTGATGTTAATTCCGAAAGACCCCGAAGATGCGAAGAATGCTATCATTGAAATCAGAGCAGGGACTGGCGGCGATGAAGCAAGTTTATTTGCTGGAGAATTATTGCGCATGTACACTCGTTATTGCGAACGCCGAGGCTGGAAAGTAGCTCTGGTTGGCGAAAGCGAAGGCACTGTGGGTGGCTATAAAGATGTGTCGTTAGAAGTGCAGGGCGAAGATGTGTATGGTACTTTGAAATTTGAAAGTGGTGTGCATCGTGTGCAACGTGTGCCTGCAACCGAGGCGAACGGACGTGTACACACTTCAGCTGCAACTGTGGCTGTGATGCCCGAAGCTGATGAAATTGATTTTGAATTGAAAGAAAGTGATGTGAAAATGGAAACCTCACGAAGTGGTGGTGCTGGCGGACAGAATGTAAATAAAGTAGAAACAAAAGTTCAATTAACACATATCCCGACTGGCGTTGTAGTGATTTGTCAAACTGAGCGTTCGCAATTGGGCAACAGAGAAAAAGCGATGAATATGTTGCGTTCAAAATTGTATGAAGAACAAGTCCGAAAACATGAAGATGCGATTGCTGCACGAAGAAAAACATTAGTAAGCACAGGTGATAGAAGTGCAAAAATCAGAACTTATAATTTCCCTCAAGGCAGAATGACTGACCACAGAATTGGTTTAACACTTTACACTTTAGATGCTGTGATGAATGGCGAAATTCAGGAAGTGTTAGAAAAATTGCAGTTTGAAGAAAACACCGAACGCTTGAAAGAACAAGGGGTTAATTGATAGGCAACTTTTCACTTTTACTTTTGTTTTCACTCTCAAATCAGAAAAATGGCATACCGCAACCTTCAACATTTTATAGAAGTTTTAGAACAGAACAATGAATTGGTTCGCATCAAAGAATATGTGAATCCGGATTTAGAGATTTCAGAAATCACTGATAGAATTTCAAAATCAGATTTTAATAAAGCTTTATTGTTTGAAAATACAGGCTTTGACTTTCCTGTATTGATAAACTCAATGGGCAACAAACGCCGTATGGAGCTGGCTTTGGGTGTAAATGATTTAGATGATATTTCAAATGATATTGAATCGCTTTTCAAAACATTAATGAAGCCCAAAGACAATATTTTGGAGAAACTTTCCATGTTGCCAAAGCTTAGTCAAATTGCATCATGGATGCCAAAAGTGAAAAATGGAAAAGGCGAATGTCAGGACGTTGTTTTAATGAATCCTGATATGACTAAACTTCCTGTGTTGAAATGCTGGCCTCAAGATGGCGGCAGATTCATCACTTTGCCAGTTGTAAATACAAAAGACCCTATCAGCGGAATAAGAAATACGGGCATGTATCGTATGCAAGTTTTCGAAAAAGATTTAACAGCGATGCATTGGCACAAACACAAAGTGAGTGCAAGGCATTTTAACGAATATAAAAAGCTAGGCAAGAAAATGCCTGTGGCTGTAGTGTTGGGTGGCGACCCTGCTTACACGTATGCCGCCACAGCACCGCTTCCTGACAATGTGGATGAATACATGTTGGCTGGTTTTTTAAGAAAGAAAAAAGTGGAATTGGTAAAATGTATTACCCAACCCGACATGGAAGTGCCTGCTGATGCGGATTTCGTGATTGAAGGTTATGTTGACCCTGCGGAAGAAATGATTTGGGAAGGTCCTTTTGGCGACCATACTGGTTATTATTCTTTGGCTGATTGGTATCCGAAATTTCATATTACTTGTATCACACATCGCAAGAATGCTGTTTATCCTGCAACAATTGTAGGCATTCCACCACAAGAAGATGCATGGATTGGTAAAGCAACCGAACGAATTTTTTTAGCACCAATTAAAATGACGATGATTCCTGAAATTGTTGATATGGAATTACCAATGGAAGGCGTATTTCATAATCTCACGATTGTAAAAATTAAAAAAGATTTTGCTGGTCAGGCTTTAAAAGTGATGAATGCCATGTGGGGTGCCGGGCAAATGATGTTTAATAAAATATTAGTAGTGGTAGATGGCGATGTAGATATTCATGATTA
>CANFST010000064.1 GCA_947449695.1 Chitinophagales bacterium
ACAAAAACATCCTTGGTTTTGTCAATTTCTGGTTAGGTTTTTATAAAAGCTGGTTAAGTTTCACAAAACCTAGCTTGGTTTTGCTAAAAAGATGCTTCTTTTCGTTGAAAAGATGTTTGGTTTTTTGAAAAGGAGTCTCTTTTCGTTGAAAAGATGTTTGGTTTTATCAAAAAGATGTTCCCTTTTGATAAAAAGATGCTTGATTTTTTGAAAAGGAGTCTCTTTTCGTTAAAAAGATGCTTGGTTTTCTGAAAAGGGAGTCTCTTTTCATCAAAAAGATGTTCCCTTTTGATAAAAGGGAGCTTGGTTTAGTTTTTAGCCTATAAAAATCAGGTTATCCTTTTCAGGATTTTATAATTTTCAGCATGGTTTGCTTCGCTAATATGCGTTCTGCAAATGAGGATGAGCAGGATATGGTGAAATTAATTGTGAGGAAATCAATCAGTCAATCAGCTAAAAACTTAAATGACTTTGCTAAACGTATTATTGCCAGATTGCTGGCGAAGTAATCAGGCATCAATGGCGGCAGCAATAATTCTTACAAACAGTTTTCCCTGTTGGGTAACCACAATTTTATGCTGGTTAAGCTGAACCAGTTTATCTTTTTCTAACTCATGCGGTTTTTGCAGCATAATTGTAAGCTGCACCGTGTCAATATTAGGTATTGGGTGCTTTGATGCAAAAATATGCGGCTACGCCACATAATATTGATGCTTATTTTGCTGTAGAAATGATCAAAAAATCTTTGCAAACTCATTTTGTGAATACTAATTTGAAACCATTGGCTATTCATAATGCGGTGAGGCGCACTTTGGATGATACAGCTCAAATAAAAATAAAAAATGATGGCGATGTGCCTTTGCAATTTTATTTATCAGCTTATGAAAATGGTGTAGTGGGTGCAATGTTTGTAACCATAGCACCGCATACTATCGAAATTCATCCAATCATTGAATTTGGCGATGTAGCTACTTTGCATTATTTAAATGTATTTAATCCTTCCATCAATTTGTTAGGAAATTATATTTTGGATATTGTGTAACTGGGTATTGGTAGTAAATTTTTTAAAACCTTCGCCACCGAAATATGGCGGAGGTTTTTTATTTTGTGCCATAATAGTTTCCAAAAAACAATTGATGCAAAAAATATCGTTTCTTTTTTTCTTTCTTATAGTTCCGGTTTTTGGTTTTTCATTTTCAAAAAAAAATTGCTTTTCTACCAGCTCAGCCAATGGGGCAGATAGTATTTTACTGAGCCCACATCCTCAATTATTATACAGAGCAACAGCGGCAAAAAAAATTGACCTGGTAGATACCAAACTGGCAGTAAAATTTGATTGGAAAAAATGCAGAATGCCTGCTCAGGCTACTATTACAGCTACCCCTCATTTTTATGCAATAGATACTGTGGTGTTGGATGCTAAAGGATTTAACATCAACAAAGTAGCATTTATCAATTCGAAAAATGATACTACTGATTTGCCTTATTGCTACGATTCGGCGCAATTAAAAATTAATCTGCCTCATACCTGCTATGCAAAAGATACTTTTATTTTATTTATTGATTATGTAGCCAAGCCGAATGAACGACGCACCAAAAGTGGCTCGGCTATTACATCAGATAAGGGTTTGTATTTTATCAACCCCGATGAAAAAGAAAAAAACAAACCCCGGCAAGTGTGGACTCAGGGCGAAACTGAATCGGCATCGTGTTGGTTTCCTACGGTTGACCACCCCAATCAAAAATGTACCCAAACTATGTACATCAATCGTGAAAGGAAATTTGTGAGCTTAAGCAATGGGCAAAAATTATATACCATATCTGAAAATGATTCGTCAGAAACCGATGTATGGCAAATGGATAAACCACATTCGCCTTATTTATTCATGATGGCAGTGGGCGATTTTGTCATCAGCAATAATACCTGGCGTGATAGCATAGAGGTGGATTACTATGTTGACCCAGCTTATCAGGAATATGCCGAAGAAATTTTTGGCAAAACACCGCAGATGATGGAATGCTTTAGCAATCGGCTGAAAGTGCCATTTGCCTGGAATAAATACAGTCAGGTGGTGGTGCACGATTATGTATCGGGTGCAATGGAAAATACATCAGCCACTTTGCATGGTGAATTTTTACAACGCAACAGCCGCGAATTGTTAGATAAAAATAATGAATCAGTTATTTCGCATGAATTGTTTCACCAGTGGTTTGGCGATTTGGTAACTGCTGAATCGTGGAGCAATATTACTTTGAATGAATCATTTGCCACTTATGGCGAATACATCTGGGATGAATGTGGCTATAATAAAGATATGGCTGATGTTGAATTGGAAAACTTTTTACAAGCTTATTTAACCGAGTCAAGAAGAAAAACCACCAGCATAGTTCGTTATCATTATAATGATGAAGATGAATTATTCGACCGGCACAGTTATCAAAAAGGAGCCTGTGTAATTCATATGCTTCGCAATCTGGTAGGCGATTCAGCTTTCTTTGAATCATTGCATCAGTATTTAATCAGATACAAATATGGTAATGCCGAGGTGAATCAATTGCGGTTGGTGTTTGAAGATGTGACGGGATTAGATTTGAACTGGTTCTTCGATCAATGGTATTTTAAAGCCGGGCATCCAAAGTTGAATATCAATTATAATTATGATGCAATTAAGCATGAAGAAAAAGTAAGCATTGAGCAAACCCAAGCCGAACCAGCTTTATATGTTTTTAAAATTCCGCTTAAAATTGATGTGTATCAGAATGGTACCATAAATACTTATAAAGTGTTTGTTGACAGCAGAAAGCAGGATTTTATTTTGAATTGCGATACCAAACCTGATTGGGTAAATGTGGATGCTGATAAAACTTTATTAGGCGAAAAGAATGACAATAAAACATTGCCTGAATTTTTATTTCAATATCATCATGCTAAAAACTACAGAGACCGATTGGAAGCTTTGCAATATGCATCAATGCTGCAATCAGAAAATACAAGTGCCCGTGAATTATTAATTACTGCATTGCGGTCGCCGATTGATAATTTAAGAAAATTTGCTGCTGAAAATATTTATGCTGATGATTCAATCAGTCTGATGATAGCTTCACCCATTTTGCAGGAAATGATTACAGGAGATAAAAATTCACTTATCCGAACCGCTGCTTTGCATAAATTAAGCTATAACAAACATGCCAATTTGTTTTATAACACTTTTCAGAAAGCTACTTTCGATAGCAGCTATACAGTAATATCAGAGGCGCTGAAAGCCTTAGCTAACGCTAACCCCAACATGGCTTTGGCAATTTGTAAATCATTTGAAACTGATAATAATAGTTTGATTCAAAGAGCTGTTGCAAAAGTATATGCTGAAAAAGGTACGATTGATAATTACATTTATTTTTCGCAATTAGCTAAAGAAAAAACAGGCTTCAATTTGTATCCGGTCCTGAATGATTTTGGAAATTTTTTATACAGAATGCCTGACCCCATTATTGAAAAAGGTACATTGCTATTGAATAATATTGCACAAAATGATGAAGAATGGCAGGTAAGATATGCTGCTTATGAAGCTATTAAACACTTTAAATCTAAATATAATCCTGATATAGAAAAAGACAGAATTACTGTGCTCAACGATATTTTAAACGAAATAAAATCGAAAGAAAAAGACGCTCAGTTATTAGAGATTTATGCCAACGAAAAAAAATAATTTTTTACGCTATGTTTAAAATTATTTAATCTGTTTGTGCAAATGTTTTTTGATTTTATAACTGATGTTTTTGCCAAAGCTGAAACCAAAATTTGAAGTGTGATTAATGCCATTGGCTTCTACAATTCTTTTATCTAAATATTGATTGAATTCTATAAAGCATTTTAAGTAATATGTTTTAAGAATGCTTCTGGTTAATTCAGTGTGAAAGCCTACAAAATTCAATGCAGTAACTGATGAATTGTAATAAGCATTATTAAAAAATTTATTTCCTAAGCCTGAATAGACTTGAGTTTCGAGTTCATAATTATTTTTAATAGTAAAATCTGCATCAACACCCGTTGAGTTATAATACAAACCTTTATGTGACCAAATATCAGTTACGTTGTCAGAAAATACACTCCATTTTTCGCTTATAGGATAAATTAATTTAAAAGTAATTTCACCTGTTGAGGGTGTATTTATTTGATGAAAATATAAATAAGCAAAAGCATTGCATTCAAACTGTAATTTGTGAAAGTTATCAGCATATGTAATTTGAATATCTTGCTCATCATAATGAACTTTTTTAGTGTAATATTCGCTTGGTAAGTCTGTCTTCAATAGATTGTAATTACAAGATAAATTAAGCGACCATTTTTTGTAGGAGGCTGATACATAAGATTGTGATACGTTGTTATTGCCAAAATTTGCACCTCTCCATATATAGTGTCGCAGATAATTTATTTCTGGATTAATGTCAATTTGTTTTTCTGCTTTTGTCGAATCGCTTGCCGATTGTGCTTTTGCCGAGCTTGTACCGATATAAAGACAAGCAAGAAACTGGGCAATAAAAATTAATAGTAAAAATTTTCTTTTCATTTCAGTTAGGTTTAGTTGTTAGTTAAAAAGCTAATCGTGGTGAATCGAATTAGCCATTCAAAACTAAAGTGCTTTCTTTTTTTGGTGTTCAGCTAATACACTTATTTGCTTCGGTGATTAAACTGATTTATTGACTTAAATTAATTCTGAATTAAAAAAAAATTGCAACTTTGATTCATGAAAATAATAGTAACAGGAGCAACTGGTTTAGTTGGTGCCGAAGTAGTAAGAGAGGCAATTAAAAACCCTCAGATAACTGCAATCACAGCCATTGTAAGAAGCAATCTTGATTTGAAAGATGATAAGTTGAAAATAATTACTCATCAAGATTTTATGAATTATGATGAGTTGAAAAACGAAATCAAATCTGCTGATGCAATGTTGTGGTGTTTAGGCATTTCTCAAACTCAGGTAAGCAAAATTGAATACGAAGTAATCACTTATGATTACACCATTGCTGCTGCAAAAGCTGTTCAGCTTTTTAATCCAGATTGTACTTTCATTTTTCTGAGTGGCGAAGGGGCAGATATAACTGAAAAGAGTAAAACTATTTTTGCTCGTGTAAAAGGTAGAGCAGAAAATGAATTAAATAAAATGCAGTTGAAAAAATTATTTATTGTTCGGCCCGCTGGTATTAAGCCAATTAATAAAAATCCAAAAACTGCTTTTAGTAATAAATTGATGATTCCTTTTTTCCCATTATTCGAATTACTAATGCCAAATTTCGTAATCAGTTCTGTTCAATTAGCGAAAGCTATGCTTCACATTACTTTGCATAGCAACGAAAATAAATTGATTAAAAATATTGAATTAAAAAAAATCGGCAGCCAGAATTAATGTAAATGAAAGTAGAGCAAAGCTATACCAATTAAGCCTTCTATAAAAAGAATTGTATCTAATAAAATCTCCATTTGAAAGGCATTCCGTCGCTTGAAAATCAGATATACTGAAAATAATATTAAAGTAAAACCAACATAAAACTTACCTACATACCAAAAATTAGTTGGATTGATTTGTAGCATAATGCTTACATATAAAAGTTGAAATGAAGCTAATAGGGACGCAACAAAAAAAGTTTTTTTTATTCCTATTAAAGTTGGAACAGTCTGCAATCCGTTTATTTTATCTGTATTCAAATGTAATACGTCGGTTAAAATGCTTAGTGATGACATTTCAAAAATTCGCAATACAAAAATCATGATCACCAATTGCATAGTTTTCTCATCTTTTAAAACGCTCCATTCCAAATTCAATTTTAACTCATTAGCCGATGCAATTAAAATAGTGATAATAGCCCAGCAAAGCCCAATGATAAATGGTTTCAAAAATGGCTGATATCTAAAGCCAATTTTTTCTTTACTCGAAAGATGATATAAAGATGAAATTATTGCTGTAAGTAAGATGAGTATTCTCAATTTCCAGCCAATAAAATAACATAGTGCCAAGCAAATAATTAAAGGTATTTGCCAAGATAATTTATTGCGTTTTCTGAAATAATTATATGCAGCAATCACACTTAAAAATTGAATACAAACAATTACCATTGCATTGCTTCTGCTAAAGCAATTCATATTAAATAAATAATAATTGCTCAACCCCGAAAGGGCAGCACTAAATCCGAGATGGATATTATATTTGAACAATTTTCGCAAACAATGATATTTTTTCCGAACGCTAAAGTAAATCTTGGTTTGAATATAATCAGCAAACGTGCTGATGGATTTCACAATATTGAATCAATTTTTTTTCCTGTTCCGATAAACGATGCTATAGAATTTATTGTTGGAGATAAAATGGAGTTTAGCTCATCGGGGTTGCTTGTTGATTGCAATGCCTCAGATAATTTGATTTTGAAAGCATATTATTTGTTGAAAAAAGATTTTCAATTACCTGATCTGAAAATTCATTTACATAAGGTCATCCCGATGGGAGCTGGCTTGGGCGGTGGTTCTTCGGATGCTGCTTTCTTTCTAAAAGCTTTAAATAATTATTTCAATTTAAAAATTGATACATCAAAATTAATGGCTTATGCAGCGCAATTGGGCAGCGATTGTGCATTTTTTGTGTTGAATGAAACTTGTTTTTCAGAAGGGAGAGGAGAGGTTTTACAATCTGTCAACGTTGATTTAAGTAATAAAAAAATGATTGTTGTCCACCCCTCCATTCATGTGAATACAGCCTGGGCGTATACTAAAATTAAGCCTTCACAGCCTCTAAAGTCATTAAAAGAAATTATTGCACAACCAATTTCAACATGGAGGACAGCATTAATAAATGATTTTGAAGTACCGGTTTTTAAAGAATTTCCTGCCATTGAAAAAATCAAACAACAGTTATATGAAGCAGGTGCAGTTTATGCAAGCCTTAGTGGAAGCGGTTCAGCAGTTTTTGGTATTTTTGAAAATGAAATACAGGATATTATATTCCCTGACAATTATTTTTTCGGCTCATACTCAATATGAGTTTCAAATTCGTTAATTGTTTCTGATTGATTTTCGCTGGTTAATTCTTCTTGTGTGTTATTTTCTTTAAAAAATAATTTTTGAAAAATCAAAATTGCTATTACGCCAATCGTGATAGAAGAATCCGCTAGATTAAAAACTGGGTCGAAAAATGAGACATACTCCCCACCCCAAATTGGCACCACTTTAGGTAAAATACCTTCCCACAGCGGAAACCACAACATATCAACTACTTTGCCATGTAGCCAAGGAGCATAGCCACCTTCTTTTGGAAAAAGAGTTGCCAAATGGTGATAACTGCTATCGTTAAATATTACACCATAAAAAACACTATCTAAGATGTTGCCTAATGCACCTGCCAAAATCATACTCATGCAGATTATAAAGCCTATGTGCTGGTTAGTTTTTATTAATCTGCTAACATAGTAACCAATGAAACTTACGGCTACTATTCGGAATAAAGTAAGAATTAGTTTGCCACTACTACCAGCTAATTTTAGTCCAAATGCCATTCCTTCGTTTTCAATGAAATGAAGATGAAACCAACTTGTAATCTGAGTTTCGTCGCCAATTCTATAATGCGTTTTAATATAAATTTTAAGACATTGGTCTAACAGCAATACCACAAAAACTGTGAGTAAAGCAATAAATGTTTTTTTGTTTTTCAACATATTCTGCAAATATAACTTAATAAAAAAGCCCTGCAATTTTTTTGCAAGGCTTTAGAATTAATTAAGATATTCAATTTTATTGACCGATAAAAGTTGTGAGTTCGCTAATTGAACTTTCAAACTCAAATGCATCATTTACTTTGTAATAGTTTTTTTGATCGTAGGTATATTTATAAGCAAATTTTGCAAAATCTAATTTAGAAGCCTCAAAGTTGAAAAGGCGCATTATTTCTTTTACTTGGTTAGCTGTGCAACAGTTTGCACCAACTATTTGCTTGGCAATTTGCAATTTGGTTTCTTCAAACGATTTTGAAGAAATAGAAGCTTTTGCACCTGCAAAATCAGTAGGATTCATTGGCATCGGGCAACCAATAGGGCCGTTATATCCTGGAACATAAACTACTCTTTCTTGTGGAGCAGGTTGTTCGTAAACATCACCATTTGTTGAAGTGGTACTTGTAGTAGTAGTTCGAGTAGTAGTCGTTGTTGTAGTGCTACCCATATCCATTCCGCTGGTATTGATATTTACACCTCCACCCATACCACCCATGCCAACATTCATATTGATATTCACACCATCAGGTGAACCAGATGTGGTTGTAGTTGTGCTGGTAGTTTGTGTCACGCTACCGTCTACTGGCGCAGCCTGATAAACTATTACGCTTGTTCCTTCTGCTGGTTCATCGTACACCTGTGGAATAGGATTTTCGCTTACCCAACGAGTTACATATCTTGCAACGCCAGTATTATCTACCTTTTTTTTGATATTAAATGTTCGTTCAACATTTGGAAATACACTTATTTTATCATTTAGCACTCCTAGTGATTTGTCTTCAAAAATAATTTTTACAATGTATTGGCCTTGTGGCATATTGCGAATAGCAACATTTGTTTCAGACTTTTGATTTTGTTGTATTCCGTTCATTACAACAAAAAAACGTTCACCTTCTTGTGAAAATAAAATCAGGTTTCCTTTTTGAGCATTAGCTGCACTAATGGATAAAATTGTGAAAATAAAAAGTAAAATTTTTTTCATGATTCGAAAAATTTTGTGATTAATAAAAATTGGGTTCAATTAAACATATAAAAGTCATGCCAAAATAAAAATAATTTTTTATTCGTAAAATGATTAAACAAATAATTGTTTAAATAAATTTAACAACGAATTGATTTTATTTAGAACAAGATTATGAGTAAGAATCACTTTTACCGGTTACAAAATCAAAGGCTTTTAAATATTTATCTTGGTTGGCTTCAATAGAATATTCATCTACAACAGTTTTTCTTCCTGCTGCTCCTATTTGCTTACGAAGTGTAGCATCATTAATTAACAATTCTAATTTTTTGAGCCATTCATTTTCATCAGTTGCTAAATATCCGTTTACGCCATCTTTTATCACATCTACATTTACACCAACTGGAGACATGATTGTCGGAATTTCCAAAGCCATATACTGTAAGCCTTTCAAGGCACATTTTCCTTTTGCCCATTGGTCATCTGGTAATGGCATAATGCCAATGTCAATTTTGCTCAACTCTTCCAATTCATTTTCTTTTTTCCAAGCCACACCTTTTATACCCAACTCTTCATCCACATAGTTTTTATCGCCAATTACCTGAAAGCAAATTTTATCGCCATATTTTTTTTTCAATTCTCTTAAAAATGGCAAAGCAGTTTTGAAATGTTGAATCGTTGTTACACTTCCACTCCAGCCAATGCAAACTTTTGTTTCATCTTTAGGCACTAATTTTCTGACGTATTCGTTCACATCAATTGTGGTTGGAATGATGGTAATGTTTTTATTATACTGGCTGGCATATTCCTTTAAATAAGGATTTCCAGCCACAATCAGTTTACAATGCGAAATTAATTTGGGAACAACATTGTGGCTTTTAATGAACACAAATTTTTCGTTGGCTTTTGAAACATTGGGCAACCAAACTGAATCATCGAAATCGAACATCAGCTTATCAGCATGCTGGCAAAATAAATTTTCTAAAATAAATGTTCGCATCATAAACACTTCTCTGAAAACAAAAATAGCGGCATAATTTTTTGCATTTAAGGCATCATTTAATCTCTTTTTAAAAGCAGATAAAATGACGCTTAATTTTTTTGAAGTATTGCCAGACGAATAAAAAAACTTGTCAGATTCCTCATCAATCAAATTAGATAGATGGCATTCATAACCATGTTTTTCTAAATAACTAAAATATTGCTCAAACCTAAAACGTTGACCTGGTGCACGATTGGGGTAGTGCATTGCCACAAATAAAATTCTTTTTTTGCTCATTTTTTATTCTAACCAAAAGGCAGGTAATTTTTCAGTGATTTCAATATTTTCAAATTTTGCTGATTTTTTACTTCCTGTTTTCTTTGCCCAATCAGCCATTTTTTTCAATCCATCCAACAAAGATGTATTAGCACTTTCACCAAAAATTTCTTTCGCTTTTGTGTGGTCGCTATAAGCATGTAATACTTCATTTCGAGCAGGTAAATACAACAATTCACCTTTCATATCCATGGCTTCCATCACCACCGATGCCAATTCTTTAACCGTATAATCTTTATCGGCGCCTACATTGATGATTTGATTGATAGCTTTAGGATTGGAAACAGATGATGCAATTTGAGGAGCAATATCGCCAATATAGCTAAATGCACGTGTTTGCATGCCATCTCCAAAAACTGAAAGTTGTTTGCCTTGCATCAATTGATTCATGAAAATACCTACCACATTTCTGTATTTATCACCTAAATTTTGATATTCGCCATACACATTATGAGGTCGAAAAATCACATAATCCAATCCGAACATTTCATGTGATACTTTCAAATCCATTTCTACAGCGTATTTCGCAATGCCATAAGGGTCTTCAGGTGTCGGAACCATATCTTCTCTTAATGGTGGTTTGCCAGCGCCATAAACTGCAATAGATGAAGTGAACACAAAACATTTCACTTTATGTTTTACTGATTCGTTTATCAGATTTACACTGCCAATTAAATTATTGTTATAGTTAAATCTTTTGATGAAATGGCTTAAACCTTCAGCCGCATAAGCCGCCAAGTGATAAACATAATCAAATTTATGTTCAGCAAAAAGAAGAGATAACAACTGATGGTCAGTAATAGAACCCTTAATAAATTTTGCTTTTAGATTTACATTTTCTTCAAAACCGCCCGACAAATCATCTAACACAATTACTTCATGACCCATGCCTATCAACTCATTGGTAACATGAGCGCCAATAAATCCTGCACCACCTGTAACTAAAGACTTCATTTTTATATTGATTTTATTTCCAATAAAAATTGGAGAGGCGAAAGTAAAAAAAATATCCGAACGACTGATGAAACTATTGTAAACTTTGATAAATCTGCCAATATTTTTCAACTCCTTTTTCTAAGCTGAAATATTCTTCGGCACCTAATCGAATTCGGTTTTTGTCAAACTGTTGATTTGATTTTATTCCATCAATCACAGTTTGATAGTCATTTTTATTAAAGTTTTTCACTACCCAGCCAGCCTCATATTTTCTGATAATATCCCCAGTGTCGCCTACATTATCATTACAGATAATTGGCAATTGCATTGCCATCATTTCGCCTTGTTTGGTAGGGGAGGAAGCCATTTTAGAATAGGCTGGTAAAATAAAAAACAAAGCAAAATCAGCTGCATTCAAATAATTCGGAACTTTATTTCGGGGTGATTCTCGAATGATTAAATCAGAGATGTCAATTGAAAATTTTTCAGCTGATTGAAGAACAATATTTTTATGTTCGGCAGTTACAATTAAAAATTTCGCCGATGGAATTTGTTGTTTTGTTTGACTGAAAAATTCCATCATTTCATCTAAGCAATACCAGGTTCCGATGCCACCAACATAAATAAAGATCACTGCTTCTTGGCTGATTCCTATTTCGCTTCTGATTTGATTGCGATTAGTGCTATTTAATTTATTTGCGTCAAATAAATTCATGTCAACACAACATGGGATGACTGAAATTTTATTGGCTGTAATGTTTAAATCCCATTTCAATATTTCATTTTTGGCAGCATGAGTAAGAGAAACAATGTGATCGCTTTGAAGCAAGCACTCTTTTTCTTTTTGCTTAAAAAAATTGTAGACCTTTTTGTATAAAGGGTTTTGTAGATTCCATAATTTCCCATCTACTCGTTCATCAGCTAAAAAACTCCGCATGTCAAAAATCAATCTTATACCTAATTTTCTTTTGATATGCAAACCAACAATCCCTGTTAAAATAGTTCTGCAATGAACAATCGAAATTTGATTCTTTAAAATAATTTCTTTCGCTTTTTTGTGCAATCTTAATAAGTCATAAATAGTTGAAAGAATTGGCGGTTGTTTGGTATAAATCAAAGGATGCCAAGTGATATTATAATCAGCAACAATTTTCTGAATGATTGATGTATGCTTATCAAATCTTTCTTTCTTTTCAAAACTAATAATATGAATTTTTGCACCTTTGGTTGATAGCCCTGACAGATAAGGAAGAACTTGCGATTGCCCCAATGGGTCAGTTAATCCATCGTAACTGGTAAATAGAACATTCATGTTTGCAAAGTTAATTGAATGCTTTTATCAATGCTGAACAATTATTTTTTTTGTAGCAACAAAACCGTTGTTGAATGTAGCTTTTAGAAAATAAATTCCGTTTGACAAAGTAGAAACATCTAGCCTCAACCTAGCTCTCTCCGATGCAGTGGGGGCAGGCGTTTCATTCCTCAGTATGACATGACCAAGCATATCATACATTTCAATTTTTGTATTTCGAATTAACCATTCACCATTAACAATCAACCATTCATTCGCTGGATTTGGATAAATCATTAATTGTTCATTAATATTACTAAGTTGATTTATTCCAGTTGGATTTATTACAATTGGTGCATAATCATTTTGATTTTCCACAGCACCAATATCTACTCTGTTGTTAAAAATTCGTGGTTGATTATAAAAGTCAGTTTCACCATTAGCAACACTAAAATTAACATCACCACTGTCTTTGGCTAAGCTGTTATTATAAATGTGAAAATCTGGAATTGAATCGTAAGGATGTACAAACATGGGGTCGGCATAATAACTATGCAAATCAACTTGACTCAAAGTTTTGTAAAATCCAAAACCAAAATTGCTGCCATTGCCATCCCAACTAAAATTGATTGTTGATGGATTGATTAACGGCGAACAATACAAATTATAATCCATCATGTTGTGCTGAAATCCTACTCCATAATACCAAGTGTAAATCATTTGATTGCTATTGCCAAAGTAAAAAATATTATGATTGATACTGCAACTATCAAATGGAAACAATACTGTTTCAGAACTATTTGCCAGTGAATTATTTTCGTAAAAAGTATTGTGATGAATATTGCAATATCTTATTCTCCCAGTGCTTGAAGGATAATTATAAATACCCATTGCCAAGCCTTGCTGATAGTTTTGATACACTAAATTTTCTCTAAAAATTACCCCATCAGTTTTTGCAAAATTTGAATAGGCTGTAATATTGATACCCATATCGCAATGATGAATTTTGTTTTTTTCAATCAAACAATTTCTTGAACCACTGATTAAAATTCCTTGCCTGTAATTGCCTGGCGATTGATTATACACATCGTGAATTTCATTTTTGAAAACATGAATATTTCGAGCATAATCAAACAATGAACGACTTGTACTATCACTACCAACCAATGCAATCCCCTGGCTATTTAAATGATGAAACAAATTGTTTGAAATAACGCAGTTGTAAATATTACCTGCTATGCCAATGCCTTGGCTCATTTTAAAATTCGAGCTACCAAATGTACAACTATCAATGCTTACATCGTGCAAGCCAATGCTTGTTGTATCATTACCATAAATTGCGATACCGGTTGCATTATTGTTGAGCAATTTTGTAAATGTGCATTTTTTTATTTCGATAAATTGTGATTTGTTTCCAACTATAAGCGCAGGTGAATAAGCAGAAGTAGTGCTATCATTATAAGAAAAATTAATTCCTTTTAATTTGATATAACCAACTCCGTAAATCAACCACATGCCCCAACCCGAAGTGCCTCCGCCTTCAAGCGTTACTGCATCATTATTAAAATTTTGGAAGGTGATATAATTGCCAGGCAAACCAGTTGAATAAGTTATTACTCTTTCATTATAAGTGCCTTGTAAAATGTTTACTATGCTGCCTGCAGTTGCTGTAGATGCTGCTTTTTGAATGGTTTTAAAAGCAGTGTTTATAGAAGTGCCATTGTTGGTATCATTACCCGAAGTGCTTACATAATAAGTAGTTTGACCTTTGATAAATAAAGGCAAAAGCAATACTAAGCAGCTAAAAAACAATTTCATCGAAATTAAATATTTCAATAAAATTAATCGAAAAAAATAAATTGAGTTAAATTATTTAGTCGGGTTCTTCAGTTTTTTCAACTTTGAGCGAAGTAACTTTCTTGTAAACCGATTGCAATTCATCAGAAAATTCAATATCGCTCATATTCACTGTATTGATAATGTCAATAAGGCAATTAATTTTATTTTCAAGGGTGTAAAATTTATTGATCACTACAATTCTTTTATCTTCGAGCAAACAATGCCCAGCGCTGAAATTTCCTTTTTCATAGCGAACAATATATCGGGCTTCTTCAAAAATGCCTTCTAATTTTTTAAGGGTATTTTGGTTATATTTAAAACTCATTTGAAATTGACAATAGTTTGATGGTTGATTTTTCAGTAATTTTACAGCACAAATTAAAACGATATGAAGAAGACTTTGTTCATCATCTTATGCACATTTCCACTTTTTACTTTTGCACAAAGCGGCAAGAAAAATTTTTTTGAAGGTGGTATTTTATTAGGTTTAAACGCTGACCAGGTGGATGGGGATAAATTATTTGGTTATCACAAATTGGCTTTGAATGCTGGTGTAGTGGGTGGTTTCCCGATTTATTCACCTAACTTCTTTATTAACTTCGAATTATTGTATTCAGTAAAAGGTAGTCGCAGCACACCAGGCGAAGTAAATCAGAACCTGAATGAAAACTATGAACTTACTTTACGTTATGCCGATGTGCCTGTGTATTTGCAATATCGGGATAAAGATGGAAAAGTTCGGGTGGGCTTAGGCATGAGCTATGGTAGATTGTTTAGTGCAAAGGAAATTATTGATTATAAAGACCACGAAAATGCAATTTCAACTTTCGAAAAACGTGATGTATGTTGGCTTGCGGATATTCAATATTTTGTTTCGCCTCATTTTGGATTTGATTTCAGATATTCTTATTCCTTGTTATTTATAAGAAATTTTCCAAGTTGGACATACAACGGATTATCCATTCTAAATCCACATTATGGAGATAATGAATTCAACCATTATCTCACTTTTAGAGCCATCTATATTTTTTAATTAATTTCTACTTTCTTCTTTTTCAGCTCAAAATTCTTTCCGAGATATACTTTTCTAACCACTTCATCAGCTGCTAATTCTTCGGCAGTACCTTGTTTCAATATTTTCCCTTCAAACAATAAATAAGCCCTGTTGGTGATAGATAAAGTTTCCTGCACATTGTGGTCAGTAATTAAAACCCCAATGCCTTTATTCGTTAGCTTTTCAACAATTTGCTGAATATCTTCAACAGCAATTGGGTCAATGCCGGCAAAAGGTTCATCTAATAAAATAAATTTTGGATTGACCGCTAATGCCCTTGCTATTTCGGTTCTGCGACGTTCGCCACCGCTCAAAACATTACCTGCATTTTTACGTACATGAGTTAACCGAAATTCATTCAGTAAATCTTCCAATTTGTTTTCTTGTTCAACTTTATTCAGATCGGTCATTTGTAAAATGGCTCTTACATTATCTTCTACAGATAATTTCCGAAATACAGATGCTTCTTGTGGCAAATAACCAATTCCCAATTGCGCCCTTTTGTACATGGGCATTTTGGTAATATTCATATCATCCAACATCACAGTGCCTGAATCGGGTTTTACCAAACCCACAGTCATATAGAATGTGGTGGTTTTGCCAGCGCCATTCGGGCCCAATAAACCAACAATTTCTCCTTGTTTTACCTCTACCGAAACATCATTCACCACTTTTCGTTGGCGATAAGATTTCATTAAATTGTGTGTATGTAACAGCATAATCAGTTGCAAATGAAATAAACATTTTCCAATTAGAACCAAATCAATTCATAATCTTTTGTTGATTCTTAAAATCTAATTTTCTTTTTTAATAAATATCATTTATCGTTCTTATTCAACAAATACAAATGTTACTATTTTTGTTAAATTCTAAAATAAAAAAATTGAACCCATTACTTGAGATATGTTGCCCATCAGTTAGAAAAGCTGTTGTTGCT
>CANFST010000065.1 GCA_947449695.1 Chitinophagales bacterium
CACTTCCAATTTTTGCATAAAAAACAATATGCAATAAAACATCGCCTAATTCCTTTTTGATGTTTTCCCAATCTTCATCAATGATGGCATCACCCAATTCATATAACTCTTCAATAGTCAAAGTTCTAAGTGTATGAATAGTTTGCTTCTTATCCCATGGACATTTTTCGCGTAAATCATCCATTACTTTTAATAATCGGTCGAATGCAATTTGAGCTTCAGTCATTTTTAATTTTATTTTCGATTACAAAATAGAAATGAATTTTAGAATTCAGTATAAACAAACTGCAATTCAACACAAACAAATATCTTTGCGAAAATCCATTTCAGGTGAACAGATATTGTATTGAAATAGCGTTTGATGGCACTAATTATCATGGCTGGCAAAACCAGCCCAATGCTATAAGTGTGCAGGAAGTTCTGGAAAAAAATATTTCAATTCTATGTCAGGAGAAAATGATTTTAGTTGGTGCTTCACGAACTGATGCTGGTGTTCATATCAAACAAACCTATGCGCATTTTGATTATGATAAAGAGTTGCCTTCTTATTTTATGCGTCGGTTAAATTTTATGCTGCCAGCCGATATAGCTGTGAACAGCATTAGGAAAGTTTCAGATGTATTTCACACACGTTTTGATGCTATTCAGCGCACTTATCATTATTACATCAATTACAAAAAGAATCCTTTCAATATTAATAAGGCTTATTTATATCCTTATGAAAGAGTGAATATTGATGCCATGAATGAAGCTTGTGCTTATCTGCAAACACAAAAAGATTTTGAAGCATTTTGCAAACGACAATCGGATAATAGAACAACTTATTGTCGTATTGATTTTATGCAATGGACTTTAGAAAATGAAAATGAATTGGTATTTTGTGTTAAAGCCGACAGATACTTAAGAGGAATGGTGAAAGGGTTGGTTGGCACAATGTTGAAAGTAGGTCGTGGCATTTATAATATTGATGACCTTAAAAAAATTATGCTTACTCAAGATAAATCAATGGTAAGTTTTGCTGTGCCAGGCAGCGCCTTATATTTAACTGAAGTGCGCTATGCACAAGAGTTCTACGATATTCCTGTATTATAATTTTTATTCCGCTCAATGGAATTGCAATTCCATTTTCCTAATTTTTCTTAGTGATTTACGTTTTTACACTTAGCCTTGAGGGCTTGCTGAGTATGTAGTTTTACATCATCAAACAAACACAAATAATCTAAAAACAAAAACACACACAACAAACAAAACAACACACAAACAAACCCAAATTAATTAACACACAAAAACACACACATTTATGAAACATTTTTTAGCAAAGCCTTCAAACATGGACCAGTTCCGACAAAAGACATTATTGAATTCAGCCATCGTTATGCTCGTATTTAGCATGTCGATATTTTACGGAGCTTATTTTTAAATAATTTAATCGAAGCCCCGTAAGGCTTTGAGAAAAACAAAAAATGCCCCGTAAGGCATAGGAACTTAGGAACCCCGTAAGGTTTCAACATCAACTGACTTGTTAGCCCCGTAAGGCTTAAAGTGAAAGTCCCGTAAGACTTGGAAAGCAACTACTATATGTCCTGTAAGACAAAAAAATGATTCGCAAAAGTTTGCATGCCCCGTAAGGCATCAAATGAAAACAAAGCCCCGTAAGACTTTGGCGGAGAAAGAAATGTCCCGTAAGACATTAAATTGAAAATGTTTAAGTGGCATGCCCCGTAAGGCATACACGGAAAAAATTTAACCCCGTAAGGTTGAAAGTACACATTATCAAAACCAATTTTTATTATTAAGAAAAACGAATTCTTATTTATTGAAAAAACACAAAACAAACAAACAAAAATACCTCTAATGGTATAACAGGTTACGTAAAATTTGCCCTCGGCATCAATGACGTAACCTGTTTCTTTTTTATACTAGTTGAAATAATTTTTCAGCATTTGATGAAGTGATTGCAGCAACTACTTCTATTTCAACATTCATTATCTCTGCAATTTGTTGGGCAATTAATGGGATATAACTGCTTTCATTTCTTTTACCTCTGTGAGGCACTGGTGGCAGATATGGGGCATCTGTTTCTAATACAATTTTATCTAAACCAATTTTTGGTAACAATTCTTTTAATCCTGAATTTTTATACGTTACAACACCACCAATCCCTAAATAAAAATTTTGATTCAACGCTTCTTTTGCTTCTTCATAGCTTCCACTAAAGCAATGAAACACACCATTCAAAGTGCCATCTTGTGAATGTTTTATCATTTCAACTGAATCATAAAATGAATTGCGGCTATGAATTACAATTGGCTTTTTATGTTTTTTTGCCAGTTGAATTTGAAATGCAAATGCTTCTTTTTGTTGTTCTTTAAATGTGGTATCCCAATAATAATCTAAGCCACATTCACCAACAGCTACAAAGCTTCTTTTGCTCCACCAATCTTCTACCAATTTTAATTCATCTATAAAATTTTCTTTCACACTGCATGGGTGTAAACCCATGGTAGGTAAGCATTGAGCCGAATAAATTTTTTCTAATTGCAACATCCCATCAATAGTTGTGCTATCAACATTTTGAATAACAATCTGCTCAACACCAGCATTCATTGCGCTTTGCAGTACATCTGAAATGTCCTGCTGAAATGTTTCTTCGTACAAATGCGCATGAGTATCAATAAATTTTGAAAGCATTGATTTTAAAGAATTGAAAAATTAATGAATAAAAATTCCTATCAACAAACATCCTAATGCTATAAATGGTGTTGGGATTTTTTCGATTAATAATAATGCAAATGTAGCTGACATAACGGCGATATTTTTCACATCAAATGGCATTTCCTTAAACATAATGTAGGAAGATGCAATAATGAAACCCACCGTAGCCGCATTTATGCCAGCCAGTCCACGTTTGATAAAAGGATATTGACGCAGCTCTGTCCAAACAGGAAATAAAAAAATCAGTAATAAAAAACCTGGTAAAAATATTCCCACCATGCCTATTAAACATCCTAATACTTCATTCATTTTTCCTAATTCGTGCATTGCCATACCACCTGCAAAAGTTGCAATTGAAAATACTGGACCAGGTAATGCTTGCACCAATCCTACGCCTGTTAAATAATCAGTAGCGCTAAAATAATTTTTATGTAATACAAATTGTTCAAATAAAACAGGCACTAATAATTGTCCTCCACCAAAAGTTATTGCTCCAAAACGATAAAAATTTTCAAATAATACTAAGGGTTTATGCCAATTTAAATAGTTCCGAGTAGTGAAATCACCTGCCAGCGCTGCACCTAACTCTATGCCTATAAATGCGATAATATTTCCCCATTTCAATTTCATTTTAAATTTATAAGGAGGCAAATCGTCGTGTCTGAAATTTGAAAGAATAATACTGAATAAAAAAATAGATGGAAATGTAAATGCTGATTTTACAAATATGGTTACTGCAAAGGCAATGATCATGATAGCAACAGCATTACCAGTATTAATAACATTACGAATCATTTTATAGCCTGCAAAGGCTAAAAAACCTAATGCCATTGGTTGCATAAAGTGTAAAAAGTGTAATGAAATATTTCTGTTTGAAAAATAATTCATCAATAAAACAATTATCAGAAAAAAAATAGTAGCTGGCAAAATCCAGATGAGGAGTGTAATGATGGCTAATAAAAGTTTACCTCGTTTAAATGCGATAGCAGACAAAACTTGTGTAGATGTTGGACCTGGAAGTATGTTGCAAAAACCATTAAGGTCATATAATTCATCTTTGCTTAAATAATTATGTCGCTCACAAAATCTTTTTTGCATTTGCAATAAATGATTTTGTGGACCACCAAATGCAGTGATGCTGTGTAAAAAGACTTGCATTAAAAAATGAAAATGTCTTTTCATTTCACATCAATTTTTATTTTTTTAGGCCTATTTCAATTAATCTTTCATTCAAATATTCTCCAGCTGTTATTGGTGGATAATGAAGAGGATTTTCATTAGAAATGCATTTGGATAAACAATTTAACTTCATATCACTTCTAGGATGTAAAAAGAAAGGCATAGAGAAACGGGATGTATGCCATAAATCTCTTGGTGGATTTACGACACGATGGGTAGTGCTTCGTAAAGTGTTGTTGGTTAATCGTTGCAACATATCACCCACATTTACTACAATTTGATTGGGAGACGATTTTACTGCAACCCATTCATTTTGCTGATTTAAAACTTCTAAACCATCTGCAGATGCACCAACCAACAAAGTAATCAAATTAATGTCTTCATGCTGTTCAGCTCTGATGGCACTTTGCGGTTCATTTAAAATTGGCGGATAGTGAATGGCTCTTAAAATACTATTGCCATTATGTACATGCGGTTCGAAATATTTTTCATCCAATCCTAAATACACTGCAATAGCATTTAATAAATAATTTCCACTCTTTTCAAATGCTCTGTATGCATTAAAAAAAGATTGATTTAAGTCTATTATCTCAACACCATTAACATTTCCAGGGTATTCTTTTTTTATTTCATCACCATCTTCCACAGTTTGTCCATACTGGTAAAATTCTTTTAAATCGGCTACGTTACTTTGTTTAGCTTTCTCTTTCCCAAATGAAGTGTAGCCTCTTTGACCAGCTAATCCTTCAATTTCGAATTTTCTTTTAGTGTTTAAATCAAAAGCAAAAAAACGTTTTGTTTCTTCATATAGTTTGGCAATTGTTTCGTCGCTAATGCCATGATTAACTACTGCAACAAATCCAATTTCGGTAAATGCACTTCCTAAATCTTTTACAAATTTTTCACGTTCGACAGTATCACCATTAGTGAATAGCGATAAATCTACAATCGGAATTGCATTCATAAGATTAAGTTTGAAAGAAAAATATTAAAAAAATAATCAAGCAGTTTATTGCTGCTTGATTATTTTTTTAACTACTAAACCATCGTTAGTTTTAATATATAATAAATAATTTCCACTACTCAACTCTTCAGTATTAAGTGAAATTTTATGTAAGCCTGCTTCTTGTTTTTCATTAGCTAATGTTTTTTCCAACCTTCCAGAAACATTAAATAAAAGAATATTTACAGTTTCATAAGTTGGTAATGAGTATTCTATATTAGCTAGTTGAACGAATGGATTTGGATAAATTTTTAAATTTATTTTTTCAGATATTTCATCAATACCTGTTGCAACTACATATACTACAACCGTATCAGTTGATGTACAGCCAAATGAATTTGTTCCAGTAACAACATAAGTTGTGGTTGAGCCAGGATTTGCCGTAACACTTGCTCCTATGGTTGAATTTAAACCTGTTGGTGGAGCCCATGTATAATTGACAGCACCTGTTGCATTCAATGTGGTTGAATTGCCATTGTAAATAATCACATCAGAACCAGCATTAATCAATGGTTCAGGATTTACAGTTACTATTACTTGGTCAGTATCGTAGCAACCATAAGTATTAGTTGCAGTTACCGTATATACTATGGTAGCAGTTATATTTACCGTTGGATTCGCAACATTAATTGCTGATAAACCAGTAGATGGCGCCCATCTGTAAGTTATACCATTAACTGGAGTTGCGCCTAATGTTGCATTAGCTAATTTACAATAAGTTAAATCAGAACCTGCATTTGCTACAGGATTTGAATGCACTATTACCACAACTGAATCACTATGAGTACAACCATTTGCATCCGTAGCAGTTACATGATAAACAGTTGTATTTGTTGGATTCGCAATTGGATTACTAAGTGTAGTATCATTTAAACTGATAGAAGGTGTCCATACAAATGTGTAAGGTAGTGTGCCACCATATAGCGTAGGTAAACCTCCCACAACAGCTAATTCACCTGAACAAATTTGTAAATTGTTTCCTGCATCTACCGAGAATGTATTTGAACCATTAGGTCCTGTCACAAGTGTTGAATCAGTTGCGCTGCAACCTTTAGAGTCAGTAACAAGCAGTGTATAACTTGCATTACATGCGTTTAACAAAGAATCGTTGGTGCTACCATTTGACCACGAATAAGTGTAATTAGGAGTACCACCAACCACAATAGGAACTATTTTGCCATTACATTGTCCGCAGGTTGTATTAAATGTATTTAATAATACGCTTACAGATGCAGGTTGCGCTATTGTAAATGTATCTAATAAAAAGCAACCTAAAGTATCTGTGATAAGAATCGTATAAGTATTAGGTGATAAATTGATAACTGATGTGCCAGTTTGACCACTACCTGTACCCCATGAGTAATGATAAGGTGCAGTTCCCCCATTAGCAATTACAGAAGCTGAACCATTGGTATTTCCAAAGCAACTTACATTATTAGTAGTAAGCGTATGAGTTATTTGTGGGTCAACGATAACAGTTGCAGAAGCGGTGTCTTTACAGCCATTATTATCGTGTACAACAATAGTGTAGGTTGTAGTTACACTTGGACTAGCACAAGGGTTTGCAATAGCAGGAATTATACCAGTTGTTGGAGTCCAAGAATAGGTATAAAATCCTGAGCCACCTGAGGCTGTCGGACCGCCACCAATTTGAACACAACTTGAACCATTATAACATAATAATTTGTTTACGCCAGCATTGGCAATAGGGGATGGTTTTCGAGTAACAACTATTGTGTCAAAAGAACCACAATGACCTTGATTGTCGGCAAATAATATGTAAGTTGTTGTTGATGTAGGGCTTGCCACAGGATTAGCAATATTTACATTTGATAAACCAACCGAAGGAACCCATTGGTAGAATACCCCACCAGTTCCATTCAGTGTAATAGAAGAACCAGAGCAGAAAGAAGTATTGGCACCAGCATTTGCTATTGTATATGGATATACTTTTATAAAAAAAGTATCTTTTAAAATAGAGGAACAATAAGAATAAGGAATACTATCATTATAAGCTATTTTTAAAATGGTATCTTGTGTTAATCCAAACGTTTGGAAATTAAGTGCATAACCAGTTCCTTGTTTTGGGGCAACAACAATAGCTCCATGTTGGTTAACTAATGTATAGGTTCTACCTACTAAACTATGTTTTACACTTACAGTTACATTCATTCCTGTGCATATTGTATCAGCAGATACTGAAGCCGAAGAAGTATCAGTACCATCTAAAATTGTTATATCATCAATTCCAATATCATTATAGTTATAGGCATTCGAACGGAATTTCACTTTAACATTAGGTTGATGTGCATAATTGTTTAAACAAACCTGAACCTGTTGCCAAATACCTGGGTAATTTACAATTGTATTAATTACACTTAAAGAATCCAACTGGGTATATGTAGCGCCGCCATTTGATGAGGCATAAACTTTAATCCCAGCATATGAGCCAAATCCATACTGTCCTAAATAAAATCGCATAACAGGCTGATTCAAATTACTAAAATCTAAACAAGGACTCTCTAAATCAGCCTGAGAATTATTGCCATTGCTATAAGGATAATAAGCCAAATGGCTTCCACCGTGTGGTCCAATATAAGGAGAATTCATTGTAGTAAGTGCTGGTGGTAAAGAGTAGACCCATGGTGCGCTACTGTTGATGGATTTGCTCAGCCAAAAAACATTTGGACCTTCAAATCCCTCTGTCCAAGGATAAGTGGTTATTGTTGGTTGAGCCAAAAAGACATTTACCAGTGTATCATCAGTTGCATCGCTATCTGCCGGCATACTTGGGAAAGCTTTTAAGCTATAGCTATTAGGAGTTAAGGCATTTACTGTGGTATGAAAGGTATATAAAATAGAATCCCCTAAATGAATAGCATAAGGAGCAGTGTAGTTCTCGGTTACAACCGAATTATTACCAAATTGATAACTCAATGGAATTGTTGCCCCCTGAGCAATAGTAGTACAACCTAAATCTTGAAACAATACTTTTACTGAATCAGAAGCTGTATGTCCGCAACCATCAATTGGTTCAATAACTTTAATAGTTGCAATATCAATTGGTGGATGAGGTCCAATGTAGATATTATCTAAATAAACATTGTCTCCTGGAACTGCACCATAATAAATTGAGTCATAAGCGCACCTGCTTTCAAATGTTAGGTTGAATCCTGTGCCAATATACTGTTGTAAATTAAATGTATAAGTAACAAATGGGTCATTTGTGGTGTATAAATTACCAACTGAAGGATGATAGGTAGGTGAGATTTGAACACCATTTATTAATACTCTGAAACTACTATTATATATATCAGATGAACCACCTGAATAATAACCAGCAGTTTGTTTTAAATCAAATTTTAATTCTAATCCGCAACCACCAGCTAAGTTTCGGGCATCAACACAATAGTCTATTGTACTACCATAATTTGAATTCATGCTCCAAACTTGGTTAGGACTAGGTGTTTGCCAATACCCAGGATAAACGTATGATGAACTTCCTGTCATTAAATAACCTCCTGCCCCTGTATTTCTTGCAATTGGCGATAAAAAAGCTTGTGCGTTAGCGCCAGTATTTACACGTGCATTTGATGACAAACTTGCACCATTACAATTTTCAATAAATGTAAACGAATTAATAGAAGAATAGTTTTGAATAGTTGTTGTAAAAGAATCATCTAATGGAAATGTATCGTTTAGTAAATGTGCATAAGCTAGAATTGTTTCAGAACCCAAAGTGGATAAATTAGCAAGTGTTGAAAAGGAGTAACTATAGGATTGCAACGGAAGTATAGTGTCATTAACTATTTCTGAATCTATTTGAAGTCCGCCATTGATATTATAAAATGCTTTAAAACTGTAAATTGTATCGTTTCCAGCGTTAAAAAAAGAAGCAGTAATGACTTCTTGATTAGTAAGTGAACATCCTGTCGTTGGGGATGTAATTGCAGTAGTTGCAATATCATAAGGACCTAGAGCAGGAACTATGATGCAATAATCTTCAGTTTCGCCAAAGTTAAAATTATTACAAGGGTCAGGTATAACGCTTGAACCATAAATTTCTCGTACTCTCATTCGTGTATTGCCTGGAAATGCAGTAACAGGAACAATGAATGTAATAGTTGAAGTTTGGCTGCCCGACATATTTAAAACACTGCCAATCATTTCACCTGGGTCAAAAATATTGTTGTGATTCCAATCAATCCATGCATAAATATTGTTGTTAGTAAAATATGTACCGCATTGAACTGACATGTTATAGGTAACCCCAATGCTTAAAGTAGCGCAACTTAAATTATTAAAATAAGTATAATTAGGCAATGCAGATGATGGTCCACTGACATTATTAATAGCACCAAGCTGAACTGCATTGATGTAATCATTTGAACTATTCCCATTTGAATAAGTTGGTGCACAATACGGAGAGGCGGTTGTGGATTGTGCTTGCACTTTCATCAATAGTAATGAGCAGGAAAAAAGAAGAGCGATAATTTTTTTCATTTTAAAAATATTTAATTTAAGGTTAATGCAACTTTTGTTTCAAAAGTTATGTCTTTACATTTATAACTACCAAAGTTAGAAACTTCATTTCAATTGCGCAATAAAAAAAACGTTTTTTTTATTTTGTATTTTAAAATAAAAATTTCACCTTTGGCAACTCAAAACAAAAACATAACCGCATAAGCCTATCGAATAAAACTTTACACTTCAACTTTTTGCAATAATTATTTAATTTAAAACAATTAATCATGCATCAATTAAGTGATAAAGAGCTGATAGCAGCTTACACCAAAGGCGATTCAGCGGCGTTTGAAATTTTATTCAGCCGCCATAAACAAAAAATTTACACCTCTATTTATCTTTTTGTACGTGATCACGACCAAGCCGATGACATTTTTCAAGAAGTATTTATTAAAGTAATTGACCGTTTGCAAAATGGCAAATACAAAGATGATGATAAATTTTTGCCTTGGATAATGCGAATTGCCCGAAACTACTGTATTGATGAGTATCGCAGTAATAAACGTATTGGTATTGTACACAACACTGATACAAAAGATTATTTCAAAACCATTCCATCTGAAATCACTACCAGCGAAGAAAGTATTATGGAATCGCAAAGTTGTTCCCAAATAAAAGAATTAGTTGATCAATTGCCTGAAGAGCAAAAAGAGGTAGTGATTATGCGCCATTATTATGGGTTGAAATTCAGTGAAATTGCTGAAGAAACTGATAGCAATCTAAATACAGTTTTAGGCAGAATGCGTTATGCATTAATCAATCTTCGAAAAATGATTGATGAAAAAAATTTAGTGTTGTAGCAAAATAATTTTATTGCGTTGGCGTTATTTTAAAAGTTGCAAAAGAAAATTTTATTCTGATAAAATATTTTCAAAACAACGGCGTTAAATAATCAACTCAATACAATTTTGCTTATGACAAAAAATTACACTCAAAATGATTTAGTGCGTTTCATTTATCATGAAACTTTACCCAACGAATCGGCTGAAATCCGCCACGAATTGGATACTGACGAGAATTTAAAAAATGAATATCTCCTTTTGCTGAAAGGCTATTCGCAATTAACTGCGCCTCAATGTTTACCCAAAAAATCAGCGGAAGATTTTATTTTAAATTACAGTAAAAAGGTTCAACCTATTGCGAAATAATTTGTTAGTTTTGTTTTGAATCTTAAAATTCAATGACAAAAGCCGAACGTTACAAATATATTTTAGAATATTTCGAGCTGCATAATCCTGATGCTGAAACTGAATTGTATTACGAAAATCCTTACGAGCTTTTGGTGGCAGTAATTCTTTCAGCACAATGCACTGATAAACGTGTAAATCTCACTACACCAGCATTATTTAAAAAATTCCCGACATCAAAAAAATTAGCAAAAGCCGAGTTTGATGATGTTTTTCCTTTGATAAAAAGCATTAGTTATCCTAACAATAAAGCCAAACATTTAATTGGTATGGCGCAAAAATTAGAAGTTAATTTTAATGGTGAAGTACCCAGCAATATTGATGATTTACAAACATTGCCTGGCGTTGGCAGAAAAACAGCTAATGTAATAGCAAGCGTAATTTTCAATCAGCCAACAATGGCTGTGGATACCCATGTATTCAGGGTTTCAGCTAGATTAGGATTAGTAACCAATGCAAAAACACCATTGCAAACCGAACAACAATTGATGAAATTTATACCAAAAGAAAAAGTTCACATTGCTCATCATTGGTTGATTTTGCATGGCAGATATATTTGTTTGGCACGTTCGCCGAAGTGCGAAAATTGTGGATTAAAAAACTGGTGCAAATATTTCCAAAATATATACCTTGCCGAAAAATAATTTGTACAACAAAGTTTTTTGTTTTAATTTCGATAAAATTTAAAATGGTTAAATTACTATGATATCAGCTATCACAAACGATGTAAGAGTAGTTGTAGAAACCTTTTACAAATCTTTACAACAAAATAATCCGGCTAACGAACACGTCTTTGCTTATAGAATAACTATTGAAAATTATTCAGATTATACTATTCAGTTAATCCGACGTCATTGGGAAATTTTTGATAGTAATGGTCAAATAAGAGAAGTGGATGGAGAAGGTGTAGTAGGCGAACAACCAGTTATTCAGCCGCATGAATTTCATCAATATACTTCTTTTTGTAATCTGCGTAGCGACATTGGCAAAATGAAAGGTTGCTATGTCATGCTGCGTCATGCCGATAATAAATTATTTAATGTAGCAGTGCCAGAATTTATGATGATGGCTCCGTTCAGAATGAATTGATTTTATTTTTCCCGGGCAACAAATATTTTCCAATAACCATTTTTCAGGTCAAACTTTTTTTCATTAAAGAGTTGAGAGACCAAGAATACTATTCCTGTAACGCCTGCAACGCAGCCTGCAGTGCATAAAGTGAAAGAGCATGTTGCTTCAGTTAGTGCAGTGCTCGACAATGAGTTGGAGGAATTTGTTGAAGAATTGGCAATTAAACTTCCAGCGCCGATGCCCACTGCTCCGCCAATTACCAGAGATGTGCCAGTTGCTATTTGGGCATAATTTACTTTGTGTGTTGAAATATAATCTATGGAGTGAATTGAAAATGCAGTATCATCAACAATAATTGTGGAATCATTTTTAATATAGAGTCTGCCACTTATTTTTAAATGATTATTGAGATAAACTGTAATTTTTGCATTTTCTTTTATTGCAAAATTATTATCACTGCTTTTACTTTGTAATACCAATGCAAGGTTTTGAGCATTTAAAGAAGAATAAAAAAGCAAAATTGTAACTAGTATAATTGAAATCTGTTTCATCTTTGTAAAATATAATTTGCGTTGGTTAATAATCTAAATATACTTAAAAAAGAAAAATAGATGTTTGATTTTATATATTTTCTTTAAAATATCAATCGAAAAATAGCAATGAGGGGTATTTAAAAAAAACTTTTGTACAAGTTTTTTTATTCCAAAATAAAAATTTACCTTCGCAGTCCGAATTTTTTACCCTAGTAATAAAATAATCAAATGGAAGCAGTTAAATTAGAAGGTATTTTACGTACCGATAAAAGCAGACAAGCATTAAGAGAAGCTCGTGAAAAGGGTTTGATAGCTTGCGTAATGTATGGTGGCGAAAAAGAAACTCACTTTTTCGTTTCAGCAAAAAGCGTTAAACCGTTGGTTTATACACCTGATTTCAAAAAAGCTGAAATTGCTTTAGATGGAAAAACTCATTTGGCAATTGTGCAAGATTTGCAATTTTCGCCAGTTGAAGATAAATTAGTTCATATTGATTTCTTAGAATTAATTGGTGATAAAAAAGTAACAGTTGATTTACCAGTAAAATTTGTTGGTGTTTCTAAAGGTGTAAGAGCTGGTGGAAAATTATTACCACGTTTACGTAAGTTGACAGTAAAATCTGCTCCGAATGCTTTAAGAGCAACATTAGATATTAATGTAGAAGAATTGGAATTGGGCAAACATATTCGTGTTCGTGATGTAGCTTTTGAAGGCATGGAAATTATTACAGCTAAGAACAACCCGATTGTGAGTGCATTTGTTCCACGTCAGTTGAAACAAGAAGAAGCTGCTGCTAAACCTGCTGCTGGCGCTGCACCAGCTGCTGCTGCACCTGCTGCCGCTGCTGCTAAGCCTGCTGCAAAAAAATAAATTAGCACTTTAACTAATATTAAAAAATCCTGCAAATAATATTTGTGGGATTTTTTTTTGAAAAAATATTTTCATGATAAAAACACCTAACGAACAATTAACCCGACTTAACAATGAGCAATTCAAACAATCTTATAAAACTCCGCTGCTGATTATTTTAGATAATATCCGCAGCCATCATAATGTTGGTTCGGTATTCCGAACGGCTGATGCTTTTTTGGTAGAGGCAATTTATTTATGTGGCTATACACCTCAACCACCTCATCGCGATATTCAGAAAACGGCTTTGGGTGCTACTGATACGGTAATCTGGAAATATTTTGCTACCACTTCTGAGGCTATTGAATTTGCCAAACAACAGGGCTACAAAGTGGCAGCTATTGAACAAGCTGAACCTAAAACTGAATTACAAAATTTTATTCCTTACGATAAAACAGCTTTGGTTTTTGGTTCGGAGGTAGGAGGGGTGGCTGAAGAAGTTTTATCACAAGTAGATGCTTGCATTGAAATTCCGCAATTTGGCACCAAACATTCATTGAATATTTCAGTGTGTGCTGGTGTGGTTTTGTGGGATTTATTTTCTAAATTAAATTTCAAAAAATAAACGAAAACTAAAATTAATGTTCGTTGTTAAAGAACATAACTTTAATCATAACTATTTAATGAAGCAAAAGATTATTTTTGCTTATTGATTTTAAAAACAAATAAAAAACAAAAAATAACATGTCAGTATTAACAGGAAAAAAAGCTCCAACATTTGTAGCTAAAGCCGTGGTGAACGGTAATGAAATTGTTGACGATTTTTCGTTGCAACAATATTTAGGAAAGAAGTATGTTGTGTTTTTCTTTTACCCAAAAGATTTCACGTTTGTATGCCCAACTGAATTGCATGCATTTCAGGAAAAATTAGCCGAGTTTGAAAAACGTGATTGCGCTGTGGTAGCTTGCTCAACGGATAGCGAACAATCGCACTGGGGTTGGTTGCAATTAACCAAAAACCAGGGTGGTATTAAGGGTGTTACTTACCCAATTGTGGCTGATACCAACAAAATTATTTCGCATCATTATGATGTATTGGATGGTGAATATTTTGTAGATGAAAACAATAATTTTTCAGCTACTGCTGAATTGGTGGCTTACCGTGGCTTGTTTTTAATTGATAAAGAAGGTATTGTTCAGCATCAGTTAGTAAACAATATGCCTTTAGGACGCAATGTGGATGAAACTTTACGCATGGTTGATGCTTTAACTTTCTTTGAAGAAAATGGTGAAGTGTGCCCTGCTAACTGGGTAGCTGGTAAAGAAGGTTTGAAAGATACACACGAAGGCATTGCTTCTTATTTAACTAAGCACTAAGAATAACTGTAGTAAGTATTTTATACAAAAGGCTCTTTCACACTGAAAGAGCCTTTTCGTTTTTATGTCAGGTATATAACTAAACTATGAATAAATAATTAGCTTTTTATTGCTGTACAAATTTTTGATTAACTCCATATCAAATAAACCACCTCAATTGTTGCAACCCGAGTAAATATTTTTCATTTCTTTTACCATTTCATTACTTTTTGATACCACAACTTCTTTCCATCGGCGGCTTTTAATTCGAGCAAGTAAATTGCTGCTGGCAAGGTAGCAACATCCATATAATTTGTAGCATTGTTTTCAAATGATTGCATAGCTACCTGCTGACCAAGCATATTATACAAAACCAATGTAGTATTTGTTAATGTTGTTGCATTGCAGACTATTTCTAATTTCTTACTGCTACTGTTGTATGTTACATTGTTAATTGGCGGTAATACTGGCTGTTCAGCCTCTTCATAAATTGATGAAAGGTTATCTACCCATGTATCACCTGCTTTATTGGGTGTGACGCACCAGCCTTCTAATGACAAAAATTGATAGTCATCATCAGGCACAAACTCAACTTTATAACGATGCCACACACTATCTAATGGTGGCGATAACCAAGCTATTTGATTATACTCACACAAATTTTTTCCTAGTAGTAACTTTATTTGTCCTACATCGCCATTTGTGTTGTTCTTAAAAATTACAACACAAGAAGCATCTAAAAAAAAAACATATTCTTTCGATTTCTTTAGATTAGTTGATAGTTTCACTCCAATAATTTGGTTAATTGAGTCTAAAGCTCCAATATCCCCACCTATTATATGTGCATAATAATTACCTTGGGTTGGGTTCATTCCTGAAGGAACATAATTATTCCCTATATTTTCTCCTGCAAGCCACGGAGTTGGTTGACCTTGACATTTAAACCAAGTAAAAAATTGATTAGTAAAAGGGTCTGAATTTTCAAATGATGAGTCAGGGATTGTGATAATATTTTGAGCAAAAGAAGGTTGCAGGGTTAAAAGTAATATCAGTAACCCCACAACCTTTATAAATAATATATGCTTAATGTACCACACTTATTTATCGTAAATGTTAAGTTGCATTAGTTGTCTCCGGGTTGCTGCATAGCTTTTCAGCGTTGGGGCTTGGTAGCTGCTTGATTCAGTTAGGCTTTTCATTTTTCAAATCTAAAACATTCTTTTCAATCAGGCAAATTCATAACGAAGCTTTGTAACAATTAAAATTGAGGTTCATTGATAATGGATTGGGGTAGATTTTTATTTACTTTTTTTCATTCCTTATCAGGAATTTA
>CANFST010000066.1 GCA_947449695.1 Chitinophagales bacterium
CGGAGCACCTTCTACAGTCATTGTACCGCATACATAAATGTTTGCTTCGTCAATTTGTGACTGGCTGAATCCTAAAGCTTCTAATAAGTGAAAGCTTGGATTGCTGTATAATTCCTGACTAAAGCCAAGACGTTGCATTGTTTCTTCGCCTAATGTATATGGATTGATAGCAAAACCAATATCAAATGCACCTGGCAGAGCAGATTCAATTTTTTCAATATCTTTTTCGTTGAAACCTTTACTACGTAAAGCATCTAATGAAATAGATTTACAACCATTTAAGGTACCATGGCCTTTAGCATAGCTAACAATACCTTCTACTTGATCAGCTGTATAGCCTAATGTTCTTAATGCCCAAGGCACACATTGGTTAATGATTTTGAAGTAACTACCACCTGATAATTTTTTAAATTTTACTAAAGCGAAATCAGGTTCAACCGCAGTTGTATCGCAGTCCATTACCAACCCAATTGTTCCTGTAGGCGCAATAACTGTTGTTTGAGCATTTCTGTAACCATATTTTTCGCCTAATTGTAATGCATCGTCCCAAGCTTTACAAGCAGCATTTAATAAATAATCAGGGCAGAATTTAGCATCAATACCTTGAGGTTTAATACTTAAGCCTTCATAGTTTTCTTTTGAATCATAAGCTGCATAACGATGATTACGCATTACTCTCAACATATCATCTTTGTTATCTTCATAACGAGGGAAGGCTCCTAAGTGCTGAGCCATTTCAGCTGAAGTTCTGTAAGATATACCTGTCATTACAGCACTTAATGCGCCTGCAATGCTTCTTGCTTTATCACTATCATAAGGAATACCCATTACCATTAAGCAAGCACCTAAATTGGCATATCCTAAACCTAAAGTACGGTATTCATAAGATAATTGTGCTACTTCTTTAGATGGAAACTGGGCCATTAATACTGAAATTTCCAATACCATTGTCCAGATGCGATTCACATGTTCGTATCCTTTAATATCAAATGTTAAACTAATTGGGTCTAACAATTTCATTAAGTTTACTGAAGCTAAATTACATGCTGTATTATCCAAGAACATGTATTCGCTACATGGGTTAGATGCTCTGATTGGACCACCTTGAGGACAAGTATGCCATTCATTAATAGTAGTATCATATTGTACACCTGGATCAGCACAACGCCAAGCAGCATAAGCAATTTTATCCCACAATTCGTTAGCAGGAATAGTGCTCATCACTTCACCATTTGAACGAGCTTTAAATTCCCATTCAGCATTTTGTTCTAATTTTTCGAAGAATGAATTAGGAATACGAACTGAATTGTTACTGTTTTGTCCACTTACTGTTCTGTATGCTTCTCCTTCGTAATGACTATCGTATCCGGCAGCTATCAATGCAGCTAGTTTCTTTTCTTCTTCAACTTTCCAGTCAATAAATTTCAATGCTTCTGGATGATCTAAATCCAAACAAACCATTTTAGCAGCACGACGTGTAGTGCCTCCTGATTTAATTGCTCCAGCTGAACGGTCACCGATTTTTAAGAAACTCATCAAACCACTTGATGTACCACCACCACTTAATTTTTCGCCTTCGCCACGTACATTAGAGAAGTTTGTTCCTACACCAGAACCATATTTGAAAATACGAGCTTCACGAACCCATAAATCCATAATACCACCTTCGTTTACTAAATCATCATCCACACTTAAAATGAAACAAGCATGTGGCTGAGGACGTTCGTATGCTGAAGTAGATTTTTTTAGTTTACGATCAATTGGGTCAACATAATAGTGACCTTGAGGTTTGCCTGTAATACCATAGCTTTCGTACAAACCTGTATTAAACCATTGTGGTGAGTTTGGCGCAGCAAACTGTCCAACAATAGAGTAAACTAATTCATCATAAAAGATTTGAGCATCTTGTTCAGTGGCAAAGTAGCCATATTTTTCGCCCCATACTCTCCAACAATTAGCCATACGATGTGCTACTTGTTTAATCGATTTTTCGCTGCTTGTGGTTCCGTCTTGTTGCGGTACACCTGCTTTACGGAAATATTTTTGTGCTAAGATATCAGTAGCTGTTTGGCTCCATTGCTTTGGAACTTCAACTCCAGTCATTTCAAACACATTTTTTCCGTTAGTGTCTTTAATTACCGATGTACGTAAATCATACTCGAACATGTCGAATACATTTATACCCTCAACGGTATAATAGCGGTTGAATTTCATTCCGCTATTTACATTTTCTTTTTCTTTTTTACTCATAATGGTAAAAGGTTTAATGGTTTCGTGTATTTTTTCGGTTTACCCTATTCAGAAATATTCACAGACAGAATTTTCTGCCGGGCTTTACCAGCTTTTTATTAAATTTGATTATTCTTTACAATTGAATAATCAGAACTCATATAAATTTGATTTTCCTCTCTTAAATTTGACTAACATATTACTTACCTTTACTACGCTTTTTTCTTCTTTCTCTTTAGCATGATTTAGTAAAAACTTTTTTGAGGGACGACAAATATATATCCAAACTTAGCCCTAAAAGAAGCCAAAAACATTTTTAATTTTTAAACATTGTGTGGATAAGAAATGCTTGACATTCGAAAGGCTTTTGTGCGTTGGCTTACAGCCCGAAACGCTGATTTGAAAAGCACTTTAATCGTTTTTGTGGATTAAATGTGGGTAAAAAAATATTGCCCTATTGGATACAAAAAGGGACATGCCATAAATTGATATATAAATATATATTAAAGTGTTTGATGGTGCTGATTATAATGATTGAATTTTATTTTTAAATAATATCATTATAGCCCTACATAATAATATTGTTATTAATCCTAAATGATATTAGGAATAAAAAAATCCCGAACCATTTATCAACGATTCGGGATTTTTTTGTTTTAGAAACTAGTATCTTGACACCAGTAACTTCTCTTAGTATCTATAGTACTCAGGCTTGAATGGACCTTCTTTTGGAATACCTAAATAAGCTGATTGGTCAGGTGTTAATTCATCTAATACTACACCAATTTTAGCCAAGTGCAAACGAGCAACTTTTTCATCCAAATGTTTAGGTAATACATACACTTTGTTTTCATAAGCTGCTGTATTAGTCCACAATTCTAATTGTGCTAAAGTTTGGTTAGTGAATGAATTACTCATTACAAATGATGGGTGACCAGTTGCACAACCTAAATTTACCAAACGGCCTTCAGCTAATACAATCACATCTTTACCTTCGATAGTGTACATATCCACTTGAGGTTTGATAGTATTTTTGGTGTCGCCATAAGCACTATTCAACCAAGCCATATCAATTTCAATATCAAAGTGACCGATATTACAAACGATAGCTTTATCCTTCATTACTCTGAAATGTTTTTCAGTAATCAAATCGCGGCAGCCTGAAGCAGTAACAATGATGTCAGCTTCTTTCACTGCATCAATCATACGTTTTACTTCAAAGCCATCCATTGCAGCTTGCAATGCACAAATTGGGTCGATTTCTGTAACAATTACACGGCAACCAGCACCTTGTAATGAAGCAGCAGAGCCTTTACCCACATCTCCATAAGAACCAACAACTGCTACTTTGCCAGCCATCATCACATCAGTAGCACGACGAATTGCATCTACCAATGATTCTTTACAACCATATTTATTATCGAATTTTGATTTAGTAACTGAATCGTTAACGTTAAAAGCTGGGATTGGTAAAGTACCGTTAGCCATTCTTTCATATAAACGGTGAACACCAGTAGTAGTTTCTTCAGATAAACCTTTAATGCTAGCAATCAACTCAGGATATTTATCAAATACCATATTAGTTAAATCACCACCATCATCCAAAATCATATTCAAAGGCTTGTCAGCGCTACCGAAGAACAAAGTTTGTTCGATACACCAATCAGCTTCTTCTTGTGTTTGACCTTTCCAAGCATAAACACCAATACCAGCAGCAGCAATAGCAGCAGCAGCTTGATCTTGTGTTGAGAAAATGTTGCAAGAGCTCCATTTTACTTCAGCACCCAAATCAACTAATGTTTCAATTAACACTGCAGTTTGAATAGTCATGTGTAAGCATCCTGCGATACGGGCACCTTTTAAGGGTTGTTTACCTTTGTATTCTTCACGGATAGCCATTAAACCTGGCATCTCAGCTTCAGCCAATCTGATTTCTTTACGTCCCCATTCAGCTAAGCTCATGTCTTTTACCTTGTGCTTCAAATTGAAGTCAATAGCAGTTTTGGTCATTGTACTCATTTGTTTATTTGATTGTTTAATTTAAAAATCGTGTTGCAAAAATATAATAATTTTAAGTAACAACCAAAAGCAGCAAATGTTTTAATGAATTGAAAAAATATACACTTGGTATTTTTTTTAATGAAGTTGTAAAGTTTAAATTTTACAAATGCAAATTTAAGTTAATTTAGCACCCTCAATAAAATAAATGGATAATCAAATTTTAGACGAAAAAGAAACTGCTAATACTGGTTTGAAATGGGGTGGATATGCAGCAGCAGCCTATGTTTTAATTACTTATATTTTGTTTTTAATATTGAAGGATGCACGATGCGTAATAGGTCCTTTTTCAATGATTCCATATTCTACCATGGTCATCTTTATGGTAATAGCAGGGATAGAAAAAAGAAAGTTATTAGGTGGGGTAATAAATTTTCGGACTGCAGTTTCTAACACCTTTTTGGTCTTAATTCTTACACAAATCTCGTTTATGTTATTTCAGTATGTATTATATAATTTAATGGCGCCACAATTAAAAGAAAGTTTAAAATATTACACCATACAATACGTTAGTGTCATGCTGCACCAATTAAAATATTCAAAAGAACAATTTGATGAAGCTATTGAAATTTATCAAAACTCATCTTCAGAAATGCCTATCGGAAGAATATTTCAACAAACTTTAGTGTCGGTTGTTTTTGGTTTTTTCTGGGCAGCTATCACAGCGTTAATTGTAAGAAAAAAACAACCTGCAGTTTAAAATATTTATGACTGAAAACATCCAAATATCAGTAGTAGTGCCACTTTTGAATGAAGCGGAATCATTGCCCGAATTGTTTGAGTGGATTGAGAGAGTGATGAAAACAAATCAATTTACTTACGAAGTAATTGCTGTTGATGATGGTAGTACCGATGATTCATGGCAAGTGATTGAAAATTTCTCAAAAAAAAATAATTGCATCAAAGGAATAAAATTTCAACGCAATTATGGAAAATCGCCTGCACTGAATGAAGCATTTAAAATGGTAAAAGGCGATGTGATAATCACGATGGATGCTGATTTGCAAGATTCGCCAGATGAAATTCCGGGTTTGTATAAAATGATTGTTGATGAAAAATTTGATTTGGTAAGTGGCTGGAAACAAAAGCGTTTTGATAATGCAATGACTAAAAATTTACCGTCAAAATTTTTTAATTCAGTTGCTCGAAGAAGCAGCGGTATTCAACTACACGACTTCAATTGTGGTTTGAAAGCTTACAGAAAAAATGTTGTAAAATCAATTGAAGTGTTTGGCGAAATGCACCGCTATATTCCTGTGTTGGCAAAGTGGGCTGGATTTAAGAAAATAGGAGAGAAGGTGGTACAACATCAGGCAAGAAAATATGGAGTTTCAAAATTTGGCTTCGATAGATTTATCAATGGTTTTCTGGATTTAATGACGATAATGTTCATTGGTAAATTTGGTAAGCGACCAATGCACTTGTTTGGTTTGTTAGGTGTTCTGGCATTTTTTATTGGCTTCATAATTTCAATTTGGTTGGGTATTGCAAAATTTGCTTTCAATCAATATTCTATGACTGACCGACCAATTTTTTACATCGCTTTAGTGATGATGGTAATCGGTACGCAACTTTTTTTAGCTGGTTTTTTAGGAGAATTAATTACTAGAAATTCAGCCGAAAGAAATCATTATTTAGTAGAAGCTAAAATTCAATAGAAAGTAATTTTAAAGTCTTCAGTTTAAAGTTTTCAGCTTTCAGTAAAATACAAACATGAGCAGTTTTAAAACTTTATTGGCTTATCAAAAAGGCTTTGAACAAGCCACTGAATTGTTTTCTATTTCTAAAAGTTTCCCCAAAGAAGAAACGTATTCATTAACCGACCAAGTTCGGCGCTCTTCACGGTCGGTTTGTGCTTGCATTGCTGAGGCTTATCGCAAAAGAATTTATCCTGCACATTTTGTTTCAAAATTATCTGATGCAGATATGGAAAATGCTGAAACATTGGTTTGGATTGACTTTGCAGAAAATTGCAAATACATTAATAAAGCTACACATCAAAAATTATTGGAGCGAAATGATGAAGTTGGCAAGCTAATCAACTACATGATGCAACATCCTGAAAAATTTAAATAGTCATCAAAAATACTAACGACTGAAAACTATAAACTGAAGACTTCTAAATAAAATGCCTACACGTAAAATAATTATAATCGGCTCTGCACATCCACTCCGTGGCGGATTAGCAGCTTTTAATGAACGAATTGCAAAACAATTGCAAGACGAAGGACACGAAGTAATTATCTACACTTTTTCATTGCAATATCCTTCAATTTTATTTCCTGGAACATCGCAATATACTGATGAGCCTGCTCCAAAAAATTTGAACATCAAAGTAAAAGTCAACTCCATCAATCCATTCAATTGGATAAAAGTTGGTAATGAAATCAGAAAAGAAAATGCTGATTTAATCATTGTAAAATTCTGGTTGCCTTTTATGGGACCTTGTTTCGGAACGATTTTGCGATTGGCAAAAAGAAATAAAAAATCAAAAGTAGTTTCGATTTTAGATAATGTAATTCCGCACGAGCATCGCATTGGTGATAAACAATTCACCAATTATTTTCTAAAACCTATTGATGGTTTTGTAGTAATGAGCCAGTCAGTAAAAAATGATTTACATAAATTTTTGCCCGATGCAAAATGCGATTTTATTCCTCATCCTATTTATGACAATTTTGGCGAAATCATTTCCAAACAAGCAGCCAGAGCTATTTTGAAGATTGACGAAAACGAAAAAGTAATTTTGTTTTTTGGATTCATCAGAAAATATAAAGGGTTGGATTTGATTTTTGAAGCGATTGATTTTATCAATAAAAATTCTTCCGAAAAAATAAAATTGTTGGTTGCTGGAGAGTTTTATGAAGACAGAAAATTTTATGATGATTTGATTGAAAATTTGAACATCAAAAACAATTTGATTTTGCACACAGATTTCATTCCGAATGAAGCTGTGAAAAATTATTTCTGCGCTGCTGATTGTGTGGTACAACCATACAGAACTGCCACCCAGAGCGGCATTTCACAGATGGCTTATCATTTTGAAAAACCAATGATAGTTACCAATGTGGGTGGCTTACCCGAAATTGTTCCGAATGAAAAAGTAGGTTTTGTGGTTGAACAAAACCCTAAAGAAATTGCCGAAGCCATTTTGAAATTTTACCAACAAAAACGTGAAAATGAATTTGTTGAAAATGTAAAAATTGAAAAGAAAAAATATGCTTGGGATAAAATGACAAATGCAGTGATGAAAATGCTGGGTTAAACCATTCTTGAATTCAATTTATTCAAATACCTTTGGCAGCTAATTTTAATTTTTTTTAACCAAACAAACATTTTATGCAAGCAATTATTCGCACCAATAAAGGCGATATGACAGTTGACTTTTTTGAGAAAGATGCACCATTAACGGTTGCTAATTTTGTGAAATTAGCTAAATCAGGTTATTACGATGGCTTGACTTTTCATCGTGTGATTGAGGATTTTGTAATTCAAGGCGGATGCCCTGATGGAACTGGTGCAGGTGGACCAGGTTATAGTATCCCATGCGAATTAACTGGTAATAATCAATATCACGACAGAGGTGTTTTGAGCATGGCTCATCGTGGGCCAAACACTGGTGGTTCGCAATTTTTCATTTGCCATAGCCGTAATAATACATCACATCTTGATCGTAAACATACCTGCTTTGGCAAGGTGGTAAATGGTTTGGAAGTGATTGATTTAATTAAACAAGGCGACGTGATGAACAAAGTTGAAGTGATAGTATAATTTAATGTAAGTGTTTTAGCTGATTAAAATACAGCATTCAGGTGTGTTAAAAGCATTGATAGTGTGATAAATATTTGAATAACAAAATAACACATTATGAAACAAAAATTATTCTTAACCCTGTATTCGGCTTTTATGCTTTACACTTTTGCCATTTTGATTGTGGTAGATGTGATGCTATAAACTTTCATTTTTTCGGATTTATAAAAACAGCCCTCTGTATTTAACAGTTGGGCTTTTTTTGTTTTTTGAGTGGCTTTTTTTTCTTACTCCTTCACAAACTTAGCCGTATGAACAAAACCTTTTTCATCGGCGGCTTTTATAAAATAGATTTCGCCCGATAAACTGCTGACATCTAACCGTATTTGTTGATTGATTGAATTATTGATGAGTTGATTGAATACAATTTGACCAACTACATTTCGCACTTCTATTTCTTTAATTCTTAATTGATCATTACTAATTATTAATTCATTTATTGCTGGATTTGGATAAATTTTAAAAGCATCATTTCCTAAAGCTACCTCTTCAATTCCCACACCGCAAGGTGCAATAGCGCCCAAAGCAAAATTGGGCGTATTGCGCAAGTCACCATCTGCATAATTCCCACCACCATGACAATAAAATTGATAAGGCTTAAAATCACATGCAGTGCCTAAACTATTGGGATAATTAATTACACCGAGATAACTTGCACCACTATATGGGGAAATATAAATCTTATTATCAACGGCTATTTGCATGTGAAATATTAAGTTACTATCCGATTTTCCAACCAATATTCTACTTCCTTCAATATTGGTAGCAGTTAAATCAAATTGCCAAAGATTTGTAGATAAATCGTTGGCATATAAAAAACGCATATTAGGTGAAAAACAAACAGACTTACAAAAAAAAGTATCTGTAAGGTTTGAAATAAGTATTTGCTGATAATTACCAAATAATCCATTACATCTATCAAAATCCATTATATCAACTTGAAAAGGAACATAAGGTGTGCTTGAACTTCCATCCACAAAGGCATATTTAGTGCCATCTATACTATTATTACACACCCCATTATAGGAATAAGGATGGGTGTAAGGAATACCAATTTGTTGAATAACTGGAGTTTGTACCCCACCGTTATTTACTAAAACAGAATAATATTTGTTACTTTTAAATTTGCGGCAAATAATCCACCAATCTTTTCCATTGCCATGTTTTACTGCCATTACTTCACCTCTGCTAAGTGTATCGCCGCTGATAACTACTTGGTCTTTTATTGTGTTACATCACCTAAACCACCTTGTAAAGTTCTGTCAACTACTAAATAATACAATTTTTCAGGTAGAAATTCACCATCAATAGTCCAATCCATATTTTCCGTAAAACATGTAAAACTTGTTGGTATCGTTAGGAAAAGGAATAATCACTGCACCTTTCCACAATGGGTTATAATCGGTATTGATATAAGTATTAGATATTGTACCATGGTTAAAGTTCCTATCATTGGGCATTACTTGGTCATTCCGATTATATACTCTACAAGCATTACTATAAAATATGAGCTTATTTTGGATATCACAAAATGACGTGTTTGTAATATTCATAAAACTTGGGCAATTATCTTGAATGTTTACAACTGGTGGCAAATTTGTAAAGTTCAATCCTACATGTCGCCCAATTTTCCAATAATTGTTATTAAATTGAGCATTAGTATTTAAAGTAGATAATGCAACAACCAATAAGAATAAAATTTGCTTCATGATTTTAGTGATTTTGCATTCTTTATAAATAAATGACGACAATTAAAGTTTATTTATTCCTCAGTTTCAGCCGGAAAACCAATAGTAATAACCGTTAGCGTAAAAATAGCCGTTGTTATAAAAAATGGTTGATTTCAACAAACATAATTATTAAAATCAAGTATTTTATTACGAAAATAAGTTTTTCAACTTAGAGGTTTGGCTTGCTGAGGTATGTAGTTTTACATCATCAAACACACACAAACAAAACACACAACAAAATAACAATAAACCCAAACACATGAAACACATTATTCTTACACTCGTTGCTGCTTTAAGTCTTTACTCATTTACAACAACAATGGCAAAAGGCAACAAAAGCAAATTTGCAGTGAATAATCACGCCAACAAAACCAATCAAAAAGTACAAATGCTGGTTGATTTTATGGAAAGCCAATTCAGCAGCGTAACTAAAAATGGTGGCGATAATTTAGCATTAAGTTCTTCAACTATATGGAAAGGCAATAAAGCCGCAGCAGGCAAATGGGTTTATACCGAACAAGCCTCTACCGAAAATTTAGCACATCCGTTTCGTCAGAATATTTACAATGTAGCTCAAATCAACGATTCAACATTTCTAACAGCTATTTACACTTTGCCCGAAGCATCAAAATATACAGGGGCATGGCAAAATGGTAATCTTTTTGCTAGCTTAAATCCCTCAGATTTAGACTTCAAAAAAGATTGCCAGGTATTTTTAGTTTTCTACAAAAATAATCAAATGCAATTGGGCAACGGCACATTACCAGCATCAGAAATTTTAAAACAAGGTTCTAGCGTTAGTCAGGTCAATTCATCAACTACACCTAAAGCAGTAGCTGGTTGCGACGGACAATTACTTGACCAATAAAAGATAATAAATACTACCACCCAAAGCTTAGGCGAATGTTCAACCACCATTCGCCTTTTGCCGTTTTATAAAGTGTCGAACGAATTAAAGATTTCAAAAAAATAATTTATTTCTTAATTGCTTTTTCGGGCAATTTTCTGGTTGGAGGGGGCAGCAATATTTTTTTAGGATGAATAATTTTTTCGGTTTCAGCAATTAAATTTTTAGCTGACTGAAAACCTACCAATCGTTTTATTTCTTTACCTGAAGCATTTAAAAAAATGGTAGTTGGATATTTATCTATTTTAAACTGGTTGATGGCATTGATATCATCAAAATTTGCAGCATCCAGATGAAAGCAGAATAAATTTTTGGCAGCATATTTTAAAAAAGCAGCATCGGTAAAAGAGTACTTCTCCATTTGCTTACAAGGCAAACACCAATCAGCACCGCATTGAATTAAAATTATTTTTTTTTCGGTCTTAGCCGAGTCTTTAAATTTTTCCCAATTGGAAGTTTCAAAAACTGGTTTCATCTTTTCGCTTTGCGCAATGATTAGTTGCGAAGCCAAGCATAAGCCCAAAAAAAGATTTAGAAATTTCATCGGGCACAAATATAAATCATGATTTAAAAATCAAGTTCACATCAAATTGTGATTAAAACATTAACCATTGGTAGCTGTGAAGAGCAATCCTAAATCAGTATATTTTATTTTGAATTTTTCGCTCAAATGCCTGTTGGTAATACTTCCGCGGAATAAATAAACGCCATGTCGTGTGCCATCTTGCGACCATAATAATTTTTCGAAGCCGCCTAATTCGCCAGCTCTTAAAAGTTTTCTGGTAAGAATATTGCTGATAGCATACGATGCTGTTCGTGAAAAACGGCTGGCAATATTGGGTACACAATAATGCACCACATCATATTTTTTAAATGTTGGATTTTTATGATTAGTGATTTCAGAAGTTTCAAAACATCCGCCTTGGTCAATGCTCACATCCACAATCACCGAGCCTGCTTTCATGCTTTGCACCATGGCATCCGTTACAATCATAGCTGATTGCCCTGATTCGCTGTGCATGCTGCCAATTGCAATATCAGCAGTTTGTAATTCTTTTTTCAAAGTATCAGGATAAATAATAGAAGTGTAAACCCTTGTGCCAATATTATTTTGCAGGCGCATTAATTTGTAAGTGGAATTATCGAACACTTTTACTTCGGCTCCTAGTCCTAATGCAGTTCGGCTGGCAAATTCACCAACAACGCCAGCACCCAACACCACTACTTTTGCAGGTGGTACACCCGTGATACCACCTAATAAAATTCCTTTGCCGCTATGATTATCACTCAATAATTCAGAAGCGATTAAAATAGCTGCATTGCCAGCAATTTCGCTCATGCTGCGCACAATTGGAAATGTGTTGCTGCTATCTTTAATGTATTCAAAAGCTAATGCGGTTACTTTTTTTTCAATCAGTTTTTCTAACCGCTCTTTTTTCATAGTTGGTAAGTGAATTGCCGATATCACAATCTGGTTGGGTTTCAACCATTCAATTTCTGCATCGGTTAATGGTGCCACTTTTAAAATTAATTCTGATTTAAAAATTTCTTCGGCACTCGAAACAATCTCGGCACCGGCTTCTGAAAAATCAGTATCATAAAAATGTGCTGCATCACCAGCTTTGGTTTCTACCAAAACCCTATGACCATTATTTACCAAAATAGAAATAGATTCAGGCGTAAGCCCAATTCGGTTTTCCTGAAATGTTCGCTCTTTCGGAATGCCAATTGTGAGTGCTGAATTTTTTTCTTTTAAAGGAACTAATTTTTCTTGAGGCGAAAGCGCACTGATGATATTTGGTAATCCTTGCATGGTGTTGAAAGAATTTTATTTGGAGATTTTTGTTGCTGTAATTTTCCTAGAAGTTTCGTTGATGATTTCGATACCTACTTCAATTCTGCTGAAAGGTAATATTTTTTTTACCACAGTTGACCATTCAATAAAACAATAATTGCCTGAATAAAAACAATCTTCCATACCAATCTCAATAGCTTCATCTGCATCTTTTAAGCGATAACAATCAATGTGATAAATTTTTACTTTATCATTTTGATACAAATTGATTATTGGAAAAGTCGGACTGCTTACTATTCCTTCAAAATTCAATTGTTTGCACAACGCCTTGATGAATGTGGTTTTACCAGCTCCCATGGGTGCATTGAAGCAAAATATTTTTTCATCCGGGCAATTAAACCAAAACTGTTTTGCTGCATCTAATAACCCCGATTCATTTTGAATTATTTTTTCAAAAATTATCATTTAGCAAAGATGATTATAAAATGTGTTGATGAAAAAAATATTTCAAGGTTTCAAAATTAAAATTAGTTTTGACGCTCTTATTTTTAAATTAAAATCAATTATTGAGTGCATGAAAAAAATTACACTGTTTCTTTTTTGTGAATTTATGGTATTGTTATTTGGTGCAACATTGAATGCACAAAATGCATCACCAACATTACAAAGATGTATGGCTGCCACCCCAACTGCCGAATGGGATGCTATGTTTAATCAATTGGTCGAGATTACTAAGCAACAACATTTAGATGAGCGTTCAAAATCTACTAATTATGTTATTCCGGTTATATTTCATGTTATTTACGGAACACAGGCTATTGGTCAATATCCTAATTTATCGCAAGCTCAAATTAATTCTCAAATTCAAGTGCTGAACGATGATTATGCAGGCACTGGTTATAATACCAATAAATATGTAAACGTAAACGGGCACTTGCCTTTTTATGATTATGCGGTGGCTTACAGCTTGCCATCACCTGATAATGCAGGTGTAGTAATTGCTAATACTGGCATTTCTTTTATTTTAGCAACTAAAGACCAAAGTGGAACTTTATTAGCTGAACCAGGTATTGACAGAATCAGTTATAGTTCTTTTGGTTGGGCTGACCCAGCTTCGTTTACAAATTTATCTAATTTTAAAAACTATATGGATGCCACAGTAAAACCCTCTACCATTTGGGATCCGACTTTATTTTTTAATGTTTGGGTTAGTGATTGCAATTCGCAAGTGAGCATTTTAGGTTATTCAACATTCCCTAACGGAACATCGCTGAGTGGTTTATCAGGCGGAGGCTCGGGCAGTGCACAGGCGACTACTGATGGTTGCTGGATTTATGCCAAAGCATGTGGTAATACTGGTTCATTAGATCCTACTTATAATAAAGGCAGAACTTTAACTCACGAATCAGGTCATTATTTTGGTTTGCGCCATGTATGGGGCGATGGCACTTGTGCTACTGATTATTGCAATGATATTCCAAAAGCACAGCAGGCAAATTATGTAAAGATTTCAGGTGGAAGTTCATCAACCTTGGCTGCTTATCCTTATAATGCCGGCACTTGCCCTACAGGCACTTATAACAATTCAACCGATGGTGAAATGTTTATGAATTTTATGGATTACAGTGATGATGCAGCTATGTGGATGTTTACCCATGACCAAGTAACAAGGATGGTAACTGCTTTAAATCAAAGCCCTGATAGAAGTAATTTAACTAATTCAGCAGCTACTATGACAACTGGTGTTGACAGAGTTAGTTTTGATAATTCAATCAATGTGTTTCCTAATCCAGTTAAAAATAATCAAATCAATATTACTGTCAATCTTCCATATTCAACCAATCTATCAATTTCATTACAAAATATTGTAGGACAAGAAGTATATAGCAATGCAGCTGTAAGCGTAGCTCATCAAACATTAAGTTGCAATTTGCCAGCTTTACCAAATGGCATTTATATGCTTGTTTTAACCGGCAGCAATCATGAAAAAATAGTGAAGAAAATAGTGGTAGAATAATTTTTTAATTCATTCCATATCAAATCCCGAAAAGAAAATTCTTCTCGGGATTTTTTATTTTACCTTAGCTGCCTCATATTTTATCTACATGAATTACGACCAATTAGTAGCTACCATCCAATCTAAAAAGAATTTTTTGTGTGTAGGTTTAGATTCGGATATTAATAAAATTCCTAAGCATCTTTTAAAAACAGATGACCCTGTTTTTGAATTTAATAAACAGATTATTGATGCTACCCGTGATTATTGTGTAGCCTACAAACCTAATACTGCTTTCTACGAATCAATGGGGGCAAGTGGCTGGAGCACCTTGCAAAAAACGGTTGATTATATTGGTACATCGCATTTTATTATTGCCGATGCCAAACGTGGTGATATTGGCAATACTGCCGAACAATATGCCAAAGCTTTTTTTGAAAATATGCCTTGCGATTCGGTGACTATTTCGCCTTATATGGGCAGCGATGCAGTTACCCCATTTTTAAAGTTTGATAATAAATTTGCTATTGTGCTGGCGCTGACCAGCAACGAAGGCGCAAAAGATTTTCAATATTTTGGTGATGGCGAAATGCCATTGTATGAAAAAGTAATCCGACAATCATTTAACTGGGGTGATGAAAAAAATATCATGTTTGTGGTGGGGGCTACCAAAGCTGAAGCTTTCAAACATATTCGTGAAATAGCGCCCAAACATTTTTTGTTGGTGCCTGGTGTTGGCACACAAGGTGGCACTGTAGCTGATGTATGCAAGTATGGATTAAATGAAAATATTGGTTTGCTGATTAATGTGAGCCGGCAAGTAATTTTTGCTTCGGATGCTGAAGATTTTGCTGATAAAGCCAGGCTGGCTGCTATGCAACTGGCTAATGAAATGAGCCGCTATTTCTGATTTGTTTAATCTATACTGGAAACAGCTTAATAGATTCCTTTACTCCTTCACAAACTTAGCCGTATGCACAAAACCTTTTTCATCGGTGGCTTTGAGGAAGTAAATGCCGCTTGATAAATCACTCACTTGTATTTGTATTTCATTTCCTAATCTACTCATCTTCAAATCTTCTAATTTCCTTCCTACCACATCATACACTTCTATCATTTTCAAATTGGCTAATTGTTAAATTGGTATTTGCTGGATTAGGA
>CANFST010000067.1 GCA_947449695.1 Chitinophagales bacterium
AAAGGCAGCAGTTTTTCCTGTGCCTGTTTGCGCTACGCCAAGCAAATCATTTTTTTGCAAAACGATTGGAATAGCTTTTTCCTGAATAGGCGTTGGTGTTGTGTAACCTTCAGCTGTTAAGGCTTTTAAAATTGGCTCAATTAAATTGAGTTCGTTAAATGTCATGTTAAAAATTGTTTAAATCAGCTTCTTATATTTTTATTGAAGTTGATTTTGATGAATAAACGACTATTGATTTTTCAAAAAATAATCAGGTTGAAAAATATAAGCACATCATTTTTTAACCATCGGATAAACTGGTTTTGAAAATGCGAACCGATAAATTGTAAGAATAAAATTGGAGAAGCTTACAACGGCTCACTGCGTATTGTCGCCGTTTTTACTGACACACTCCATGTGAAATGGAGCAATAGTGAGGTTTCAAAGGTAACTGAATAAAGTTAGTAAGTTGATTTTTATTTAATAATCTTTTTTGAATAAAAAAAACCGCTGAAGAACTCCCATACTTCAGCGGTCTATAATAAAAAATCCATGAAAAAAATCTTAATGCAAATATAAAGGCAGACGACATCACACACATCAGTAATTAATTTCATTTTATTAAGTACTTCAGCGTAGTAATACTTTTTTGTGTAATAATTCAGCCAACAAGATTTATTCAAAAAGAAGTAACTATTAATCTGTAGAAATTTCCTGTAAAAGTTTTTGAAATCTTTGAAATCAAAGAGCCGAATCACAATTGCAATTCGGCTCTTATTATTTTAGTTTTTCAAGTATTCAATTAATCAGCATTCGCAAATCTTTTCGATTCACGTTTTCTGTCTTCTTCATTCAGCAATAATTTACGCATTCTGATAGATTTTGGTGTTACTTCAATTGCTTCGTCTATATCAACATATTCCATACATTCTTCTAAACTGAATAAGCGTTTCGGAGTGATTTTAGTGGTGCCATCAGTTCCGCTTGCTCTCATGTTGGTTAATTTTTTTCCAACGATTGGATTAATCACTAAATCCATCGGGCGAATGTGTTCACCAATAATCATTCCTTCGTAAATTGATTCACCTGGGTCAACAAAGAAAGAGCCACGGTCTTGCAATTTATCAATTGAATAAGCAGTTGTTTCACCAGCTTCTTTTGCAATCAACACCCCCATTTGTCTGCCCGGAATGTTTCCTTTCCAAGGTGCAAATTCAGTAAAACGATGAGCCATGATAGCTTCACCGGCTGTTGCAGTTAGCATATTATTTCTCAATCCAATCAATCCACGAGATGGGATATTGAATTCTAAATGTTGCATATCGCCTTTGGCTTCGATGGATAATAATTCACCTTTGCGCATGGTTACTAATTCAATTGCCTTGCCTGAATATTCCTGGGGAACATCAATCACCAAGTTTTCATAAGGTTCGCATTTTACACCGTCAATATGTTTTACCAAAACCTGCGGCTGACCAACTTGCAATTCATAACCTTCACGGCGCATAGTTTCAATCAAAATACCTAAATGCAAAATACCACGACCATACACTAGATAAGAATCAGGAGAATCAGTTTCTTCTACTTTCAACGCCAAATTCTTTTCAATTTCTTTAAATAATCTATCTCTCAAATGTCGGCTAGTAACGAATTTGCCTTCTTTACCAAAGAATGGTGAAGTGTTAATGGTGAACAACATATTCATAGTTGGTTCATCAATTTTTGTCAAAGGCATTCCTTCTGGATTTTCAAAATCAGCAATCGTATCGCCGATGGAGAAGTTCTCAATCCCAACCACAGCGCAGATGTCACCTCCTTGAACTTCGGTAACTTTCTTTTTTCCCAATGATTCAAATGTGTGCAATTCTTTTACACGTTGTTTTAAAATAGTGCCGTCGCCTTTCACTAATGAGATTGGTTGACCTTCTTTTATAGTTCCACGAGTTAGTTTTCCTACAGCAATACGACCAGTGAATGTTGAATAATCTAACGAAGTGATTTGCAATTGCAAATTGCCTTCGGGTACAACTGGCGCAGGCACGTAATCAATAACTGTATCTAACAATGCAGTGATATCGGTGGTTGGTTTTTTCCAATCCAAGCTCATCCAACCTTGTTTTGATGAACCATACACAGTTGGGAAATTCAATTGCTCTTCAGTTGCATCCAATTGGAAGAACAAATCAAAAACTGATTCGTGAACTTCATCAGGACGACAATTTTCTTTATCCACTTTGTTGATAACCACAATTGGTTTCAAACCTAAATTCAAAGCTTTTTGCAACACAAAACGAGTTTGTGGCATTGCTCCTTCAAATGCATCTACCAACAAAACCACACCATCAGCCATTTTCAATACACGTTCCACTTCACCACCAAAATCACTGTGACCAGGTGTATCAATAATATTGATTTTTACATCTTTATAAGTAACCGATGCGTTTTTAGAAAAGATAGTGATACCTCTTTCACGTTCCAAATCGTTGTTATCCATAATCAACTCACCAGTTTCTTGGTTGCTGCGGAATACGTTGGTTTGATGTAAAATTTTATCTACTAAAGTTGTTTTGCCATGATCAACGTGAGCGATAATGGCGATGTTTCTGATGTTCATGTTATATTATTAAATTACTTTTTTGAATTTAAAAAGTCCGCAAAGGTAAGCTAATAAAGCCATAAGAACATCATCATTGTAACATATTTTACAGTTAGTTAATTTTCTACAATTACATTTGTAACGAAAAAATAATTTAATGAAAAATAAGGATGCGAATCAAATCATACTTATAGGCTATGCTGGTCATGCTTATGTTGTAGCTGATATTTTTATACAATCAGGAAATTCTATTTTAGGTTATTGTGAAAAGGAAGAAAAGAAGATGAATCCCTTTCACTTAAAATTTTTAGGTTTACAGACTGATTCTTCAGCAAAAAAATGGATGAAATTACATTCATCATTTATTGCAATTGGTGATAACGAAATTCGAAAAAAAATTCATTTATCCATTTGTAATGATTTTGAAATAGCACAAGCGTTACACCCGTCTGCTTTAATTGCTACTCATGTTGAAATCGGAAATGGGACAATGGTAGCAGCCGGTAGCATTATTAATTCATGCACAACTATTGGTAATGGCGTAATTATCAATACAGGCAGTATTATTGAGCATGAGTGTAATATTGCAGATTTTGTTCATGTTGCTCCTGGTGCAGTATTATGTGGTAATGTAAAAGTTGGAGGATCAAGTTTTATAGGGGCTAATGCTATAATAAAACAAGGCATAACAATTGGCAAAAATTGCACGATTGGCGCTGGTGCAGTAGTTTTAAAAAATGTTGAAGATGGTAAAACTATTGTTGGCAATCCTGCTCGATAAAAGTTAGTTTATTTTTCTACTCGTCAGTATATTTTTTTTGCTCTTCTTTAAAATTACCTATTTCATCCTTCATTAGCATAAGTTGCCATTGAAATTTTCCTTCTTGATTGTTCCCAAATTTTGTGAATAAGCAAAAATCATTTTGCGCTGCAATCACGGAATCATAGTTAAGAATACTACGCATCGAATTACCATTCTCATTAAATGTGATAACTATTTGGGCAGTTGTAAGAAACATTACGCTGTAGCTTTAGATTTCCTTAATCTACTTAAATGTTGAGGAGTAACACCTAAAAAGGAAGCCAGATATTGTAATGGAACACTTCTCAGTAATTCACTTTGATGATTCAAAATATATTGATAACGTTCTTCTGCCGAATTAATTTGCAACAAAGCAATTCGCTTTTGTAAATTAATAGATAGTCTTTCGTAAATCTTTCGAGTAATTTTTTGAGTTGCTGGAATTTCATGATAAAGTTTTTCAATATCTGTTCGTTTAATCACCAGCAATTCCGCATCGGTTATGCATTTCAAAACTTCTCTTGATTCAGTTTTGAAATTAAAGCTTTTTATTGAGGTAATAAATTCATTCGGAAAAGCAAAATAACAAGTTGTTTCTTCATCACGTTTGTTGTAATAATAGAAACGTATAATTCCGTTTTTAATAAATGCCACTTCGTCGCACTTATCATTTAAATCAACAAAACTTTCATCTTTTCCAAGTTGTACTGTTCTGAAATGAGATAAAATATAATCAGTCTGTTCCTTATTCGTTTTAATTAAATTAGCAATCGTCTTTCGAAGTTCTTCCATTGGTTGTTTGAGGTTGGGTGCAAAATTGAATCGTAACTTTCTAACAAATGTGAACAATTGTTAAAAAAGAATTATTCTGTAATTGCCAAACCTATGCCAAAAGCTATCAATCTTCCAAAACCCCAAATTTTCCTCGGTTAAAATCGTTTACTGCTTGTACTAATTCTTCTTGTGTGTTCATTACAAACGGACCATACGATGCAACAGGTTCGTCAATTGGTTCGCCACTCAAAATCAGTATTATAGCATCTTCTAAGGCTTCAATGATAATTTCTTCACCGTCATTTTTGAATAAAATAAAATGGTCAACATCAGCTTCTTGCGATGAATTTATTTTCACTTTTCCTTCTATCACAACAAATCCTGTGTTGAAAATAGAAGGAAAATTTATAGTTAGTTTTGCTCCTTTTTTTATCCGAGCATTATACATTTCTAATGGTGTAAATGTGCTTGCAGCACCCTTTACGCCGTTCAATTCGCCAGCAATTATTTCAACTATACCGCCATCATTTGGCAATACATATTTCCCCATTTTTGAGTTGGAAATTTCCTGATATTTCGGCGGACTCATTTTATACTTCGCAGGCAAATTCACCCACAGTTGCACCATTTGAAACATTCCGCCTTTTTTGCTGAATTCCTTTTCGTGATATTCTTTATGCAACACACCTGAAGCTGCTGTCATCCATTGCACATCACCTTCGCTGATGATACCACTGTTGCCTGCACTATCGTGATGAGCAACCTTACCATGATAAGCAATGGTAACAGTTTCAAAACCACGATGGGGATGCACACCAACACCACGAGGAGTATCGGTTGGAGGAAATTCAACTTTTGAATTATAATCTAACATGAAAAACGGACTCATCCTTTTGTTGCCCATGTTATAACCACTTGGAAAAAAATTGTGCACTCTGAATCCATCGCCCACCATGTGTGCATCAGGTGGTGGTAAAACTTGTTGAACTGATTTTGTTGTCATGTTGAAATTATTTTTTCACGATTAAAACAATGAAAGTTAAAAATAGTTGTATAGACAACTGATTTTGAGGAAGCTAAAAACTTAAATACTCATTCATCAAAGTTTGCAAATAAGCTTTTGCTTTTTTTGCATTTTCATTCTGCTGATTTCCTTTGCCAACAATTTGATTCAAAGTCTTTTCCCATCTGCCTTCCGATGAATCAGTAATAAATCCACCACCTTCGGTAAAACTATAATAAGCAAAATCTTTTGTGTAAGGATTGAAAAGATTTTTACTCCAGTTAAATTGCTGGCTTTGCCAATTTAATTGATGTAAAACCGTGGCTACAATATCATTTTGCGAACAGGTTTTTGAAATCATTTTTCCTCTCCATTCGTCTTTGATAGCACCACCGCAAAACAATAATGGAATATGACAATGCTTAGCTGCATGTTCCTCATTTAAGTTTAATGGTGAATCGTGGCTATGGTCTGAAACTAGCACAAATAGTGTGTTTTTATACCAATTTAATTTTTTTGCAGCAGCAAAAAAATCAGCCAAACATTTATCCGAATAATGAATCGAGTTTAAATACGGTTTTAAATAATCGCCCTCTTTTATCACTTCGGGCATCGGTGCATCAAAGGGCGAATGTGTACTCACAGTAAATAAGGAAGTAAAAAATGGCGTTGGGAAATGATTGATATGTTGCAACCAAGTTTGCAACATCACTGAATCGTGAATGCCTAATTTACCCGATGGGAAATCTGCAAAGTCCTTCTGCTCCTTGATTTCATCAAATCCAAAATAATACAAGTAGCTTTTGATATTGCCATAAATTAATTGTCCGCCAAAATAAAATGACGTGTTATAACCATGCTTTTTAAAATCCTGATTGATGCAATGCATCTTCGGATATTTTTCGGGATTGGCAATAATGGAAGTAATAGGTTGTGCCGGATATGCACTCAACACAGCCGGAATGCCTTGGTCGCTCAATGTTCCAGAAGCATAGCAATTTTTAAACAAAATTCCGTCTTTGCAAAATTCTTCAAAATGTGGTGCAATATTTTTCATGCCACCTAGGCTTTCAATCATATCTGCACTCCAACTTTCTAAAATAATAAAAACAACATTTGGCTTTGAAATATTTAAAATTGAAATGGTAGAATCTTTTTCGCATTGAAATAAATCAGATACAATTTGTTTCGCTTCAGCATCATTCATTTGTTGATACGGATTGCCTTCTAAAATTTTCTTGTTTTCAATATAGCTATGAATCAAAGCCCAGCTTGGGTTTACAGCTACTTCGTTGAGGAAATTATCTTTAGAAAAATAAACTTCACTTTCGTTTATTGGCACTGGTTGCAATCCGCCGCGAATTCCCACGATCAATAAAAATGCACCAATCAGCAGAATCAAAATAGATGAAATACTTTTTTGTAAAAGAGAAAATTCAATTTTAAAAATCCATTCGCCAATTATCATTTTGATAACGTAGAATTCAGAAAAAGTAAAAAATAAAATTAGAAAAGTGCCTTCGAACCAATATTTCAAACCTGCCGAGCGCATCACTTCAGTTGGGTGTTGCAAATGACTGAATAATTTGAAATTAATTTTCACTGCCATTTCGCGATAAACCACCACGTCAATTGCCGATAAAAAATTGACTAAAAACAATTCAACAAAAATCAACCAAAAAATAAATTTTGAAATTTTTTCGAGTTGGAAAAACTGTGCGATTAATCCTATTAAAAAAGGCAAAGCAGTTAAATAGCAAGCCGTTGAAAAGTCTAATGGCATAGGCTTATAAAGCAATTGCAGAAAATTATTGAATGCCAATTCTTGCCAATGTCCTGAATTGAAAATTAGAAATAAAAAACGATTGATTGCAAATACCAGCAAAATGCTAATAAAGAGTTGAATGCTTTTATTGACAAAATTTTTCATTGAAAGCAAAGGTAAATCAAATAGAAATGAGCTTTTGATAAATGATAAGTTAACGTAAAAAAATTTAGACAAAAAAAAAGATGTGGATAGTTGAATAAAAAAAAGCGATACCTAATTGCTTTATTTTAGCTGAAATTAAATTTCGCTTTGAAATTCCTTCGCCATTTTTATTATTCGTTTCCTTTTCAAATCACCTTGATGCACTTCAAGAAACATCAGGTGTTGACTTTGTTTTGGTTAATGTTGTTTGGCTTCGTGGGCGGAGGTTTCGGGAGCAAATTTGGCGGACCTTATTTATTTCTCGATCCTGAATACTTGGGTAAAGTAAACTTTTTAAGTTTTTTTATTGTTGGTTTAGCCACTGGTGGTTTTATTATGATTTGGCAAATCACCACTTACATTTTACATGCTTGGCGATTCCCGTTTTTAGCTGCCGTTCGTGAGCCTTTTATAAAATTTTGCATCAACAATTCTATCATTCCGCTGGCATTTATTTTCACTTATACTTACAACATTATTCAGTTTCAACATAACTTAGAATTTGCTTCGCATTTCAATAAAGTGATGGATGTGGAAGGCTTTTTGGCTGGTATTTGTAGCATAATTTTAGTTACACTTACTTATTTTTTTGGCACTAATAAAAATGCTTTTTCGTGGCTGAAAAAAACTGCTGCAAAAAAAGGAGATAAAGCAAAATCACATTTGCAAAAAGCAATTGAAAAAGAAGATGAGAACAATGAACCAAAAATAATTCGAGTTGATTACTACTTGAATTCACCTTTCAGCATTCGGCATACTCGATTAGTGAATCATTACAGCAAAGAGTTAATCAGGCAAGTGTATAAGCAGCATTATTTCAATATGCTTTTTATCGAAATTTCTACTATTGTTTTGTTGTTGGCTTTTGGCTCATTGATGGAATTGCCATTGTTTAGAATTCCTGCTGGAGCCAGTGTTTATCTCTGTTTCTCCGTGATTACAATTCTGGTTGGTGCATTTAGCTATTGGCTTCGTGGGTGGCGCACCACCATTTTTATTTTTCTTTTTGTATTGATGAATATTTTTTCAAAAGATGATTTATTCAACTCAAAAAATAAATTTTATGGCTTGCATTATGCTAGTGATGATTTGCCTTACAATGCAACTACATTAGGCAATATGACTGATTCAAACAAATTAAAATCAGCCAATAATCACACTATTGAAATTTTGGAAAACTGGAAAAAGAAAACGACTATTTCTAAAGATGTAAAACCTTATATGGTTTTTTTGAATGTTAGCGGAGGTGGCTCACGAAGCGCATTTTGGACATTTAGTGTGTTGCAATATTTAGATAGCATGACTAATGGTGATTTGATGCAACATGCTCAACTCATTACTGGTGGCTCTGGCGGAATGATTGGCGCATCTTATTTTCGTGAATTGTATTATCAACGCCATTTGCATCCTGATATAAATTTGCATGATGAAAAATGGCTAAACGCAATTGGAATGGATTTGCTAAATCCAATTGCATCAACTATTGCGGTGAATGATTTGTTTTTGCCGTGGCAACATTTTTCTTTAAATAAAGAAACGTACAAAAAAGATAGAGGCTATATGTTCGAAAAACAATTTACCGAAAACACCTTTGGATTGTTTAAAAATAAAAAGCTGATGGATTACTATTTCCCTGAATTTAACAGCGAAATTCCAATGATGATTTTAAATGGAACGATTGTGAATGATGGACGTTTCTTGATGGTTTCGCCGCAACCATTAAATTATATGGTTCGCCCCAATTATAATGAACAACGCATTGCTGACCCAAAAATTGATGCAGTTGATTTCAGAGATTTTTTTAAATCACGAGATGCAGATAGCGTTTTATTTACGAGTGCACTTAGAGTAAATTGTACATTTCCATTTGTGTTACCAACTATTAGTTTGCCTACCAATCCTCGATTAGATGTGATGGATGCAGGCGTTAGGGATAATTACGGTTTTGAAACCAGTATTCGATTTTTGAATGCCTTTAGAAATTGGATAAGTGACAACACAGCTGGTGTTTTATTTATCCAAATCACTGATTATAATAGAAGCAATATTAGTTTGGAAAATAATGAAGAAAGTGCGCTATCGCAAATGATAAATCCAGTTACCAACGTGCTTTCTAACTCTCCTGAATTTCAATATTATCATCAAAACAATTTGCTCTATTTGATGAATAATACTTTCCCCAAAAATATGTACGTATTGCGTTTTGAATATACGCCATCAAAAGATGAACGTAGAGCATCCTTGAGTTTCCATTTAACCACAAAAGAAAAACAAAGCCTGCACCATGCATTGTACAACGATGCCAACCAAATTGCATTTAAAAAAGTAGGAGATTTAATTAAGTAGATTGAACAAAAAAGAACTGACATCATTTCTTATTCTACATCCAAGCCTTATTTTTGAGCATGAAATTATTTTCATCTGATTCGATTTTGTTCTTCGGAATAATTTTATTGATGATAGCTTGTTCATCTAAGAACAACGCTGAAAAACCAACAGCGTCAATTATTTCAAAAGATTCGATGATTTTGATTTTAACTGATATGCACTTGGCGGATGCTGATGCACAACTTCGTCGAGTTGCTTTTGATTCGAGTAAAGTCTTGCTTAAAAATGATTTTGAAACAATTTTTAGTCATTACAATATCAATACAAATCGTTTCAAACAATCATTGAAATATTACACAGCACATCCAAAAGAAATGGATGAAATGTATGTGCAAGTGGTAACCAATTTATCAAAACTGAATAATTAATTATGAATAAAGTTGTAGCAAATGCCGATGAGGCAATTAAAGACATTATTGATGGTCAAACGCTTATGTTGGGGGGATTTGGCTTGAATGGAATTCCTGAAAATTGCATCGCTGCTTTAGTGAAAAGCGGTGTAAAAAACTTGACTTGCATTTCGAACAATGCTGGTGTAGATGATTTCGGATTGGGATTGTTGTTGCAAACCCGTCAAATCAAAAAAATGATGAGTAGCTATGTGGGTGAAAATGCTGAATTTGAACGTCAACTTTTAGCTGGAGAATTAGAAGTTGATTTGATTCCTCAAGGAACTTTAGCAACAAGAATTCAAATGGCAGCGATGGGCATTCCTGCATTTTTTACACCTGCAGGATTTGGAACTGAAGTAGCTGTTGGTAAAGAAATCAGAGAATTTAATGGTAAGATGCACTTGATGGAAATGGCGCTTCATGCGGATTTTAGCATTGTAAAAGCATGGAAAGGCGACACAATGGGTAATTTAGTTTTTAGAAAAGCAACAAGAAATTTTTCTACTTCAATGGCGAAAGCAGGAAACATCACTATTGCAGAAGTTGAATGTTTGATGACTCCTGGAGAAATTGATCCTGACGAAGTAGATGTGGCTGGAATATATGTGCATCGCATTTTTCAAGGAGTGAATTATGAAAAAAGAATTGAGAGAAGAACTGTTCATTTGAATAAATAATTTTAATCAAAACAAATTCAGAATAAAATGGCTTTAGATAAATATGGTATTGCAAAACGTATTGCACAAGAATTGAAACATGGTTACTACGTTAACCTTGGCATCGGTATTCCAACATTAGTAAGCAATTATATTCCGCATGGAATTTCAGTAATGTTTCAAAGTGAAAATGGAATTTTAGGAATGGGGCCTTACCCTACAGATGATGCTGTGGATGCGGATTTGATTAATGCAGGAAAAGAAACAGTAACTGTAATTCCCGGAGGCGCATTTTTTGATTCGGCTGAAAGTTTCGGAATGATTCGTGCCGGAAAGGTTGATTTGACAGTGCTTGGCGCAATGGAAGTAAGCGAAGAAGGTGATATTGCCAACTGGAAAATTCCTGGCAAAATGGTAAAAGGCATGGGCGGCGCAATGGATTTAGTAGCTTCTGCAAAGAATATTATTGTAGCCATGATGCACACCAATCCAAAGGGTGAAAGCAAAGTTTTACCGAAATGCACTTTGCCATTAACAGGTGTAAAATGTGTGAAACGAATTGTGAGTGATTTGTGTGTGATGGATGTAACACCGCAAGGATTCAAATTAATTGAAAGGGCTCCAGGTGTTTCAGTTGAAGAAATCAAATCGAAAACAGCTGGCAAATTAATTATCGAAGGCGATGTGCCCGAGATGAAAATTTAAAGTATTTTTTTGCGAAATAAAAACAAAATGATGCTTGTGGTTTCAACACCGAAAATCATTCCCCAATAAATATCTCTTACAAAATGAGCAGTGAGATAAACTCTTGAAAGTGCAACTAAAGCTGCTCCAATGAAGCAGGATACTACAATCCATTTGTTTTTTGAAATCAAAGACAATAATAAAAATAGGCTAAAAGCAGAAGTGGTGTGTCCGCTTGGAAAGCTGTTCCAATGTAGCTCTTCAGCACCTAAGGGAAAATTAATAGAGATTTTCTGTTGAGAAAAAAATTCAACTGGTCGGGCAACATTTGATGAAAAATATTTGATGGCTTGAGCTACTAAACTGGTTGCAGCAAAACTGGCAACAAACAACCAAAAATATTTTCGATTGAAAAATAAAATCAACAAACAAACTGAACCATAAGTCCAGCCACTACCAATCCAGGTAAAAATTTCAAAAAACAAATTCAGTTTTTCATTCACAAATTGATTGATAAATTGAAATAAAACTGTAGGCGAAAAAAATATTTGCAATGCTGCTAAAACCAATACCAACAATAGATATAGCCAAATGAATAGTTGATTGGATTTTTGTTTTAATAAAAAAAATGCAATCATTTTTAGGTATGTTTTACAAACTGGTTAAAAATATTGATTGATTTTTTGATGGCTTGATACCTGCCAACAACCGAGCGATAATCAAACGAAATAAATACCAAAGCATCTTGCATCGCTTTGCGAATCACATAAGCAGCAATGGGCGATAACACAAACAATGGCAGCCAACAGCCCAGCCACACAGGTATTTTCATGCCTTCGGCAAATTTTTGCCCAGTCATATTGCTCACATGAAAAATTACAAAGCAGATGACAGCCATCACTAGAGGCATACCCAATCCGCCTTTTCGGATGATGGCACCTAATGCAGCGCCTAACATAATCAACAACAAACAAGCAATTGAAAACGAAAACTTGTGTTGTTGTTCGATGCGATATTTCGCTTCGTTTTCATCAGAAAAACCAACATCACGTGAAGTGTTATTGATGTAAGTTCTCACTTCTTGTGCAATGCTATAAGCTTGTTCAGTAGTTTTGATTCGAGTTTTAGGATTTAAAGATTGATAAAATGTGCCGGCAATTTTTGGCGAATTTACTTTTGATAAATTACTATCAGGCAAATTTTCAAAATGATAAAATCGTTTGATTAATTCGTGCAATTGCACATAAAAAATTGTTCTTCTTTTTTTAATTGAATCAATCTGTTTTACTAATTGACTCAAGTTCATCATTTGATAATTATCCTTGAAAATGCTTTCATTAGTGCGTTCCAGCTTGAAGCCACTCATGTCGAAATATTTTTTGTATTCCTTGAAATCACTTCTTACAAACTCGGCCTGCTCATTATTTTTAGGAATCATTTCCTGATAATGCGACCCGTTTTTTAGAGTTAAAACCAAAAACATTTTATCATCAGTAGTCATCAATTCACCATCTTTAGCCACAATGATATTATCATCGCCACGTCCGCTGGTGTGGTCGTAAATCATCACATCATGAATCGTTTTTCCATCTGCATCTTTGTTGCCTACTTTGATAGCGTATCCTTCAATGCCTTTATAAAAAATTCCTTCTTTGATGCTGAACGCAGGGCGACTATTTCTTACATCATACAACAAAGTACCCGATTTTAAATTGGCGATTGGTATGATATAATTGTTGAATAAAAATGCAGTGATGGACAGCACAACGCCTACGAAAATAATGGAACGCATAAAGCGAAAAAGCGAAATGCCAGCAGCTTTAAATGCTGTGAGTTCATGATGCTCGGCTAAGTTACCCATCGTCATGATAGAAGCCAGCAAACAAGCCAGCGGCAACGCCAATGGTACCAGGCTTGCCGAAGTGTAAAACAATAATTTTGCAATCACCAGAATGCCCAAATCTTTACCAGCAATATCATCAATATATTTCCACACAAATTGCATGAGGAACACAAAAAGTGTGATAAAGAATGTTGCAATAAATGGTGGAATGAACGACCGAAGAATCAGCCTGTCGAGTTTCTTCATTTATGCAAAAATAATTTTTTAAAACTTAAATCAGGAAAATAAATGGCAGTTTGTAAAATTTTAACTTTACTCAAAAATCACTTTCCCAGTTTGTACAATTTTTCCTTCCTGGTTTGTAATGCTGAACAAATAAGCATTCGCAGGCGACCCGTTTCTTTCGATGGTTGTGGTTTCATTTGTCAAATTTTCATTCCACACATTTTGTCCGATTAAATTGTAAAGATGAAATTGCAAATTTTCATTCGTAGATTTTTTGATAGTGAATGATGAAGATGTTGGGTTGGGGAAAATGTTAGCGACATCATTTTTAATTTCATTTATCCCACTTCCTAAATCAACTAAATAAATTTGAAAGTTCTTAATTATCCATCCTGCTTTATTTGTCTGAACAGAATCACTAATAAAATGAAATCTTAAACCACCAATGTTATTGCCGCTTTTCATTCTTGCAGGGTAATACCTTATTATTTCTAAATAAGATGTCATCCAGTTTGAAGTTCCTGAAAATCCAATTTCTTGATTTATAATTGAATCTGAATTGGAATAAAAATTTTGAGTGTTTATTGCATCCGGGCAATCAAAATTGCAGTTCGAAAGTACATTGTGCCAAGATGAATCTCCGCCGATATAATATTCAATGTAGCCACCATCTTTAGCTGAATCTGTTTCAAACTTGTGATCGAACTGAAATATTAAATTTCCCCAATTAATGTTCGTGAAATAAAGCGTAAAGATTGAATGATTACCTATGGGATAAACATGTGTTGAATCTGTAAAAATTCCTTTTGTATTTCCAAAAAAAGACTTGTTAGAAATTCCTTGCTGCCAAATGTTTTGAGCTGATGTGTCAATTATAATTAGACTACACCCAGAATTAAAATTACAGCTATCAATTCTATAGGTTCCTGATAATCCCCAATTAATGGTTGTACCATGATTTTGCGCCTTCGCACCAATCATCAAACTCAAAAATAAAACAGAAAGTAAAAGTTTTTTCATAGCTTAAATATTAAAAATAAAGGTACTCATTTTTTCAATCATAAATCATCAATAATCAAATCCTACATACTCCTTCTATACTGCCCACCCACTTCATACAAGGCTTTGCTGATTTGTCCTAATGAACAATATTTTACGGTTTCCATTAATTCGGCAAATAGGTTTCCGTTTGCAATAGCAACATCTTTCAGGCGCTTTAATGCTGCAGCACTTTTTGCTTCATTACGTTTTTGAAATGTTTCTACAGCATTGATTTGAAAATCTTTTTCTTCTGTTGTACTTCTGATTACTTCCGCAGGAATCACTGTTGGTGAGCCTTTTGAGTTTAGGAAAGTATTTACACCTACAATTGGATATTCACCTGTATGTTTTTGATGTTCGTAATACATCGATTCTTCCTGAATTTTATTGCGTTGATACATGCGTTCCATGGCACCCAACACACCGCCACGTTCAGTAATGCGTTTGAATTCAGTCAACACAGCTTCTTCTACTAAGTCAGTTAATTCTTCAATCAAGAACGAACCTTGATTTGGGTTTTCATTTTTCGCAGTTCCCAATTCACGATTAATAATCAATTGAATTGCCATGGCACGGCGAACACTTTCTTCGGTTGGTGTTGTAATCGCTTCGTCATAAGCATTGGTGTGCAGCGAATTACAATTATCATAAATCGCATACAAAGCTTGCAATGTTGTACGAATATCGTTGAAATCAATTTCCTGCGCATGCAGGCTGCGTCCGCTGGTTTGAATATGGTATTTCAATTTCTGCGAACGGTCATTGCCTTTGTATTTCAACTTCATTGCTTTGGCCCAGATTCTACGAGCCACACGACCAATCACCGAATATTCAGGGTCCATTCCGTTGCTAAAGAAGAATGAAAGATTTGGTGCAAAATCATCAATGTTCATTCCACGGCTCAGATAATATTCTACATAAGTAAATCCATTTGCTAAAGTGAAAGCAAGCTGAGTGATAGGATTGGCGCCAGCTTCAGCAATATGATAACCGCTGAT
>CANFST010000068.1 GCA_947449695.1 Chitinophagales bacterium
AATCAATATTCTCATCACGGTTTACAAACTCAATGTATTTACTTGGCACTAACGAGAAATCTTTTTTCGTTACTTCTTCCAATGAAGCACTGTAACAAAACTCTGGAATGTTTTCAATTTCTTTAGTTTGCCATTGGTGGTATGTACTTGTTACTCTTTGAATATCAGCATCCGAAAACTGTGTGTATTTTTTTTCAAAAGGTTCACCTAATTGTCGCAAATCCATAAACAAAATTTCACTTTCACGATTGCGATATTTTTTGGTTGTTCCATTGGAATCAACACTTCTTGCTTTTTTGTTTTTATTTACAAACCATAGCGTAACACTTATATCGGTGGTATAAAACAAGTTTCTTGGTAAAACTAAAATTGCTTCCACCAAATTATTTTCAATCAGCTTTCGGCGTATTTTATATTCTTCGCCGCCGCCGCTCAATGCGCCATTTGCCAATACAAAACCAGCCACACCATTATCTGAAAGTTTGCTCACCATGTTCAATATCCAACCATAGTTAGCATTGCTTTTGGGCGGCACATCATAGCCTCTCCATCGTGGGTCGTCAATCAATTCATTTTCAGCTCTCCAATCTTTTTGGTTAAATGGCGGATTCGCCATAATGAAATCAGCCTTCAAATCTTTGTGCTGGTCATCTGCAAAAGTGTCGGCAGCTTTTTCACCTAAGTTGGCTGAAATGCCACGAATTGCCAAATTCATTTTAGCTAATTTGTAAGTGGTGTTGGTGTATTCTTGCCCATAAATGGCAATGTTTTTTGTGTTGCCTTGATGTGCTTCAATAAATTTTATACTCTGCACAAACATGCCACCACTGCCACATGCAGGGTCATAAATAATTCCCTTGTAGGGTTCAATCATTTCGGCAATCAGGTTTACAATACTTTTAGGTGTATAAAATTCGCCTTTACCTTTTCCCTCTGCCAATGCAAATTTTGAAAGAAAATATTCATACACTTTGCCTACAATATCTTGCTGTTGGTCTTTGATGGTATCAATATTACTTATCTCATCAATCAACGATGCCAGCTTAGTATAATCTAATCCTAATCGTGAAAAATAATTATCGGGCAATGCACCTTTCAGTGCTTTGTTATTTTTTTCAATGGTGTGTAGGGCAGTGTCAATTATTAATGCAATGTCGGGCTGTTTTGCTTTTTTAGCAATGTAGCTCCACCGTGAAATTTCTTCTAAGAAAAATACATTGCTCATGTTGTAGAAGTCAGGCAATTCAATATATTTTTCCTTTTTATCTGCAATTAATTTTTTGCGGTGTTCTTCAAATTTATCACTGGCAAATTTTAAGAAAATTAATCCTAACACCACATGTTTGTATTCGGCAGGCTCAACGCTTCCTCTTAGTTTATTAGCCGTTTCCCATAAGGAAACTTCAATGCTTTTTTCTTTTACTTCTTTCGCCATTTTATGAACCAATATTTTAGGTAGATTTTTTATATAGGCTCAAATCTAAATCAAAAAATTATGATAAAATAGAGAAGTGAATGACAATAAAAAAATACCTTTAAATTGAATTCATTACATTCGATTTTATGTCAAAAGAAAATACAAATTCGCTTCCACTTTCTTGTTTAGAATATTTAAAACAATTGAAACAAAACAATAATCGTGATTGGTTTAATCAGCACAAAAATGAATTCATTCATGAGCAAAGTTTTTTAGAAAATTTTGCCGAAGCGTTGTTACAAAAAATGAATGTACATGATGTGATTGAAACTGTATCGGGTAAAAAAAGTTTGCATCGAATTTATCGCGATACTCGATTTTCAAAAGATAAAACGCCTTACAAAATAAACTGGAGCGGTGGCTTTAAACGAGCTACTAAACTGCGCCGAGGTGGTTATTATTTTCATATCGAACCCAATAATAGTTTTATTGCTGGTGGTTTTTGGGGACCTAATAATGACGACTTGAAACGCATCAGAGATGAGTTCGCATTTGATGCTACACCACTAAGGAAAATTTTGAAAAGTAAATCGTTCATCAATACTTTCGGAACACTGCAAGGCGAACAATTAAAAACTGCACCCAAAGGATTTGATGCAGATAATGAAGCAATTGATTTATTGCGCTACAAACAATTTTTGTTGATTAAAAAATTTACCGACAAGGAAGTTTTGAGCAAATATTTTTTGAATGAAGCGAATCAAACTTTTAAAAACATGCGCCCATTTTTTGATTACATGAGTGAGATATTGACAACGGATGTGAATGGATTGGAATTGTAAATAATTCTTGATAAAACTTTTTGTTTTATCTAATTACACTTCAGTTAATAACAATTAAAAAAGTTCCTTTCTTTATTTTTTAATTGCCACTTTTCCAATCGTTAGCCCTTGTACCATAATACTAAAAACAACACAAGCGTAAGTTGCAATTAAAATGGTATTGCGTTGTTCGCCAAGTGGTAATGATAATACCATAGCGATAGATAAGCCGCCTCGTAAACCGCCCCAAACAATTACCTTAAGTTCTTTTTGAGTGAACCTGTCTTTAATCGGTAAAAACAAATTGGGTAAGCCAATAATAAATGTTATGATGGCGTAATAATCCATTTTTACTTAAGCCTTTGTTTTTTTGAATTAAGTTCTGTTTACAAAACTAATGTAAAAACGAAGTTAAGCTCATTTAACTTTGAACCCAATAAAATTAGGTTCTATATCCTAACGGTTAATTTGTTACATGAAAATAATCAACAACTTTAGGCAATTGCTCAAACGAAAGTTTGATGCCATCAGCAATCAATCTTTCAAAAAGAATTTGCTGAATGCTTTGCCATTTTGGTTAGGTGCAATTATCACAGGATTGATTGCAGTGTTGTACGCTAAATTATTTTCATGGGCTGAAATGGGAACACAATTTATGTACGCTCACTTCGGAATTTGGTTACTCCTAATTACTCCAATCACATTTTTTGTGGCTTGGTATTTGGTGCATCAATTTTCGCCTTATGCCCGTGGAAGCGGCATTCCGCAAGTAAGTGCAGCCATTGAATTGACCACACCCAATCACAGTTATAAGGTGAACAAATTGTTGAGCATAAGAATTATTGTGGTGAAAATAATTTCAAGTTTGGTGATGGTTTTTGGTGGCGGCGCAATTGGTAGAGAAGGACCAACCATTCAAATTGCTGCTTCTATTTTCAAAAGGATAAATGATTTATTGCCACAATGGTATCCAAAAATTTCGAGAAGAAATATGATTGTAACAGGTGCTGCGGCAGGCTTGGCATCAGCATTTAACACACCTTTGGGTGGAATTGTATTTGCTATTGAAGAGCTGACAAAAACCCATTTCAATTTTTTTAAATCGGCATTGCTCACTGGTGTAATCATTGCAGGAATGACTGCTTTAAGTTTGTTAGGACCTTATCTTTATTTGGGTTATCCAAAGTTGAATGATTTTTCATTGTGGATGATTTGCGCTGTGCTGCCATTGGCTGTTATTACTGGGTTGGGCGGCAGTGGAATGGGAAAAATTATTTTGTTTGCTTTCAAAAAGAAACGCAATTTGAAAAGCAACTTATCCCAAATAATTTATGTTTTGATTTGCGGATTAGTGATTGCAGCGTTAGCCATTTGGGTAAATAAAAGTGTGCTAGGTTCGGGCAAAGAATTGATGGAAACTACTTTGTTTTCCAGCAACAAAACTATGGTGTGGTACATGCCGATTTTAAGAACCATCGGACCAATTATTTCATTTTCAACTGGTGCTGCTGGTGGCATTTTTGCGCCCTCATTAAGTGCTGGTGCAAGCGTTGGCGCAGTGCTTTCTGGCTGGTTTCATTTATCCGAAACCGAAACTAATTTGATGATACTTTGCGGCATGGTTGGATTTTTAACTGGCATCACTCGAAGCCCATTTACCTCTTCTATTTTGGTGATTGAAATGACCAACAATCACAACATTATTTTCTATTTAATGCTCACCGCATTAGCTGCCAATTTGGTTGCAAACTTTATAAGTCGTCATTCCTTTTATGACCACCTGAAAGACCAATATGTGCATGATATTCATGAAAGTGAAAAGCAAGAAAATGACTCATTTTTAAAGGAATAAGCTATCCGTAAATTTTTTATTAGAATCAAACTACTTGACTTGCTTCACAATTTCATTTTTCTCTAAAAAACCAGTATTCGCCCAAATTAGTTTTTCATTTTTATACAATTGCAAGGTGGGCAAAGCATCTATCTGTAAGGCTTTGCAGAGCGCTTGATTATCATCAGCATTAATTCTAACCACAATTATTTTATCCTTCATCTCTGTTGAAATTTCATCTAAAGAAGGTTTCATTTTTTTACAAGGACCACACCAATCAGCATAAAAATCTATCAATACTAATTTATCGGTTTTGAGTAAATCATTAAATTGTTGTTGGCTCATACCTTTTGAAACGCTTGCATTATCAGTAGTTTCAGGCAAATTAGCTGCTCTCCATTTCATGATGCCGCCATCTAATTCGTACACTTCTTTAAAACCTTCCGAACGCATTTTTGCTGCTGCCGAAGAACTTCTGCCACCGCTTAAACAATAGACCATCACAGGTTTTGATTTATCTAATGCTGCAATTTGTTGTTCAAAATTATCACCATTCCAATCAAAGTTTTTTGCGTTTTGCAAATGTCCTTTTAAGAATTCATCTGGCGTACGAACATCAATAATTTCAACACTTTTCAACGATTTTATTTTTGTTGCAAATTCAGTTGCCGAAAGATTTGTGTTCGTTGCATTTGATTGAACATTGTCGCAACTGTTGAATAAAAAGGCAATAGCTATAAAACATACGCTGAAATATTTTTTCATTTAGTTTGAATTTTGTTGAATGATTTGTTGAAGATTGCTGGCTGAAACAACGCCTGATTGTCGCCATTTTATTTCTCCTTTTTTAAAAAGAATAAGCGTTGGAACGCTTTGTATTTTATATGCATTGGCTACTTGTGGATTGTTGTCAATATCAATTTTTAGGATTTTAGCTTTGTCGCCAATTTTAGATTTTAGTTCTTCTAAAATGGGTTTCATTACTTTGCAGGGACCACACCATTCGGCAAAAAAATCTACTAAAGTTGGTGTTTCGCTGTTGATGATTGCTGAAAATTTTGTTGCCATTTTATTTTGTTTTTATTTCTTCAAATTCTATATCCTCTGTTTTGTTTGGCTTTGAAATAGGCACTGCACAAGCACTTACACCACAGCAGCCTGTATTAGTGATAGCTTGATACAAAAAAAATCCAGCTAATAATCCTGAAATTATATCGTGTGTTTGGATGGATTGAATGCCAATAAAAATTCCAAATACTAATCGCACCCAACGCATCAAATGCCAACCAGTTAATAATGTTGTTTTCATTTTATCCTATTTTAATGGTTGAAATCATGGTAACTTTTGATTTGATTGAATTGGAAATTAAACAAGCTGCTTCTGATTTTTGTAAAACTCGTTCAGCCCGTTCACGGTCTTTTTCCTCTGTGATGGTTACTGTTGGTTCAAGGATAATTTCGGTCATCATAAATTTGCCTTCTACCTGTTCTAATTTTCCTTTTGATTTGCAACTAAAATTAGTGAAAGCTAATTTTGAATTTTCGGCAATAGATAAAAATGTTGTCATCAAACAACTACTAACAGCAGCGGTGAACAAATGTTCGGGCGACCAAATCCCAGGCATACCTTTTGGAAACTGGGGTGGTGTGGCTACTTCGATACAACTGCCTTCAAGATTTAATTCGGGTGAACACATAACGCCCTTGCGGTCGGTGTTCCAATTGACATCTACATTGTAATAATGTGGTTCCATGTTTTTAAATTTTGTTTTGTAAGCTCATCCATCCGCCACCATTGTGAACTTCGGTAAAGCCGTTTGATTTTAAAATACTTTTAGCCGATGCACTTCTCATACCTGATGCACAACAAGTGATAACGGGTTTATCCTTTTTTATTTTAGATAAATTGTTTTGCAAATTCTGTAAAGGAATATTTACCGAACCTTTGATGTGTCCACCTTGATATTCGTCTTTGGTGCGTACATCAATAATAGTAGCTCCTTGTTTTAGCAATGCTGCATAATCTACTTTAGGACCAAAGCCTAATATATTTTTAATTGCGTTTATCATGATTTAAGATTTTGATTGATAATGATTGACATTGAACCAGCTTCCACCATTGTAACATTCGATGCCTTGCTTTGATAAGATGAGTGTTGCCATGCTACTTCTGTTGCCTGATGCACAACATAATACTAATGGTGATTTTAAGTTTTTAATTGCTGCCATTTGCTGTTCGATTTCTTGTAATGGAATATTAATAGAACCGGCTACATTGCCTCCCATAAATTCTTCGGGTGTACGCACATCTACAATTGTTCCTTGTTTTTCGGTGATAATTTTTTCTACGTTCATGTTTATTTTGTTTTTGAATTTTCTTTTTTGAATGAGCTAAATAAAATGCCTCCCATCAATGCGCCATACAACGAGCTGTTTAATGGTTTGGATGTGATGGGGCATGTGCCACTTGCACAACCCACAAAATGATAATAGGCATAGCCAGCCACTGAGCCAACAATTACGCCAATGATGGTGAGTTTGTATTTAATAATGAGATTCATTGAAATAATTTTCTGCAAAGTTCAACTGTTGCAAATCAAGAGTTGGTAACAAATGTTTCAATTGACTGAAAGCATTATGAATGCTACGTTTTAAAGGAATGGAAAAAATCGAAAAGTTTGTCTTTGATAATCAGCATAATCAAAAAATTTTTTAGCAAGCATTCCTTCTTCGTATTTTGATTTGAAGAGAAACAAACCAAACAACAAAAATCCGATTGCAATTTTCCACATACTTTGATGATAGCAACCAAAGAAAATTGTGGATAGAATAATGCCTGAATAAATTGGATGACGGGCATATTTATACAAGCCGACTTTGATTAAATTGCTGTTTGATTTTGGTGTAGGAAATGGGGTAAGATTTTTATTGAGTTGTAATAATGCAATCAGAATAATCGCCAAACCAATCCATGCAAAAACCAACGAGATATTTTTCATCATCAACGAAATTGAAAAATGAAAATCAATCATCGGGGTGAAATAAAACACAAATAGAATGAGCTGAATGGCTACAAATATCAGGTCTTTTGCGGCTGGCAGTTTCATTTTGTTAGGTTGTTTTTTTTCTGCCGATTAATCGAATAACATCTGCAACACCTTTATGAAATTTTCCTTCGTTTAAATAAATTCGATGTGATAAAAGGTATTCCAAATTAAGCTCGACAAAATCTTCACTTAATATTTTTTCGGTGTAAAGCATAGTAACATCAATTGGTCCGCCTGAATCATTATTCAATTGAACAGGATTAAATGCTTCTAATAAAACCACTCCGTTTGGTTTGAGCCAATTGCAAATTTTTTGATGAATTGTTTTGCGAATGTCGGCTGGAAAGTGAGCATAAATTAAAGCAACAACATCAAAACTTTCGGCAGGATATTCAATAGCCATTGCATCCGCTATTTTATAATTGATGGCTACATTATTTTGAAGAGCTAATTGCAAAGCTTTCTTTCTGCCTTCTTCGCTGTTATCAAAGGCTTCAACTGCCCAACCCTGCTTAGCTGCAAACACTGCATTTCTACCTTCACCTTCGCATGACAGCAATATTTTTCCTGCATTAAGTTTACTCAATTCATCAGCAAAAAAGATGTTAGCATTTGTGCCATACACATATTCTTCTTGAGCGTATCTATCGTTCCAAAATTGACTCATAATTTATTTGATTTATTTTTGAATCCAAATTTTAATTGCAATGGTAACCAACATAATTGCAAAAGATTTTTTTAAAATTTCCTGCGGAATTTGTGTGGCGAATTTTGCCCCAAAGTAACCGCTAATGAAAAAGAATACAGCCATAATCAAAGCAGCTTTTATATCTACAAATCCTTTTTGATAATATTGAAATGCTGCCATTGCTCCCACAGGAAATACCATCATCATTAATGTTGTGCCTTGCGCCATTTCTTGTGAAAAGCCCATTAACATTACTAAAGCTGGGATGATTATAATTGCGCCACCTAAGCCTAACAAGCCACTTAACAAACCGCCTGCAATACCAATCAAGGCAATAAGGACAAAGTTTTGGGATGAAATATTCATTTCTGATTTTTTAAAAAGTGCCACAAGGTTTAATTAATCCAACATCTTTTTGGAAACATTTGTTACAGACAGTTTTGATTACGAAGCAAAAAAGGTAGGGCAAAGTCCGCCTCTTGGTTTTACTTAATAAATCACTTTAAACTTTCGCTGATTTCAGCATACAAACCAACTCTATCTTTTTTTGCTTTGCGGATAAACTTTGAATCGGCAGCAGTTGATTTATCATACTTTGCTGACCAAAGAATTGCTTCGGTTAGCAACGGCAACAAGTCAATTCCTTTTTTAGTGAGCCTGTAAATCTTCTTTGAATTGTGTGCTTCATCAATAGTTCGGGTAACTATTCCATTTTCTTCAAGCAGTATCAATCTATCAGCAAGAATGTTTGTTGCAATCTTTTCTTCCATTCCAAGAAACTCACCATAATAGTGTTTATTCTTAAACATTAAATCACGAACAATTAAAAAAGTCCACCTATCTCCAAAAATTTCCAAGGCAAAATTTATTGGACAATCTGATTTGCGTTTTTGTTTTGACATGGTGCAAAAATAAAATTTTTTAAACTACTTGCAAATTAAAAGTAGTTAATTATATTTGCTACTTGTAAAAAACAAGTAGTTAATTAAAGACAAAAAAATCATGGCAACTATTCACAACGAAATCACTGTAAATGCAAGCATTGAGAAGATTTGGTCAATGCTTACTAACCTTGAACTTTTAGACCAATACGACCCGACAGTAAAAAAATCAACTTTGCTTTCCACAGAAAAAACAGGTATCGGAGCTAAAAGAAAAGTATTGATGCTCGACGGCAAAAATTGGTTTGACGAAAAAGTAACAGTGTTCAAACCTAACGAAGAATTAACCTATCAATTAACGGATTGCTCTTTCCCTATCAAAGGTTTAACACACAGCTACAGCTTTGAAAAAGTAGGCAATCAAACAAAAGTAAAACAGGTGATGCAATACACCGTTAAATTTGGATTGCTCGGAAAATTGATGGATGCAATGATGATTCGTAAACAATCAGACACAGGAATAAAAAAGTTTTTCGATGGACTTAAATCTTACGCAGAAACAAAAAATTAATAAGCCTTATGGTAATTGAAATAGAATCTGAAAAAGATTATTCAGAAATATACAGCCTTGTGAAATTAGCATTTCAAACAGCTGAACATGCAGATGGCGATGAACATGATTATGTAACTGAATTGCGAAAAAGCGATAGATATATTCCTGAGCTTGCGTTCATAGCGAAACAAGGAGATGAAATTATTGGGCATATCATGATTACTAAAACAATTGTTTCATCCGAAAATGAAAATTGGGTAGCATTATTATTATCGCCTGTATGTGTTAAATTAGAGTTTAGAAAAAATGGCATAGGCGCAGCTTTAATTCAGCACAGTTTGAAGGTAGCATTTAAGCTTGGTTTTAAGGCAGTTTTTTTAGTTGGCGAACCTAATTATTATGGTAAATTTGGTTTTCAATCCATTGCCAATTTTGGTATAAAGGATACAGGAAATATTCCCGAACAATATACTTTAGTAGTTGAGCTCGAAAAAAATGCATTAAGGCAAAATGTTAGTACAGTTTCAATTTGTTAATCAAATAAAGCATGGCTTACAACCAAAAATTAGCAACCCGTATTCGTGAAGCATTGCAACATCTTCCAATCATTGAAGAAAAAGAAATGATGGGTGGTTTAACATTTATGGTAAATGATAAAATGTGTGTGGGAATTATCAAAGATGAAATGATGTGCCGCATCAATCCCGATTTTCACGGAATAGCCATTGAAAAAACTGGTTGCAGAACAATGGATTTTACAAAGCGACCCATGAAAGGCTATGTAATGGTGAATGATACAGGCATGAAATCGAAAAAGGAATTTGACTACTGGATAAATCTTTGCTTAGCGTTTAACAGCAAAGCCAAAGCAAGCAAGAAGAAAAAATAATTTCATTAACTAAATAAACAATTAAAAATCAAAACGAATGACAAGTTCAATCAACTGGTTTGAAATTCCAGTAAAAAATTTCAGCAGAGCAAAAGCATTTTATGCAATATTATTAGATGCAGAAATTCAAGAAATGCCACACCCAATTTTCAAGTATGGCATATTGCCAGGTGATATGCAAAACGGCGGTGTTACAGGCGGAATAGTTGAAGGCGAAGGTTACGAACCATCAATGACAGGGTCATTAATCTATTTGAATGGTGGTGATGATTTAAGTATTCCACTTTCTAAAGTTGAGGCGGCAGGCGGTAAAATTCTTTTACCAAAAACTTCTATTGGCGGAAATGGTTTTATGGCTCATATTACAGACACAGAAGGAAATAAAATAGCACTTCATTCCATGAAATAAATTAGATGCTGCGTAAAAAAAACAAGCGTTTATCTTATTAAATGTTTTGAAGATTTTTTTTAAACTCACTTATCCTTTGAAAATCAGTAATAAAGTTCGATAATTGCAACCTTGAGGCTACCAAGAAGGACTTATCAGATAGATTTTGATAAGTCCTTTTTTTATTTAGCACTAAATCCCTTGACCAAAAAGCATTATAGCCGATAATAAAATTCATTTTATTATTTAGAGAATTCTATTTTTCAAAAAGAATACTTTTGAAATAAATCTTACGAGTTAATTGCTCCTTTCCCTCCAAATTCATCTTCAAGGCATTTCTTTAATAGATTTACTTAAAAACCAAAGGAATTATTTTATTCGTTGAATTTAAGTTAAGTCAATTTAATGATGTAATCAATTTAGATATTAAAACGGATTCAAATCAAAAATAAAATCTCATCCGTTGTAACTTTTCTCCACCATCAAACGATTAATTATTTAGCTTTGAAATTCTCAATCATTTAACCACTACAAAATTTAGCAATGGATTTAATTATCAAAAATCTCAACAAGCAATACAGCAATGGTGTGCATGCGATGAATGATGTATCGCTCACCATAAACAAAGGTATGTTTGGTTTGCTGGGTCCAAATGGCGCAGGCAAATCATCTTTGATGCGAACATTAGCCACACTGCAAGATGCCGATAGCGGATCGGTTCATTTAGGTGAAATTGATGTACTGAATGATAAAGAATCGGTGAGAAAAGTGTTGGGTTATTTGCCGCAAGAGTTTGGTGTTTATCCAAGAACATCTGCTGTCGACTTACTTGACCATCTGGCTCTGCTAAAAGGTTTTGGTAATGGAAGTGAAAGAAAAGAAATGGTCAATCAATTGCTAAACAAGGTAAATTTATACGAACATCGAAAAAAAGCAGTGAGCAGTTATAGTGGTGGAATGCGCCAACGATTTGGCATTGCGCAATGTTTAATTGGCAACCCGAAATTGGTGATTGTGGATGAACCAACTGCTGGATTAGACCCAGGCGAACGTAATCGTTTCTACAATATTTTAAGTGAAATTGGCGAAAATATAATTGTGATTTTATCTACGCATATTGTGCAAGATGTAAGAGAATTGTGCACACAAATGGCAATCATGGATAAAGGCAAAGTGTTATTCAGTGGCAATACGGATGATGCTTTGTATCAAATCAAAGGAAAAGTTTGGGAACGAAAAGTAGATAAAATTCAATTGCCCGAATTTCAAACTAACTACAAAATTATTTCCAGCAAATTGGTGGGTGGCAAACCATTGATTCATGCATTTTCAGAAAATGATTTAGGCAATGGATTTTCAAAAGCCGAAGAAAATTTGGAAGATGTATTTTTTGCAAAACTGAATGAATTAGTTTAATCACCAATCCCAAAATTTTATGTGGAAATTTATAAAACACGAATGGAAACATTGGCTCACTTCGCCAATGACTTGGATATTTTTGTTCATCAACACCATGTTGGTGATGGGTGCTGTATCATCTGATAGTATCAGCATTGGCGGCGGTGTGGGCAGCGTTCATAAAAATGCACCTTATGTAATTCAAACTTATTATGGCGTAATGTCGCTCATTTGTTTGTTGATGACCACAGCATTTATGAATGCTTCAGCCAACAGAGATTTTTCAAGCGGCATGTATCAATTTGTTTTTTCATCACCCATCAAAAAACGAGATTATTATTTCGGGAAATTTATTGGTGCTGCAAGCATAGCTGTATTGCCGCTTTTGGGTGTTTCTATCGGCGCATTGATAGGTCCTTTGATGACTTGGGCAGAACCGAATCGCTACGGCGATATAATTTGGAGTGGGCATTTGCAAGGCATCATCACTTTCGGAATTCCCAACACAATTATTGCAGCAGTGCTGTTGTATGCGTTGGCAATTATTTTTCGTAGCAATATCGTTTCGTTTGTTGGAGCGATGTTGATTTTGGTGTTATATGCAGTATCAGCAGGCTTTACAAGAGATATTGAAAAAGAATGGTTAGCAAATATTCTTGACCCATTTGGTTTTCGCCCCGAAGCTATCATTGCAAAATACATGACAGTGGATGAAAAAAATGCTCATGGAGTTCCGCTGGTTGGGGCTTTGCTGATTAACCGATTGATTTGGTTAGCAACAAGTTTATTGATTTTAATTGCCGCCTATTTCAAATTTTCTTTCAGCGCAAAAAATGAAAAAGCGAAAAAAGAAAAAATTATTAAAGAAGAATTTGAAACCAAAAATATTTCAACCAATAATTTTACCGCTAACACTGCTAACAAATTTTCATTTTCTGCTTTATGGTTTTTGATAAAATTTGAAACAAAAGCCATAATCAAAAATCCAACTTTCATCATTATTGTAGTGATTGGTTTGATGAATTTAATTGCAGCAATGACAAGCTTTACAGGCGGATATGGCGAACAGCAATATCCTGTAACATACAATATTGTTGATAGCATCAGAGGTGCGTTTTATTTATTCTTAATTGCCATCATTACTTTTTATTCTGGTGTTTTAGTTTGGAAAGAACGCGATGCAAAAATCAATGAAATTCAAGATGCCACTCCAATTCAAACATCATTGCTTTTTGTTTCAAAATTAGTAGCGATGATTTTTTCGATAGCACTGATTATGACTTGTACCATTTTGATTGGCATGATTGCACAAACTGCTTTCGGTTATCATCGTTATGAATTAGGTGTGTACTTCAAATCCTTGTTGGTAATGGATTTGCTGTCGTTTTCTTTCTTGGTGGTAATCGCTTTGTTTTTTCATTACCTCATCAACAATCGCTACATCGCTTATTTTGCTTTTGTGGCTTTTGTGATTTTGAATCAATTCATTTGGGGTGTTTTAAAAATCAATTCTAACCTCATAAAATTTGGTGGCACACCAAGTGTTATTTATTCCGATATGAATGGTTTTGGTCCGTTTGTTCCTTCGACCATTTGGTTCAATATTTATTGGATTATTTTTTGTGTGTTGATTGGCTTTGTTATTTTTTCATTTTACATCCGAGGCAAAGAAACTGGCTTTGGGCATAGGTTTGCCAATGCTAAACAGTTGTTGAACAAAAATAAAATCGCCATTGGTTTGTGTGCCTTTGTGTTTGTGTTGTGTTGTAGTTTTATGTATTACAACACTAAAATTTTAAACAAATACGATTCGGATAAAGAGCAAGAAAACAAACAGGTTGATTATGAAAAAACATACAAAAAATATGAGCAGTTGATTCAGCCGCGATTTTATAAATACAATTACAACATTGATTTGATGCCTTACGAACGCAGCATGAAAGCCAACGTGGAAGCTTGGGCAAGAAATGTTTCCAATCAACCTATTGCTGAATTGCATTTCACATTGTCTCAAATCCCTGATTCAGTACGAATTTCGATTGATGGTAGTAAAATGAAATTGAACGATACCAGATTAAATTATCGCATTTATTCTTTAGCAAAACCGTTGCAACCCAACGATTCCATCTTGATTAAATTCGATGTAAGCCGCATCACAAAAGGGTTTGAGAATGAAGTTTCTTTTACTCAACTTACACAAAACGGAACATTTTTAAACAAAAATGATTTCATTCCAACATTGGGTTATGAAAACAGATACGAAATTGAAGACAAAAACAAACGCATCAAACTCAAGTTGCCAAAGCGTTTGCGAATGCCTAAATTAAACGAGAAAGATTTAATGGCAAGAGCAAATACTTACATCAGCCACGATGCTGATTGGGTAGAAGTGAACACTACTATCAGCACAGAAATTGACCAAATTGCAATTGCACCAGGCAGTTTAGTAAAATCGTGGGAAGCCAATGGTAAAAGGTATTTCAACTATCATCTCGACCAAAAATCATTAGATTTTTATTCTTTCATTTCAGCAAAATATGAAGTAAAAAGAAAGCATTGGAATGATATTGATTTAGAAGTTTACTACATCAAAGAGCATGAATATAATGTGCCAAACATGTTGAACAGCCTGCAAAAATCGTTGGATTATTACACCCATAATTTTGGAAAATATTATCACAAACAGTGCAGAATTATTGAGTTTCCACGTTATGCAAGTTTTGCACAAGCATTTCCTGGTACCATGCCTTACAGCGAAGGAATTGGTTTTATCATTGATGAACGAAATGTAACGAAAGATGATATTGACCAGGTGTTTTATGTAGTGGCGCATGAAATGGGACATCAATATTGGGCACATCAAATTTGCGGAGCAAATATGCAAGGCAGCGAAATGATGAGCGAAGGGTTTGCGCAATATTCGGCATTGATGGTGATGGAAAAAGAATTTGGCAAAGACAAAATGAAGAAATTTTTGAAGTATGAAATGGATGGTTATTTACGTGGCAGAAGCCGCGAATTTGAAGCTGAAAGACCTTTGATGAAAACAGAATCGCAGCAATATATTCATTACCAAAAAGCAAGTGTGGTAATGTATTATTTGAAAGAAATGATTGGTGAAAATAAAGTTAATGAAGCCTTGCGAACACTGTTAGATTCGTTCGCTTATCAGCCACCACCTTATGCTACATCACTTTCGGCAGTGAGAGCATTTAGAAAAGTTACACCCGATAGTTTGCAATATTTGA
>CANFST010000069.1 GCA_947449695.1 Chitinophagales bacterium
AATCACCATTCCTGCATGTATGCTATAACCCATACCCACACCACCACCATGATGCAATGAAACCCAACTTGCACCACCTGCGGTGTTAATTAATGCATTTAAAATTGGCCAATCTGCTACTGCATCGCTACCATCCATCATCGCTTCTGTTTCTCTGTTTGGTGAAGCTACCGAACCTGTATCTAAATGGTCACGACCAATTACAATCGGTGCTTTTACTTTTCCTTCACGAACCAATTCGTTAAATTTCAAAGCAGCTTTTTCTCTGTCGCCCATGCCAATCCAGCAAATTCGTGCAGGCAAACCTTGAAATGCAATTTTCTCTTTTGCCATATCCAACCAACGATGCAAACCTTTGTTGTCAGGAAATAATTCCTTCATCGCCTGGTCGGTTGTGTAAATATCTTCAGGGTCGCCACTCAAAGCCACCCAACGGAAAGGACCTTTTCCTTCGCAGAACAACGGACGAATATAAGCTGGCACAAAGCCAGGGAAATCAAACGCATTTTTCACACCACGTTTGTCTTTGGCTTGCCCACGAAGATTATTTCCATAATCAAAAGTAATGGCTCCACGTTTTTGTAATTCCAACATCAATCGAACGTGCTTTGCCATAGTATCCCAACTGCGGTTGCGGTATTCTTCTGGATTTTGCTCACGTAAAATATTCGCTTGTTCAACCGTTAATCCTTCAGGGAAATAACCAATCAATTCATCATGCGCAGATGTTTGGTCAGTCAATGTATCAATCGGAATATTTTTATCAATTAAATATTGTAACAATTCCACCACATTACAAACCACACCGATAGACAATGCTTCACCTTTAGCTTTCGCTTCCAAAGCCCATTGTACACCTTCTTCAATGCTATGAGTCATTTTATCAATGTAACGGGTATCAATACGCTTTTGAATGCGCCATGCTTCCATATCAGCAGCCAAACAAACACCTTCGTTCATGGTAATGGCTAATGGCTGAGCGCCACCCATACCACCCAAACCTGCAGTAACATTAAGCGTTCCTTTTAATGTTCCTTTGAAATGTTGATTCGCCAGACTCAAATAGGTTTCGTAAGTGCCTTGCACGATGCCTTGTGAACCGATGTAAATCCAGCTTCCAGCAGTCATCTGGCCATACATCATCAATCCTTTTTTCTCTAACTCGGTAAACACATCCCAGTTTGCCCAATTACCAACTAAGTTGGAATTAGCAATTAAAACTCGTGGCGCATCTTTATGTGAACGCAGTACACCAACAGGTTTGCCGCTTTGCACAATGAGTGTTTGGTCTTCTTCCAGATTTTTTAAACACTCAATAATTTTATCATAAGCTTCCCAATTTCTTGCAGCTTTTCCTCTTCCGCCATACACAATTAAATCCTCCGGACGTTCAGCCACATCAGGGTCTAAGTTGTTTTGAATCATTCGAAATGCAGCTTCCGAAATCCAGTTTTTACAAGTTAAAGTGTTGCCTGTTGGTGCTTTGATAATGCGTTTTGCTATTGTTGACATTGAGATTTATTTATGAATTGAGATGCGAAAATACAAAACTGTTTTCGTTGGAAATAGTTCAATGAGTAATAACATCATTTCAATCGAAACAAAAGCTATTTTTGCAGAAATATTTCAAAAATGAACAAACAAATAATTAATACAACCAACGCTCCAGCACCGATTGGCCCATATAGTCAGGCAGTGAAGGCCAATGGATTTTTATTTTGCAGCGGACAAATTGCTTTGCATCCTCAAACAGGTGAATTAATGATTGCTGATTTAGAAACCGAAACCAAACAAGTGATGGCAAACATCAAAGCTTTGCTGGATGAAGCAGGAATTAGTTTTGACAATATTGTAAAAACTTCCATTTTCCTGAGCGATATGAGTTTGTTTGCCAAAGTAAATGAAATTTATGGCAGTTATTTTTCTGCTGATTTTCCAGCTCGTGAAACTGTTGCTGTGAAAACTTTACCACGAAATGTGAATGTTGAAATTTCAGTAACTGCAGTTTTATAATCTCACAAATTGAGTAATAATAAGTGTTTTAAGCTTTGCATTGATTTCGGGAATACCCGAACCAAATGTGCTGTGTTTGAAAATGATGATATAGTTTTCACCGAAGCGTTTGAAAAATTCACTTTAGCTGAAGTAAAGAAAATTTTTAAAAAATTTCCTGCAATATCAGCTTCCATTGTTTGTTCGGTTATAAAAACACCGAAAAACATTCTGGCATATCTGGATGATATTACACAACTGCATGAGTTGACGCATCATTCTACTATTCCATTGAAAAACAAATATGCTTCGCCTGAAACATTAGGCAAAGACCGATTGGCAGTGAGTTGTGGTGCATTAAGTTTGTTTTCAAAAACAAATTTGCTTATCATCAATTGTGGCACTTGTATTACTTATGATTTTGTTAATTCAAAACAAGAATATCTGGGTGGAAGTATTTCGTTAGGCTTAGAAATGCGACTGAAAGCCTTACATCATTTCACACAAAAATTACCTTTCATCAGTAAAAAAGAAATCAAACAATTAATCGGTACTGATACTTCAACAAGTATTTTAACTGGTGTAATCAACGGAACTGTTGCAGAGTTAGAAGGAATAATAAAAAATTACGAAGCAAAATATTCCGGCTTGCAAATCGTTATCACAGGCGGTGATGCAGACTTTTTGAAAAAGCACTTAAAAAATCGCATCTTTGCCGCCCCGAACTTGACTTTAATCGGGTTAAATTCAATTTTAAATCATTTGCAAATTCATTGATGAAAAAAATATTTTCGCTTTTTATTCTTACCATAATTTTTATTTCAAAAATTTTCGCTCAAGAAAATTTGCCCTATAGTCGCTATGGTGTTGGTTTTTTACAACCTCAACAATTTCAGAGCACAATGGGGATGGGGAATTTGAGCACTGCATTTCAAAGTGAATGGATGCAAAACCCTGCCAATCCTGCATCTTACGCCTCATTAGCACAAAAATCAACTGTGTTTGATGCTGCATTGCAAATGCGCTGGAACACTTTAAGCGATGGCAATAACAGTTCAAGATATTTTGATATGCAACCAGCATATTTAGGTTTAGGTTCAATGATTCATAATGGAAAAAAAATGAAAATCGGAATTGGTTTTAGCTTGTTGCCTCAAAGCAAAATTTCCTATAATATTTCTCAAGCTGGTTCAGCAACATCTTTACCGATAATTGAAAAACAAAATTTTAGTGGGAATGGTAATTTGTATAAATTTCAGTTGGGTTCAGGGGTTAAATACAAAAATTTATATCTTGGTGTGCAAGGTGGCTATATGTTTGGCAGGATATTTTATGATGCACAAATTTTTTATCCTGACTCGGCACATGCATTAGGTGCTGAAAACTATCGTCTTCAAAATCCTGGTGGATTTTGTTGGACTGGAGGTTTGCAATATGTAATACCAATTGGTAAAGAAAATAAAATTATTATTGGTACTACATACACAGCTGCTGCAAATTTACAAACCCATCAAACTGAAGTGTGGAGAAGGTTTAGTAGCTATGGTGGTAATTATGAATACATTGTTGATACTGTAAGGTATTTATCTGATACTACTGGTAAAATAAAAATTCCAGCTAAAATTTCATTTGGTGTGCAATGGATACAAGGTCGTCAATGGGCATTGGGAGCTCAGTTTGAACAACAAGATTGGAGTTTATACAGAAACTTTGAACAACATGATTCTTTGAAAAAAAGCTGGAAACTAGCTGTAGGCGGATATTTTACTCCTGATGCTCTTTCATCACAAATTTTCAAAAGGACTATTTATAAATTTGGATTTAATTATGGATTGGATCCGATTTATCTTCGAGGCAATCAATTTAATTATTACTCCTTTAATGCTGGTGCAAGCATTCCAATTGCATTTAAAGCAGAAGAAAATCGCCCGATGTTTATTTTCATTCATCTTAATTTTGAAACAGGTTCACACGGAAGCACTACTTCAAATTTAGTAAGTGAAAATTTTTTCCGATTCAATTTTGGTATTACAGTCAGTGGCAACTGGTATCAGCGACGAAAATTTGATTAAGTTAAAAAGTATCATAAAAAGGTTGGTGAAGATTTTGCCAACCTTTTTTATTTTAAACTTTTCCAAGAAATTAATATCTATGAAATTGAAAACTTAAAAAGATTGAATTCAATTCAATTCATACAAAAACTGCAAAGTAAGGATGAATCAGCATTTCGTGAGTTGATTTTTTTATTTAAAGATAAAATTTTCAATACAGCTATCGGTATTTTGCAAAATGAACATAATGCCGAAGAAATTACCCAGGAAGTTTTTATTGAGGTGTATCGTTCTATAAAAAATTTTAAAAGCGATTCTACTCTTTCTACTTGGATTTATAAAATCACCATCAACAAATCGTTGGATTTTATTCGTAAGGCCAAGCGCAACAAGCGGTTTGGCAATGTAGTAAATTTATTGAAAGAAGAATCTAACGAGCCGATTGTTCATCCTAAAAATTTTTTTCATCCTGGAATTGTGCTGGAACAAAAAGAAAAATCAAAGATTTTATTTGCAGCTATTGAAAAATTAAACGAACGACAAAAAACTTGTTTTGTGTTAAAATATGTAGAAGGATTAAGCCAGAAAGAAATTTCAGAAGTGATGGAATGTGCCGAAGGTGCAGTTGAATCAATACTTTCGAGAGCTAAAGAAAATTTAAGAAAAATATTGGGTAATTATTTTGATAAAAATTGTTGAACCCAATCGAAGGATATTTTTAAAAACAGCATCTATATAAAGTATGCAAAAGGAAAAATGGATTGATGAAATATTGGAAAGCGTTGACGGAATAAAAGCCGCCGAAGCAAAAAATATTTCGTGGCAAACTATTCAACAACGCATGAATGCACAACCACAAAATTATTTTTTTCAAACAAAAATAAAATGGGTGGCTGCGGCTGTAATAATAGTGTTCATCAATGTTTCGGTGTTGTGGTATATTAATCAACAACACACACAACCGACAAATAATTTGGCAGTAGAAAATATGGCAAAGGAAATGGAAATTCAAAATTCGTATAATTATTAAGCGATGCAAAACGATAGCAATATCAAATTTTGGAAACTTTCGGTGGCAGGTTTAATTGTTTTAAACTTGCTGATTTTGGCGTTTGTATTTATGCAACATCAACACCAAATTCGCCACCACGAAAGGTTTGAACAAATGCCGCCACCCATTCAAGGCGGCGAAAACCCTGGTGAATTTTTATGCCGTGAATTAAAATTTACCGAAAAACAAAAAGCTGACTTTGAAATTTTACGCAACCAACATCACGAAGCAATGGATTCGTTAGAAGAGCAAAGCAGAGATTTGCACCACGATTATTTTGATTTACTAAACAACGAAACCCCTGATGAACAAAAGGTTACAGCTTTGGCAAATGAAATTGGGCAAAATCAAAAAGCAAGAGATTTAATTACCTTTCATCATTTTGAAGCAGTGAGAAAACTATGCAATGACGAACAGAAAAAACATTTTGATGATATTATTCACGAAGTGTTGCATCGCATTCATGGTGGGCAAAATCAGCCACCACCGCAGCATCCATAAGAAAGTAATTAGTTAGCAGTATTCAGTCATCAGTAAAAAAAACTTGAGTTTGAACATTTTTATTTCACTTCCTTTTTTTCTTTTTTCTCTGTTGAACTGTTATTCAACAGAGAAAAAATTGCAAATAAATTTTCGACCTGTTGTAAAAAATATTGCGCTACAACTTAATACCAAAGCGTATTTCATCCATTCGCAAGATTCTATTTTTATCACTACATTTAAAATGTATGTCGGGAAAATTGTGTTAAACGATGACGAATTGAGAGAAAAAATTGTGGATGAAAATTATCATTTGCTGAATGTTGAAAATGTAGAATCAATGAAAATTGATTTAAAAAATTTGTCGTTGAAAAAAATTTCTTCGATAGATTTTTTTGTGGGTGTAGATAGTATTGAAAACATGAAAGGCGCATTGGATGGCGATTTGGATGTGAGCAATGCGATGTATTGGACTTGGAATTCAGGTTTTATTAATTTCAAATTGGAAGGTCATTCGCCCATTTGCAAAAGCATTCATCATGCGTTTGAATTTCACATCGGTGGCTTTAAACATCCAAACAATACAATTAGAAAGATTCATTTGCAACTAAAAAATCCAATCATTATTTCTGCTGAAAATAAATTGAACATCAACATTAATCTTGCTGAAATATTTAACAGCGTTGATCTACAGACACAAAATAGTATTGTTGAACCAGGCAAAGAAGCAGTTGAAATGGCAAATCATTTTCAAAAAATGTTTAGCGTTGAAGAATGAAATTGACGAAGAAAATATTGTTCATTTTCTGTTTTGCAATTTCATCTGCGATGATTTTTTCTTCGTTTAAAAATTCAAAAATTGAGTTTGTTCAGCCAAAAGGTTTTCCAAAACCATTGTATGATCTTTCAAAAAATCCATTGACTGATGCTGGTTTCAAGTTGGGCAGAAAATTATTTTACGACCCGATTTTATCGAAAGACAGTTCTACATCTTGCAATAGTTGTCATTTACAATATTCGGGGTTTACGCATATTGACCATGCACTAAGCCACGGTATTCATGGCCTAAAGGGCAATCGCAATTCGCCAGTATTAGTGAATTTGGCTTGGAGCAAATTTTTTATGCTGGATGGTGGTGTTACAAATTTAGAATTGCAACCACTTGGTCCAATTACAAATCCTGTTGAAATGGATGAAAACATGGCGCATGTGGTGATGAAATTAAATCGCTCACATTATTACAGAAGTCACTTTGGTGTTGTATTTGGTGATAGTGTTGTAACTGGTCAGCATGTTTTGAAAGCATTGGCGCAATTTCTTGTAATGTTAGAATCGTACAATTCAAAATTTGACAAAGTGATGAGAGGCGAAGAAAGTTTTTCGGCAGAAGAAGAAAATGGTTTTCGTTTTTTTAAAAAGAATTGCGCCGCTTGCCATATCAATCAAACCTTTACTGATGGAGCATTTCACAATATTGGTTTGACTTATGATGCTGAATTAAAAGATGTGGGCAGAATGAAAATCACTAAAGACAAACGCGATTCATTAAAATTTAAAACGCCTACATTGCGCAATATTGCTGCATCTTATCCTTATATGCACGATGGAAGATTTAAAACTTTGGAGGAAGTAATTGATTTTTATGCGGAAGACAAATCGAAAAATGAAATCGTTGATAAATCATTGAAACGAAAAATTATTTTTAAAAACAACGACAAAAAAAATTTGCTGACATTCCTCAAAACATTGACTGATAAAGAGTTTCTGTATGATTTAAAATTCAGAGATTGGGTGAATGAATAAAACGATTTGAAAATTGAAATACACATAGCCACGAATTCACGAATGATTTTTTCAAAAAAACAAAAACCAGCGAAGGAAAAAAATAAAAACAACATCTAAACAAATAACAAACACAATTTAATCATGAGAAAATTATTTTTACCACTATTTTTTATTGCCATCAGCTACAATGCTTTGTTGGCACAGGTTACAGACCCTGAAATTACTTCTTGGATAATTAATCCAGGTGGACAAGTCGGCTACAACAACATCCCTTCTAATTGTCAGTTGGTGCAATATGCCACCAACAATGTTTATGTCAGTTGCACTTGTGTTCCTGGCTATTCAATTGGACCTTGGAACAATCCAAATGTAGCGCAGAATCAAAATTTTGTTTATAAAATTACTCGTCACCCACAACAACAAACAGGCGCTAAAACTGCTGTGGGCATGGGACATATTGGTGTTTTGATAAATGGTGTTTCGTTATTTAATGTTTATGATGGCTATTGGTGGGATTCTACAGCCAACAATTGGAGTAGTACTCCGGGACCAACGCATCACACTTGGAACAGAAATGCTTTGATGTATGAATATCCAAGTTTTGATAATTGCATTGGGCATCCGCAACAACAAGGCGAATATCATCATCATGTGAGTCCAAAATGTTTGTATGACCAAACTGACAGCACACATCACTCACCATTGATTGGGTATGCATTTGACGGTTATCCCATTTATGGAGCCTATGGTTATGCAAGCGCAACAAGTGCTACTAGCGGAATTAAAAGATTGAAAAGTAGTTATGTCTTAACTACTTCAACCACTCGATTAAACGGTCCACCAGTAAATGCAACTTATCCTTTAGGCAATTTGTGTGAAGATTTTGTTTATACAAATGGTGCTGGTGATTTAGATGCAAGCAATGGTCGTTATTGCGTTACGCCCGAATATTCGAGTGGCACTTATGCTTACTTTATGACTTTGGATGCTTCATTGAATCCAACATTTCCTTACACTTTTTATGGCAGTTATTATGGTGTAGTGCAAGCTGGAAATACTGGTCCGGCTTCAGGGCAAAATACAATTACTGAAACTGTTACAACCTATACACCACCAACGGTTGGAGTGGATGAATTGAAAAATCAAACATTAGATTTTTTGGTTTTTCCAAATCCAACAAACACGATGTTGCACATTTTTATTCAACCAATTTATTCAAATGATTTCACAATTGAATTGTACGACATGATGGGAAGAAAAATTATTTCAAGAACTAATGTTCATCCAACTATCACCGAAAGCCTTGATGTAAGCCAAGTTGCGGCAGGTAATTATGTTTTGAAAATTTTCAACACTCAATTTAGCAGCACCAAAAAAATCACAATAGGCGAATAATTTTTTCTGAATTCTAATTTCAAAAACCTCTGCTGCGAAAACACAACAGAGGTTTTTTTATGGCTTGCGCTTAACTAATCTTATCTTCGCCATTCAAAAAAAATAAATGACAACAGATAATTTGAAAGCCCTCCGGGAGCGTTCCGCTGCTTTAAAGCGGTTTCTTTGACGTCGATACCCGAATAGAAAAACACAGACAGGAAGAGGCTTTAACGCTTGCACCAAATTTTTGGGACGACCCCAAACGTGCTGAAACCGTGATGAAATCTATCAAAACGGAATTGTTTTGGATAAACGCATTTAAGCAAACAAATGATGCAGTAGAAGATTGTGGTGTGCTGCAAGAGTTTTTAGAAGTTGGCGAATCCAATGAAAATGATGTAGAAGCCGCTTACCAAAAGGCTTTGCAGGAAGTGGAAGATTTAGAATTTAAAGCCACACTCAACAAACCCGAAGATAGTTTTGGGGCAGTTTTAACCATCAACGCAGGTGCCGGCGGCACCGAAAGCTGCGACTGGGCTGGCATGCTCATGCGTATGTATTTGCGATATGCCGAAAAACAAGGTTATAAAATTACCGAAATGGATTTGCAACAAGGCGATGTAGCAGGTGTAAAATCGGCTACCTATGAATTTGAAGGTGAATTTGCTTATGGTTTTTTAAAGGCTGAAACCGGCGTCCATCGCTTGGTTCGCATTTCGCCGTTTGATAGCAATGCACGAAGACATACTTCGTTTGCAAGTATTTCGGTTTACCCAATGGTGGATGATTCCATCGAAATTGAAATCAAACCTGCGGATATTGAAATGCAAACTTCCCGAAGTGGTGGTGCAGGAGGGCAGAATGTAAATAAAGTGGAAACAAAAGTTCAACTCACTCACATTCCTACAGGTATTGTGGTGGTTTGTCAGGCTGACCGTTCCCAATTGGGTAATAAGGAGTTAGCGATGAAGATGTTGAAGAGCAAATTGTATGAATTGGAATTGCAAAAACGCAATGAAGAACGAGATAAACTCAACGCTACGAAAAAGAAAATTGAATGGGGAAGTCAGATTCGCAGTTATGTTTTACATCCTTATAAATTAATTAAAGACCATCGAACTGATTATGAAGTGGGCAATGTGCAACCTGTGCTGGATGGGGAGTTGGATGGATTTATTAAAGCGTATTTGATGATGGAAGCGGAAAATAATTAGCCAATATGATGATGTGATAATTTGAAAAGATGGTTCGACAAGCTTACCACGACCGTCATGGTGAGCTTGTCGAACCATAACTCGAAGCCGTCATCCTGAGCGATAGCGAAGGAACTTGAAAAGCGAAATCAAAAAATGGTTTCGCTTTTTTGTTTTATAAATTGGTTAGATTTGTAAATTCAAAATCTGAAAACAGTGAAAAAAATCCTTACCATAATTTTTCTTTTTTATTCGCTGCAAAACTTTGCACAAGTGCAACCGAATTGGATTTGGACGAAATCGGCGAATGGTGGATTAGCAAATGAAGCCACTGATATTGCAATTGACAAAAACAACAATACTTATATCACTGGTTGGTTTACTTATCCAAAAATTATTTTTGGCAATGACACTTTATCTGAGAAATATAATTTAAACACTTCCTATTTAGTAAAATACGACGACAACGGAAATATTCTTTGGGCTAAAAGTTTTAAACAAGATTCAGCCAGTAATTCTTTCAATTTGGGATGGACAATTTCAACAGATAAAGATGATAATATTTATTTAGGCGGTGTTTATCAAGGTTCTGATGTCGTCATTGATAATGATACATTAAAATACGACACAACCACAAATGGTCAGGAAATGTTCATTGTGAAATTCAATGAAAACGGAAAAAAAATATGGACAAAAAAAGTTGAAGGGACATTTAGTGGTGGTTTTCAATTTGCAACAAACAACTTAAATGAAACTTATGTCTATGGAAATTTCTTTTCAGTAACTGCCAAATTTGATTTACATACTTTGTATCAAACATCGCCGATTGGCTATACAGCTGATATTTTCATCGCAAAATTGGATAGCAACGGAAAAATAATTTGGGCAAAATCTTTTATTGATTCGTTGTATTGGTTGAACGGTTACACCCCTTTAATAATTGACTCGTTTAATAATTTCTATATTTCTGGCAATACTCAAACAAGACAAATAAATTTTGGTAATGGTGTAATCTTAAATAAATCAAATAGTTTTTTTCTGACAAAATTCGATTCATCAGGAAAAGCTCTTTGGGTAAGAACTTCTGATAGTGTTTCTTCTTCAGGTGTTACTTCCGCAATGGCTGCATCTACAGATAGATTTGGAAATGTTTATGTAACAGGAGTGTATCGTCAGTTTATGAAAATTGACACTTTTATTTTATCCGATTCGGGATTTGCGTTTAATACTTTCTATTCAAAATATGATGTGAATGGAAATTTGAAATGGGTTAAAAGTATCAATGGAAGTCAAGGTCAGGCAATAGCATCAAACAAAAATGGTGATATTTTTATAGCGGCAGCATTTGATATGTATCCCAATAATCATCCACATTATGCAAATTTTTCAGGGTATCATTTAAATTACCCTATTGTAGATACTCTGTTTGACCCTTTGTTTGTAGCAAAATTTGATACGAATGGAAAATTAATTTGTGCAGATGCTTTAGCAAGTGGTGGTGATGATTTATTTGCAATGGTTACTAATTCAACTGGGGATGCAATTGTAACAGGGGATTACATTAACAATCCAATGAAAATTGGAAATGATTCGCTGCACTATGATACAACAGGTTCAAGAGGACAGTATGGCGAACAAATTTTTATTGCAAAATTTCAATGCGGTGAAGATGTTGGCATTCAAAAGTTTCCAACTAAAACAAACCTTAATTTTTTTACCACCTATCTCAACTCCAACACACTCAACATTCGTTGGAATGAATTAAAAGAAGGCAATGCAAGCATCCAATTATATGATGTGTTGGGAAGAAAAGTTTTTGAAAAAAATGTAAGTGCAACCGAAAATTTCTGTCATACAGAAATTCCAAACTTGCCATCAGCACTGTATTTTGTGCAGGTTAAGCAAAAAGAAAAATCTCACAGCGACAAAGTATTGTGGGTAGAATAAAATAAAATCAACTATGAAACACATAGCCCTTTTTACAAGCGGTGGCGATGCACCAGGCATGAATGCAACCATCAGAGCAGTGGTAAGAACCGCTGTGGCTAAAGGTTTGCAAGTAAGCGGCATTATGCATGGTTATGAAGGAATGATAAATAACGAGTTCATAAAATTGGAAAATAAAAGCGTTGCCAATATTATCGACCGAGGCGGCACAATCCTCAAAACCAGCCGCAGTGAGCATTTCAAAACTATTGAAGGAAGAAAAATTGCTTTTGAAAATTTACAAAAACATAAAATTGATGGCTTAATTGCCATTGGTGGCGATGGTACTTTTACGGGTGCAAATGTTTTCAAAAATGAATACAATGTGCCATGTGTAGGCGTTCCGGGCACGATTGATAAAGATTTGAGCGGCACCGATTTCACCATAGGATTTGATACCGCAGTGAACACAGCCATGTATGCCATTGATAAAATCAGAGACACTGCCGATGCACACGACAGAATATTTTTTGTAGAAGTGATGGGCAGAGATGCAGGCTACATCGCACTTAACGCTGGTATTGCAACAGGCGCAGAAGAAATTTTAATTCCCGAAACGCCTACTTATTTAGAAGATTTGTACAAACATTTGTGCATTGATTTTCGGCGAAAAAAAATGTGCCACATCATTATTGTTGCAGAAGGGGATGATGCAGGGCATGCGATAACAATTGCAGAAAAAGTGAAACAAAAATTTCCAAATATTGATGCCCGAACAACTGTGTTGGGGCATATTCAACGTGGAGGTTCACCTACCTATTTCGACAGAGTGCTTGCCAGCCGATTAGGTTTTGCAGCCGTAGAATCCTTGCTGGATAATAACTTTCAGGTGATGGCAGGATTGATGAATGATAAAATTGTGTTCACAAAATTTGAAAATGTAATTAAACAACATCCACCCATCGACAAACAAATTTTGAAAATGGTGAAAATTTTAGCTTCATAAAAAAACAAAATGAACAAAACAAAAATAGTTGCAACAATAGGTCCAGCTTGCAGTTCGTACGAAATGTTGTATGAATTAATGAAAGCTGGCGTAAATGTTTTTCGATTAAATTTTTCGCATGGCACCCACGAAAGTCATGGGGAGGTGATAAAACATATTCACAGGCTGAACGCTGAATATGGCTACAACACTGCTATTTTGGGCGATTTGCAAGGACCGAAATTGCGAATTGGTGAAATCGAAAACAACGAGTTGCATTTAATTCCGAGTCAGCAAATTTTATTTACCAACGAAAAATGTGTGGGCAATGCACAACGTATTTATGTGTCGTATCCCAATCTGCATGATGATGTAGAAGTAGGTCAAACTATTTTGGTAGATGATGGAAAAATAGAATTGAGAGTTATTGGCATTGACCATGCGAATAAACAAGTGCGGCTAGAATGCCCACAGGGCGGCGTTTTGCGAAGCAAGAAAGGAATTAATCTGCCCAACACAAAAATATCGTTGCCTTGTTTAACCGAAAAAGATTTAGCCGATTTAGATTTCATCATAGCTCAAGAGCTGGATTGGGTTGCGCTTTCATTCGTCCGCAAACCACAAGATATTGTTGACATCAAAAAAATTATTCAAGGCAAAAAAAGCTTTATCAAAGTGATAGCGAAAATTGAAAAGCCCGAAGCGTTGGAATATTTACGGGAAATTATTTTAGAAGCTGATGGTGTAATGGTTGCCCGTGGCGACTTAGGCGTTGAATTGCCGATTGAACAAATTCC
>CANFST010000070.1 GCA_947449695.1 Chitinophagales bacterium
ACTATCAATCCACGTTGACCTTTACCAATTGGCGTAAACAAATCCATCAATCGGGTGCTGTAGCTTCCGCCATCATAACACAGATTGAATTTTTCATTTGGGAACATTGGCGTTAAATAATCGAATGGCACACGGTCACGAACTTCTTCTGGTGATTTACCATTCAATGATTCCACTTTTAACAAAGCGAAATATTTTTCACCTTCTTTTGGTGGGCGAATTGTACCCACCACTGTGTCGCCGGTTTTTAAGCCGAACAGTTTTATTTGCGATGGTGATACATAAATATCATCAGGCGAATTCAAATAGTTATAGTCAGCACTTCTTAAAAAGCCATAACCTTCCGGCATCATTTCTAAAACACCTTCGCCAGGTATCATCCCTTCCATTTCGATATTGAATAGGTGTTGGCGTTGGTGGCGTTCCTGATTTTGTAAATGACGTTCATTGATAGCTGCCTGAGTTGGTGGCGGAGGTGGCAGTACTGCCACTACTGTATTTGGTTCGGTTGAGTTGATATTATTGGCATCAGGGTTGCCAGCTGTTTCAGCTATGGGTGTAGCTATATTTCCACTGGCTTCTGCTGGCGTTGATGCAGCTGGCGCATGTACAATTGGTTTTTTGTGCTGAATAGGTTTGCGTTTTTCTACTACAGGTTTTTCGGCAACAGGTGCAGCTTGTTCTGTTGTAGGAGCAACGGGTGCTTCACTATTACTAATTGGTGATTCTACCACTTTTTTTGGTTCAGCCGAAGGAGCTTCGGGGGTAGGTTTGCGAACTCTAGTTTTTTTCAACACAGGTTCAGCAGCTGCAATATCATTTTTCTTAGTTAAAGCCTGTTGGTCAAGTATCTGATATATTAAAGCGTCTTTTTCTAACTTCTGCGCATTTTTAATGCCCATAGTATTAGCAATTTCTAATAATTCGGGTAATAAAAAATCGTTGAGTTGTAAAATGTCGTAAGCCATTTAAGTAAAATTTATATTAAAATATTTTGTTGAAAAATTGATGTAAGAGTTTTTGAGAAAAAACTTTAAAAAACGATAAAGTTGGAATTGATTTTTTTTGATGCCTGCTGCGCTATTCGGGTGGCTGAAGTGAATATCAGCCCAAAGAATTACGTTGCAATGATACGCTACTTTTTTGAAAACAAAAAATTTTTTAAGGCTTATGTTGTTTTTAGCTACTCTGCTGCAAGTGTTAATTTGAGTTAAAAGAACATATTGAGCATTAGATAGATCTTGCTTTACGAACCTCACTATCAAATATTTAATAAACAATTATCAACTAAAATGTTAGTATTGTTCGTTTTCATTGGGGAAGTCTTCGCTTTTTACATCTTCCACATAATTGCCAATGGCAGTTTTAATACCCTCATATAGATTTAGATAGCGGCGCAAAAACCTTGGGCTAAAACCCTGATTGATACCCAGCATATCGTGCAATACCAACACTTGGCCATCTACATGGCTGCCAGCACCAATACCTATCACAGGTATTTTTATTTGTTTGCTCACTTCGGCTGCTAGCGCAGCAGGTATTTTTTCTAATACCAATGCAAAGCATCCCAACTCTTGCAACAGCAAAGCATCTTCAATTAATTTTTTTGCTTCAGGTTCTTCGGTTGCCCTCACCGTGTATGTACCGAACTTATTAATAGATTGAGGTGTAAGCCCTAAATGCCCCATCACTGGCACACCTGCGGATAATATGCGAATCACAGATTCTTTCACCTCTAAACCACCTTCTAATTTTACAGCATGTGCACCACTTTCTTTCATAATTCGAATGGTTGATTGCAACGCCTCTTTCGAGTTACCTTGATATGAACCAAATGGCAAATCAACAACAACCAATGAACGCTTTACAGCTCTTACCACCGAACTGGCATGATAGATCATTTGGTCTAAAGTAATAGGTAAGGTTGTATCATAACCAGCCATTACATTACTTGCCGAATCGCCCACTAACACTACATCAATTCCGGCATCATCCACAATTTTTGCTAATGAAAAATCATACGCAGTAAGCATACTGATTTTTTCACCACGTTCTTTCATGGCTTGCAATACGTGAGTAGTCACCTTATTCACGTTCATCCGTCGAGCAGTACTCATAACATTGAATTTATTTTAATCCGAAAGGTAGGGATATTTTTTATTCGGCAAATTCATTCCACATTTTTAACACTCCGCCAAACCGATCGGAACATTGGTAGCCAAGCCGCCATCAGCTGTTTCTTTGTATTTAGTGTTCATGTCCAAAGCCGTATCCCACATAGTTTTGATGACACTATCTAATGATACTTTCATTTGTGCCGAATCATTTTGCAATGCTAACTGCGAAGCTACAATTGCTTTTGCTGCACCCATGGTGTTGCGTTCGATGCAAGGAATTTGAACCAATCCGCCAATCGGGTCACAGGTCATACCAAGGTGGTGTTCCATTGCAATTTCAGCTGCTTGCAAACTTTGTTGCGGTGTGCCGCCCATGCAAGCTGTGAGTGCACCAGCCGCCATTGCACTGCTGACGCCTATTTCAGCCTGACAGCCGCCCATCGCTGCCGAAATAGTTGCACCTTTTTTAAACAAACTTCCTATTTCGGAAGCGGTACAAATAAACTTGATAATATCTTCATCCTTATCACCACCAGCTAACAAATGATAGTACATTAACACCGCAGGAACTACTCCAGCAGCACCATTCGTTGGTGCTGTAACCACTCTGCCAAAGGAAGCATTTTCTTCATTCACTGCCAATGCAAAACAACTTACCCAATTTAAAGTGTCGCTAAAATTTTTGGAAACAGATTTCACTGCATGTGTCCAACTATTCAAATCGGTGTAAGAAATTTCTTTCAATAATTTTTTGTTCATTTCGGCTGCACGGCGCACCACATCTAAGCCGCCGGGTAATATGCCTGTTGCATTACAACCACGATACATACACTCCATCATGGTTTGCCAAATAGTTAAAATGCCATTTTTTGTTTCTGCTTCACTCCGCCAACTCAATTCATTTTGCAAAACTATTTCGGCAATTGTTGCATTATTTTCTTTGCAATAATTCAACAATTCATCCGCATGATTGATGGGGAATTTGAGTGTAACATTTTGCTTTGCCGAATTTTGTTGTTCGCCTTCTTTTTGCACAAAACCGCCACCAATGCTGTAATACGTTTCCTTAACAGAAGAAGTGTTTTCCAAAATTGCTTCCAAAGTCATTGCGTTTGGATGCGCTGGCAACGATTCGCTTTTCAAAAAAATCATTTCATCATCATACACAAAATCAATTTCGTGATGATTAGCCAACAACAATTTTTTGGTAGATTTTATTTTGTCAATTTTAAAATTGATTTGTGAAGTGTCCGTTGTTACTGGGTCTTCGCCTAATAAGCCCATCAAAATTGCTACATCAGTTCCATGACCTTTACCTGTTTTTGCCAACGAACCATACAAGCGCACGATGATTTTTTTTACATCAACTAATTGATTGTTTTCTTTTAGTTGATTTACAAATCGCTCTGTAGCCCTCCATGGACCTAAAGTGTGAGAACTCGACGGACCAACGCCGATTTTCAACATATCAAAAACACTAATTGCTTCGTGGTTTTCCATTGCTTATTTTTTCTTCTTAATGTTACAATAAATTAAATCGCTGCCGTTCTTCCGCCATCAACTGGAATGCTTGTACCGTTGATGTATCCAGCCGAAGGCGAAGCCAAAAATGCCGCCAATGCCGCAATCTCAGATGGGTCGCCAAATCTGCCAGCAGGAATTTCGCTTAACATTTCATTTTCTACTTCATCAATTGCCACATTTGTTTTGCCTGATTTTATTTCGATTAATGTCTTCAAACGATTGGTGGCTGTGGCTCCGGGCAATACATTATTCACCGTGATGCCAAATTTCGCCACTTCAAAACTCCATGTTTTTGCCCAACTTGCCACTGCGCCACGAATGGTGTTTGATACACCTAAATTTTTCAAAGGTTGTTTTACCGATGTAGAAATGACATTAATGATTCTCCCATATTTTTCTTTTTTCATTGAGGGTAAAACTGCTTGGGCTAAAATTTGATTGCAGATTAAATGCTGATTGAAAATCTGTAAAAATTTTTCCGTTGATTCGTCAATAATAGCTCCACTGGCTGGTCCACCGCTGTTATTTACTAAAATGTGAATCGTATTTTTTTTACAAAATTCTTCTGCAATTTTTTTCAACTCATCTGGTTTGGAAAAATCAGCCACTAAATAATTGTGTGCTTGATTTTGACTTTTATCCAAATTTTGCACTTCATTTTTCAATGCTTCTTCATTTCGTGCTAACAAAGTTACATTAGCTCCAAGCATTGATAGCTCGATGGCAATTGCCTTTCCGATGCCTTGTGTGCTGCCACAAACCAAGGCATTTTTATTTTTAAGAGATAAATTCATTGGTCAAAATTAGAAATTCACACTTACAAACATCAAAAATGATTGTAAAATTTCTCACTTCTATTTTTACATTTGTTGCACAAAATTATTTTCATGAATAAAACCTCTGCTGCCATTACTGCCGTTGCTGGCTATGTGCCCGATTATATTTTAACAAATCAGGAACTAGAAAAAATGGTGGACACTAATGATGAATGGATAACCACTAGAACAGGCATAAAAGAACGAAGAATATTGAAAGGTGAAGGGCAGGGTGTAAGTGTGATGGGCATTGCAGCGGTTAATCGGTTGTTGGAAAAACGTGGAATCAAAGCCGATGAAATTGATTTATTGATTTGTGCAACAGTAACTGGCGACATGATTTTTCCTGCCACAGCTAATATTATTTGCGATAAAGTTGGTGCAACAAATGCCTGGAGCTACGACATCAACGCAGCATGCAGTGGGTTTTTATATGCTTTGGCAACAGGTTCAAAATTTATTGAAGCGGGTACACATAAAAAAGTGGTGATTGTTGGTGCTGATAAAATGAGTGCGATTATTGATTATACCGACCGTCAAACCTGCGTCATCTTTGGCGATGGCGCTGGTGCAGTTTTGTTAGAACCAAACAATGAAGGCTTAGGAATTCAAGACCATATTTTAAAAAGTGATGGAAGCGGTTGCAAACATTTACATCAAAAAGCTGGTGGCAGTGCTTATCCACCAACGATGGAAACAGTTACAGCCAAACAGCATTTTGTTTATCAAGAAGGGCAATCGGTTTTTAAATTCGCAGTTGTCGGCATGGCTGATGTGGCAGAAGAAATCATGAAACGCAACAATTTAACAGGCAACGATATTGCATGGCTGGTGCCGCATCAAGCCAACAAACGCATTATTGACGCCACTGCTAAACGTTGTAATTTACCTGATGAAAAGGTAATGATGAATATTCATCGTTATGGAAATACAACCAGCGGCACCTTACCATTGTGTTTGTGGGATTACGAAAGCCAATTAAAAAAAGGTGACAATATCTTGTTAGCTGCCTTTGGTGGCGGCTTTACATGGGGCAGTATCTGGATTAAATGGGCGTATTAATTTTTCAGTCCTTGTTTTACCACTTTCAAATTATTTCTAACTGATTGCATAACTCAATTAAACCATGAAATAATTTCTTTATTTCCAATTAAATAGTTACCTTTGCCCTCCATTTTTTGAATTCGTATGCTTTGAGCATGCTTCCAGTGCAATACTGATGCGGATTTCAAACAAAAACAAACAAACTAAATAACAATGGCAAAAGAAGTAACAGGTTTTGTAAAGCTACAATGTAAAGGCGGTCAAGCCAACCCTGCACCACCAATCGGTCCTGCATTAGGTTCGAAAGGGATCAATATTATGGAGTTTTGTAAGCAGTTTAATGCTCGTACACAGGATAAACCTGGTAAAGTATTACCTGTTTTAATTACAGTTTACTCTGATAAATCTTTTGATTTTATCATTAAAACTCCACCAGCAGCAGTTCAATTAATGGAATTGTCAAAAGTACAAGGTGGTTCAAAAGAACCTAATCGTATTAAAGTTGGTAAAGTAACTTGGGACCAAGTAAGAACTATTGCTGAAGATAAGATGCCTGATTTGAACTGTTCAAAAATCGAATCAGCTATGAGCATGGTTGCAGGTACTGCTCGTTCAATGGGTTTAACTGTTGAAGGAACTCGTCCTTTCTAAAAAATTCAAATTTTCAAAAACAAATAAATTAACAAACAAAAATGGCATTAACGAAAAAACGTAAAAGCGTAGCCGGTTTGGTTAAAAAAGATGCAATCTTCAATTTGAAGCAAGCAGCTGAATTAATCAAAAAGGTGAATACCACCAAGTTTGATGCGTCTGTTGACCTTCATATTCGCTTGGGAGTTGATCCAAAGAAAGCTGACCAGGCTGTAAGAGGTGTGGTTACACTTCCTCATGGAACTGGTAAAGACAAAAAAGTATTAGTATTGTGTACACCTGATAAAGAAGCCGAAGCAAAAGCTGCTGGTGCTGATCATGTTGGGTTAGATGAGTACATTCAAAAAATTGAAAAAGGTTGGGTTGAAATTGATGTAATCATTGCAACACCTGCTGTAATGCCTAAATTAGGTAAATTAGGTAAAGTGTTAGGGCCACGTAATTTGATGCCTAATCCTAAAACTGGTACTGTGACAGCTGATGTAGCTGCTGCGGTAAAAGAAGTTAAATTAGGGAAAATTGCTTTCAAATTAGATAAACAAGCTATCATTCATACTTCCATCGGTCGTATTTCTTTTTCACCTGAAAAAATTCACGACAATGCATTGGAATTGATTAATACAATTGTTAAAATGAAACCAACTGCTGCTAAAGGTACTTATTTAAAAAGCGTTTACATGGCTACAACCATGAGCCCTTCATTAAATATTGATACTAAAGCATTAAACGCTGGTGCTAATTAAACAACACAAATTTTTAAAACTGCAAAGTTTTGAAAATTTATAAAACATTAAACAATGACTAAACAAGAAAAAACACAATTAATAGAAGACTTAAAAGTTAAGTTTGCTGGCAGTCAGTATTTTTATATTGCTGATAGCACATCATTAACTGTTGAGCAAGTAAACAAATTGCGTAAGCTTTGCTTCAGCAAAGGAATTGAAATGAAAGTAGCAAAAAACTCTTTGATTGAGAAAGCATTAGAAGCTACAGGCCAAGCAAGCCCTGAATTAATCGGAGCTTTGAAAGGACAATCATCCATCTTCTTTTGCGAAGTAGGTAATGCTGCTGCAAAAACTTTGAAAGAATTTCGTGGCGATAAAGGCACTATGCCTAAATTGAAAGCTGCTTATATTGATACAGCTGTATTTTTAGGTGATGACCAATTAGATTCGTTAAGCAAATTGAAAAGCAAACACGAACTTATCGGCGAAATCGTTGCGTTATTGCAATCACCTGCTAAGAATGTTATCAGCGGCTTAAAAGGCAGTGCTGGCAACAAGATTGCAGGATTAGTAAAAGCTCTCGAAAGCAGAGCAAAATAATTTGGCTTCCAAGCATCAACATATAAAACAAACAAATTTTTAAACAAAACAAAAAATCGAATAATCATGGCAGACTTAAAAGCAATGGCTGAATCATTAGTTAACTTAACAGTAAAAGAAGTTAATGAATTAGCTGAAATTTTGAAATCAGAATACGGTATTGAACCTGCTGCTGCAGCTGTAGCTGTTGCAGGTCCTGCTGCTGGTGGTGGCGAAGCTGCTGCTGCAAAAACATCTTTTGATGTTATTTTGAAAAACGGCGGTGCTAACAAATTAGCAGTTGTAAAAATCGTGAAAGATTTAACTGGCTTAGGATTGAAAGAAGCAAAAGATTTAGTTGACGGTGCTCCAAAACCTGTAAAAGAAGGTGTTGATAAAGCAACTGCTGACGATTTAGTTGCTAAATTGAAAGAAGCTGGTGCTGATGTTGAAGTAAAATAATTTCAACTGATATCCAACACTAAAAAAGGCGTTCAATAGTTGAACGCCTTTTTTTATGCCTTTAACTTTTTATTCTACTCCCTCGGTTCATAGCCCTATTAATCGAAATAAAGTGTTTCGTATGATACTAACCAAGGAGTAAAAAAAATTATCACATTGGTTGCTATTTTATTGTTTAGCTATCCTGTCCCCATCCACTAGATATAATATAGCAACGACTAAATGTAATATAACGACCAGTGCTTCCAGTATAGCAACCACTGAATGCAATAATATGTAACTATTCAATTGTTCGGAAAGTAAGGTTTACCCTTGGTTTTAAAATTTTTGTGGTGGGGGGCAGCCTGTGCAGCCAATGGTTTTGGGTGGTATGTTTTATCACCAATAGGCTACCATGCTCTAACAAAACATATAGGGTTTGTTTATCTTGTTTGTGCCTGAAACCAAACTTTCTTTCAGCACCAAAACTGAGTGAGGCAATTGCACCATCTTTTTTTAAATCTTTTTCAGCATCGCTATGCCAGGCCATTCCTTCGCTGCCATTGTGATATAAATTTAACAAGCATGAATTAAAAGTTTCGTTTGTTTTTTCTTCAACAATAGTTTTTAGCTCGAGCAATTCTGGTATCCAGGTTAATGCAGTTTTGGTGATGTTGGAATATTTATATTCAAAAGGTTGGTTACCATACCAGGCTACTTTTCGTTTGGTAGTAATCAGCTTACCATAAATAATGGCTTCGTCATTTTTCCATTCAATATTTTTCAATAAACTATCTAAATATTGATTTGCCTTTTGTTCTGAGAACAATTTCCCATAATAATTTACCACGCCATCTTTAGGCAAAAGGTTAGTTGTATAATAATTAAATAAATTCATAATTAAACTGTATTTACTGCGATGCACGATAAAACTACAATTTATTTAATACTGAATGCTTTTAAAAAACAAAAGCCGCCCCAAAATAATTTCGGAGCGGCTTTTTTATACAGCCAATTTTCAAAGTTTGTTTTATTCTTTTATAAATTTCGCATTCATCACTTTACCGTTTTCGCCAATAGCTTTAATAAAATAAATTCCGTTATTCCAGTCGGCAATGTTTATCAATTCAGCATTTTTATTAGTAACAGTTTGTTCTAATATTTTTCTTCCCATTAAATCAAATATCTGAATGCTTTTTGTATTATTCATCAATTCACTGATTATAATTGACTGGCTGGCAGGATTAGGCGCAATACTGAATGACGTATTAGCAGTAGCTATATCCTGAACACCGGTAGCATTTTTAGCTTTGATTTGAATGCTGCGCATAGCATTTTTAGTTTCCATTCTGTTTACAAAGTAATTAATGCAAACACTATCTGAACAACCTGAATTGCTATAACTCACAACAGCTAAACAAACTGTATAAAATCCTGAGGTGGCATAAGCATGGGTAGGATATGCCGTAGTGTCGTAGCTGCCATCACCCCAATTCCAGTAATAATTCAGGTTTGTCCCTGTTGAATAATTATAGCCATAATATTTGTGTGTGTTAACTGTATCAGGGAAAATTGTAAACAATGCATTGCAGGCGGTATTGTTCTGTGTCCAGTTCAATGCCACCACTTGACGGCTTGAAGAAACACAACCTGCCGAATCAGTACTATAAAGTGTTACAGCTAAATAATGATTAACAGGCACAACTACTGATGGGTTTACTGCACTACCAGTGTAAAGCACAACTCCGGCAACAGTATCTAAAACTGACCATTGATAAGTATATGGCGCAATTCCACCCCATGAAGTAGGGGTAAATGAAAATAAACTATCATTGTTCAGGCTCGAGAAAGTAGTATGACAGCCTGCTGTGCCAGCATTAGTAATCAAAACTGTATCGCAAGCATTAGATGAACACAAACTGACAGAGTCGATGTAAGTAACGCATACCATGTGTGCGCCATTGGCAGCGAATGAGTGTGTAACATTACTTCCATAGCCAGAAGAGCCATCGTAGAAATTCCAGTAGTAACAAGGTTTGGTTGATACAGGCGCAGCAACAGCAGAATAACTAACACTGCCATTTGCACCTATGGTGTACGACATAGTAACACTACACTGAGCGAAACTGAATTGATAAAATGCTATCAATCCAAGAATAAGTAAAGAAATTTTTTTCATTGTGATTAAATTTTTGTTTGTTAAAAAATATTTTATTGGTGCAAAGATGGGGTGATTGCTTATCAGAAAAAAGTACAAAATAAAAATTTTCTTACGGGTTCAGAAAATGAAAAGCCAACTGAAATTTTCGGTTGGCTTTTTATGATTCATAGCTTTTAATTATTAGACTTATTCTTTCACAAATTTTGTGCGATAAATATTATTGTTGGTTTTTACTTCCACAAAATAAATTCCTGCATTCAATTCGCTGATGTTGATTTTATTGAGCAATGATGCAGCTTGCAGAGCAACTTGACCATTCAACGAAATGATTTTTACGCTTTCCATTTTTTCGCTGTTCAACTCTACATTCAATTCAGTAGATGCTGGATTTGGATACACATTCAATGATTTAGCAATTACAGAATTAATTCCACTTGCATTTTGATTAAGAATGTTTACACTGTGCATTGTTTTAGAAGCACCCATTCTGTTCACATAAAAATTGTTGATGCAAATGCTATCGGAACAACTATTGTTTGAGCTCCAAACTGATAAGCAAATTGTGTAGAAACCTGCTGTAGCATAAGTGTGCGATGGATACGCTGTTGAAGAAGAAGTGCCATCACCCCAATTCCAGAAATAATTTAAGTTAGTTCCTGTTGAAAAATTATACCCATAGTAAGAATGTAAATTTGAAGTATCAGGCCAAATAATAAATGAAGCATAACAACCACCAGTGTTTGTGCCATTACCAAATGCTGCAAGCCCTGTGCTTGTAGAAACACAGCCTGTTGAATCAGTGCTTGTCAAAGTTACAACCGCATAATGTCCTGTTGGAATTACAACTGTAGGATTAACAGCAGTGCCTGAATAAAGCAACATACCGCCAATAGTGTCATAAATAAACCAATTATAAGTGTAAGGTGCTGTGCCGCCCCATGACGTTGGTGTAAATGAATACAAGGTATCAACATTGGTTGATGAGAAAGAAGTGTGACATGAAGGAACATTAGTTATTATAACTGTGTCGCAAGCAGATGTTGAGCAAAAGCTTACAGAATCAATGTAAGTAACACATACCATGTGTGCTCCATTTGTAGTAAAAGTGTGTGTAACATTACTACCATAACCAGAAGTGCCGTCATAAAAATTCCAATAGTAAGCAGGCATGTTTGATGCTGGAGTAGCAACAGCAGAATAAGTTACACTGCCATTTGTCCCTATGGTGTATGACATTGAAACGCTGCATTGAGCGAAACTGAATTGATAAAATGCTACCAATCCAAGAATGAGTAAAGAAATCTTTTTCATGATTAATAAATTTTTGTTTGTTAAAAATATTTTTTGTTGATGCAAAGATGAATTGAATTTGCTTCAAAAAAAGTACAAAAATTTAAAAATCTTACAGGTTCAAAATTTAATCAAAATTCCATCCCCAAATTCCAAAACACAAAACTCCACACGTCAGCTTCTTCGTCAATCAGCTTAGATGTTGGTTTTCCGGCACCATGCCCAGCACTTTTATCAATTCGAATCAAAATCGGATTGTCTTTCTTTTCATTCCAGACATTTTTGTCTTGCAATGTTGCAGCAAATTTAAAACTATGTGCAGGAACAACACGGTCATCATGGTCAGCGGTTTGCACCAATGTTGCTGGGTAGCTCACATTTTTAACATTATGCAATGGTGAGTATTTTACAAGATTTTCAAATTGCTCTTTATTATCACTATTGCCATACTCAACACTCCAACCCCAACCAACAGTAAATTTGTGATAACGCAACATGTCTTGCACACCCACAGCAGGTAAACACACACGATACAAATCAGGGCGCTGTGTCATACAAGCACCCACCAACAAACCGCCATTGCTACGTCCGCTGATTGCTAACTTAGCTGATGATGTGTATTTTTCTTTGATTAAATATTCTGCTGCTGAAATAAAATCATCAAACACATGTTGCTTATTGTTCAACATTCCGGCTTTGTGCCAGGCTTCGCCATATTCATTTCCGCCACGTAAATTCGCCACTGCATAAATGCCACCTTTCTCTAAGAAAACTAATTTTGATGTGCTGAATGATGGTGTGATGTTAATGCTGAATCCGCCATAACCATAGAGCAGGCAAGGGTTTGAACCATCCAATTTGATTCCTTTTTTGCATGTGATAAACATCGGCACTTTTGTTCCATCTTTTGAAGTGAAGAAAACTTGCTTCGTTTCATAATCATCCGCATTGAATTTTACTTCAGTTTTCTTGAACAATTCCGATTTACCTGTTGCGATGTCATAATGATAAATTGTTGCAGGATATAAGAATGAAGTGAATGTGTAAAAGAAATCTTTGTCAGCTTTTTCGCCGCCAAATCCGCTTGCGGTGCCTATTGCAGGCAATTCAATTTCATGTTCAACTTTTCCATCCATATCGCATTGATAAACTTTTGTGGCAACATCTTTCAAATAGGTTGCGAATATTTTTCCGCCGCTAACACTCACAGCTTCTAACAATTCTGGCTTTTCAGCAATCACATCTTTCCAGTTTTCTTTTGCTGGATTTTTTAAATCAACCTGCACCAATCGCTTATTTGGCGCCCCATCATTCGTATAAACCAATAATTTATCTTCCAGATTATCTACAACACCATACTCAAAATCAAAACCCTTGAACAACATTTTCAATTCTGATTTTTCATTAGATAAATCTTTGTACCATAATTCTGTTCCATAAGTTCCTTCCGAAATATCCATAAACAAAAATCTTTCATCATCGCTCACATAAGGGCCGTAATAGCGTTTCGGATGTTTTGCATCTTCAAATATTTTTTTGTCAGTGCTTTGTGGCGTTCCAATTTTGTGATAGTAAACCATTTGATTGCTGCTCAAATCACTAAACTCTTTTCCCTTTTTAGGCTCATTATATCGGCTGTAAAAAAATCCGTCTTTCCACCAGGCTGCTCCGCCAAATTTTGAAAAATGAATCGTGTCAGGCAAAACTTTTTTTGTAGCAACATCCATCACATACATAGTTTGCCAATCGCTGCCAGCCGCTGAAGTGCTGTAAACAACCAACTTGTTATCTTTCGAAAATGAAGTGCCTGTTAAAGCCACCGTTCCATCTTTACTCAAATCATTAGGATTGATGAAGGTTTCAGGTTGGGCTTCCATTCCTTTTTGATAATACAAAACACTTTGATTTTGCAAACCATCATTTTTATAAAAGAAAAAATAATCACCCTTTTTGAATGGCGAAGAAAATTTAGGATAGTTCCAGATTTCTTCCAAACGCTGATGAATCTTGCTACGGAAAGGAACTTGTGATAAATAATTCTCAGTGCACTTGTTTTCTTCATTCACCCAATTCTTCACATTCTCGGCTGTGTCATATTCCAACCAACGATAAGGTTCAGGGATTTTAGTTCCGAAATAATCATCCACCACATTTCCTTTTTCAGTGGTAGGGTAAGTAACCGCAAT
>CANFST010000071.1 GCA_947449695.1 Chitinophagales bacterium
ATCAACTATAGCTTTATCTAAATCGTCACCACCTAAAAATGTATCCCCATTGGTGCTCAGCACTTCAAATATTCCACTTTGAATATGCAGAATTGAAATATCAAATGTGCCACCACCTAAATCATACACTGCAATTTTCTTTTCTTCATCTTTCTTCAAACCTAAGCCGTAAGCCAGACTAGCAGCTGTTGGTTCGTTTACAATTCTCAACACATCTAAGCCTGCTAATTTCCCTGCATCTTTCGTTGCCTGGCGTTGTGTGTCATTAAAATATGCAGGAACTGTAATCACAGCTTTGGTAACGGTTTTATTTAAAGCCGCTTCGGCTGTAGCTTTCAGTTCTTTCAAAATCAAACTTGATAATTCAATTGGCGAATAAAACTGATTGCCGATTTTTATTTTTACTAAACTTTCGGTGTTGTCATCAATCACTTCATAGCTGAAAAAATTCTTAAAATCTTTTACATCTCCAAAAGATTTTCCCATCAATCTTTTTACAGAAAACACCGTTCTCTCAGGTGCTTCAACAATTTTTGCTTTGGCTTCATCGCCCACCAGAATGTTTCCATTTTCTTCAAAGTGAATAATAGATGGTATCAAAGTATGCTTGCCATTTTTCGCCAGACAAACTGGTTGACGATTGCAATCATCAATATAGGCTACCAAACTATTGGTGGTGCCTAAATCAATGCCCAGAATCACTTCATGGTCGGCTGGTGTGTCAATTTTACCTTTAACTAAGTTGATGGATATTTTTGCCATAATTTTAAAACGAGTGCAAAGGTACGGATGAGAGTGTTTTTGAAAGAAGAAAAAAGATTATTTTATATCTTTCAAACACTTATTAAAAATAAATTATGGTCTGAATTTTATTACTTCATTCAATGAACTAAAACAATAAACATTGCTCAGTTTTGTTTTTGATAATTGAAAAGCCTGAGAACCAGCAAACATCAATTTTAAATCCTTATTATTTTTTGCAGTAATTGTAAATGCTTGTATAGTTTGTTTCATGTTCATCGATGAGGTAAGCACTGAAAAAATATAATCAGGTTGGTAAACATCAATTACAGGTTGTATATCAGCAAAAGGGACATTAACACCTAAATAAATAATTTGGTTATTTAATGATTTAAATAAGTAAGCAAAAAATAACAATGATAATTCGTGCATTTCTTTTTGCGGCAACAACATTACAATTCTTTTTGTAGAAGAGTTTTGGGCAACCACTTGCCCATCAATAGCTACAATTATTTTTTGACGGACTAAATTAGTAATAAAATGTTCCTGCGCTGGTGTTATGCTCCCAGTCAACCATAAGATGCCTATCCTTTCTAAAAACGGATAAATAATCTCCAACATCACGGTTTTAAAACCATGCTGAATAATGGCTGCATTTAAAATTTTTTCAAACAGCATTTCATCAAAAGACACCATGCACTTAATCAACTGATCCATGGTCATTTGATGGGTGCAACAAACATTTTCTAAATTACAAACTTTGTTTTGAATTTCTGTTGTACACAATTCTGCAATCTTTGAAATCTTAATCCCATTGCGGTTAAGTACAGAAACATTCATCAGATGTTTTACATCTTCATCTGTATAATATCTGATTTTTGTTTCAGAACGTTTTGGTTTCACAATACCATATCGCTGTTCCCAAATGCGTATGGTATGAGCTTTTACACCGCTTAATTTAGCAATGTCGCTGATAGAATATTTAATTTGCGAACTATTCATTTGATGTGCTTAACAACAAGGAATTGATTTTGTTTAACGTTATTTTATTTGTTGAGCATTTTCAGTTAAAACATCCTTAACAATTAAGCAAAGATAAAAAAATTTGTTTTAATTCAAATATTTTGTTTAGCTTTGCATCATAAAACATTAAACAAAATGGAAGCAACTGCAAACAAGTATCAAAGTGAAATTATTAGTTTTGCTTCCACATTAAAGCCATTTGCATACAACTTGACTAAAGATGTGGAAGAGTCAAAAGATCTAGTACAGGAAACAGTTTTCAAGGCATTGCGCTACAAGGATAAGTTTAACGAAGGAACGAATTTAAAGGCATGGATGTTTACTATCATGCGTAATATTTTTATCAACAATTACCGACGAAAAGTAAAACAAAATACCATCATCGATACTTCGGAAAATAATTATGTAATTAATTCATCACCCATCACAGCCAGAAATGATGGTGAAAATAAAATGGTGATGAAAGACATTAATAATGCCATTGAAGTATTGCAAGATGAAGTAAAAGTGCCTTTCATGATGCACTTCGAAGGTTTTAAATACCAAGAAATCGCCGATGAATTAGCGTTGCCATTGGGTACTGTTAAAAGCAGAATTTTCTTTGCACGAAAAGAGTTGAAAAAGAAATTGTACATGTACGAAAATTAATTTCTTTGATCTTACTGATTAACGTTTAACATTTTAAAAAGAAACTTTACTCAATAACCTTTTCAATCATTTCGTTGTTATTACGAAAAAAATAAGCTGCATCACTTTTTTCCGAAAATATTTTTCGGATATTTGAAAACAAGATTTTTAAAAGATTGAAATGAGTAAAGCCCAAGCCGGACCATTATTAAGTAAAATTATTTTCCCTGCCGATTTACGCAAATTACGCAAAGACCAATTGCCAAAATTGTGCGATGAATTACGTAAGTTTATTGTTGACACTGTAAGTGTTTATGGCGGTCACTTTGGTGCCAGTATGGGTGTTGTGGAATTAACGGTGGCATTGCATTATGTGTTCGATACCCCCAATGACCAATTGATTTGGGATGTTGGTCATCAGGCTTATGGACATAAAATTTTAACAGGAAGAAGAGAGCAATTTCACACCAACAGAAAATACAAAGGCATCAGCGGTTTCCCAAAACGCGATGAAAGCGAATACGATACTTTCGGCGTTGGACATTCCTCCACTTCCATTTCCGCAGCATTAGGAATGGCAATGGCTTCAAAATATAAAAAGGATAAAAAGAAACAACATATTGCTGTCATCGGCGATGGCGCAATGACTGCTGGGATGGCGTTTGAAGCCATGAATCATGCAGGTGTGAGTGGCACAAATATGTTGATTGTGTTGAATGATAATTGCATGAGTATCGACCCAAACGTGGGTGCGTTGAAAGAATATTTGATTGATGTAACCACATCAGCCACTTACAATAAATTCAGAACTGATGTTTGGAATGCGCTTGGAAACTTGCCTGGTGGCTCAGCTTCACGACATTTATTAAGCAAAGTAGAAGCCAGCTTGAAAGGAGTGATTGCAAAATCATCCAACATTTTTGAAGCCTTGCAATTAAGATATTTCGGACCAGTGGATGGACATAATGTATTGCGATTGGTAGAAGTTTTTTCAGAATTAAAAAACATTGATGGCGTAAAAATTTTGCATGCACTTACTACAAAAGGTAAGGGTTACGATTTGGCTGAAAAAGACCAAACACTATGGCATGCGCCAGGTTTGTTCAATTCGGAAACCGGTGAATTAAAAAAGAAATCGGATGTGCCATCGCCGCCAAAATATCAGGATGTTTTTGGTTGGACAATGATTGAACTGGCAAAACAAAATCCTAAAGTTATGGGCATCACACCTGCGATGCCAAGTGGAAGTTCATTGAAATATATGATGAAGGAAATGCCTGATAGAGCTTTTGATGTGGGCATTGCTGAGCAGCATGCAGTAACATTTTCAGCAGGTTTGGCAACACAAGGTATGCGACCGTTTTGCAATATTTATTCATCGTTTATGCAACGAGCTTACGACCAAGTAATACATGATGTGGCGTTGCAAAATTTGCCTGTAGTGTTGTGTATGGATAGAGGCGGATTGGTGGGTGATGATGGCGCAACGCACCACGGTGCTTACGATTTGGCTTACATGCGTTGCATTCCAAACTTAATTGTGAGTGCACCAATGAATGAAATTGAATTACGCAACTTGATGTATACAGCGCAATTAGAAAAAAATAAATTGCCGTTTTGCATTCGCTATCCACGAGGCGAAGGCGTAATGTTGGATTGGAAAAAAACATTTGCTGAAATTGAAATTGGCACAGGCAGAAAAATTTGTGATGGTGAAAATGTAGCAGTTTTGAGTATTGGTCATGTTGGGAATTTTGTAACAGAAGCTTTCAAGACATTAAACGCTGAAAATATTTTTCCAGCGCATTATGATATGCGTTTTGTAAAACCATTGGATGAAAAATTACTCCACGAAATTTTTTCAAAATTCAAAAAGGTAATTACCATTGAAGATGGCACTATCGTAGGGGGTTTTGGCAGCGCAGTGTTGGAGTGGATGAGTGAAAATAATTTTGTAGCACAAGTAAAACGTTTGGGCATTCCTGACCATTTTATCGAACATGGTACACCCAAAGAATTGCAACAGGAATGCGGCTTTTATGTGGATGATGTAGTGAAGGTGGTGAAGGGAATGAATTAATACTCCAACTTAGCTTTCATTTCCAAAAAAGTTTTTAACGGATTTTTGCTCAGCCAAATATTACCCAAAGTGGCAGCACCTGCAAAGCCCATTTTTTTCAGGGCTTTCAGGTTTTCAGCACAAACTCCACCGAGTGCAAATATTTTTTTATCTGCATTTTCTTTCAACCCATTTTCAATAGTTGTTTTGTCAAATGCAGCACACAAGCCTTGTTTACTCAAACTATCAAATACTGGGCTAATAAAATAATAATCAAAATCAGTTGAATTTTTTATGTCGTCAAAACTGTGTGCACTCATCGAAAATGACTGACGAGGTTGCAACATTTTTTTGATTTCTACTTTTTGATGCTGATGATATTGATTTAAATGAAAACCGCCAAGATTATACTCCGTAAGCATTTCAGGTTGTTGATGAATTACTATTTTTGGATGAAACACCGCCGGTACATCATCCATCCATTCAGTCAATTCATCAATAGTAGCCGTATGTTTTCTCAAATGCAATTGCTGCAAACCATTTTCTAATAGTTGACAAATCCAGTCAATTTCTTTTTCGTGTGATTCGGTCGGGGTAATTATAGTTAATTCCATATCGATTTGAGATTCTAAAATTAACATAAAGTTTATCAGCAGTCAAAAAATAAAATTATATTTTTGATGCTCTAAAATATAATAATCAACATGAAAAGAATTTTACTAAGTAGTTTTTTGTTTGCAACCTTCCTATGTGCTAAAGCTCAGACGATAACTTGTGCTGCAGCCAGAGTACAAGGAACAGGCACAGTAACGGTTACAGGTACAGTATTGAATGGTGCTGAATTTGGCACCAGCACTCGTTATATTCAAGATGCAACTGGTGGATTATGTGTATATGGTTCATCCTTAAGTGGTTATCAACGTGGTGATTCTATTCAAGTTTCAGGCACTTTAACAGTCTTTAATGGTTTATTAGAATTGAGTTCACCAACGGCAACTTTAATTCAAAGTGGCAGACCATTGCCAACACCATTGGTAGTAAATGCAGGCACAGGATTCATTTCAACACATGAAGGTATGTTAATCAAAGTGAATGGAGTTAGTTTTTCATCTGTTGGAAATTTTGCTGGCAATACCAATTACTCTTTCACACAAGGCGCAACTACTGAAGATATTAGAACCAACACAGCAAGTAATATTGTTGGTACACCAATTCCGACAGCACCACCAAGTGTTGATGTGGTGGGCGTTTTGGGCAATTATTCTGGTGGCACGCCAATTGGCACATCCTATCAATTATTGGTGAGAGATGTGAATGACATTATTCAAAATGGACCAATCGTTACAACTCCATTGTTCCAAACTAATATTACTCAAAGTTCTTTTACAGTTAGTTTTAATACTAAAAATCAAGGCACTACAATCATTAGATATGGCTCAACTCCAACTTCATTAACTCAATCTGTTAATAGTGCAACGATGACCACAACTCATTCATTAAATTTAACTGGCTTATCACCTGCAACAATTTATTATGTACAAGGCGTTTCAGTTAATTCTACTAATGATACTTCAAAAAGTGCAGTAACGGCAATGGCAACACAATCAACATCTTCAGGCGATATAAAAATTTATTTTGACAGAAATGTTGACAACAGCAAAGCTCAATATGGACATTTAGCCAAACAATTAGCCAACGGAATTCAAGATACTTTGATTGCTTACATCAATCGTGCAGCAAGCACTTTGGACATTGCGATTTACAACATTGATAATAATTTAGGCGTAATCACTGCTATCAATGCTGCTACCACACGTGGTGTGAATGTCAGAGTAATCTGTGATCCAGGTGTTAGTTCAACTGTTTTAAATTCTATTTCAACTTCACAAAAAGTTACAGCTACCACACCAGCAGGTGGAATCATGCACAATAAATTTATGATTATGGATGTTGGAAGCCCTTCGTTAGCAACTGTTTGGACAGGTAGTGTAAACTGGACTCAACAACAATTACAACAAGATGCAAACAATGCAATAATTATTCAAGATCAATCTTTGGCTCGTGGTTATCAAGTTGAATTTGATGAAATGTTTATTGGTGGAAAATTTGAAAATGCAAAAGCTGATAATACTCCACACGAATATGTAATTGGTGGAAGAAGAATTGAACAATACTTTTCTCCTACTGATAATGTTAGTGCTCAAATTAAAAATCATGTGAAAACTGCTAACTACGATTTGTACACTTCTGTAATGTCATTTACTAAAACTGATATTGCTTACACAATTATTGATTCGGCTGTAACGCACAATGGCGCTTACTATGCTGGAATTGTTGATGATACATCAGGCACTGGTGGTGCAGCACCATTCAATATTTTAAACAATCAAATCTCAACTCATCCTGAAATAATTGACCATGGCAGTTATATATTTCATCATAAATATGCTGTGATTGACCCCAATGATGCTTGTAGCGATCCAATGGTAATCACGGGTTCACACAACTGGAGTTCATCTGCCGATACAAAAAATGATGAAAACACTTTAATCATTCATGATTCAACTGTTGCTAATATTTACTACCAAGAATTTGCGCAACGCTATGCTGATGCCGGTGGTACTTTAAACACAAAAGCATATAAAGCTTGTGCAAACACAAACAGTGGAATTGAATTAATCAATTCAAACATTACTGCACAATTATTTCCCAATCCAACATCAAGCAATAGCACTTTATTATTGAATGAAAATTCAGGAAACAAAGGTTCTATAAGGGTTACAGACATTGCTGGAAAAGAATTGTTGCACATTAACTTTAATAACGAAACTAAATTAGAAATTCCTTCAAGCAATTTGACCAATGGAATTTATTTGGTAAACATCAATACAGAAAAGGGTAAAACAACTCTGAAATGGGTTTTAAGTAAATAAAAACTAAATCAACATTTTTAATAAAAAAGGGATTCAAAAATGAATCCCTTTTTTATTTGTCAATATTTCAAGTGGTAATAAATCAGTTTGATGTATTCATCATAAACGAATAACAAACCTTCTTCGCCTTTCCACCAAGTTTCAATTTTGTATTTTGTAGGTGGTGCGCCATGCACCAAAATTTTTACTGGTGAATTTTTAAATTTCTTGTCAAACACATAATTGATACGCCTTGTATGAAATTTACTGCTCAAAATCATGCATGATTTTAATTGATGAGTTTGGCAATATTTCAGCACTGCTTCACCTTCTTCCAACGTGCTAGTGCCTTCGTGAACAACTGTGATGACTGAATCGGGAACGCCCATTTCTATCATTCGCAATTTTGAAACATCCGATTCTTTTTCTTTTAAATGCAGGATTTCAAAATCGCTGCTTTGATTATTTCCAGTGCAAATTATTTGTTTAGCAATTCCTTGTTTATACAACAAAGCCGCTTCAGTGGCTCTATCCATAGCATTTCCACTCAACACCACAATGGCATCACATTTTTCAATCGCATCTTCTTTGATTAAAAAGTTACCCATGCCTCGTAAAATTGAATTACGAAAAACAATCGTTAAAAAAAGAAAGATGAATACAATTGCTAAGAATTGCACCCATCTTTTTTTGAAAATATTTTTAATCATTTTTTGATTTTAATCTTGCGTCCTAATTAAACATATCTCTCACCTTGTTAAAAAATCCTTTTTCTTCTTTGCCTGGTTGTGGTTTGAAATTGGGGGAAGTTTTTAACTTTTCTAAAATCTTCTTTTCCTCTGCTGATAAGGCTTTTGGAGTCCAAACATTCACATGAATCAATTGGTCGCCATGTTCGTACGATTGCAAACTTGGAATGCCTTTGCCTTTCAATCTGAAAACTTTTCCTGATTGTGTTCCTTCGGCAATATTAATTTTTGCTTTGCCTGAAATGGTTGGCACTTCTACGCTGGTGCCCAAACAAGCATCCACAAAATTCAAATGCAATTCATAAATCACATTCAAACCTTCACGTTGCAAAAATTCATTTGGTTCTTCTTCTACATTAATCACCAAATCACCAGCAGCGCCGCCACGTTCGCCAGCATTGCCTTTACCATTCATGCTTAGTTGAATGCCATCAGTTGCACCTTTGGGAATATCAATCGTAATCGTTTCTTCGCCACTTACTCTGCCTTCGCCATGACAACTGCTGCATTTGTGAGCAATCGTTGTGCCTTCGCCATGGCAGCTTGGACAAGTGGTTTGCGTTTGCATTTGTCCTAACATAGTATTCATCACACGGGTTACAACGCCACGTCCGCCGCAGGTTGAGCAATTACTAAATGAGGATTTATCTTTTGCGCCGCTGCCACTACAAGTAGTACAAGGCACAAACTTTTTAACTTTTATTTTTTTCTGAACGCCTTCGGCAACTTCTTTTAAAGTAAGTTTTACTTTCACTCTTAAATTGCTACCACGAACTCCTCTGCCTCTTGAGCTGCCACCACGGCTTCTTCCGCCGCCGCCAAAAAAACTTCCAAACGGACTTTCGTCGCCAAACACATCGCCGAAATTTCGGAAGATGTCATCCATATTCATGTCATGTCCCTGGAAGCCACCACCGCCATATCCACCATTTGCACCTGCATGACCAAACTGGTCATACTGACGTTTTTTAGTTTCATCACTCAACACTTCATAGGCTTCGGCTGCTTCTTTAAATTTATCTTCTGCTGCTTTATCGCCTGGATTTCTGTCAGGATGAAACTGCATCGCCACTTTGCGATACGCCTTTTTTATCTCATCAGCCGTTGATGATTTTGTTACCCCTAAAATTTCGTAATAATCTCTTTTCGTTGCCATTTTATTTGTTTTAGTTCCTTCGCTATCGCTCAGGATGACGGCTCAATTCTGCGGTCAAGCTGAGGAACGAAGCTTCTGTATTTCAATTTTCAAATTTTCTCATCTTCAAATTCTCAAATTATTTTCCAACAACAACTTTTGCGAAGCGAATTATTTTATCAAATAAATAATAGCCTTTCTCCACCTGGTCAATCACTTTGCCTTTCAAATCTTCAGTTGGCGCAGGGATTTCTGTTATGGCTTCATGCACATCAGCATTAAATTCCTGCTGAATAGCTTGCATTTCTTTCAAACCTTTTTGCTCTAAAGTGGTTTTGAATTTATTGTAAATCATCTGCACACCTTCTTTCACGGCAGCCAAATCTTGTGCTGTTTCCATTTGTTTCAACGCTCTTTCAAAATCATCTAACACAGGCAACATACTCACCACCACTTCTTTTCCTGCAGTTTGAATCAATTCCAAACGCTCTTTTGAAGTACGTTTTTTGAAATTGTCAAATTCGGCAAAAAGGCGGATGTATCTGTCCTTTTCGGCAGATAATTCTTCTTGTGTTTTTTCCAACTCAGATTTCGTTTGCTCAGGAATTGCCTGTTCTTCTACGCTCGTTTCAACCGCTGATGCAGTATTCTCCATTTGTTCAACATTTTTATTCTCTTCCATTATTCAATTTTTTTTCGGGGTGCAAATGTAATATTTTATAAACAACAATGGCAAGCTCAAACGGCTTGCCATTGCAATATTTTCGACAATTTGACAGAATTTATTTCAAATTTTCATCCAGTAATTTCACAATTTCATCAGGATGAACATTTGCACCAATGATTACACCATCACCATTAATTAAAAAACCATGTGGAATGGAATTAACGCCGTAAGCTCTTGCTGCTGCACTATTCCAACCACCTAAGTCGCTCACATGATAAGGCCAAACCAATCCATCCTTTTTAATTGCGGCCATCCATTTGCCTTTATCTTGGTCTAATGAAACGCTGAACACTTCAAAGCCTTTTCCGTTTTTGAATTTTTTATCATGATATTTATTGTAAATCTGCACGATATAAGGATTCGTCATACGGCATGGGCCACACCAGCTTGCCCAAAAATCAATCAGCACCATTTTACCTTTCAATTCACTCAAAGCCATCACTTTATCTTCAGGATTTTTATAAATTAAATTGGGCGCTTTTTCGCCATTCACAGGCGAAGCATATAGCATTACTTTTGTTTTGTTGAAAGCAGCAATGCTCACTACCGATGCAGCAGCCACAACTATTGCAGCTAAAAAGAAAATCTTTTTCATTAATTTAAAATTGTTTTTTGATTTTGAATTTACGATGCAAAGCTAAAAAAAGATTTGCGATTGTAAGAAGGCAGTAATTGTGCCAAAATATTGTCAGCAATTTTGCGCCTTTGTCAGTTAGTTCTTCCGTTTCTCTGCCAAAATGAATTATTATTCTCCAAAAAACACCAAATTCAGCAATGGCACTATGCTTGACTATAGCCCATCACACTGAAAAACATTTTCAAAAAAAATTAAAACACAATATCATGGGAAAAATTATCGGAATCGATTTAGGAACAACCAACAGCTGCGTATCCGTAATGGAAGGCAACGAGCCTGTTGTAATTGCTAATGACGAAGGCAGAAGAACAACACCTTCTATCATTGGTTTCTTAGCTAATGGCGAACGTAAAGTAGGCGACCCTGCAAAACGTCAGGCTATTACCAATCCAACTAACACTGTAGCATCAGTAAAACGTTTTATGGGTGCACGTTTCAGCGAATCAAAAGGCGAAGCTGCTAAAATGCCATATAAAGTGGTGGCTGGTGACGGGGATGCTTGTCGTATCGAAATTGGCGACAGAAAATATTCACCTCAAGAAATTTCAGCTATCGTTTTGCAAAAAATGAAAAAAACTGCTGAAGATTATTTAGGAACTACAGTAACAGAAGCTGTAATTACAGTTCCTGCTTACTTTAACGATAGTCAACGTCAGGCTACTAAAGAAGCTGGCGAAATTGCTGGTTTGAAAGTAATGCGTATCATCAACGAACCTACTGCTGCAGCATTGGCTTATGGCTTGGATAAAGCACATAAAGACATGAAAGTGGCTGTGTTCGACTTAGGTGGTGGTACTTTTGATATTTCAGTATTGGATTTAGGTGATGGCGTATTCGAAGTAAAATCAACTAACGGTGATACTCACTTAGGTGGTGATGATTTCGACCAAAAAATCATCACTTGGTTAGCAGATGAATTTCAAGCTGAAGAAAGAATGGATTTGAGAAAAGACCCAATGGCTTTGCAACGCTTGAAAGAAGCTGCTGAAAAAGCCAAAGTTGAATTATCATCTTCAACAGAAACTGAAATCAACTTGCCTTATATCACTGCTGTTGATGGTGTGCCTAAGCATTTGGTTAAAAAATTAAGCCGTTCAAAATTTGAACAATTATGCGATGATTTATTCAGCCGCATGATGACACCTTGTGAAAAAGCTTTGAAAGATGCTGGTTACAGCACTTCTCAAATTGATGAAGTAATCTTGGTGGGTGGTTCAACTCGTATCCCTAAAGTGGTGGAAATGGTTGAAAAATTCTTCGGCAAAAAACCATCGAAAGGTGTTAATCCTGATGAAGTGGTAGCTGTAGGTGCTGCTATTCAAGGTGGTGTATTAACTGGTGATGTGAAAGATGTATTGTTGTTAGATGTTACACCTTTATCAGTGGGTATCGAAACAATGGGTGGTGTGATGACTCGTTTGATTGAAGCGAACACAACTATTCCAACTAAAAAATCACAAGTGTTCAGCACTGCTGCTGATAGTCAGCCGAGCGTTGAAATTCATGTGTTGCAAGGCGAACGCCCAATGGCAAAAGATAACAGAACTTTAGGTCGTTTCCACTTAGATGGTATTCCACCAGCACCACGTGGTGTTCCGCAAATTGAAGTGAGTTTTGATATAGATGCAAATGGTATCATGAGCATCAGCGCTTTGGATAAAGGCACTAACAAATCTCAATCAATCCGTATCGAATCTTCAACTGGATTAAGCAAAGAAGAAGTTGAAAAAATGAAAGCTGAAGCTAAAGCCAACGAAGAAGCGGATAAAAAAGAAAAAGAAAGAGTTGAAAAATTAAACGAAGCAGATAGCAATATTTTCCAAACTGAAAAACAGTTGAAAGAATACGGCGAAAAATTAAGTGCTGATAAAAAAGCTGCAATTGAAGCTGCCTTAGCTGAATTAAAAACTGCTCACTCTGCACAAGACATTGCTGCTATCGAAACTAATTTGAAAACTTTGAATGATGCTTGGATGGCTGCTTCAGAAGAATTATACAAAGC
>CANFST010000072.1 GCA_947449695.1 Chitinophagales bacterium
AACAGGCACAAGCCCATTTAGCGATACACTGAAAAATATTTGCAATGATGTTGGAATCATTTATTTACCCAATGGAAATCATTTAGCAATTTCAACTTTTGTGATAAATTCAAGAGAAAATTATGAAGCAACTGAAAAAATAATTGCGATACTAACCAAAGAAATTTTTGACTTTTACAACAAATGAAATTCAACATCGAAACAGAAAGATTGATTTTAAGAGAATTGCAAGTAGGCGATTTGCAAGCTTGGTTTGAAATGGACTCCAATCCTGAAGTACATAAATATTTAGGAAATCAACCTGTGAAATCAATTGCACAAATTGAAAAGGCTTTTCAATCCATTCAGCAACAATATGCTGAAAATGGAATCGGACGCTGGGCAACTATCGAAAAAAAAACCGGAGAATTTATTGGTTGGAGTGGATTAAAATTTAGAACAGATGAGGAAAACAATCACATCAATTTTTATGATGTGGGTTATCGTTTGGATAAAAAATATTGGGGAAAAGGTTATGCTACTGAATCTTGTAAAGTAGCCTTGGAATATGGTTTTAAGACAATGCAATTAAAAGAAATCATTGGTACTTGTCATGAAGAAAATAAAGCATCGCGAAGAGTATTAGAAAAGTGTGGATTGAAATTCGTTGAGCAATTTATCTACAAAAATGAATTGACTTGTGATTGGTTGAAGATTACAAAAGAGGAATGGGAAAAATTAGACGTTTATTAATTTCACAATCAAATTTTTCTTTTAAAAAAATATACATGAGCAAACAACATCATTACCAATTAAACATTAAATGGACGGGCAATAAAGGCACAGGAACAAGCCACTACAAGGCATATGAACGCAGTCATATTATTTCCATCCACAACAAACCCGATATTTTAGCCTCGTCTGATGCGCCATTTTTAGGTGATATAACTAAACATAATCCAGAAGACTTTTTGTTGGCTTCCCTTTCTTCATGTCACATGCTTTGGTATTTGCATTTATGTGCTGATGCTGGAATTATTGTAGTCGATTACATTGATAATCCAACTGGCACTATGCTGCAAATACATAATGGCGGCGGATATTTTACTGAAGTAGTTTTAAATCCTATGGTAACAGTTACTGAAAACTCAATGATAGAAAAAGCCAATGAACTGCATAAAAAAGCTCATGAAAAGTGTTTCATAGCTAATTCTGTAAATTTTGATGTAAAATGCAATTTGTTGTGTGTAGTAAAATAAATTTGTTTAGCAATAATCATGCTATCGCAAAATTTTAAAACTTTAATTCGGATATTTGTGTTTTCATTCGAAATTGTAATTGGCGAACAAACTGAAAATAGCGTTAGTAGGCAACCCAAACTGTGGCAAAACATCTTTGTTTAATGCACTTACTGGCATGCGTCAAAAAGTGGCAAATTACCCTGGCGTAACAGTTGAAAAAAAAGTTGGCTTTGCTCATTTAGATACCAACACAATAGCCGAAGTGGTTGATTTACCAGGCACTTACAGCCTTTATCCACGTTCGATGGATGAATATGTTGCCTTTGATGTTTTATTGAATCCGCAAAATGAATCGTATCCCGATTTGATTATTGTATTGGCTGATGCATCTAATTTAAAACGCAATTTATTATTCGCTTCGCAAATTATTGATTTAAAAATTCCAACCATCATTGCATTAAACATGTTGGATGTGGCGAAGGAAAAGGGTTTATTCATTCAAGTAAAAAAACTGAGTGAGCAATTAGGAGTAAAAATAATTCCCATCAATGCTCGAAAAAATGAAGGCATTGAAGAATTGAAAAAACAAATTTTGATTCCGCAATCAGTTTCAAAAAATTATTTTGTTGACAGCAACATGCTGCAATCGGCTGTAGTAGACGAAATGAAGCAGATGCACAACATAAAAAGCGATTATGCCGCCTTGCTTACTGCTCATCATTTCATTAATATTTTTTGTTTAGATGCTGCTGCAAAAGAGCAAACTAAAAAAGTATTGCAGCTTCAAAACTTTAACAGCAGCGCATTGCAAGGCGAAGAAACATTATTGCGCTACGAAAAAATAAATTCCATTTTGCACGATTGCGTAAAAGAATCGAGTGTGCAAGCTGAAAATTGGAAACCCAACAGAATTGATAAAATTGTTACGCATCCCATTTATGGCTATTTGATTTTTTTAGCTGTGATGTTTTTAATGTTTCAATTAATTTTTTCCATTTCGCAAGTACCAATGGATTGGATTGATACTGGCGTAAGAGCATTAACCACTTATCTTACCAATCATTTACCCGATAATGGTTTCACTGATTTATTAACCAATGGAATTATTGCAGGCTTAGGTGGCATTGTGGTTTTCATTCCGCAAATCATGTTGCTGTTTGCATTTATCACTTTGCTTGAAGATAGTGGCTATATGGCCCGTGTGAGTTTTATGATGGATAAGTTGATGCGAAAAGTGGGGATGAATGGAAGAAGTGTTGTGCCATTAATCAGTGGTATGGCTTGCGCTGTACCAGCCATCATGAGTGCAAGAACTATCGAAAATAAAAAAGATAGATTGATTACCATTTTGGTAACACCATTGATGAGTTGTTCGGCTCGATTGCCAGTGTATATTTTGTTGGTGAGTTTGGTTGTACCACACAAAGTTTATTACGGCATTTTCAGCATACAAGCCTTTGCTATGATGGGTTTGTACTTACTTGGTTTTTTTTCAGCTATCATCGTCGGCATGATTTTGCGGATTTTTATTAGAGCCAAAGAACGAAGTTTTTTCATCATGGAATTACCGATTTACCGTATGCCACGATGGGGAAATGTTTTTTCAACCATGATTGAAAAAGCAAAAATATTTGCCTGGCAGGCAGGCAAAGTAATTCTTACTATCTCAATTTTTCTTTGGTTTTTATCAAGCTACGGGCCATTGAAAAAAATGGTGGAATTGAAAAATAAATACGATGCTGAAGTTCAAATTCATCCTGAAAACAAATTGGTTTTAGAAAATAAATATTTAGCACAAAAGCTTGAAAACAGCTATGCCGGGCATTTAGGAAAAATTATTGAGCCAATCATTCGCCCTTTGGGATACGATTGGAAAATTGGCATTTCATTAATTACTTCATTTGCCGCTCGTGAGGTTTTCGTGGGTACTATGAGCACTTTATATAGCGTTGGAAATGCGCAAGACAATACCAAATCATTGCAACAAAAAATGCTTTCGGCAAAACGCGATGATAATGGTGCACCAGTATTCACAATTGCTACAGTATTTTCTTTGTTACTGTTTTATGCTTTTGCCATGCAATGTATGAGTACAATTGCCGTAGTAAAACGTGAAAGCGGAAGTTGGAAATGGGCAGCATTTCAAATTGCCTACATGACTGTAATTGCTTATGGTAGCAGCTTTACGGTTTATCAATTGTTGAAATAAATTGTTCAAATTCTACGTTCTAAAAACGTTTTTTTAACTTAAAATATAGACTAAAAAATACCTCAAAATATTATTTTCAAACTTGTACCTTTGCGCCGCAAAAAGTCAAACGACTTTTGTGTTCATATCAACAAACAATCAATCGTAAATCAAAAATAGATGAGTGCTACAATCGAAAAATTAAGTGATGTTGTAATAAAATTCGCTGGTGATTCGGGCGATGGGATGCAGTTGACAGGTGGTCAGTTTACCAATGCTGCTGCGTTGTATGGCAACGACTTAGCAACTTTCCCTGATTTCCCTGCCGAAATTCGTGCCCCACAAGGCACTATTCCAGGCGTTTCGGGCTTTCAATTGCATTTCAGTTCAAACGAAATTTATACGCCAGGTGATAATTGCGATGTGTTGGTAGCCATGAATGCTGCTGCATTAAAAAGTAATTTGAAAAATTTGAAAAAAGGCGGAATCATCATTGTTGACACCAATGGTTATGATGGAAAAAATTTGCGCTTAGCAAATTATCCTGATGGAGTAAATCCTTTAGAAGATGGTAGTTTGGATGGATATAAAGTTTATAAAATTGACGTTACGAAGTTAACTCGTGAAGCATTAGCTGACATGGCTGGCTTGGGCATGAAAGAAAAAGACCGCTCAAAAAATATGTTCGTGTTGGGCTTTTTATATTGGATGTATAATCGCAATATCGATTTCACTGTTAATTTCTTAACAGAAAAATTTGGTAAAAAACCAGAAATTTTAGAATCAAATATTCGGGTGCTAAAAGCTGGTTATAATTATGGTGATACTACTGAAACTTTCATGACACGATATGAAGTGCCGAAAGCAAAAGTAGAAGCAGGAACTTATCGCAGCATTATGGGCAATCAGGCTGTGGCTATGGGTTTTGTGGCTGCTTCACAAAAAAGTGGCTTACCATTATTCTTAGCTTCTTATCCTATCACGCCAGCATCAGATATTTTACACGATTTATCGAAATACAAAAACTTTGGTGTACGCACTATGCAATGCGAAGATGAAATTGCATCTATCTGTGCGGCCATAGGAGCAGCTTACGGAGGAAATCTTGCCATCACAACATCTTCAGGACCTGGAATTGCTTTAAAAGGCGAAGCGATTGGTTTAGCAGTGATGATGGAATTACCATTAGTTGTGGTGAATATTCAACGTGGCGGACCTTCTACAGGGTTACCAACAAAAACTGAACAAGCAGATTTATTACAAGCATTATATGGTAGAAACGGCGAATGCCCTATGGTAGTGATTTCTACATCAACACCAAGTGATTGTTTTGAAGTTACTATTGAAGCATGCCGCATCGCTTTGCAACATATGGTGCCTGTTATGTTATTGAGCGATGGATATATTGCCAATGGTGCAGAGCCTTGGAAATTCCCTAAAGCTAGTGATATTGCGCCTATCGAAGTAAAATTCAAAACAAAATTGGATGAAGGCGAAACAAAATTTTTGCCTTACAAACGTGATGAAAAATTAGCTCGTCCATGGGTTACACCTGGAACACCAGGATTGATGCACCGTTTGGGTGGTTTAGAAAAACAACATGAAACCGGTAATGTAAGTTACGACCCTGAAAATCATGAATTCATGATTAAAATGAGAGCTGCAAAAGTGGAAAAAGTAGCTGATTATATGCCTTTGCAAAAAATTGAAGTTGGTGCTGAAAAAGGCAAAATATTAGTTTTAGGTTGGGGTTCAACTTATGGTTCGATTAAATCAACTGTGTTAGATTTGATTGAAGAAGGTTACTCAATCAGCCATGCACACGTTCGCTACATGAATCCGTTACCAAAAAATTTAGGAGAAGTGTTGAAGAATTTCGAACACGTTATTATGCCTGAAATCAACAGCGGACAATTCATTAAAGTGGTTCGTGACAAATATTTGGTGGACGCAAAAGGTTATAACAAAACACAGGGAACACCAATTTCAAAAACAGAATTGAAAGAATTTATTAAACAAAATTATTCAAAATAGAATGCAGATTTTATAATGATTAAGGATGAAATGACAATCAGTGAACATCTTAAAAATCATAACTAATCAGTGTTCCATAAAAAATACAAAACATGAGTGAAGTAACAACAGCTCCATTAGCCGCCAAAGATTTTGCCAACGACCAAGATATTCGTTGGTGCCCTGGTTGCGGTGATTATAGTATTTTAAAACAAGTGCAAACTGTGTTGCCTCAAGTTGGTGCAACATTAGAAAACACGGTGTTTGTGAGTGGAATTGGCTGTAGTAGCCGTTTCCCTTATTACATGAACACGTATGGATTGCACACCATTCATGGTCGTGCAACAGCCATTGCAAGTGGTTTAAAATCTGCTCGTCCTGATTTGAACGTTTGGATTATCAGTGGTGATGGCGATAGCATGAGTATTGGTGCTGGTCATACTATCCATTTATTCCGCAGAAATGTGGATGTAAAAATGTTGGTGTTCAACAACCAAATTTATGGTTTGACGAAAGGACAATATTCTCCGACTTCAGAAGAGAATAAGGTTACCAAATCTTCGCCGATGGGTTCAATTGACCATCCGTTTAACCCTGCTGCGTTGGCATTAGGTTCTGATTGCTCATTTGTCAGCCGTAGCATGGATAGAGACCCAAAACATTTGCAAGAAGTTTTGAAACGTGCTAATGCTCATCGTGGAACTGCATTTGTAGAAATTTATCAAAATTGCAACATCTTTAATGATGGCGCTTTTGAAATTTTTACAGAAAAATCTTCTAAAAAATTACAAACACTTTTTGTTGAACATGGCAAACCACTTGTGTTTGGTGATAATAACGAATTCGGAATTAAATTAGATGGTTTCAAACCAACTATTGTGAACTTGACAGAAGGTGCATCAGTAGCAGATTTGTGGGTGCATGATGAAACAGATTTAATCAAAGCATCAATCTTGGTTCGTATGTTTGACAATCCTTCAATGGAAGGACACATGCCACGTCCGTTTGGCGTTTTCTATGTAAACAATCGGCCAACTTACGAAGCGATGATGCACAATCAAATTGCTACGGCAATGGCTAAACCTGGCGATTTAGATAAATTAATCGCTGGTAAAGAAACTTGGACAGTGAATTAATTTCCGAAGAAAATAATTTTATAAAAAAACGGACATTGAAAAAAATCAATGTCCGTTTTTTATTTCCGATTTGTTTAATAAAATCAACTGACTAATTTTTTTAGGTAAACACCATAACCACTTTTCATTAATGGTTCGGCAATTTTTAATAATTGCTCTTTATTGATGAATCCTTTTCTATAAGCTACTTCCTCAATGCAACCAACTTTTAATCCTTGTCGTTGCTCTATTACTTGAACAAACTGAGAAGCTTGCATTAAAGAATCTATAGTACCAGTATCTAACCAGGCTGTTCCTCTATTTAAAATAGCTACTTTTAATTTTCCTTGTTTTAAATAAACTTTGTTTACATCAGTAATTTCATATTCGCCTCTTGTGCTTGGTTTTAAATTTTTAGCAATTTCTACTACTGAATTATCATAGAAATATAAACCTGGCACTGCATAATTTGATTTTGGGTGAATTGGTTTTTCTTCGATGCTTAACGCTTTGTTGTTGGCATCAAATTCAACTACACCATATCGTTCAGGGTCACTAACGTGATACGCAAACACATAACCACCATCAGGATTATTACAACTTTCTAACAAATTTCCTAAACCACTGCCATAAAAAATATTGTCTCCTAACACAAGCGCCACACTATCATTACCAATAAACTTTTCTCCAATTACAAAAGCTTGTGCCAATCCATTCGGAACTGCTTGTTCTTCGTAAGAAAATTCAACACCCATTTGTTTACCACCGCCCAATAAACGTTTGAAATGCGGTAAATCATGCGGAGTAGAAATGATTAGAATTTCTCTTATTCCAGCCATCATCAAAACACTGAGCGGATAATAAATCATAGGTTTATCATAGATGGGCATGATTTGTTTGCTAATGGCAAATGTGATAGGATGTAATCTTGTGCCTGAACCACCTGCTAATACAATTCCTTTCATTTTTAATTTTATTTTTTGCGAAGATAATTTTTTTTGAAATGAAAAATAGATTGAATTAAATCAATCACCTTTTTATGTTTTAAAAAGAAACGCTGACTAAATTTCTTCAGTCGGCGTTCTTATATAGAGAGAAAAGAAAAGAAAATTGTACGACCTTCAATAATCTTAGATTTTTAAAAGAGCCTTCATCTTTTGTTATAATTTTTGATGTAGAATTTTAGCAATACATTATTGCAAAAAGCATGAGGGCATACAGGGCAGGGCTACAAAAAGAAAAAATAATTTTTTCATGAGATCTATATTTTAAATTTTATAGAACATCTGACTCACCAAATAATAAAAAGGTTTAAAGCTTTAAAATAAAAACAAAAAAAATCTAAGAAACTGAGTTGTGATTTGTATTGGTAGTTGACTACTTTGCAATTTTTTTTCTTACAAATTTATTCCTGTCATCTATCTGTATAGGATTATTCTTATACCATTCAATAAAATTTTCCCACTTTTCTTTGTTTTTGGCTTGCCAAATTGCAAATGTAGTTTCATTACCCTTGAATAATAACCAGTGATTATAGGCTTCTAAATGCCCTGCTTGTTTCACTTTTAACTGATATTCAAATAATACATTTGGATATTGTTTATCGTAATCGTTTTTAAAATAGATATCTAAAAATTTTGTTCTCACTTTATCCAGACTATTGATATCAATATATTTAGTGCCTTTTAAGGCTTGCTCTAAAGTGGGTTCGTAAACTGAAGTGCCATAAGGATTAGGTGTTGAAGGAGTTGGTCGCTCTTTGCTAAAACTTACCGTTAATGTTGAGTCGCTTGTTAATTTTATTTCACTTTGATAAGTGTCATAAAGTAGTTTGCTGATTTCAGCTGCATGTTTACTGTTTCTGATAAGATTTAAAAAAATTTCACCATAAATCATACCCCATACTTCTTCATTGCTATAACAATATAATTTTGCAGCCCTGAAATAATTCATTGCAAAAGTTGGTTCAGCTGAAATACCATTTTCATAGGCACTTACAGCCTCGTTATATTTTTTTTTAGATAGATAAATATTTCCAATTTGATAATACAAACTGCCAGATTGAGGATTTTTTTTCAAGCCTAAACTATATATCTCTAATGCCTTTTCCGTTTGATTATTATCATCTAATACATTGCCAAATAACTCATAACAATCTGAATCAATATTTGGCATTTTGATTAATTGATTAAAAACTAAAATGGCATTATTAAAATCTTTTTTAAGATAATAAGCTAAGCCCATTTGCTCTAAAATTTTATAATTTGTAGGGTCAGCTTTTCGGGCTTCTTGCAAAAGCCTGATGCCTTCATTAAATTTTTGGGCATCAATCATTTCTTTTGCTTCCTTTATTTTCAAAACAACAATTTCATTGGTGTTTTGCGCCAATGAAATATTGCAACAAAAAAGCCATGCAATCAAAAACAAAAAAATATTTGTTCTTTTCAATATCAGAAAAAGTTGATTTTAATTCGATACAAATTTAAGCGGAATAAAGTTTTAAAAAAAATGTAAACAAAAACCCCAAATCAAACACTTTTGACTTGGGGTTTGTTGCTTTAAAATAAGATTGAAAATTAAATATGTGCTTTTAATTTAGCTTCTAATACTGATTTTGGTGCAGCTCCAATTTGTTTATCTACTACTTGTCCGTTTTTAATAAATAAAATTGCTGGTATATTTCTTATACCAAACTGAATTGAAACATTAGGATTTTCATCTACATTCAATTTGCCAATATTGGCTTTACCAGCATATTCAGTAGCTAATTGGTCAACAGTTGGTCCAACCATTCGGCATGGCCCACACCATTCAGCCCAAAAATCAACTACACATACTTTGTCATTTTTCATTACTTCGGTTTCGAAGTTTGCATCTGTAAATACGTTTGCCATTTTTAAATTATTTTTATTTCGTTAATAAATCGATTTATAATATCCACAAACATAATTGAATTTAAAAACTAAATAAAGGATTTAAAAAACAAAATGTTTTTGAAGTAAAATCAGCTACTAAACAAACCGCAAGTGTAAAAAGTTCATCATTATTTTCTTCCACCAAACCTGTAACTGACATACATTGCTGGAAATATTTGATGATTTTTTGCTAATGCCATTAAAGGGATGTTTAAGGCATAGGCATCGGCATTAAAGCCTATTTCAAGTGATGAAATATTATCATCGAATGCTGACCAATCAAACGCTAATCCGATTCGGAATGATGCACCCGGGATTGGTTTTACTGCTAACCCATGCCAAAAACCAGCATAGCCATAAATGGTGCTTGGTGATAAAAAGGCATCAGCATTGGTTGATGAATATTTTTCAGTTGAAAAAAACACACTATCAGTTTTATCGTTTCTATATTGTAAAATTAATTCATAAGGTTTTACTAAACCCAATGATAAACCATAGGCTACGTTTAATGAAATATCTATACCACTGCGGATTGTTTTTTCTGAAAGCATATAAATGTACCCCTTGCGATAGCTGATGGTATAAAGCGAATTGATTTTTCCGAAGTAATAATTTTTGGGTGATATAGGTCCACCTTGCGTATAAAGCGATTCGGTTTTTATTTCTTTTTCGTGTTTTGTTTTGCTGAATTCAATCTCCCAGAATTTCTTTTTGGTGGCATGTAATATTTTTGTTTTGTTATAAAACAAAGCCCATCCATTGGTTTTGTATTTCAATCCAAAGCTTTCTTCTTCAAAATATAAGATTCCTTTGCTATCTGGTTTTTTATAAATTTTAGCAGGCTTAACTGCCCCAACTGATGATTGCGCCATCATTGATGAGTATAAGCCAGTTAAAAATAATATAGTCAGTAAAAATCTCACTTTATAAAATTACGAAGTAATGATTGAATTATTGCTCAAAGTTATTAAACTTTGCCAATAACACCTTCACCAAATTATTTCTAATGACTTCAAAAATTATTTACAAAGGAAATTTGCGTACAGAGTGTATGCATTTAGAGTCTAAGTCTGTAATCACTACCGATGCACCAAAAGATAATATGGGCAAAGGTGAATTTTTTTCTCCAACTGATTTAATTGCAACAGCCTTAGGTGCTTGTATTATTACCACATTGGGTATATTCGGGAAAAAAGAAAACCGGAAATGGGATTTTACCAATACCGAAATTAAATGCGCCAAAGTGATGTACAATAACCCTCGTAGAATTGGCGAAATCCATTTGCATATTCATTTTCCACCTAATGACTGGAATGAAAAAGATCAGGTAATTATTGAACGTGTTGCCCGAACCTGCCCTGTAAGAGCATCATTACATCCTGATGTGAAAGTGGTAGAAATATTTCATTATTGATTTTTATAGTTTGTGAATTTGCAAAATAAAAAATTCAGCCGCGATGTTGAAATGGATTGATTTATGGGTTGAAAATATTCGATTATCGTTGCAGGAATTATTAAGCAACAGGATGCGTTCGTTCCTGTCATTGCTGGGCATTGCAATTGGTATATTTTGTATAGTGGCTGTTTTTACGGCAGTTGATAGCATCAAAAAAAATTTAGATGATGGCTTGAATAAACTGGGCAATAATTTTATCATGATTCAAAAATGGCCCTGGGCTTTTGGCGATAATAATTATGCCTGGTGGAAATATTGGAACAGGCCTGTGCCATCACGTGATGAAATGGAATTGCTGAAGCAAGAAGTGGCAGCATGTCAATATGCCGATATTGTAGTGAGCATAGGCGACCAATCACTTAAAAAAAATAATGCTTTAGTTGATAATGTTACCATCACAGCTGCCACAGCTGCTTTTGCGCAAATGAATGATATGGAATTTTTATGTGGCAGATTTTTTAATTCAACCGAAGAGTCAAGCGGTGCTCCAATAATTATTTTAGGGTATGAAATTGCCAAACAGCTCAATACCAATGTTGAATCGCTGTTAGGTCAGGAAATTGTTTTACATAATAAAAGAGTAAAAGTATTAGGCATATTGAAAAAGGTAGGCAACGGAATGTTTTCGCCAGTAAATGATAATACGGTATTGATTGGGTATAATTTTTTGAAAACATTTCAAAAGATGGACGATTTAGGTTTGGATGCTACTATTAAAATGGTAGCACGGGAAGGCATTAGTGTAGAAGAATTGAAAGATGATATAAAAAGGGTATTGCGAAGCAGCCGCAGGCTTCGCCCTATGCAGGAAGATAATTTTGCGATGAATGAAATGAGTATTTTAAAAAACGGATTTAATGCCATGTATCAACAAGTGAATATGGGTGGTTTTTTTATCGGGTTGCTTTCGCTGCTGATAGGTGCATTTGGTATTGCTAATATCATGTTTGTAAGCGTAAGAGAGCGAACCAAACAAATTGGTATTAAAAAAGCCATTGGTGGCAAGCGAAGCGATATATTGATAGAATTTTTGATAGAAGCTGTTTTACTAAGTGTGCTGGGTGGTGCCATGGGGGTAGCTATTGTATTTGTTTTAGTAAAAATTATTTCAATTGCATTTCATTTTCCGTTGTATCTCACCGGGCATAATATTTTAATTGGGGTTTCTATTTCGGCTATTATTGGCTTAATAGCTGGTTTTATACCTGCCTACTATGCATCGCAATTAGACCCGGTAAAAGCAATCAGGACTACTTAATTACAATTCATATTTTAAAATTTTTCAGGCGTAATCAGTTAGTATATCAGCTCACCTTTATTTGCAGAACGCACATTAGCGAAGCAAACCATGCTGAAAATTTTAAAAACCTGAAAAGGATAACCTGATTTTTATAGGCTAAAACCTAAACCAAGCTCCCTTTTATCAAAAGGGAACATCTTTTTGATGAAAAGAGACTCCCTTTTCA
>CANFST010000073.1 GCA_947449695.1 Chitinophagales bacterium
ACTCACGAAAGCCATGGTGAAGTCATCAAACACATTCGCAGATTGAATGCTGAATATGGCTACAACACTGCTATTTTGGGCGATTTGCAAGGACCAAAATTGCGAATTGGTGAAATCGAAAACAACGAGTTACATTTAATTCCAGGTCAGCAAATTTTATTTACCAACGAAAAATGTGTTGGCAATGCACAACGCATTTATGTGTCGTATCCCAACTTGCATGATGATGTAGAAGTGGGTCAAACTATTTTGGTGGATGATGGAAAAATAGAATTGAGAGTTATTGGTATCGACCATGCGAATAAACAAGTGCGGCTGGAATGCCCACAGGGTGGCGTTTTGCGAAGCAAGAAAGGAATTAATTTGCCCAACACAAAAATTTCGTTGCCTTGTTTAACAGAAAAAGATTTAGCCGATTTAGATTTCATCATTGCTCAAGAGCTGGATTGGGTGGCGCTTTCATTCGTTCGCAAACCTCAGGATATTGTTGACATCAAAAAAATTATTCAGGGCAAAAAGAGTTTTATCAAAGTCATTGCGAAAATTGAAAAGCCCGAAGCGTTGGAATATTTACGGGAAATTATTTTAGAAGCTGATGGTGTAATGGTTGCCCGTGGCGACTTAGGCGTTGAATTGCCGATTGAACAAATTCCGTTGATTCAAAAAACAATCATCCGCAAATGCTTACACAGAGCCAAGCCTGTAATTATGGCAACGCAAATGATGGAGAGCATGATGGAAAACACGAAGCCTTCACGAGCCGATATTACGGATGTTGCCAGTGCTGTATTAGAAGGTGCTGATGCAGTGATGTTGAGCGGCGAAACTGCATCAGGTCAGCATCCTGTGTTGGTAGTGGAAACCATGAAACGCATTATTGTGGAAGTAGAAAAAGAAGAAGGCGTATATAATCGCAATTTAATTCCGCAAAAACACTCACCAAGTTTTTTGAGTGATGCCTTATGCTACAATGCCGCTGAAATAGCCGCCGATATTGAAGCTGACGCTTTAATTGCAACAACAAGAAGTGGTTACACCGCATTTATGGTGAGCAGTTTTCGCCCACATTGTCCGTTGTATGTTTTCACCGATAGAAAATCTTTAGTGAATCAAATTAGCCTCAGTTGGGGTGTTCGGGCTGCTTTTTATTATAAAGACATGAATACAATTGACGAAATGATTGCAGGTACTCACAAAATTTTGAAAGAGAAAAATTTTCTTCAAAAAGATGATGTGGTTGTAAACACGGGCTCAATGCCTACTTCAAAGGAGTTGCCAACAAATATGGTGAAGATTACGAAGGTGGAATAATTTATTTTTACTAAAATTGTAAACTCATTTCACCCACATGAATTCATCAAGAAGAAATTTTTTAAAAACAACTTCGTTAGCTTCAGGCTTGCTTTTGTTGAATCAATTTCCGTTTGAAACATTTGCAAAAAGTGAAGAAGAAGATTTAACGAAGATTACAATTTTGCACACCAATGACTGGCATAGTCGTATCGAACCATTTCCGATGGATGGCAGCAAATGGCAGGGTAGTGGCGGTGCTGCACGAAGAGCATCATTGATTGCCGACATCAGAAAAACTGAAAAAAATGTTTTGTTGTTAGATGCTGGTGATGTGTTTCAGGGTACGCCTTATTTCAATTTTTATCATGGAGAATTAGAATTCAAATTGATGAGCTACATGGGTTATGATGCTTGCACTTTGGGCAATCATGATTTTGATGCAGGCTTAGAGGGATTATCAAAACAATTACCCAAAGCCAGTTTCCCGTTTTTAGTTGCGAATTATGATTTTCAAAATACTATTTTAAAAGATGCATTTCAACCTTATAAGGTTTTTGAAAAGGAGAAAATAAGAATTGGTGTATTCGGCATTGGCATTGAATTGCAAGGTTTAGTGCCAGATGCCATGTATGGCAATACAAGATATTTAGAGCCATTGCAAATAGCTTACGATACCGCCAAACATTTACGCAAAAATGAAAAATGCGATTTGGTAATTTGCTTATCACACTTGGGTTACAAGTATGCTGATAGCAAAGTGAGCGATATTGTTTTTGCAAAAAACTCAAGAAATATTGACTTGATAATTGGCGGACATACGCATACTTTTTTAGATTTGCCTGATGTTCAAAAAAACTTGGATGGTAAAGATGTGATGATAAATCAGGTGGGTTGGGCCGGATTAAATTTGGGTAAAATTGATTTTTATTTTAGCAGAAAAAGGCTCAAAACAGGCGTAAATGCTCAAACTGTAATCATTAATGAAAAATCAAGAGGCTGAAAAAAATATTTCTCACATAAAATTTGTGAATTAAAAAATCCTTTACATACTTTTACCGCACAGATGAAAATTTAACATCAAGATAATTTTTGAAAGTTAAAAACAGATTTTATAAACCCATGAGCGCAGCTATCAATACTAAAAACCTAAACACAAACGTATCACCAACTAATCACCAAACAATTTGGAGCAATATTCTTAAAATAGTTAAAGACAATATTAGTCTGCAAGCCTACAAAACTTGGTTTGAGCCAATTGAACCAGTCAAGTTGGAAAAAAATATTTTAACGATTCAAGTTCCATCTCAGTTTTTTTATGAATGGATTGAAGAGCATTACATCAGTTTATTACGTAAAACAATTGTAAGGGAATTAGGTAAGGATGCTAAATTAGAATACAGAATAGTGATGGAAAAAAACAACGGTAAAAAACCTGACACAACTATTGATGTGCCTAATCAAAATTCGGGCAACAATAAAAACCCTGATGTAAATGCACCTGCCATTATTGGTGGTTCGGTAAAAAATCCATTTATCATTCCGGGGTTGAAAAAAATCAATATTGACCCACAATTATTTTCAGCTTATACTTTTGATACTTTTGTAGAAGGAGATTGTAATCGTTTAGCTCGTAGTGCTGGCTTTGCTGTTGCACAAAAACCTGGAGGTACTTCTTTTAACCCATTAGTAATTTATTCACCTATTGGTTTAGGTAAAACTCACTTAGCGCAAGCAATAGGTAATCATATTAAAAATTTGCATTCGAATAAAACTGTGTTATATGTACAAATTGAAAAATTTGCTAACCAGTTTATAGATGCTATGAAAAATGGCCACATTAATGATTTCATTCACTTCTATCAGTTGATTGATGTTTTGATTGTGGATGATATTCAGTTTTTAGCAGGTAAACCAAAAATTCAAGAAATATTTTTTACCATTTTCAATCATTTACATCAAAGTCAAAAACAATTAATTTTAACGAGCGACAGACCGGTAAAAGATTTGCAAGATATGGATGAACGTTTATTAAGTCGTTTCAAATGGGGTTTGAGTGCCGATTTGCAAGTGCCAGATTTTGAAACTCGAATTGCGATTTTGGAAAAGAAAATGTATGCTGACGGAATAGAATTGGGTAGAGATGTTGTTGAATTTGTAGCATATAATATCAATACAAATGTTCGTGAATTAGAAGGCGCATTAACTTCTTTATTAGCTCAAAGTGTTTTGAATAAAAAAGAAATCGATGTAGAGTTGGCGAAAAAAATTGTGAAGAACTTTGTGAAAAGTGTCAGCCGCGAAGTTAGTGTAGAGTTTATTCAAAAAACAGTTTGCGAATTTTATCAAATACCTTACGATAAATTAAAAGAAAAAACTCGTAAGCGTCATGTGGTTCAGGCTCGACAATTGAGCATGTATTTAGCAAAAAATTTCACTAAAAATTCTTTGAAATCAATTGGTAAATATTTTGGCGGAAGAGATCATAGTACTGTAATTCATAGTTGCCAAGCCGTTCAAAATTTAGTAGATACCGATCAGAATTTTAAAGATGAAGTGATGGAATTGGAAAAGAAAATTTCGATGAGTTTATAATTGGTGTAGTATTTCTTCTTCTCTCTTATTTTTATAGCCGAATTGTTTATTCAATTCAATTTGATTATTTTTGATTTAATTAATTCAAAAAATGAAGGCTATTATTTTAACAATTATTACAGTTAGTGCTATTTACTTATGTGTAAATGCTCAAGTTAATAACCCACTTGTTCGATTTTATCAAAATACCAAAGTAGGTTATAAAACTATTGATGGTAAAATAATTGTAGAACCTATCTATTATGCTGGTAGCGAATTTATAGATGGCTTCGCACTAGTTATGAATAACGGCAAACGGGGATTTATTGATGAAGCTGGAAAAGAAATTATCCCATTAATTTATGAAGATGCTCAGCCTTTCTTCCAAGGAATTGCACCAGTAAAATTTGCTGGTAAATATGGCTTTATTAATATGAAAGGTGAATGGATTGTACAGCCTATTTTTGATTTGGCTTACAAATTTGAAAACGGGTTTTCTAAAGTCCAGATAAATGGTAAATATGGTTTTGTTGACCACTTTGGTAAAATTGCAGTTGCATGTATATATAGTCAGGCAGGTTTTTTTAGTAATGGATTGGCACCAGTTAAAGGGTTGAATAATTTATATGGCTACATTGATATAGATGGAAAAGTTGTAATTGATTTTAAATTTAATTCTGCTGGAAGTTTCAATTCCAAAACTAATACAGCTATAGTTAAAATAAATAATCAATTTTTTGAAATTGATGTAAAAGGAAAAATTATTAAAGAAATAAAACAGAAACATGAGGATGAAGAGCGAAGAGAAGAGCAGCAAGAGCATGAATCCAAAGTAGATAAGGAAAAAGAAGACAAAGATTGATCGTTTATGAGAAATGCTGCAATAATTATATTACTAGTTTTATCAAATATCAATTCTTTTTCGCAAAGTGGAACTTGGACTTGGATCCATGGCAGCAAAAAACGTAATGCTCTAGGAAGTTATGGTACAAAGGGTATCCCAAGCCCAACGAATGAACCACCTGCTAGATATCAGGCTGCGTATTGGACAGATTTACAAGGAAATTTTTGGCTTTTTGGCGGAGTAACATCTATCGACACAATTGGCAATTATATTGAACTAAATGATTTATGGAAATTTGATGTATCAACCAATATGTGGACTTGGGTAAATGGCTTGACTGATACTACAACTATCTTGCCTTTTGCAAATTACGGCACACAAGGAATTCCATCAGCTACAACCTACCCAGGTGGAACTGGTTGGGGGGCAAATTGTTGGACTGACCATAATGGGGATCTATGGCTTATAGGTGGTTATGGTTACGATGCAACAAATAACTATAAATTGCTAAATGATTTGTGGCGATATAATATTACAACTAACCAATGGACCTGGATGAGTGGAAATGGTGCTGGGAATTACCCAGGAAGTTTTGGCGCAAAAGGCATTTCATCTCCTACAAATATGCCGCCTGGATTATGTGAAACAAAATCGAGTTACGTGGATAGAAATGGAGACCTGTGGCTCTTTGGCGGCGGTGCATCTGTAGGTTATTATAACACGTTATGGCGATATAGTATTGGTACTAATGAATGGACTTGGATGAGCGGAGCTGATAGTGTTAATGCTCCTGCTAGTTATGGTACTATCAATGTTGCATCGCCCACAAACACACCTCCAGGCAGATATACTTATACAAAATGGGTTGATCAAAGTGATAGATTTTATATTTTTTCAGGTGATTTTGGGCAAACAAATGATACTTGGAGATTTGATCCATTAACAGAAGAATGGACTTGGATAGGCGGCAATTTACACCCCAATGATACTGGGTTGGTCACAGGCTATTGTCAAAATACTAATTATCCAAAAGCAGTTTATGAAAATAGAACAGTACAAACATTTGGTTGCGGTAATTATTTTTGGGATTTTGGTGGTTGGGGCGAAACCGGCGGAAGCCATAATCCATTATGGTTTTATAATGCAAAAACAAATAAATGGTCATTGGTTTCTGGAAGTCAATATCATTCTTCCACAGGTAATTATGGAATAAAAGGTGTTGCTAATACCACCAATATAATCCCTAGTAAAGGTGGTGCATCTATGTGGTTAGATAATCAAGCTAATGTTTGGATTTTTGGTGGATTGACCAGCGATTCATCAGGGATTTATGTAACCTCAGAGTACAAAAATGATTTGTGGAAATATTCGCCTGATACAGCTTGCATTCATGCATCATTAACTGATTTTACAAATGGGAATATTTATGTGCCACAACCAATTTTTTGGTGTCATCAACAAGACACAATTGTTAAATTAAACAGTGTAAAGGTAGTTAGTGTTACTCCGTCAAATTCAGTTCATTACAATTCTGATTCATCAGCTTTAATTTTTTCTCCTTCGCAATCAACCACTTATTTTATTTCTGTAACTGGTGGTTGTGCAGGCAAGGATACAGAAACCTACTCATTTCCGATTATTTATTTACCAAATCCAATAGCAGATTTTGATTTTGTAGATGAATATTTACCTACAACCAATCCTATTGCAATAATGAATAGTACATCCCAGTATGCTACTTCATTTGCATGGTACTATAATCATCAGTTAGTTTGTACTGATAATAATTGTAATTTAAACTTAGGAAGTAGTTTAGGTAAGCGATGCCTTACACTATATGCATACAATGCTGCTGGTTGTGTAGATTCGTTAACAAAATGTGTTGAAGTACTTGAAAGTAATATTTTTATGCCTAATGCTTTTTCACCAAATGGCGATGGAGTTGACGATTATTTCAGCCCAATAATTTTTGGTGATGTTGCTATTAAAAGTTATAGAATTTATAATAGGTGGGGGCAATTAATTTACGATGACCCATCAGCTAAATGGGATGGTACGTACAAAAATACTCCGCAGCCAATTTCAACTTATATTTATACAATTGAAGCTGTTAAAGATGGCAATAGCAGCAATGCTGAAACAGTTAAATTAAAAGGGGATGTGATTTTAGTACGATAGGCTTTAAAATAATTATGAAAGAGATTAACGAATCAGAAAAAACTTTTGAAAAAATAAATTCGCTGAAAAAAGGCGAATATGAAAACTGCGTTTTCAAAAATTGCAACTTTGAAAATGAGGATTTAAAAGGAGTCAAATTTTATGATTGTCAATTTATCAACTGCAATTTAAGTTTAGTAAAAATTACCAATACTATTTTTCGCGACATAAAATTTAGCGAATGCAAAATGTTGGGTATTCCCTTCGAGAGTTGCAATGAATATGGATTGACGGTTAGTTTTGAAAACTGCAATTTAAGCCATTCAACATTTTACAAAAGGAAAATTAGCAAAACAAAATTTGAAAATTCGCAACTTCATGAAGTAGATTTTACTGAGTGCGATTTGAGCAATTCTGTATTTAGCAATTGCGATTTAGCCAATACAAAATTTGAAAACACCAACATCGAAAAAGCCGATTTTAGAACTTCATTTAATTACGCTATCAACTTAGATGTAAACAAAATTAAAAAAGCAAAATTCTCTTTGCCAGCCATCACAGGGCTTTTGAGCCATTATGATATTGAAATTGAATAGTAGATTTTATTTTTTTTCGGCAGAAATATGTTCAGCTGTGGCATGTAATTGTTCATAAAAATCACTGCCATACTTACGAATGAGGGCATCTTTCAAAAATTGATAAACTGGGACTTTTAATTTTTTTCCATTGGTGCAAGCTGCACTGCAAACATCCCAACGATTGTAATTAAGCGTTTCGTAAAATTTATTTTTTGTGATTCTAATTGGATACAAATGACAGCTAATAGGTTTTTTCCAATCCACTTTTTTTTCTAACCAAGCTTTTTCGATACCGCATTTTGCAATACCATTTTCAAAAATCGTGTAAGCACATGCACCACCATTGCCAATCATGGGTGTGGCAAATTCGTCCTCATCATTACTCACCCAAGTGCCTTGTGATTCAATGGCATCAATTCCTTCAGGTGTTAAATAACTTTTTACTTTTGGGTAAAGTTGTTCTAAAATTTTTGTTTCTTCTTTGTCCAACGGTGCACCAATGTCGCCAGCAACGCAACATTCGCCTTTACATTTCCCTAAATCGCAAACGAATTTTTCACTCACCAATTCTTCACTAATTAATTTATCATCAATTTGAATCATCATTTTTGTTTTTAAATTTTAGTCACCAAATACTCTACCAGCTTGGCTTCCGCTTGTGTGACAGCCGTTGCAATCACCCACTACTGTAAATGAATTCATGTAGTGAACTGTTCCTGCGGAAGTTAAAACAGCAGGATACAACCCATTGCCAAAATCAATGGAATTAGTTGAAAAAAAATTTCCAAGTGCATCTGCTTGAATGGTGGCAACCAAAGTACCAGAGCCGTTTTGAGCCGTGTATAAATAAATAGTTGCGTTTGGATTGGGTGTAATTTGGTCAAGCTGATAAACACTTCCAGCTACAACAAACCAACCACCACCAGCACCTTTGCCACTTTTTTTATGACAACTCATGCAATCAGCACCGTTGTAATGGCTTGTTGTGCCACCGTTTGCACTAATAGCTGTAACATTTTGTCCTTCTTTATGACATGAAGAATAAATAAGCAAACTACTTGCTGCGAAAAAGAATAAAATTAACCATCTGCTTTTTTTCATAAAAAAGTTGAGATGGTAAAATTAAGAAATCAAAAAAAATGAAACGAATTAATTGTTGGGATAATTTCGGTTAATCCACTGTTGAATTTTATTGCGATCGCAAGAGCTAAGCTGGCTGCCGTTTTTGGGCATTGGATTGTGTCCACTTGTAAAATTTATATCGCCCATTAATTTTCCATTCGCTACTTGTGCAATAAGATTATTGTAATCAGTTAAAATAACACCACCACCATTTTGCTGTGCGCCGCTATTGCTGTGGCATCCAGCGCAATTGTTTGCAATGATGGTAGAAACTGTGGTACTATATTTTATGTTAGATGTATCGCAAGTGCTGTTATCATCACATACTACATTCTTTGCACCCTGTGCAATCCAATTGTAAATTATTTCCATTTGTGCAGCTGAAAGTGGGTCAGCATTTTTTGGCATTCTTCTTCTGTTGCTTGATAGCAATGAAGTGTACAACTTGCTGCCATTTGGATTTCCAGCTGATACCGCCCCCATTACACCATAGTAATATGTGAAGTTGTAACCAGCAGCTGCTTCTTTTGAATCGTGGCAACCACTCATAGCACAATTTGAGTTGAGCAGGGGCAAAATATCTTTATTAAAATAAGTTACATTCGGGTCGCAAGTGCCAACATATTGTGCAGCTTGATGTTTGGTACAGCTTATAACAGTAATAACAAAAGCAACAAGCAATAAAATTATTGCGCTCCATTTATTTTTTTTCATAAAATTTATTGAGAAGAATGATTTGGCTTGTGACTTTTATTTTTAAGAAAAGTTTAAACACATAAAATTGAATTAACAGTTCATCGCTCCGCAAACGCTTATTACTTGCCCACTTACGTAGCTACTCAAATCGCTGCTCAAGTAAACACAAGTGTTGGCAACCTCTTCTGGTTTGCCAAATCTGCCCATTGGTATTTTTTTTAACCACTCTTCAGTGCCACTGCCAGTAAGTGCTTTGGTCATATCGGTTTCAATAAAACCAGGCGCAATAGCATTGCAACGAATATTTCTGCTACCCAATTCTTGTGCAATTGATTTGGTGAAACCAATAATGCCAGCCTTTGATGCAGCATAGTTTGCTTGTCCTGCATTGCCTCTCATGCCCACAATCGAAGTCATGTTGATGATGCTGCCCATGCGTTGTTTCATCATGGGTTTAATCACATTTTTCGTAAGATTAAAAACAGATTTCAAATTAGTGTTGATGACTTCGTCCCATTGCTGTTCGCTCATTCGCAACATCAAATTATCTCGTGTAATGCCAGCATTGTTAACACAAATTTCCAATGTACCAAATTCTTTTACTACATCATTTACTAGTGCTTCTGCTTCAGTAAAAATAGCAGCGTTGCTTTTGTAGCCTTTGGCTTTGATGCCCATTCCGTTTAATTTTTCTTCCAGCGCTTTTGCTTTTACTTCGCTTGATAAATAAGTGAACGCAATGTTTGCGCCTTGTTCTGCAAATTGGATCACTATTGCTTCGCCGATGCCGCGGCTTCCACCAGTTACTAGTGCAGTTTTTCCTTGTAGTAATTTCATAATGTTGGTTTTATTTTAAAATTATTGAGCCGTGAAAATAAAATATTTTTCTTTATCGATTACCAAAGTCCTTTCAATGCTGCATATTTTTTATAGTAAGCTTTAATAGTTACCGAAATATCGTAGTAAGTATTGTTTTGGAAAAATTCAACTGGCAGTTGATGAAAATTGGTAAAATCTTCAAAATTCTTTTCTGGTAATTTTATAATATTATAGGAATTGTAAAAACGATATAGTTCATTCATTACTAATCGGCGATTGTTCTCAAATATTTGTTCCTTCAGCTTTTCACGGTTTCTGCCTTGTTTGCTAAATTGATCATACAATAAACTGATTAAGCTGGTCATGCCAATATCAGGTGTCTCTAATTCATGTGGAATTTCACCTAAATGAGAAATATCAACTTCAATTTGTTTGATTGATTTAGCACTTCTGATTAAAACTGCTCTCCCAATAGTGGTTGTCAACCGTTCTAACTTTGCTTTTATAAAATATTCTTTGTGCAATATTGAATCACCGAGATAGAGTTTAAAGATTTTATAGCCTTGAACAAAGAGCTTTACTGAATCTCTTTTATTGATGTATAAAACAAATTTCCCAGTGGCATCTGAAAAAAATTCTTCGCTACTACCTACTACATTTATAAGAACATCATTTTTAACGATATCGGAATCTTTATCCATTAAAGTGCCAGTAACCCTTACTCTTTGAGCATTTACAAACAAGGAGAAAGTCGAAAAAAATAATATGTAGAATAATTTTTTCAATTAGATTGTTTAACGAATTTATTACAGAAACATTTTATGAGTAATACAAGATTTATCTATTGTAATTTTTTTCTCTATTTCCTTTTAAACTTGAATTGCGCTTGTTGCCAGCATTTCTGTTGTTACCACCTTGTCTTGGACGTTGTGATGCTGAATTACCTGCTTGCTTAGGTGCTTCGGTTGATGTATTATGCGATGGCAAATAATCGTGGTCAGTAACCACTGGAATTTTTTTACCAATCAGTTTTTGAATATCTCTTAAATATTCCAACTCCTCTCTATCGCAGAATGAAATTGATTTTCCGCTTGCGCCTGCTCTTCCAGTTCGACCAATTCGGTGAACATAAGTTTCAGGAATATTCGGTAATTCAAAATTGAAAACGTGTGAAAGGTTATCTACATCAATGCCTCGGGCTGCAATGTCTGTTGCAACTAACACTCTTATTGTTCCGTTTTTAAAATTGCTCAAAGCCATCTGGCGATTGTTCTGCGACTTATTGCCATGAATAGCAGCTGATTTAATTCCAGCATTCAATAAATCTTTCACTACTTTATCAGCGCCATGTTTGGTCCTGGTAAATACTAATGCAGATTTAATCGAAACATCCTGTAATAGATCTTTCAGCAAACTTTTTTTCATTTTCATTTCTACATGATACACCGCTTGTTCGATGGTATCAGCTGTTGATGAAACCGGAGTTACTTCCACTTTAATCGGATTTTTCAAAATTGATTCAGAAAGTTTCTGAATTTCAGGTGGCATTGTTGCCGAGAAAAATAAAGTCTGACGTTGCTGCGGAATTTTTGTGATGATGCGTCGAACATCATGAATGAAGCCCATGTCTAGCATTCTGTCCGCTTCGTCTAATACAAATATTTTCAAGTGTTTTAAGTTGATAAAACCTTGTTCACCCAAATCGAGTAAACGACCAGGTGTTGCAATCAAGATATCTACACCACGTTTCAAAGTTTGTACTTGATGATGTTGCGAAACACCGCCAAAAATTACTGTGTGTTTCAAATGGCAATTCTTGCCATAGGCTGCAAAACTTTCATCAATCTGAATGGCTAATTCACGAGTTGGTGTAAGAATCAAACACTGAATAGCATGTTGTTCGGCTTCTTTGTTTTTTTTGTTTTCAGTTAATAACTGAATGATAGGCACTGCAAATGCAGCAGTTTTTCCTGTGCCTGTTTGCGCAACACCGAGCAAATCATTTTTTTGCAAAACGATTGGAATAGCTTTTTCCTGAATAGGTGTTGGTGTTGTGTAGCCCTCAGCTGTTAAGGCTTTTAAAATTGGCTCAATTAAATTGAGTTCGTTAAATGTCATGTTTAAAATTGTTTAAATCAGCTTCTTATATTTTTATTGAA
>CANFST010000074.1 GCA_947449695.1 Chitinophagales bacterium
AACGTAGGCATACGCACCACCACACCACAATATGCTTTAGAAGTAAGAGGCACAGTAGCTGCTGAACAAATTATTATTTTAAAACACGATAACACCAGCCAAAACCTAATAGCCATTATCGAACAACAACAAAATGAAATAGCTCTTTTAAAACAACAAATGACAGCCCTGCAAGCTACTTTAACTGCTAAAAACTAAACCGACCGTGGCGCAGGCAGCCTATTGGTATATGGCAGCAATTTAAGCGAAGGTTTATACAGCTATACTTTAGTAGCCGATGGCAAACCAATTGATACAAAAAAAATGATTTGTACTAAGCAGTAAACCAAACATTGCCTTAGCATCTTATCCTTTGAAAAGGATTGGGCTGAAGTAAAATAAAAAAATCCGCTACATTAAAAAAGCAGCGGATTTTTTAGAGGCTTAATTGGTAAATAAAAGCCTTGAGAAATATTAATAGTGAATAAAAGCATAAACTAAAGCGTAACTGCATCGCTCCAGTCATTAGCCCCCTCTTTGGTGATTGATTGAACACGGAAAGCTAATTTTTCACTCAGAGTCAAACCACTAATGGTGGTTTTGGCTTGCAAAGTGGGTGGTATATTTATCCATGTAGTGCCTAAATCATTAGTATATTGCCAATTGTAAGCAGCTCGGTCGGCGGCAGCTTTAGCCGTAAGCGTAGTGATACCTGTTTTGGTATCCAACACTGCTTTTAAAATTGGTTTCGATTTTCTGCCCACACCTTTCACCTCAAACCCTGCTAACTGAATAAGATTGATGGCAGCCGATGGGTTATTCAGTCTATCAGCCAAGCTTTGCACATAGCTTAGCCATTGGTGCAAATCGCTTACCACTTGCTGATACAGCAAATCACGGGCTGCCGCTGCACCTACAATTTTTGCTTCGGCATTGGTTTCGGCAGTTTCTAATTTACCTACATCTGCCAAAAACGTAATGGTGGTAGGAACTGGTGTAGGTAATACCCCCACATTATTGGTAAAATCCTGTGCAATTGTTTTGCACTTTAATACAAACTTGCCTACTACACGGTATTGGTCTTCGTGGAATACCGCAATAGGTCTTTTCACTTTTTTTGCCATGTTTATTATTGTTTAACTGTTAAAAAAAATCTTGATTAAATGGTGGCTAACTTTCAAAGTCCTATTCAGCATTTTGAAGATGTTAAACTAAACCTTCAAAGTCTCGTTCAATACTTTGATGATGTTGAACCAAATCTTCAAAGTCCTATTCAGCACTTTGAAGGTGTTGAACTAAATCCTCAAAGGTAACTACATACCTGTTAGACCACGTTTACGTGGGAATCTCAAAAATATTTTTTCCAACCTTATTAAACTTCCGATATAATGATACATATTAGAGGTAAAATATCCACTATGTCGCAAGTAAACCTTGATGCACTTATTCCAAGAGAAGATTTAGAAATAATAGATGAAAGCAACAGCAATAGCCCTTCTGGGGTTAATAATATTGCTATATCTACACTTAGAAAAGGCGAATTGTTTATCGAGAGTTTACGTAAACCAGAGTTTCAACGAGGAACGTGGGAATGGTCGCCCGAAAAGGTATATAATTTAGTAAAGAGTTTTACTGATGGGGATTTAATACCTGCAATAATATTATGGCGTGGGCAAGGGAATAATTTTGTGATTGATGGCTCTCATAGATTAAGTGCATTAATTGGATGGGTAAATGATGATTATGGTATAGGGAATATTTCTACTCCTGTTTTTGGCGATACGAGTGAACATAAAACCAAGTCTAATCAAGCAAAAAAATTAATAGAGGATAATATTGGCTCATATCAAGATATTCTATGGGCTGCCCAAAATCCAGACAAAGCACTTCCGCATAGAAAAGAAATTGCTAAAAGATTATCAACTTTAGCAATTGTTTTGCAATGGGTTCCTGGTAATGCTTCAAAAGCAGAAGCATCTTTTTTTAAAATAAATGAAGCTGCATCACCATTGGATGGGACTGAAAAAAGATTATTAAAAGCGAGAAACAAACCAATGGCTATTGCCGCAAGGGCAATTATTAGGTCTGGGAGTGGGCATAAATATTGGGGAAAATTTTCTTCTGCAAATAAAGCGCAGATAGAAGATTTGGCTTCTGTAATCAATAAATGGCTTTTTGACCCAAAATTAGAAACCCCATTGAAAACTATGGATATTGCTTTGGCAGGCAAAAGTTATTCTCAAATTACGCAAGAATTAATTCTTAATGTAGTGAATTTTAGCAATGGGATAAAAATTGTTGATGCGAGCAGAATAAAAAAAACAGAGGAATTTCCAGAACATAATACACTTGATGACAATTCAGATGGTTTAGAAACTATAAACTATTTGGTAAATACAAAGAGGATGTTATCAAATATAACAGGGACGTTGGCTTGTTCTTTGGGGTTGCATTCCGCAATTTATTTTTACAGCAAACAAGGGCGTTATCAAGTAACCGCATTTATGGCTATATTATTATTAATAAAGGAGTATGAGCAGCAGGATAAATTGCTTAAATTCACGATGGTTCGTAAAGATTTCGAGGAATTTATTTGGAAACACAAAGCATTGGTAAATCAATCCACAACAGTATGGGGAAGTGGGGCAAAAGGATATGTAAATCTTAAAAAATTGTTCAATTTCATTGTAGATGCGCTTATTGACAAGCAAGACGAGGAAACAATAATTCGTAAATTAGACGAATCAGAAGAATATAATTTCTTTAAAGCAGGGGTAAGAGAACTTAACCCCAAGAAACAAAAAGATTTTTCTACTGAAAGCAAATCAGAAGTTTTTATGCGAGAAGGCGTTAAAGCTACTTTAAGATGCTCCATTTGTGGAGGATATTTGCATAGAAACTCCATGACAATAGACCATGATTTAGAAAAGAACAAAGGTGGGATAGGCAATGCGGACAATGGGCATCTTGCCCACCCATACTGCAATTCAGTAAAGGAAAAATTAAAATCAATTGGTTTTATAAAATAAATATTGCAAAACACTTGCTTTACAATGTAAGACAATGTATATTTGCGGCATGAACGCAGAAAAAGAAAACAAAGACACTACAATCACATTTAGAACAAGTGAAGAAATGAAAAAGAAGATTGAACGAATGGCTGCTAAAGAAAGCAGAACTGTAAGCAATTTCATTGTTTACGTTCTTGAAAAAATAATCAAAGAAAAGAAGTAAAATTTTTTATAAACAAAGTAAGACAAAGTAAGACATGAAAACATTTAAGTCAATATTAGAGTTCCAAAAATATTTCAGCACAGAAGAAAAATGCAGAAAGTATTTAGAGCAACAACGTTGGGGTACTACCCCTGCTTGCCCATTTTGCGGTTCGGTAAATGTTCATCGTTTCCCGAATGGAAGAATTTTTAAATGCAGAGAAAAAGAGTGCAGAAGTAAATTTAGTGTAACAGTCGGTACAATATACGAAAACACAAAATTACCGCTTACAAAATGGTTTTTAGCTACCTATATTTTATCTGTTCACTCTAAAGGCATTTCATCTTTGCAGTTAGCTACCTTTTTAGGTGTAACCCAAAAAACAGCATGGCATTTAACCCATAGAATTAGAGAAATGCTGACTGAAAATGCACCCGAATTATTGAGTGGTGTAGTAGAAGTTGATGAAACTTATGTAGGAGGCAAAGTATCAAATAAGCATGTTAGCAAAAGAAAAGATTTTAGCAAACTTGACAATAAAACTATGGTATTTGGTGCTGTTGAGCGTCAAGGAAAAGTGATTGCTAAAATCATTCCCAATACAACAAGTGATAGTTTGGTAAATGCTGTTAAAGAAACAGTTGAGGAAGGTTCTATTATGGTATCAGATGAAAATGTGGGCTATCAGCAATTAAAAAAATCTTATCGCCATGCAAAAGTAAACCATAGCGCAAAGCAATATGTAAATGGAGCAGCACACACAAATACTATTGAGGGCTTTTGGTCTTTGCTGAAAAGGCAGATTGACGGCATACATCACAGCGTTTCGCCTAAACATTTGCAACGCTATTGCAATGAGGCTACATTCAGATACAACAATAAAAAAGAAGCGCAAGACAGCCGATTTACTTTGGCTTTAAGGAATTGTGAAGGTTCATTAACATACAATCAATTAATCAACAAAATATGACTAATCAAGAATTTTTGAAATCAGTTGGAATGGAATTAAGAGTTGCAAGAACAAGAAAAGGAATGTCCAGCGAAGATATAGCTGAACTTACGGGGTTATCAAGCCAAGCCATTTTGAAATTGGAAAAAGGCGAATGTGATTCTAAAATACTTACTTACAAAAAGTTGGCAGATGCTTTAGAGGTGAAATTAAATTCAGTTTTCTTAACTTTGTAATTATGAAGAATAACCAAGAAAACAAAACACCCAAAGAAGCCTCGCAGCTATTTTCTGCGATTATTAAAGCAAGTGTAAAAAATAAGGGGAAGATTAAGAAAAAAGCAAAAAAGCAAAAGGATAAAAAATAAGCCCCCTTAGCTAAACAAAAAAAGCCGCAATGAAGCGGCTTAAATGTTTTTATTTGTAGTGTTATTAGTTTTCCCCTAACAGTTCTAAATGTTTAGATAGATACAAATCCCGTAAATACAATCCCATTATTATTGACATTGTTTTTACTGATACTGGCTGACTTTCAAAAGTCGGATTGTGGTATATTTTGTTCTTGATTTCCAAAAAATCATCACTATTAAATTTTGAAAGCACTAATTTTTCGCAATAAGACTGAACATCTAAAGGCGATTTGAAATTTCTTTTTTCTATCTCTGACAAAAGTTCTACTTTTTGTGACTCTATCTTTTCTATTCCGTTATAATTCTGCAAAACTGCTTTAGCAAGGCTTGTAAGCTGTATTGGGCTTTTGCTAATTGTGTACATAGGTGGATATTTTTTGTAGTCATCCATATTATTTGCTGACCACATTTCATCAACCTTTCCTTGCAAATCTTTTACGATTCTTAAAATCTCATCAACTTTTTGTTCCATATTGTAGTAGGTGTTTGATGGTTATTTTTTGGGAGTGCAAAGGTATGAACTAAAATCGGATTTCCCAACTCAATAGTTTGTATTGTTTTTATAGCAGCACAAAATTCCATTAGATAATATAAGAAACCTAATTTTTTTCGAGAAAAGACTGCACCTACAATTTGTGGATAAATCACGCCGTTATTTTCCCAGCTTTTATATTAGTATTGCTTTTAACTTATCGTTGAAGCCCGCAACACTTAACGGTTTCAGCTTTTTTTGGTCTAACAGGTATGTAGTTACCTCCTCAAAATCCTATTCAATACTTTGAAGATGTTGAACCAAACTTTCAAAGTCTCGTTCAGCACTTTGAAGATGTTGAACCAAGCTTTCAAAGTCATGTTCAAACCTTTTAAAATTGAGCTCCCATCATTTCAAAATAGCCTTATCACATTTGATACAGCAAATATTTAGGTAATTGAATGAAGGTAGCAATGGGTAAAAATGCCCATTGCATTTGTGGTTCAAATGGTGTAGTTAGCAATTGACTATTACACCCAAATAATAAACTTTATTTGCTTCAAAATCAAGTGTAAAGCCATGTGTAAAAGCATAAGCGACTAAGCGATGGACTGAATGACAGCCTATTTTTTCGCGTAGGTGTGCAATTTCGTTGCAAACGGTTTTAAATTTGATAAGTAGCGCTTCGCTTACCATTTTGTAGGAATAATCTTTCATCAGCAGCGCAATAATCTGTTGCTCTCGGTGGGTAAATTTTATAGTAATATGTGTATGGCGGCGGCTCATAACAAGCCCTGTTTAAGCGTATCAACGATGGCTGATAATCGTTTATTATGCAGACGCTAAAAAAAATGGAGGCGTTGCATTTGCTTAGCAACAATTAGATAAAACACTCAATAAAACCATTCCTAGTTATTTAATCCTTTCAGATAGGTTAGCACATTTAAATAGGCATCAAATCTGAATGAAGTGCAATTAATTATCAGGAAACTAATGAGCCAATCAGCTAAAAACTTAAATGGCTTTGCTGAATGTATTATTGCCAGATTGCTGACGAAGTAATCGGGCATCAATGGCGGCAGCAATAATTCTTACAAACAGTTTTCCCTGTTGGGTAACCACAATTTTATGCTGGTTAAGCTGAACCAGCTTATCTTTTTCTAACTCATGCAGTTTTTGCAGCATGATGGTAAGCTGCGCCGGGTCAATATTTTCAGGCTGTAAGGTAGTTTCATCGTTGCACATCAGTTCTAAAATATTTTTTCTGATCATCAGATCTTCGGGTGTAAGATGATGCCCTGCCACCATGGGCAAAATGCCCTGTGCAATCTTTTCTTCATAGGCTTCCACTTCTTTTTCATTTTGAATAAACCCATCCCAGCTATCGCTGATGCTCGAAGCACCCAAGCCAATGATTAATTTTGTCTGGGTGGTGGTATAACCCATAAAATTGCGATGCAGTTTTCCCTGCGCCGCTGCTGCAAACATTTTATCATTGGGCAATGCAAAATGATCCATACCAATAGCATCAAACCCTGCTGCTAACAATAATTTTCTGCCCGTGTTATACATCTGCCATTTATCGTTGGCTTTAGGCAAATCATCATCGGTATAGCGGCGTTGCACTTTGCTTTTCCAGGGCACATGAGCATAGGAATAAAATGCAATTCTATCAGGCATCATTTGTTTGATATGATGAATGGTATGCTCAACACTGGCAACCGTTTGCTTAGGTAAGCCATATACCAGATCAATATTGATACTCTTGTAATGCAACTCACGGGCCCACTCTACCACTTCATTAGTTTTTTCAAATGACTGAATACGATTAATGACATATTGCACCGTAGGGTCAAAATCTTGTACGCCTAAACTGATGCGATTAAAACCAACATCTGCCAATGCTTTTAAATGTTCTTTAGTGGTATAATTAGGATGAACTTCTACACTAAATTCATGTTCATCAGTCACAATAGCATCGTGTGTAATGCCATTGATTAATTCAGTTAAATGTTCAGGCGAAAAAAAGGTAGGGGTGCCACCGCCTAAATGAATTTCTTTGATGATGGGTTTGGCAGGAAGAAAACCACGATACATATTCCACTCCTTTAAAACCGAAGCTATATATGGGCTTTCTACTTTATGATTGGTAGTGATGCGCTTGTTACAAGCACAAAAGGTGCAAAGGTTTTCGCAAAAAGGCAAATGAATATAAATGCTCAGTTCACCATTTTCATGATTGAATGTATTAATTACGCTTTGTTGCCATACAGTTTGATTAATGGTATCATGTTGCCAATAAGGAACTGTAGGGTAACTGGTATATCGGGGAGTGGGAACATCAAATTTTTGTAGCAGAGCTAATATATTTTCCATGGGGTAAAATTAATTAAAAGTTTTGCGAACCTTGCAACCCATTTGCAATACCTTAAAATAAATCATCATAATCGGCAGTAGCCATTAATCTGTCCATCAGTTAGTTAAGTCATACACAACAACTGAAATATATTTTTGATAGATTTACACCATGAAAAAAAGGTGCTTGTTTTTTTCTGTTTTCATTTTGCTTTATTGTTTGCTTGGCACTACAACAATAATTGCGCAGCCTTTTTATAAATATACCGATACCCTAAAAGTTTATAATGGTGCACACCAGTTAAAATATCCATTTGCTGGCGGCTTAAACAATGCGCAGTTTTCAGCCATTAATTTAAACCAGGATACTGTTCCTGATTTGTTTGTATTCGACAGAAGTGGTAATAAGATTTTATGCTTCATCAATCAAGGCATACACGATTCGGTATGTTATAAATATTACCCCGAAGCCGAAAACTGGTTTCCGAAAAATTTAACTAATTGGGTATTAATAAGAGATATGAATTGCGATGGCGAAGGTGATCTGCTCACCCAAAGTGGTGCTTACCTCTATTTGTATCTGGCGCATCGCAATACGGATGGCACACTGAGCTATCAACTAAAAAACTTTTTTCAGCATGGTGTCGGGTATGTACCATTTGTAAATTATTTCATTCCTGGTGGCACCAGTGGTAACTTATACGCAACTGCTGCCGACATTGCTTTGATTGATGATTTAGATAATGACGGTGATTTAGATATACTTACATTCGACCAAACCAGTATGATTTGGGAATATAAAAACTTACAAGCAGAAGATGGGGTTAGTTGCACCGATAGTATGCGCTTTCAAAATACCAGCTGGTGCTGGGGATATTTACAGGATAATTATGTAAGAGAAGTATCATTGGGTATCAGTTGCAGTGTACCCAGATTAGGTGGTGCCAAACATAGTGGTAATACTTTAGCCGCAATTGATATTGATAAAGATGGTGATATAGATATTGTAAAAGGCAATATATCATGGAGCAATTTAAGTATGTTGTATAACCAGCCGCAAAACGGAATGGATAGTATTTACTTGCAGGATACTTTGTTTCCATCTAATAATCATCCTTATCGCACTGACCAGTTTGCAGCTCCGTTTATTGTTGATGTAAACAATGATAAGCAACCCGATTTGCTGGTATCGCCCAATGCCCAATACTTTTCGGAGAATAAAAATTGTGTGAGCTTTTATAAAAACACAGGCATAGGTGGTTTGCAACCTTTTCAGTTTGAAAGCGATAGTTTTTTAGTGAGTGATATGATAGATGCAGGCGAAGGCAATTATCCAGCATTTTTCGATTACAACAATGATTCTTTACCCGATTTAATTATGGGCAACAATGGTACCTACGATACCAGTAGCCACTCATTTATTGCCCGATTATTTTTATATAAAAACACTGGCACTAAAAATCATGCTCAGTTTAATTTAATCAGCGCTGACTGGCTACATCTATCAACTTTACATCAGCGAATGCTGGCACCTTGTTTTGGCGATTTGGATAACGATGGTTTGCCTGATATGCTTTTAGGCAACGATTCAGGTAAAATTATTTATTTCAAAAACATGGGCTGGGCAGCTTCTCCACAGTTTGTATTGCAAAATTATTATTATCAAAATATAAATGTTGGTAGCAGTTGCACACCACAATTAATTGATTTGAATCAGGACAATTTACCCGATTTGGTTTGCGGAAAGCAGGATGGCAGGCTGACTTATTATCAAAACACTGGAACAGCTACTAATGCTATATTCACAAAACAAACCGATTCGCTTGGCAGGGTGAATGTGATTGAGAATGGAGATTTATGGGGTTATTCTGCTCCTTATTTTTTGCATTTTTCGCCAACTGCTCCACTGAGTTTGTTGGTTGGCAACAAATATGGGCATGTATTTCAATATGAAAATATCAGCAATAATTTTTCAGGCACATTTATGTTGCAAAGCAATAATTTTTCAAACATCAATTGCGGCGAAAGGGCTGCGCCAACTGCTTCACAGCTAATGGGCAACGATTCAGTTGAAATTGTATGTGGTGCTTACAGAGGTGGTGTGCAGCTTTACACCAATGGTGGTATTGGCATACCCAATAGCATTAGTTCACTACCCATAAAAAATGAACAACTAATTCTTTATCCAAATCCTGTAAGAACTGAGTTGACAATTCACAATGAACAATCAGCAATTAAAACAATTGAGGTTCGCAATATGCTTGGGCAGATGGTTATTTGTCCTTTGCTATTTGCAAATTCAACTGATTACTTTAAACTGAATACCGAACACTTGCCATCAGGTATCTACTTTATCAAAGTTACCGATATAAAAGGTTATCAGCAAACAGCAAAATTTGTAAAGGAGTAAAATAATAACTGAAGGCATAAAAGTTTTTAGCTGAATGAGAAATTAGAATATTTGCCAAATTTTGCCCTCCTAATTCGTTGCGCAGCATTACATTTGTGCCTTAATTTTTTCTGCAACATTTTTAAAGCATAGCTGTTTTGCTCACACTAATTTCTTTTTCATTATGATTTTACATTTAAAAAATAATATTACCGAAGCCGAAGTAAACCAAATTGCTGAGGCACATGAAGGATTACAATTTTTTGATGCAAAACGATGGGTAGTGGTTACTTCGTCTTCTCAAAAAAAACCATTAAAAGAATGGGAACACCACATTGAAGAATATTTTGAAACCGAAACTGATATTCAGTTGGCTGGTAAGAAATACTTGAATCAAACCAGAAGTGTAAAATGGAATAGTATTGAAATTGGAGGCAATGGATTTAGTACAGCTATGATGGCTGGTCCGTGTGCAGTTGAAAACGAATCGCAAATTATGGAATCAGCTGAGTTTATTGCTTCACTTGGCATCAAAACATTCAGAGCAGGTGCATTCAAACCCCGTACATCACCATATACTTTTCAAGGATTAGGTTTAAAAGGATTAGAACTATTAGATAAAGTAAGAAACAAATATGGGTTAAGCATTATCACCGAAATAAAAAACCTAAGCCATGCCCAACAAGTATTAGATGTGGCTGATATTATACAAATAGGCGCAAAAGCCATGTATGATGTAAGTGTATTAGAATTATGTGGTGCAAGCCAAAAGCCTGTATTGATCAAACGTGGTTTCGGAACTACATTGCAAGAATTTGTGCAAGCTGCCGAGTTTGTATTGTGCAAAGGCAACCCCAATGTAATACTTTGCGAACGTGGCATCCGTACATTTGAAACCAAAACTCGTTTCACCTTCGATTTGTGTGGAGCAGCCTATTTAAAATATCATACCAATCTGCCAGTTGTGTTAGACCCCAGCCATGCCATGGGCTACAGCTATGGTGTGCCTGATTTAGCAAAAGCCTCAATGGCATTTGGTTGCGATGGTATTTTAATTGAAGTACACCCCAATCCAGCTAAAGCTAAAAGCGATGCTTCGCAACAATTAGATTTTGCTACCTTTAAAAAACTAATGAATGATTTGCAGATTATCGGTGGTGCCGTTGGCAAAAAATTAGTTTAAAAAAAACTAATTTCGCTTTCTTAGTTATTCATACTCACAATAAACTCTTCGTTGGTTTTGGTTCCCTTCATATGGCGCAATAACAAATCCATTGATTCTTCTGGTTTCATATCTGCCAGATGATTTCTTAATACCCACATGCGTTGCAAGGTTTCTCTATCGAGCAACAAATCTTCTCTACGAGTTGAACTACCAATAGCATCCATTGCTGGGAATATACGGCGATTAGCCAATTTACGATCGAGCAATAATTCCATATTACCCGTTCCTTTAAATTCTTCAAAAATTACCTCATCCATTTTACTGCCAGTTTCAATCAGGGCAGTAGCCAGAATAGTTAATGAACCACCATTTTCAATCTTACGGGCTGCCCCAAAAAACTGTTTTGGTTTTAATAATGCTGTAGCTTCCACACCACCGCTCAACACCTTGCCCGATGAAGGCGCTACGGTATTGTGTGCACGAGCCAAACGGGTAATACTATCCAACAGAATCATCACATCATGTCCGCATTCCACCAATCGCTTGGCTTTTTGCAATACAATGTTTGAAACCTTTACGTGTTTATCAGCAGGTTCATCAAATGTTGATGCAATCACCTCTGCTCTTACACTGCGTTCCATATCAGTCACCTCTTCTGGGCGTTCATCAATCAATAATACAATCAGGTAAACTTCAGGGTGATTGGCTGCAATAGCATTGGCAACTTCTTTCAGCAACACGGTTTTACCCACTTTAGGTTGTGCTACTATCAATCCACGTTGACCTTTACCAATTGGCGTAAACAAATCCATCAATCGGGTGCTGTAGCTTCCGCCATCATAACACAGATTGAATTTTTCATTTGGGAACATTGGCGTTAAATAATCGAATGGCACACGGTCACGAACTTCTTC
>CANFST010000075.1 GCA_947449695.1 Chitinophagales bacterium
CAAAATGTCTTTACCTTTTGAATCGCTGCCATCACCATCACGGAAATTTTCAGCAATTGTTAAACCACTCAAAGCCACACGAGCACGGGCTCCAGGAGGTTCGTTCATTTGTCCGAATACGAAAGTAGCTTTCGATTCTTTCAAACCTTCGATATCAACTTTTGATAAATCCCAACCGCCTTCTTCCATGCTATGCATAAAAGCATCGCCATATTTCATAATGCCTGCTTCCAACATTTCACGAAGCAAATCATTTCCTTCACGAGTTCTTTCGCCCACACCTGCAAACACCGATAAACCGCCATGTCCTTTGGCGATGTTGTTAATTAATTCTTGAATCAAAACTGTTTTGCCCACACCAGCACCACCAAACAAACCAATTTTACCACCTTTCGAATAAGGCTCAATCAAGTCAATTACTTTAATACCAGTCAACAACATTTCGGCCGAAGTGCTCAGGTTTTCAAACTTAGGTGGCGCATTGTGAATGTTTCTGCCATTTTCTTTGCTCACTTGTGGCAAACCATCAATAGCATCACCAGTTACGTTGAACAAGCGACCTAAAATTTTATCACCTGTAGGCATTTTAATATTATTACCTGTATCAATCACTTCGGTACCACGTTGCAAACCATCGGTAGAGTCCATTGCAATAGCACGAACAGCTTCTTCGCCCAAGTGCTGTTGAACCTCTAACACTAAGTCAGATTGACCAGCACGTTTAATAATTAATGCACTTAAAATTTCGGGTAACACATTGCCTTCACCTTCAAAGCTAACGTCGACAACCGCTCCGATTACTTGTTTTACTTTGCCTTTATTCATCTGTTATTAATTGTTATTGAGTTATTTATTATTGATAATTTTTTTTATTAACTATTTACCAATAACTTTTTTAGAGGCGCAAAGGTATGTTTTACTGCTTTAATTTCATAAATAAAACAGGAAAAGATGTTTTAAAACACTAACTTTTTTAGCTAGAAATCTATTTTTAGTTAACCAATGGTAATTTCAAAATGACCGTCAACAAATTTTTCGTTATTTTTTATAAATAAATATTTGCCATCAGGGGCGTTGAAATCAGCAAAGTTGAGTGTTTTATCTTCTTCGCTTTTAAGCACAATCAGGTTGCCGATAGGGTTTCCGAAATTGTTTTGAGCAAAATAAAAAGTAAGGGGGGTAAGCCCTACATTGTTTAGTCTGACATGTTGGTTAGGTTTCAAACTTCGTTTTGAAATGTGTGTATTGTTATTGGCCTTTACTCTGCCCGTGAAAAATTTTTGTCGGTTGTTTCTGATTTCTTCTACCAAAAAGTACATCTCAATATTGGAAGGTGTGTCAGCAAATTTTTGCATTAATCCTCCCAAAACATAATATTGTGCTTTACACATTTTTATCCGCTCGGCTTCTACTGTGGTACTGTTGGTTCGGGTAATGCTTTTTTTTCCTAATTGGTTTTCTCGGGCAGTATCTAGTTGTTGCCAATAAGTGTCAACCTGTGTTTTGGTGGCAGCCAGCGCTGTGAATTCAGCAAGCAGTATACCTAATATTTCAACTGCTTTTATTCGGTCAGCTATTGGGCCATTTTGAAAAGGATATCTGCCTTTCGGAAACAGATTTTTGTATTCGGGCATACCTTTTAATATACCTGCCACATTAATTTGAAGTATCCAGCCATTAAGATTTTTAGTCATATGCTTTAATAACTCTTTTACACCCACCGTACTGCCCATTTGTTGATCAATTTGAGCATCCCAGATGGAATAAGAATCGTAAAAACTAACATGAAAAGGGTGAAAATAATTATAGAGTACCTGAATATCAGGGTCTGATTGCCGACTATGCAGAGCGCTATCTAGGTGTGTACTCATCCTGAGTGCTTTAAAGTAATTGTTTTCCGAACTACTTAAAAAACTGTTGATTGCTGGTGCCCATTCTCTTTTTGCCATTATATAATTGTTTTAGTAAAGCTAACTATTTGTTGTGATTGGCAAATATATTGCTATTTGTAATAACAAAAAAATTTAGCATAGCAATAAATTAAATACAATTATAAATAAATATAATTAAGTAGATTATAAAGTGATAATATAAACAATATATTAAATACATAAATATGGCACGGCAGTTGTAATACTTTTAATTTAAAATTATTTATTGACTTAGATACATACTTATATAAAAAATTAAAGTTATTTAATATTAGAAATATTTATTTTATTGTTAAATTAAATTTACAATATTATAAATATAAATAATTTTATACTAGTATAAATAGCTAATGATAAAAAATAAAACATGCTAATGCCATTGCGAAAAGGGAGTAGAATTTAATAGCAGATATAAATTTTATGATAAAACTTACCAGTTATGACAAGGCGGTTCTTTGGTGTTATCATTTTTGGTATCGTATAAAATAGCAAGGGAGGCGTTGTAAATTTGTACACCCGAATTAGGATTTACTGTACAATAAACCCCTGGTTTAAATACCAATTTTTTTAGTTGAAAATATCCACCCAAGCCAAATTTGAGGTTTAAATTAAAATAACTTAATCGACCACTCTGATTTGATTCATTAGTAGTTGTTATAGTTCCTACATATGGTGGAGATCCGAGGTCTACTCCTTGCTTAGAATAAGTTTGAACATAAGTTGAATAATCTACTATATTCAGTGATGGTAAAATTCCTAATGCAACAAAAAGATGTTTGTATGTTGGCTGAAACCTATACCCAAGACTATACATATGTTGATTGAACCAAACTTTTGAGTAATACGGACTTGAATAGCCATTCGATTGTTCTTGTGTTGAATTCGTTTCAAAACTACCATTCATTGAAGTTGCTGAAAACTCAATATCATGGTACACTTGAATTTTTCTTTTTTTTTTGCCCCAATCTCAATCCCTACAGCATAAAAATATTTCGGCTGATAATTTCCAATCTTGTAACTGGAAGAAGTTTTCAAATCAGTATTGCTATTATCTGCTAATATTTCTTCTGCCAAAAAATTGCAGAAATTATCGTTGATGAATAAATAATTCAAACCAATTGAGATAGAAGGTTTACAATAAATTAAGGTGTCAATCGGTGTTGCGTTGGTTGAATCATTTTCTTCTGCAAAAGCAGCAACTGAAAACGAAACAATAAGAAGAGCCAACAATATATTTTTCATAGCCTTTTGTTTAGTAGTTCAAAAATAAACAATTTATCACAACTAAAAATTACTTCTTCGTTCCCTCCAGCATCGGCACAAAGCGAAATTCGGCAAAGCGTTCTTCTTTAAAATCGTGTTCGGTTAGTTTGGTTAATCGAATCATCGTACTGGTTTCTTCGCCCAATGGCACAATTAAATAGCCACCAATTTTTAGCTGGGCTTTTAAATCTTCGGGTATAAAAGGCGCAGCAGCTGTAATGATGATTTTATCATAAGGCGCATAAGATGGAATACCTTTGTAGCCATCACCATAAAAACATTTTATCTTTTCATAGCCCAAATCGGCAATGAATGGTTTGGTAATATCATACAGGTTTTTTTGACGTTCAATCGTAAAAACTCTTGCGCCACATTCCGCCAAAATGATGGCTTGATAACCACTGCCTGTTCCAATTTCCAATACCTTATCCATACGCTTCAACTCTAACAATTGGGTTTGATAAGCTACCGTGAATGGCTGCGAAATGGTTTGTCCTTCACCAATAGGAAATGCTTTATCATCATAGGCATGAGATTGAAATGTGGTTGAAAAAAAATAATGCCTTGGTACTTTGGCTATGGCTTCCAACACACTTTTGTCCGTAATTCCTTTTCCTTTCAGCAAATCAACTAAGGCTTTTCTTTTGCCTTGCATCAAAAAACTATCTTCAAACTTTGGCATCTATCAACTATTTTAGCGAACTTTTTTGCAAAAGTAATTTCAAAGCAATCAATTAAAACAAAATGACAGAAATAAAATTTGGCACCGACGGTTGGAGAGCCATCATCGCACAAGAATTCACCACAGATAATGTAGCTCGAGTAACAGTGGCTACGGCTAAATGGTTATTGGAACGTACCAAAACACCTAGCGTTGTTATTGGACATGATTGCCGCTTTGGCGGAACATTGTTTGTTGAAACGTCTACTAAAGTTTTCTGCGAAATGGGTGTGAAAGTAATTACGCATAAAGGTTTCGTAACCACCCCAATGGTTTCATTAACCACAGTTGAAATGAAAGCTACTGCTGGGGTTGTGATAACAGCCAGCCACAATCCACCTTCTTATAATGGCTATAAATTGAAAGATGGTTTTGGTGGACCAGCAGCGCCAAGTGAAATTGCAAAAGTGGAAACCATGATTCCTGCAACAGCCACCATTCCTGCAACAAGCATTGAAGAGTATGTAAAGAAAGGATTAATTGAATATGTGGATATGGAATTAATGTATGAAAACCACGTGAAGAAAACTTTCGATTTAGCAGCTATCATGCAGAAAAATGTGTTGGCTTATGATGGCATGTATGGCGCAGGTCAGCGCATGTTGCCTCGTTTGTTGCCCAACTCATTGTTGATGCATTGTACACCTAACCCAGGATTCATGGGGCAAGCACCTGAACCATTGGAACGAAATACTTTAGAGTTTCAACAATTCATTAAAAGCAATAAAGGAAAAGTGGCTGCCGGATTAGTTACCGATGGCGATGCGGATAGAATTGCGATGTATGATGAGCATGGAAATTTCTTAGATGCTCACCATATTTTGTTGTTGTTGATTTATTACGCTTCGCAATTCAAACACATGACGGGCAAAGTGGTAGTGGCTTTCAGCGCATCAGATAAAATCAAAAAGATGTGTCGCATCTATGGCATCGAATGCGAAGTAACAAAAATCGGATTCAAATACATCGCCGAAAAAATGATGACCGAAGATGTTTTAGTGGGCGGCGAAGAAAGCGGCGGCATTGCGGTGAAAGGTCATATCCCTGAACGTGATGGCATCTGGGATGGTTTGTTGTTATTGGATTTAATGACCAAAACAGGCAAAACTTTATCACAATTAGTTGAAGATATTTATGCAGTAGTAGGCAGATTTGTGTTTGAAAGAAATGATTTGCATTTATCCGAAACTTTGAAACAACAAATTATTGCCAATTGCAAAGCAGGCAAATACACTGCATTTGGAAAATATAAAATCGAACGGGTTGAAGATGTTGATGGTTATAAATATCACTTGCCTAATGAATGTTGGGTAATGATCCGCCCAAGTGGCACCGAGCCACTGTTGCGCATTTACGCCGAAGCACCTACCAAAGAAACGGTGCTGGATATTTTAGAAGAAACGAAGAGATTGTTGTTGGAGTAATTTTTTGAAATGAAAAAACGATTAGTTGTATTGACAGGCGCAGGCATTAGTGCCGAAAGCGGCTTGCAAACATTTCGCGATGGAGATGGATTGTGGGAGAATCATCGTATTGAAGATGTAGCAACACCCGAAGCATTTGAACGTAACCCACAATTAGTTTTAGATTTTTATAATTTCAGAAGACATGCCGTATTAAATGCTCAACCTAATAAAGCGCATATGGCATTGGTGCAATTACAAGAAAAATATGATGTGCAAATAATAACTCAAAACATTGATGATTTGCATGAAAGAGCTGGCAGCAATAATGTTTTACATCTGCACGGAGAAATTGTAAAATGTCGCTCAGTCAATCCTTTCTCAAAACATTATGCTTATGAAAATGATTTGAAAGTGGGCGATAAATCTCCCGATGGTTATCAGCTTCGACCACATATTGTATGGTTTGGCGAAGCGGTGCCAATGATGGATAAAGCAATCAGTATAGTCTCTGCAGCTGATATTTTTTTAATAGTCGGCACCTCATTATTGGTATATCCTGCAGCAGGTTTGGTGAATTATGTGCCGTTGAATATTCCAATTTATGTGGTTGATAAAAGCTTACCTGTATTGCCCAAGCTATCTTACTTAATAGCTATCGAACAGCCTGCTACTGAGGGTATGAAAATTATCGCCGAAAAATTATTGAGTTAGAAAATTTACATTCGTTGGTCTAAATTTTTTCCTTTTTCGATGTGTTCAAAATTGGGAATAAACTCGTTCATCAATTCTACAATATCGGCTTTGCTAATTGTGTTTTGCAAGAATAATTGGTTGAATTTTTCAAACATCACTTGCACTTCTTCCAAAGATTTTGCTGGATAATCTTTTACATAACCTAACGCTTTAAACTCATTATTGACAAGCGTTTCAGTGTCAGTAAAAAATTCTTCGTAAGGTTTTTCACCGCTGGTATCACTTTCAAAAAAGTAAACAGGATATTGCTTTGAATCGGGTTTTAAATGGAATGCAAATTGTCTTGCTTCTTCTTCATCTTTACAAAACACAGGTTCTAAACCATGTGCTTGTAAAAGCTTTACTCCAATGGTTTCAAAGGTTTGCATATCTTTTTCAGGGTCAAGTTTTGGAAAGAAGATATTTCCTGAATTACCCAACATACAAGCCAACATACACAACTGTCCGCTTTCTTCGGGCGATACAAAATAGCGTTTGATATTTGATGGACCACTGAATGGTTGTTGCTTCATCATGCGTTCTAAAAATCCATACAACAAACTTCCATTGCTGAATGCCACATTTGCAAATCGAGCAGTGGTGATGGGAATGTATTTGCTGTAAGCCATGATAACTTCTTCCATCAATTTTTTGCTTGCACCCATTACGTTTACTGGGTTTGCAGCTTTATCGGTACTTACACAAAAAAATCTTTCAGGCTTGTGTTCCATCAATAAATCCAACAAACCTTTTGCTCTGATTACATTGTTGTTAATCATTGCTTCAATACTGAATTCATCTTTTTCACTACGAACGTGTTTGTGTGCTGCGAAATTGGCAACGATTTCAAACGGACCTTTTTGCAAAAATATTTTTGTAAAAACTGGGTCAGAAAAATTAATCGGGTAAGTGATAAATTCATCGGGTACATTTAAGCCAACAGTGCTGCGAACATCACGAACTAATTCGGTTAAACCATTTTCATCAGTATCAATTACATAAACTCTTTTTGGTTTGAAACGCAGTATGGCTCTGATATAAGAGCTGCCGATTGTGCCAGCTCCACCAATCACCAACACACTTTTGCTATCAATTCTTTTGCTCAATTCGGCAAAATTGTTTTCAATATCTTTCTTGAAATAACTTTCACTTCTGCCAGTTGCAGCGCAAATAAATTGATGAAGATTAAATCTGTTCATTACGTAAATAAAATTTATAGACTTGTAATTAATAAAATAATTATTACCCAAATGATGAGAAAGAATCCTACTGGACCTGTGGTTTCTCTCCAATCGCTTATTTCACGTTTGATTACAATTTTGTAAAAAATATAACCGAGAGCCAATACTAAGACTGGCAGCATTAAGAATAATCTCATTTAATAATCAATTTATTTTCTCAACATACACCGCTGTGCCATAAGCCAAAACTTCTGTAATGCCCTGCATCACTTCGTTTGCATCGTATCGCATATTTAAAATGGCATTTGCTCCTGCTGCATCAGCATGTTGCATCATGAGTTGAAAAGCTTCTTCACGGGTTTGTTCGCACAAATCGGTATAGATAGAATTTTGTCCACCAAGTAACGACAAAAATCCGCCTGCCATATTTCCAAACAAACTTCTGCTGCGAACGGTGATGCCACGAACAACGCCCAATTGCTTGGTTACTTTATAACCTTCCAAAGCTGTGCTGGTAGTGATTAAATGTTTGTCTATCATTTTGTTTGTTTTATTTTTTTAGAAATTTTCTTCGGTTTGTTTAACTACTGAATTAGATAGCTAAACTATTTTAATTTACAAGTTCACAACGTCTAAATGCTTTGCTTGCAAACTTGCGTTAGCAAAGGTACATTTTAAAATATTTCTTTTAATATTGCAAACAATAGCGCTGAGATTATTTTCCGATACAAAATTTTCCAAAAATGGTTCCTAATATATCTTTATCAACGCTCACTTCGCCAGTGATACTGCCCAAAGCATACAGCGCATGACGAAGATGAAATGCTAACAAATCTGTTTCAACATTTTGCCCTAAACCATTTTTCACTTCAACTAATTCAACTAAAGTTTTTTGCAATTGCTCCACATGACGAGCATTGCTTACAATAATTCCTTCGTGTTGTTGCACATCTTCTAATGCATTATTGTAAATGATTTCACGGAGTTCGTTGATGTTTTTTCCAAGCTTCGCTGAAATGTATTTCAATTTGAAATTTGAAATTTGAAATTTGAAATTTTCTTTTTCATCACATTTATTCCCAACTAAAATAACTTTCTGATTTTCGATATTGAGCTTTTCAATTTCAACTTTTAACTCTTCTTCATTCATTTCATTCACATCAAAAACATACAACACCAATTGTGCTTCACGAATTTTTTCGTACGATTTTTCTACACCAATTTTTTCAATTTCATCATTCGTATTGCGCAAGCCTGCTGTATCAATCAAACGAAAAATAATTCCATTAATGTTTAATGATTCCTCAATGGTATCTCTTGTTGTGCCTTCTATGCTGCTAACAATGGCTCGGTTTTCTTTTAATAGCGCATTTAATAAAGTTGATTTGCCAGCATTCGGTTTTCCCACAATCGCAGTGCTGATGCCGTTTTTCATGGCATTACCCAATTTGAATGATTGAATTAATGGCGTGATTTTATTTTGCAATTCATCAACCAATTCAAACAATTGTTTTCTATCAGCAAACTCAACATCTTCTTGCGAAAAATCCAACTCTAATTCAATCAATGAGGCAAACCAAATTAATCGTTCTCGAAGTTGTTGCAACTCATTGCTATAACCGCCACGAAGCTGTTGCAAAGCCACTTTGTGAGCCGATTCATTTTGTGAAGCAATCAAATCAGCTACAGCTTCGGCTTGTGATAAATCCATTTTGCCATTTAAAAATGCTCGTTGTGTAAATTCACCCGGAGCTGCTAATCGGCAACCTGATTGAATCAGTGCTTGTAAGATTTCTTGCTGAATGAACAACGAACCATGACATGAAATTTCAACCACATCTTCACCTGTATAACTATGTGGATTTTTGAAAAGTGTGATGACAACTTCATCAATTATTTTATTTTGAAAACCTATTTTTCCAAAATGGGCTGTGTAACCTTTTTGTTCAGCAAGATTTTTTCCTTCAAATATTTTTGAAACAACTGCAATGGCTTCATTACCTGATACCCGAATTACAGCAATACCACCAACTCCTGGAGCTGTGGCAATAGCGGTAATGGTATCTTGGTTGTTGTTCAAAATCATTTTTTAAATACTAAATTTTCGCTGTCAGAATTTTCTTGTTGCATAAAGTTAGTTACATCAGGGCATAATTGTAAGTCGCCATTGGTATTAATGCTGTAACATTTATAGTTTAAACTTGAAAGAAATTTCACTGCATTTTCATAATTATTACTCGATGAATTTTGTAAATATTCCATCATTACAATTGGAGAATGGCTTTGCAGAAATTTTATAGATTCTTTCAAAACCAGCATTTCTGCACCCTCTGTGTCGATCTTGATAAATGTTTTGTCGGTTAAATTTTTATCAGAAAAATAATTATCGAAGGTGGTGTTCTGAATTTTTTGTTCGGTGAATGAGATATTTTTTTCTACAAAAACGTCATTGCTCAATGAATTGTATTCTGAATTGATAGAATCAGCAACAAAAAAAGTTGTTGTATTTTCTTTATCACTTAATGCTAAATTTTCAATTTTTATTTTTTGAAAATGATTGGTGTTTAGTCTTAAAAGTTGAAAAGTTTTTTGAGTAGGTTCAAAAGAAAAAATTTTTCCGTTTTGTGATATTTCATTTACCAACAAACTAAAATAACCAACATGAGCACCAATATCAATAAAGGTTTCAGCCTGTTGAATATTTTTGATTAAGAATTTTGTAAGTCGAATTTCGGATGAATGAGTTTTTGCTCCAGTGATGAAAATATCATTGCACGATGGAAAATCAATCTCTAATTTTTTTCCAAAAAAAGTAGAAGTTGAAATCCGAATTGATTGTTTGAAAATTTTGTAAAAAATAAAACGATAAAAAATCGAGAAACAATAATTGAATGGACGATGCAAAAATTTACTCAGCTTCGAACCTGAAGTCAATTTTTCAACTTTTAGAATATTTTTCCATAGCAAACCTTCCATGAAATTGATTAAATTTTCACTCCTCCCATTTCACCAATAATTTTTGCTTCATCTGGCTTTACAGATTGCACACTCAATCTTCCCAAACGCAGCAAATCCATATTTTTCAAGCGACTATCTTCTTTCACTTGGCTAAGTGTCACAAACTTTTTTAGTTTTTTCAAAGGCGCCACATCAACACAAACCCATGCCGTTTCTTCCGTTGTTGGGTCTTGATAAAATTCCTTTACCACTTTAGCAATGCCAACAATTTCTAACCCTTCATTACTATGATAAAAAAAACACCAATCGCCTTTTTTCATGGCTTTCAAATTGTTTCGGGCAGCATAATTTCTGACGCCAGTCCAATCAGTTTTCCCATCTTTTTCTAATTGTTCCCAGCTGTAAGTGGAAGGTTCGGATTTAATTAACCAATAATTCATTGTGAATTGTCAATAGTGAATTGTGAAATAAAAAACTGTTTACTGAAAACTGCCAACTAATTTATCCAGCTAACATTTGTTTTACTAATTCTGAAACCAGCTTTCCATCAGCCTTTCCAGCTAATTGCTTAGAAGCGATACCCATTACCTTTCCCATATCAGCAGGCGATTTTGCGCCAACTTGTTCGATGATTGGTTTCAAAAATTCTTTTATTTCATCAGCACTCATTTGCTTTGGCATGTACGATTCAATCACTTCCAATTCTTCTTTTTCTTTCAATGCTAAATCAGCACGATTTTCTTTTTCAAAAATTTCTAACGACTCTTTTCTTTGCTTCGCCAATTTTGAAAGCACCTGAATTTCTTTTTCTTCGGTCAAATTTTCGCTGGCACCTTTTTCGGTTTGAGCCAATAAAATAGCACTTTTGATAGCACGCAAACCACGTAATCTGCCTTCTTGTTTGGCTAACATGGCTTCTTTGATTGAACTGTTTATTTTTTCTACTAAACTCATTTGTATTTTTTTTAGACGTTAAAATTAAGCATGATAACGTTTCTAAAAACATTTTTTTGCAAACACGGTTTTATATGTACATTTGCAACCGCTTTCAGTTGGATTTGTTTATTGTTTAGGCTGAAAGCACAATTTTTTCACTAACATAAAAACTAATAAACATGACACAACCTGCTACTACAGCGGCTTTGCATGCTGCAATTTCAAAAAACATTTTAATTATTGATGGTGCTATGGGCACTATGATTCAGCGCTACAA
>CANFST010000076.1 GCA_947449695.1 Chitinophagales bacterium
ACCTTGTCTTGGTCGGTTTTCCAGGTGAATAAATAACTGACAAATGAAATGGCAAGAATGGCTGAAAATAAAATGAAAATCAAACCAATGATTTTTGGGAAACGCCCATCGGTGAAAAAATTTTTCACAGGCATTTCATCAATAGGTTTTGTTTCGTTCAACTCAAATCCTTTGTCGGATTTGGTTTTTGGGTTGGTATCTGTTTTTTTCTTTGCCATTATTATAGTGAGCAAACAAAAATATTGAATTGCAAATGGACAATGAACTTGGAGCAACAGTAGTTATAAACCAGCAGAAGTGAAAGTATATTTTTTTAGAAAAATTAATTTGTAGGTGGCTTGTACTTGAGCAAAAAATATAGCACATCTTTTAATGAAAAATAGATACTTGGCTCTTTGAAATATCTAAGTCGCCAATAAATCAATCTCAAAGCCTGATTGAAAAGTGAAATATATTTCTTTGGTGTTTTACCAGTAGAATAATAAATTTTATAATGAAAATTTATAATGCTTATTTTAAACAAATAGGCATGTTTGTTTCCAGAATAAGAATTTATTAAATCAACCGTTTTTTTGTATTTTTCCAATTGCTTTTTATGGCCAATCATTGAATAAACTCCACCTTGATGCACTACATGACAAGCCATAATATCAGGAAGTTTGGCGATGTTTCCCTTTTCGGCAAGCATATAAAATAATGGCAGATCACCCATTGGGGAGGTACTGAAGTGTTTTTTATAGGTTTCAAAAAAACCTTCATAGTTTCTGAAAACGGAAGTTAGTGTCATAATACCATTGTCAGCTATTAACCCTCTGAAGGAGAAGGTTAAAGGTTTCTTTTCAAGAACAGGATGATTGATTTCTTCCTTTGTTTCAAAATGCAAAGAATAAAAATTATGTCCCACTAAACTAACATCTTTATGTTGTTCTAAATAGTCAACTTGTTTTTGTAATTTATATTCATCAGTCCAATAGTCATCACCTTCTAATGCAGCAATATATTTGCCTTTGCATTCCTGAAGAGTAAGAATGTGATTTGACATTGCTCCGATATTTTTATCATGGAGTAACAATTTAAATTGTCCAGCATTTTCTTGAGCATACTTCAATAAAATTGCTCTTGTTTTGTCTGTTGAAAAATCTTCCCCAACTACAATTTCATATTTAAAATTTGTTTTTTGATTTAGAACACTTTCAATTGCTTTAGAAATATGATTTTCGTGATTATACGTAATCATAATAACGCTAAGCAATGGAGTAACATTGGGCATATGAAATTGTCTGAAAATATTAATTAAGTTAGATTATAGTTAACTTTTCCATGTTAGCAAAGATTCAACAGCGTCAATGTCAAAAACTGGTATTTTTAAATTTTCAAAAACATCTATTCGCTCTTGAAAAGAATCATCAATAAAAATTGAATTTAAATCTTTTATGAAATCTGATTTTTTTTGATGCTGTTCAATAATAATTATTTCATTAAACAAAGAAGAACTTATAGCATATTGATTAAGTGTTGTTTCTACATCTAATTTATGCTTAGTTATTAAAATTATTTTTTTTCCTAAATTTCTTGCTTGATAAATAAATTTAATAATAGTTGTGTTTATCGTCGAATTCCCTATAATTATTGTGTCGTCCAAATCTATATAAATCGTATTGTAATCTATTGGAAATTCATAACGTGAAAATAGTGCCCTATCAATTTCAATATCTAGCTTATTGTTGATTATCCTTACATCATATCCCATTTTATCGAACAAACTCAATTGAATAAAATTAATTCCAATAACTCTATATAAGGCCATAGTCCCTGCAATTCGAGGCGAAATTTCCATCAACACTAATTCTCCATTTTCTCTTTCCTTTAATTGAAAAAACCACACACCTTGAAATGGAAGTGCATTATTTATTTTTGAAGCTATTTTTTGAAATTCAGGATTCTTGATTGGTTTAGAATTTACACTTATTCCGTGGCTGATTCTGTTTCTTTCTCTTCCTTCTGCAAAAAGTAAAATTCCATTTTTGTTTGTGAAACAATCAATTGTATATTCTTTTCCAGGTAAATACTCTAATGCAAGTAAAGTTGAATCTTTTTTAATATAAAATTCTAATTCTTCCTCTGTATTAACTTTATATGTTCCTTTTGAACCCTGCCCAACATCTGGCTTTAGAAAAACAGGAAAAGTTAATCCGACATTTTTTTTGTAAACTTTAGGTGTGGCAATAATGTTTTTGAAAAAATCGTATGTTTCCTTTTTAGACCTAGTTATTTGGCAGGTTTTTAATGGAGAAGTAATTATCGGAGCATTAACTAGTAAACTATTTTTAGAAAATTTTAAAATAGCAGAATCATGTGCAGGAATAATATAGTCGATGGAATATTCTTTTATGATTTTATTAATTTCTTGAATAAAGTTTTCCTCTTCAATAAAAGGAACATTAGTAATATAATGTTCATAAACATATTTTCCATGATCATCAATACTATTTGCACCAATAATTTTGAAATGTTTTGATTGAGCCAAAGCTCTACTTATTTCTAGTCCAATTTCAGAACCGCACGGAAAAACCAATACATTTTTCATTTATTCACTTTTTTTGCAATAGTAGTGTAATGGTAAGGCATTAGAAATCTATTTTTATTTTCTAATCCATTTATTTCGACTATCTCAAAATCTTTCAATAAAGCTTTAAGTCCATGAACGGTAAATCTCCAACAATCAGGTAAAGGACCGTGAATTCGAAAATCAAAAGGGGTTGTCATTAGCAAAAGCCCTTCTGATTTTAATAATCTGTGCATTTCATTAACTGCTAAAAATGGTTGTAAAGTGTGTTCTAAAACCTCGGTGCAAACTATTATATCAAAAGTGTTCGATTCTATTTTATTTGAATTGTCTTCACAGATATCAATAATATAATCTGCGCCTGAGTCCTTATTGATGTCAGCGGTATACACTTTTGATTTAACAAAATATTTTATTGCTCCTGCATGGTCTTGGGGAGCAATATCTAATAAATTAAAATTTTCATTATCAAGTTTATTTGCTTGGGATTTAATAAAATGATCAATGTTGTTTCTTATTTTTAAAAATATTTCATTATCGTATTCTGAGACTTGATTATTCATTTTTAATTATTTAATGTCCTTAAAACTATTCTACAAATAAAATCAATTTCTTCATTTGATAAATTATAATAAACAGGCAAGCATAAAACCCGGCTGCAAATATCTTCACTAACTGGGCAGACTTGTCCGTTTCTATAAGGTTCGGTTAAATTTAATGATGGATTAAAGTATCTTCTTGGTGTTACATTGTTTGCATTCAAAGTTTCAAAAATCTTATCAGCAATCGCCGAGGTTTTAAAAACTATAGGGAAATATGCGCAATTAAATTCACTGTCTTCGGTTACACTAATGGTCTGCACATCTTCTCTTGTGAGCCACTTCAAATATTGCTGAGTTTGGTTTTTTCTTGAATCCAAAATCTGTTGTATATATTTCAAATTGGCAAGTCCCATTGCAGCATGAAACTCAGAGTTTTTTCCATTAATACCAACCTCATTAAAATGCTCAGGACCATCGTGTCCAAAGTTTCTTAACTGAGCCATTTTGCGCAACAAATCAGCATGATTACAAAATACTGCACCACCTTCAACAGTATGAAATAATTTCGTGGCATGAAAACTTGTGGTGCACACATCGCCATATGCAAAAACCGATTTGCCTTTATATTTGGTGCCGAAACAGTGTGCAGCATCATAAATAACTTTTAAATTATGCTTTTTTGCAATTGCTGCAATTGCATCAATATCACATGGATTGCCATATACATGTGTTGCCAGAATTGCAGAAGTATTTGGTGTAATTGCCGCTTCAATTTTTGATGCATCTATATTAAAAGTATGTTTATCAATATCTACAAACACTGGTTGGCAGCCTTCCCACACAATACTACTTGTAGTAGCTACATAACTAAACGGAGTTGTAATTATATCACCTTTTAGCTGCAATGCTTTAATTGCAATTTGGATGGCAATAGTACCATTGTTTAAAAAAAGTAAATGAGGGACTTGTAAATAATCTTTCAGTTTTAATTCCAATTCATTCACCAAAGGTCCGTTGTTAGTAAGCCAATTGCGTTGCCAAATACCTTCAGTATATTTTTGATATTCTTCAATTGGTGGTAAAAATGGTTTGGTTACTGGAATCATTTTCAATTAATTTATTTGTTCTATTTGCCAATTAAATTTAGGCGCAACAATGCCTTCTTTTTGCCCTTGCCAACTAATATTTTTTATTCGACTTGGCACAATATTAAAGAAAATAACATCATCAACATTGGCAATCACATTAATACTATTTAAAATGATTACACGAGCCAGTCTGTAATGTCCTTCATTCATAATATTAGCAGCCACACTGCATCTAAAACGAATTTTTGTTTTTGTACCATCTGATTCAAAAACCATTTTTTCGAACGATGGATTGGCTACAAAAATTAAATGGTCCAATTCATCACGAAGGTGAAATGTGATAGAGATGTCGCCTTGCATCTGTGTATGCACTAACACTTCAGCTTCGATGCTAAAACCATCGCCTTGTTCAATTTCAGGATGCCCTTGTTCGTTGAATATTTTTACTGATAATAGTTTCGCTAAGTTGGTGCCTGGGGCATTATTTTCTTCAAAGCTTACTGCTGAACTTGCATTGCTGGCACTTGCTAAATATTGCGCAACAATAGAATGATTGTCGCTTTGGTTAATTAATCTTCCGTTTTGCAACAAAATTGCACTAGTACACAAAGTTTTTACTGCCGACATATTGTGGCTTACAAACAATACTGTTCTGCCTTCACCTTCGCTTACTTGTTTCATTTTACCTAAGCATTTTTTCTGAAACTCAGCATCGCCAACAGCAAGTACTTCATCCACTATTAAAATTTCAGGGTCTAAATGTGCGGCTACGGCAAAAGCCAACCGAACATACATGCCGCTTGAATAACGTTTTACAGGGGTGTCAATATATCTTTCAACACCACTAAAGGCAACTATTTCATCAAATTTTCGGTCAATTTCTTTTTTTGTCATGCCCAAAATTGTACCGTTCAAATATAAATTTTCTCTGCCAGTTAATTCCGGATGAAATCCTGTACCTACTTCTAACAAACTGGCAACTCTTCCTCTTAATTTTACAGAACCGCTAGTTGGACCCGTAACACGAGATAATATTTTTAACAGCGTGCTTTTTCCTGCGCCATTTTTTCCAATGATACCAACTATTTCACCTGCTTTAATATCAAATGAAATATCACGAAGTGACCAAACATAATCTGATTCGCCTTTTGATTCCCGGTTATTCGATTCTGCAACTAAAGTATAAGGGTCTTCTTTCCCACGAGCTTTATGCCACCATCTATTTAAATCATGTGAAAGAGTGCCTGTTGAAACAACACCCAGTTTGTATAATTTCGATATGTTTTTTGCTTCAATTATATTTTGCATTATACAATATCCATAAAATTTTGCTCGGTGCTATTAAACATTAATATGCCGATGATTAACGAAATGAAGGTAACAATCACACAAATTACATAACTATGTAAACTAAATGTGCCTTGCCCTAGCAAACCTAATTTAGTAGTTTCTAAAATGGGTATCAATGGATTGAAATCAGCCATCCATCTGAATTTAATAGGGTAGGAGGATACAGGGAAAATAACGGTAGCATACATCCATAATTGAATAACAAAATCCATTATGAATCGCAAATCGCGATATTTTATAGTCATAGATGATATGATAATACCAATGCCTAAACCTAAAAAACCAAGAAGAATTATATTGATGGGCAACAACATTATATAAGGATTCAGTGGGATTTTGGCTCCCTTAAAAATTATAAAATAGCCATAAACTATTAGGAATAAGCCAAACTGAATTGCCAGGCGGATAAGGTTAGATATAGAAACTGAAATGGGCAATACTAATCGAGGAAAATAAACTTTGCCAAACACACTTTGATTGTCAACAAATGTGGTACTGTTTTTTTTGAAACACTCAGCAAAATAATTCCAGAATGTTATGCTGCATAAATAAAACAACATAGGCGGAATACCATCTGTAGGCAATTTGCCCATTCTACCAAATAGAAATGTGAAAATTAAGGTCGTGAAAAGAGGTTGTAAAAAAAACCACAACGGTCCTAAAATAGTTTGCTTATAATTGGTAACAAAATCACGTTTTACCAGCAATAGCACCAAATCACGATAGTTCCAAACTTCTTTAAGATTGAAACGGAATAACGATTTTTTACTGGTGATATCAATTTCGTTCATGCCGAATTGAAAAATATATTTTTGTTGATTTCGAATGGCGAAAATAAAATTTTAAAGTGAATGCATGTATTTAATTACTATAAATAATTTTATTTTTCATATGCGTACTAGCACTGATAGTATCTTACCCTAACTTGGGTATTTCATCATTTTGGATTTAGAAAGATTTTTGTCGTAAATAAATTTTATCATGAAACAACATTGAGTAATTTTAAATCGCTTCCGATTCTCTGCATTATCAGGCACATGCCATGCTTTGAGGCTATTACTCCATTTAGCATCGGGCAGTTTTTTTATTCGGGCATTGAGGGTAGGGGTATTATCAAAGTAAACCGCTATGCGCTGTTCGTTTTTATGTTGGATGGGTTTGGCTTGCCAATTCATCGGAAAATGAATTAAGAATTAGGTATTAAGTATTAAGAATGAAAAACAAATTTAAGGATTAATTTTCAATTATTAATTAGCAACTGGGCTGCATTTGAACGGCATGATAAAAATCGGCGTTAAGATTTTTTAAAACAGTTGCGCTGTATTTGTAAGCAAAACTGTTTGAAGTCAGCCGCCATTGAAAAGCAATTATCAATTACTAATTAATAATTAAAAATGAAAGTAGCCTTTGAATGCCCTTTTAAAAATTGCGTTAATAAAAAAATCGAGCGCAGAGCCAACAGAAGAAAAACTGTTTGAAGTCAGCCGCCACAAAATCTACTATTGTTCTTCAACTCCATTCGGCTGACAAGTTTTTTTCTTCGAGCATAGGCGATTTTTTTTAGCAATTTTTAATCAGGCTTGAATTTTTGCTTCTTTTGGTTCAAGCCAAAAGAAAATAAGACAGCCTAAAATTATGGAGTTTCGTGGGGACACGAACCTCGGCAGAAAATCTATTTTTTCAAAAAGGTAGTTGTGCAACAGCCACCCATGTTAGCGGCTGCTATATTCTTACTTCATTCCAAAGCATTCTTTACCGTTGAAGTCAGTAAAATAAATGTCTTTACCTGCTGTAATGTTTTTTCTTATTTGCTCTAACATCCATGTAGAATAAACAGAAAATTGAGTGTTTGCAACTGTCGAGCTTAATGTAAGTTGGTTGCTTCCGTCTGCAATAATGATGTAAAGATATTGGTCGTTAACTTTTCCTGTTCCCCACCAAAGTCCGTCTTTTGTTTGAATGAATTTTATCTTTTGATTGTAATTTTTTTCTAGGAACGTCACTAAATCATTTCCACTTATTCCGTCATGTCCCCAAGGATAAAGTTTGAAGTTAAAAGTTCCGTCTGTAAAATAACTTTCATTCGCATGGTTTGTTCCTAATACGCACTTAAACCCCTTTGCTAATTGGATTTGAGAGAAACTGGTTGTCGAAATAAAAGTCGTCAAGGCGATGATTAATAAGATTGTGATTTTGTTTTTCATGATTGATATTTTATGGGTTAAGTTTATTGTGAAAGTCTGTTTTGTAAATCTGAAATTTCATTCTTTAACGCTTCGATAACTGTCGTCTGCTGTCCAATTTGCTGTTCCTTGTCTTCCGAAAGTCTGCCGAAATGAAAACTTTTGATGTCGTCTAACTTTGCTTCTTCTGAGACACGAACCTCGGCAGAGGGTTTTATCGTTTAAAACGATTTGCCGCTTACATCCTCGTTTCCTGCGCTCTTGGCTCGGCTACAAACGAGGACGAGCAGGGAAGTCGCTGCGATTTATTGCCGCCAACGGTTTTGGGCTGTGCTGCATTGGCGGCTTAGTGTTCCGTCAGCCGTCTGCCAGCACAAAGGTAATAGAAACAACTGAAAGTTGGCGTTGCCCGTCAACCGCCGATGCTGCAAGCCCATGTTAGCGGTTCGTGCTTTTGTCGTCAAGTAACTCGTCATGTTGAAGATTGTCGTCAATTTGTTTGTTATCAGTCATTGTGTTAATCAATGTCAGAGCTGTTTTTGCAATACCGCTGTCTGGAAATTCAGAAAGTGTCTGTCTGTAATATTCAATTGACTTTTCTTTGTCACCAATTTGTCCGTAACAAAAAGCAATATTGTTTAAGTCCATTTCTTTGTAAGAAATTTTAGAACTACTGCCAAGGTAATATCGGTATTTGTCAACCCATGAATGTTTTAAGAATGTCTGATAGCTGTCAATGAAAAATGGAATTGCGTCTGCATATTTTTCTTGCTTTACTAATTCCATTCCTTGTGCATGATGCTTTGCATAAATGTTTCGTATGATGAACCAAATAATTAGTTGTCCGAAAGCACCGTACATAATATTTGAGAATATACCATGAAACCCAAGATAGTCGTCAAACCCTAAAAAATGTGCTATGACTGAATAAATAGCAATCATTAATAATTGCGGTGGAAGTGATTCCCAAGTATATTGTCTTATTGATGGAATGTTTGAACCCATTGCTAAATATTTTTTGTCTTTGTTTTGTCAAAGTCTATTTGGAATTATTTCTGTCCAAGCATGACCGCTAACTTGTTTATACCCCTGATTTTGTCAGGGTAAGCCGTCCATTTTTGGTTGGCTTACCCTTATTCTTATCAGGTATTACACAAAAGTAAAAAATATTTTACAAATCATCAAAAGGGCTTTTTATTTTTTGTAAACTTTTAGTGCTTACGTGGGTATATATTTCGGTGGTCTTACTGCTTTTGTGTCCTAATATTTCTTGTAGGTAGCGCAGTTTGGTGCTGCTTTTTCACAAGTTGTTTGTAAGTTGTAATCGGTCGTGGTTGGTTTAACATTGGTCAAATGTAAGTTGTAATCGGTCGTGGTTGGTTTAACATTGGTCAAATGTAAGTCGCAATCGGTCGTGGTTGGTCTAACATCGGTCGTGGTTGGTTTAACATCGGTCGTGGTTGGTTTAACATTGGTCAAATGTAAGTCGCAATCGGTCGTGGTTGGTCTAACATCGGTCAAATGTAAGTCGCAATCGGTCGTGGTTGGTTTAACATTGGTCAAATGTAAGTTGTAATCGGTCGTGGTTGGTTTAACATCGGTCGTGGTTGGTTTAACATCGGTCGTGGTTGGTTTAACATTGGTCGTGGTTGGTTTAACATTGGTCAAATGTAAGTCGCAATCGGTCGTG
>CANFST010000077.1 GCA_947449695.1 Chitinophagales bacterium
AGCATCTTTTACAGTAATCGTGTAAGTGCCAGCTGGCAAGGAATTGGCGGTTTGAGTATTTTGAATTGGTGAAGTATTCCACGAATATGAATAAGGTGTTGTGCCACCAGTAGGGTTTGTAACCGTTACTTTTCCTTTTGAGAATCCAAAACATGAATCGTTCAAAAGTGTTGATGCCGTTACGTTTGAGAGCACAGTCGGCTGAGTAATAGTATCATTTTTAGAAATGGAGCAAGTGCCATTTGAGACAGTAACTGTATAAATTCCTGCTGCTAAATTATTAATGCTTGGTGTGGTTTGAATTGGTGAAGTATTCCACGAATAACTGAAAGTGCCTGTTCCTACAGCATTTGCAGTAGCAACCCCAGTTGTTTGCCCAAAACACAAAACATTTGTAGCAGCAGTTGAAACTGAAAAATTTGAATTAACTGTAATAACAACGGTATCTTTTTTTGAACAAGAGTTTGTTCCTGTTGCTGTTACAATATAACTTGTAGTGATTGTGGGGGTTGCCACAGGGTTGGCTATGCTGGAGTTATTCAATCCTGTTGATGGTTGCCATGAATAACTAAATGGCGAATTAGTTCCTGTTGCAATAGCATTAAGTTGAACCGAATTACCAGAACAAATGGTAGTATCTCTGCCTGCATTCACACTCATGGTTGGCACATTTACTACAACATTGGCTGTGTTGGCTGGGCAATTTCCACTTGATACACTAACTGTATAGGTGGTTGTAGTATTTACCGTTGCTGTTGGATTGGCAATATTTGAATTATTAAGCCCATTAGATGGTGACCATGAATAAGTAACGTTTGTAGCGTTTGGGCAAATGTTGAATCGAATGTTAGGACGATTAGTAGCTTGAAGCGGAACACTACTGATATTGCATCCAGCACCTGTATTTTGATATGCGTAAACTACTGAATTAAAAGTGGTAGTTGAATAATTGACATAATCATAATTACTTGAACTGCTATTATCGTAGCATATTTCAACAATTAAATTTGAAATACCATCCCAGCTATATGGTGTTGTTAATACGAAATTATTCCATACACCTGCTGAAGTATTAATGCCTGGTGTAGCTGTGAAAACAGTAGTTAAGCCACTTTGCCAAGTTGTGATTGAATTTAATGCAGTGCAACCAATTTTAATTGTGAAATTTAAGTAAGCCGCACTTGAGTATTTTAAGCCAACAAAAAAAGCTAACGTTCCAATTGTTCCTGCATTTATTCCAGCACTATTTAATTCTGTTTTAGTAAAAAGCATTTGAGTTCGTGCATCAGTGTATGCTCCAACAAATGGGTAATATGTATTTCCTGTGCCCGTACCAACTGTGTAATTGTTACCATTTGTGCATCCGTTGCTTGCTGCGCCGCAAGTAGGCGATGGTATTGTGGCTAATAGTTGAGTTGTTCCATTAGCGCAAATTATGTTTGGTGATGCCGTGACAGATGGTATAGGTGATGGTGGATTTATTTTTATTTTGACACTATCGCTTGAAGTACAACCAGATAAGGCATCGGTAACAGTTAATTTATAATAAGTTGTACCAATTGGGGTAGCATTTGGTATTAAACAATTTGAACACGATAAAGTAGTTGATGGGGACCAAGAATAAGTGTAAGTGCCTATTGATGGTGTGATACTAGGGGATAATAATTTTGAATTACCCAAACATATTGAATCATTTAAACCTGCATCAACTGAAAACGGTGCAATTACAACAATTGTTTTTGTGAATGATTGAGATATGCAACCTGAAGTCGTTGTATCAATAAGTGTTACAGTATAAATCCCAGCCGATGAAAATAAATGGGAAGGATTTTTTGAATGAGAAATATTTGATGCGCCACTTGCTAAATCTCCAAAATTCCAATAAAAATGTTTGATGCTATCTGAGGCTAATGCAAAAGAAGTGTTATGGAAATTTAAAATTGCTCCCAAGCAAATAGTATCTTTTGAAGTGAAATTCGCTTGCACATTATTTACATTTACAACCACAGATTTTGAAGATGTGCTGCAACCTCCTACCGATGCTGAAACTGTGTAGGTTGTAGTTGCAGTCAATGTTGCAATTGGATTGGAAATTGTAGAATTGTTTAAACCAGTTGCCGGTGACCAACTGTAATTTAGCACCATCGAAGGTATCCCTACTCCAAATTTCAAATCAGGTCGGGTAAGTTGCACATTGGGTGTGTTATTCATTGAGCAACCGTGGTCGTTATCGTTTTCAAAATAAAGCACAGAATTAAATGTTGTATTAGTTCCCCAAACTAAATCGTAAGAAGTATAGGTTGTGTTATCAAAACACATTTCAATAATTAAATTCGAACTACCATCCCAACTATATGGAGTTGTTAAGTTATAGGTATTCCAACCTGAAACCGTTGTTGAGTTTGCTGAATAAACAGTTGTCAATCCGCTTTGCCAGCTTGAAAGTGATGTTATAGATGTGCAACCAATTTTTATTGTAAAACCTGTGTAAGGAATGGCACTACTTTTAGTTTGTACGTATAAAGCTAATGAATTGATAACCCCACCAAAAACTCCAGCTGAGTTTAATTCAGATTTCAAATACAATATTTGTGTTCTCCCATCATGATAATAACCCAGATATGGATAAACAACAGTGTTAGTGCCAGTTCCAGAACCAACTAAAGCATTGATAGATGTTGGGCAATTGCCTGCACTATAAGCACCGCAAGATGAAGGATAATTATTTACATTTAATTGCGAACTGCCATTGGGACAAACTGTTGTTGGCGATGCTTGAGCAGTAATATTTAATGTTTGAGGAGCAACATTTACAATAACCGTATCCGTTTGTGAACAACCATTTGGATAATAATTAGTTGTAAAATAGTAGGTGGTTGTAGTTGTTAAATTAGGTGTTGTAGTGTTTTTGCATGTTGCACAACTCAATCCGGTAGAAGGCGACCAGGCATATACATAACTTCCAGTTGCAGCATTGACAGGCGTTACAGCGCCGTGTAACAGAGCCTTAGTGTTGTAACAAACTATTGTATCGACACCGGCATTTACTGTAATATTCGGTTTGATATAAATTGATTTCTTAACAGTATCTGATACGCAGCTCAGATTTGATTTTACAATTAACGAAACGGTATAATGACCTGATGACTGATAAATGTGTGTTGGATTTTTTGCAGAACTTGTATCGGTTAATCCACTGCTTGGGTCGCCAAAATTCCAGGACCATTTATTTATGAAAGTGCCTGAAATAGCAGAATAAGATGAATCTAAAAATTGAGTCGCACTTTTTGCACAAAAAGTATCTGGACGAATAAAATTAGCAACTGGTTTAGGAAGAGGAATGATATATGTTGTCAAGCTATCAACACAACCATACCCTGTAAAAGGTGTAAGAATAACTGTGATTTTTTTTGGCTGAGTTGGTGTTGTAATGGTAATGTTTTGAGTTGTACCCAAAGAATGATAAAGCGAATCATGCCAAGCATAATATTGATAGCCAGGTGGAGCACTTAATGGAACTGTACTTGCCCCAGGGCAATAACCATTTGTGATTTGAAAAAAACCACATTGCAAATCAACGTACGCATATCCGAAGTGTGCCCCTTGTGTACAATCGGCGGTTGTAAATTGTATGTAAATAGTTCTGCCACCTAAGCCTGAAAGGTTAAGCGTTCTTGTTGCCCAAGGCTGATACCAAACACTCAATGAATTATTATGGTCATATACATTAGAAAGTTGAAAGCCTGGAAGGCTGGCAGTTGCTACATAAGGGCTGGGCAAACAATTAACATTACTATTTGAGGCCGAATCAAAAGCTTGAACATTAAATCTCGGTTGTTGGTAAGATGGATGTCCTCCATCATCCAGCACTACAGCGTAGCTGTACAAAATACTAAAATGATTAGCCCCGACTGGAATTCTAATTTTATATAGAACTCTTTCAGCTGAGTCATTTGTTAAGTCATTGCCAAGTTTTAATGAAAATCCACCACCAGAAGGACATAACATCGGAAATCCACCATATGGATCATTACCACTTCCTGCATTAACCAAGGTATGCCTTCCTGAAACAATGCCTGAAACTGAAACATGAATCAAATTCGTCGCACCACTTAAGTAGGTTCTGCCTGTATCACAAGTCCAGTTTAGAAAATTACCATTCTCAAAATCAATATTATTTGGACAAGCAGTTTGACCAAATACATTTAGTTTTAAAAAAAACAAACCAATAAAAAGAAGTAACGAACTTCTATTCATAAAAATCGATAATTAAGGCAGGCGTAAAGTTAAGAAAATCGTTTGTAGTAAACTAATATACTTACTTAATCTTCTACGAAAAAATACTCGTTTTTTTGAAGTGTATAAAAGTTTGAAAACTTAAATTTTACGTTAAATCGTTACCAACGTTTTTTATTTCGATTCGCTTTTTTATAAAATTCCCCACCCATCCCCACTTATTAACATTGCTGAAAAACAGCTACCAATAAGCTTCTTGGTGTGTGGATAAATTTTTTGTAGATTTTTCTTGACGAAAAATGTTTTTTTGTGGATGTTTGTGGGAATAAATGGCAAAAAAGGAAATCACATATCAACCCACAATTATCTACGATGAACTCGAATGTTCACTCGATGAAAAATTTCGTGTGTTGTTGCCTGCCGCTCTGAAAAAGAAAATCAGCGAACAAGCAGAAAACACTTTTGTCATTTTAAGAGGTGCTTACAACAACTTGGTGATGTACCCAAAACACGATTGGGAAGATTTCAGCAATAAATATTTAAGCGGCTTGAATCCAGCCAACAGAGAGCATGCCGAGGCAATCCGATTTTTTACAGATGGCTTAACTACCATCACATTAGATGCTGGCGGAAGATTATTGTTGCCAAAAAATTTATGTATTCAAAAAGCAATCAAAAAAGATTTGGTGTTGAAAGGAATGGGAAAAACGATTGAAGTGTGGGAGAAAAAAGAATTTGATAAATACAAAAAACAAAACGAAGAACGTGGGCAAGAGTTGGTGAACAAAATTATTGGCGGAATTGATTTAACCAATAAATAAAAGCCATGTACCACATTCCAGTAATGTTGCAGCAATGCTTAGATGGATTGAATATTAAGCCCGATGGAATTTATGTAGATGTAACATTTGGCGGCGGCGGACATTCACGAGCGATATTAGAAAGATTAAATGATAAAGGTTCTTTGATAGCATTTGACCAGGATGAAGATGCAAAAAAAAATGTGCCTGATGATGACCGTGTGATTTTTGTACCACACAATTTTCGTCATCTGCAACGTTTTTTAAAACTGCATGAAATTGAAAATGTAGATGGCATCTTGGCTGATTTTGGTGTTTCGTCGCATCAGTTTGATGTGGCTGAACGTGGCTTCAGTATTCGGTTTGACGGACCATTGGATATGCGAATGAATCAAAACGAAAATCTGACTGCTGCACGAATCATCAACACGTATGATGAAATGCAATTGCAAATTATGTTTAGCAATTATGGTGAAATCATCAACAGCAAAACTTTGGCGCAAGCGATTATTCAACAACGTTCTTTAAAAAAAATTGAAACTACGATGCAACTGCGAAATGCGATTGGCAGCAGTGTTCGGGGAAAAGAAAATCAATATTTAGCGCAGGTTTTTCAAGCATTACGAATTGAAGTGAACGATGAAATGGGAGCGATAAAAGATTTTTTAACACAAAGTTTAAGTGCTTTAAAAATTGGTGGCAGATTAGTTACGCTGACTTATCATTCATTGGAAGACAGACCAGTAAAGGATTTTACGAAGCATGGCAATTTCAGTGGTGAACAACAAAAAGATGATTTTGGAAATATTTTTCGCCCTTTTAAATTGATTACAAAAAAACCAATAGAAGCAAGCGAAGAAGAAATAAAAATAAATCCAAGAAGCAGAAGTGCAAAATTGAGGATAAGTGAAAGAATAATTTAAGAATTTGAAGATGAGAAAAATTGAAAATGAATTTTAGAAAGTGGGCAACATAAAAAATATCAAAACACATTTCTACATAAGTCTTGGGATTTTTGTATTGGCATTGGTTTGCCCAGTATTTATTCATCCTTCTTTGAAAATATTTGGATTTCAATGCCTATTAGCTGGCTTTATTGCATTGACAGCTTTAGTCCAAGGAATGATGAAAGGAAACCTTTCCTTATCCGATTTCTTATTCAATGCCTCTTGGTTGGCAAATGTTTTTATAGTTGTTGCTTGGTTTTTTGCTTATAAAAGAAAACTCTTAAGGGCTACTATTTTTAGTGGAATCGCAACACTTTTTTCTTTGTTTTTTATTTTTTCGTTTTTAGGAAAGAGTGATTTTTGGGTGTTGAGAATTGGTTATCCAATTTGGTTTTGTAGCTGTTTATATTTTTTCGTAGCGACTTTAATTTTGAATTACAATATAAAAAAGGATAAAAGCAAATTGGCGGATGTTGGTTGAACTTTTATAAAAACATTCGTGCATTAATGGCAAACAAAAACAAGAAATGATTAAAGATATTAAAGAACAATTTTCAAGTAAAAACATCATGGAGCAGTTGCCATTCATACTGTTTCTGTTTGTGTTGGGCTTGGTTTATATCTACAATAATCATGTGGCTGAAAACAGAATTCGTGAAATCGGTAAGTTGAAAAATACAGAGTTGAAAGAATTGCGTTGCGAATATCTGGAAGCGAAAAATGAATTGGAATTGAAGAGCATGCAAACCGAAGTGGCAGCATTGGTAGATACTTTGGGCTTGCACGAACTCACAACACCACCTTTGAAAATCAGAGTGAAAGTGCATGAACAGTGAACATTAAGAAAGATATATCGTGGAGGGTGTATGTTACTTACATCGGGTTGGTGATTTTTGCTTTGTGCATTATCGCCCGAATTGCTTACACACAGCAGGTTCAGGGCAAATACTGGAAATCGTTGGCAGATAGTTTAACCACTGATTTCAAAACGATTGAAGCTGACAGAGGAAATATTTACAGCGAAGATGGAAGATTGTTAGCCACTTCGTTGCCGTTCTTTGAAATACGCATGGATACTCGTGCTGAAGCTGTTTCGGATGAATTGTTTAATGAGAAAGTGGATTCATTAGCCATTAAATTAAGTCATCTGTTAAAAGATAAATCGGCTGAAGAGTACCGCCGAATAATGGTTTCAGGGCGCAAGAACGATGAACGATATGTGTTGTTGAACAGAAAAGTGACGTTCACCGAATTGCAACTCATTCGCAAATTTCCAATTTTTAATTTAGGAAAATACAAAGGGGGATTAATTGCTATTCAGGAGTTTCATCGGGTGAATCCATTTAACCAACTGTGTTTGCGGACGATTGGTTTGTATCGCGATTCGAACAAAGTGGGTTTGGAAAAAACTTACGATGAATATTTATCGGGTGTGAATGGTAAGCAATTGATGCAACGGATTGCAGGTAATACCTGGTTACCACTCACTGATGAAAATGCCATTGAACCACAAAACGGAAAAGACGTGTACACCACGATTGATGTGGGTTTGCAGGATGTTGCTGAAAGTGCATTATTAAATACGTTGGTAAAAAATGAAGCCGAACATGGTTGTGTGATTTTGATGGAAGTGAAAACAGGAAAGATAAAAGCATTGGCAAATTTGGGCAGAGATGAAAATGGCGGACCATACAGCGAACGCATGAATTACGCTATCAGTGAAGCGATTGAACCAGGCTCAACTTTTAAAATGGCAAGTTGTGCAGCCCTTTTAGAATCAGGCTTGGCAGACACTTCAACGATGATTGATTTGGAACACGGACATAAAGTTTATGGTAAACAAATCATGAAAGACCATGAGTTGGCAGTGAATTATGTTTCATTAAAAACAGCGTTTGCGATTTCGTCGAATGTTGGGATTTCAAAATTTGCATACAATGCTTTCAATGATAAACAAGAAACTTATACAAACTATTTAAAACAGTTTGGGTTGATGCAAAAAACAGGAATTGATTTGTCTGGCGAAGCAAATCCAGATGTGAAAGAAGCTACATCAAAGCGCTGGAACAAAGTGGTGTCGCTGCCTTGGATGAGTGTTGGATACGAAGAAAGAATCACTCCATTGCAAACTTTGTGTTGGTATAATTCAATTGCGAATGATGGAAAAAGAATGAAACCATTTTTAGTTTCAAAAGTTACGGAGTACGGAAAAGTGGTTAAACAATTTAATCCAACTGTTGCCAATGAAAAAGTGGTGAGTGAAAAAACGGTAAAAAAATTGAGAGGCATTATGGAGGCTGTGGTGCTGAAAGGTACAGCCAAAGGCGTTCTTTTAAATTCGAATTATTCGGCAGCAGGAAAAACTGGTACGGCGCAAATTTTCCAGGCTGGAAGCGGTTTCAATAACAAAGGCGTTGGAAGTAAAAAGTTTTTGGCATCGTTTGTTGGCTACTTTCCGACTGACAATCCGCAATACAGCTGCATTGTAGTGATTTACAATCCTACAAAAGATAAGAGTGTGTATTACGGTTCGCAGGTGGCTTGTCCGGTTTTTAAAGAGTTGGCCGATAAGGTTTATGCTACATCAACATTCATGCATGCGCCTATTGAGAAGAATGATTCGTTGCTGCATCCTGAAGACAGACCTGGTTTTATGGCAGGTGCAACAAAAGAAATTGAAAAGGTTTTAACTGAATTAAAATCATCACACTCAACCATGACAGAAGGAAATTGGTGCAGCGTAATTAAAGAAGGGAAAAATTATTCATCGGCTGAAAGACAAATACAACAAGGTGTTGTGCCCGATGTTACAGGCTTTTCATTGAAAGATGCGTTGTATGTTTTAGAAAATAAAGGATTGAAAGTAAAATTCAAGGGCAATGGAAAAGTGATTGAACAATATCCAAATGCTGGGGAAGTTTTGGTGAAAGGAAGTGAAATAAATTTGGAGTTATCGAATTAGAAAATGAGAAGATTAGAAAATGTGAAAATTGGAATACAATAGCACACGGATTGAAAGGATGAGAAAGATTTTCACGGATTTTAAAATCTGTTTTAATCGTAAAAAATCAGTGTTAATCTGTGTGCTATCAAAAAAAATATTCGTGCATTCTTGGCTAACAAAAAATAGAAATTGAAATTATTAAGCGACATACTATACAAAGTGAATCTGCTTGAAGTAATTGGCAGAACTGATGTTTCAGTGGCTTCCATTCAATTTGACTCACGAAAAATAGATAAGGATTCAACGTTCTTTGCCACCAGAGGTACCACAAATGATGGACATCTATTCATCAATGAAGTAATTACAAAAGGAGCAACAGCAATAGTTTGCGAAGAATTTCCTTCGGAATTGAAAGAAGGAATTACTTACGTAAAAACTTCAAATGCT
>CANFST010000078.1 GCA_947449695.1 Chitinophagales bacterium
ACTGAAAATGAATTGAATGTTTTGTTGCAATGCACCAGCATGAGAGTTGGTATCAATTGGCTGTGTAACCGCAACAATGTTGATTCCTGTCTTCTTTAATTCGCTGGCAATGTAAATTGCACTATCGCCAGTTCTGCTGAATCTGTCGAGGCTATAAACCAAAATGAAATCAATTTTTTCTTTGCTGGCTTTTACAAATTTCAGCATTCGGTTGAACTCTTTTCGCTCATCACTTTTTGCACTTTCGTAAGTGCCTCCAAAATATCCTTTGATGTTGAACTGTTGTTTGGTAGCATACTCTACACAATATTTTTTCTGCCACTCCAAACTTTGGTTATTGTCCATTTGTTCTTTGGAACTTACTCTGGTGTAAATAACACAGTTTTGAATTCCTAAATCTTGTTGCACACTGGTCTTGCCTTTTGCAAATTGCTTAAGCAGCATTTCGTTGTTCTGGTTTTCCTTCTTCATCGGTTTTGTGTTTTGTAGTTATCAATTGTTTTACGCCTTCTTCTTTTCTTTTTTGTTGGATATATAATTCATAAAAAAGAATGGAAATGGTTTCGAGCGATTTTATTGTTTCCATTGCATCTTCTTCTGAAATATTCTCAAATCCTTTACAGTTGCGTAGTTCTGCAATGGTCATTCGTTTGTGTTTTTTCTTTTCTGCCATCTCAATTCGTTTTATTAGTTCAATACTTCATTTGCTTTTGCTCTGATTCTAAATTCCTTTCCTTTTTTATCCGTGAGAATAAACTCTCGATATTCTTTCTCTCGAAAAATGCGAACAATAGCTTCTTGCGCTTGAATACTTTTTGGAATTTCTACTGGCTCATTCTTTTTTGATTTAAAAAGCACAAACACTTTTTTGTAATCACCTTTTAAAACATAGCCCAACAATTCTTCTTCTTGTTTGGTAAACACTTTTAATTCGGTTAAATATTCATTCAGATAATCTTCCACAATGAATTTGAAAATCAAATCGGTGATGTTAACTCTTATTTGAGAATGATAATTGATTTTATAAAGCAGTTCTTCAGTATATAGATGTTCGTTCTCTTTAAAGAATGGTAACCATTCCCCATTGTTAAACACAATAATGGCGACAGATTGTCTTGTAGCGATGGCTTCCGTTATTAAAATGTGTAACAGGTTGAATTGAAATGGCATTTCAGAAAAATCAGCATTTTTATATTCACCTGATTTCAAAAAATTAATAAATTCTTCTTTGTCTTCGGCTTCAAAATCCTGCAATTTATCTATGTTGGTTGCTAGTTGTTCCAATATTACTTGCATCGGAATTGGCTTGTAAACTTCATTGGCAATTTGTTTGATGGTATTCAGGTTTAATCCAAACGAACGCAATTCATTCACGATTTTAATCCAAATAAAATCTACGAAGTTGAATTTTCGATTTCCAATATCACTCGTTCGAGTAAAACGAATGATTTTCATTTCATCCCAATGATTCAATGTTCTATATCCTACGCCTGTTTCCTTTGCGCTTAATCGTTCTTCGCATAGCACAGGATAGAGTTCAGAAAGCTTATCGAAGCTTTTAACGTCAACAAATTCTTCAAAATTAATTCCTTTCATTATTTTTGTATTGTACGCAAATGTATGATAGTAGGTTTGAGATTTCCAAATCTTCTTGAAAATATTTTTATCCACAGCAAAATTCATTTACAAGAATGATGTATCTATAATACCCTACTTAACTTAATATTTGCAAGTACTATGATTTCTGATTGACTTCCGAATGGGTGCCGATTGATTTCCTATTGGTTTCCAATTGGAGCAAAATACTAACTTTATTAAGAACTTTATAAGATAGCAATGAGAACCATATAAGAACTAATGGGTGCTTAATGGAGATTTGATGTGTATAGCATGATGAAATCATGGCGATTGCATGGAGAAAATGGCTGAAAAGCAATTATTATTGCATTAAAATAAGGCTGTAAAACACTTTTACTATGAGTAAATACGATAGAAACAGGTTGAACAACATGAGTTCAACTGAATTAATTAAGTTGGTGTTGGATTTACAACTAAAAAATAGTGGCTTAGAAAACGATTTAAAATTCCACAAAGAAAAAATCAACGAACTCTTTGAAAAACTGGTTCACTTTGAACAAGAAATTGCTCAACAAAAATTAATTAGCGAAAAACATCAGCAAGCACTTGATTTAAAATTGGGGAATACATTCAACATCAATGCAACTTGGATTGATAAAATTGTTTTCGTTTTGAAATCTACTGGACGACCAATGCGTTCTTCTGAAATTATTGAAGTGCTATTAAAAAACGATAAAACTTTTCGGACATTAACCGACCCTCAGAAAGGTTTATCGGCTCACATTACCAAAGCATTGAAGTATGGTAGAATTGTTGGAACTAAAGTGAAAGGAATGAATGGATATACGTTTACTTTGCCTAAATAACTAAACTAAAAACTACAGCAGCATTAATTTTAATGCTGACAAAATGAAACAATTAGTAAGGTTTTAGCCTGACTTTTAAGGGGATATTGTAAGGTTATTGCCTGACTATGATTCTGAAATTTCCCATTATTTTTTATTTTTCTTAAAATTCTCGGCTTGTTCAAAAATTTCAACATACACTTCATCTCTTTCAACTGGTGGATAACCAAATTCGTCTAACAATAAAATTAGTCCAACTTTTAAAGCTGATTTAATATCATCTCGTCTGTTCCAATCAGGGAATTTAGCTTGCCCGTCAACTAATTCTTTTACTGCTTTCGCTAATTCAATCAATTTATTTTCAGGATAGTTGAAATCGTACTTTTTACAAAGGTCTTTTAGGATATCATAAAACGCTTTTTCTTCAAAGTCAATTCCTAAAGCATCACCTGCTGAAAATTCTTTGTGGACTTCCCAAATTAAGTCTGTAAGGGCATTTGCCATTTCTTCGTAAACTTCACTTCTTAAAATATCATTCGCTTCTCTGTTGTTATATCTTTCTACTAATGCCTGCATTTTTTTAGAAAAATCAATTCCCTTTACTCGGTTTACTTTTCTGATTTCTCCGATGACTTTGGCAAGGAGCTGTTGAAGTAATTTGATTTTAGTATTCGGCAATTTGATTTTGTCAATCTTAGCCAAATAATCTTCATCAAAAATATCTTGCTCTGTTGAATCGTCTTCGCCCATCTTAAAAATTTCTTCTACTCCTTCACTTTGTAAGGCTTCTTTAATCATCTCTCTTACTCTTGCATTCATTTGTGCTGTATCAGGCGCATCACCTTTAGTAAGTTTAAATACGATTGAACGAACAGCTAAATAAAAGTGAGTGTAATCTCTTTCTGATTGCGTTAATTGTTCACTACCTGAGCAAATATCATAAGCCGCTTTGAGTCGTTTTACCAACCCCATAAAACGAGTTTCAAATTCTTTGGTTTGTTGTACAAATTCAGCCGCCGAATTCAAAGTATTCAACTGTTGAATAGTTGTGCCGTTGAAATATTTAGAATTATCAAACGTATGAAACAATTTAGCCAATAGGTCTAAATGATTTCTAACAATGATGATAGATTCAGCAATGTCTTCAAAGTTATCTTTATCGCCTTCACTATATTGTTTCAACGCCAAATTCATTTGTGTTTTGATTCCGATATAATCCACCACCAATCCTTTAATTTTTCCTTCATACTTCCGATTCACTCTTGAAATGGTCTGAATTAAATTGTGCCGTTGTATTGGTTTATCAATGTAAATACTATCTAAAAATGGTACATCGAATCCTGTCAACCACATATCAACTACAATGGCAATTTTGAAATTCGATTTTTCGTTTTTGAATTGCCTATCCAGTTCTTTTCGCTGTTCTTTTGTTCCTAACAAATCATACATTTCTTTAGGGTCGTCTTGTCCTCTGGTAGCAATGAGTTTGATGCGTTCAATAGGTTTTAATTCTCGTTTGTCTTTCTCGGTTAATTCTGCACCTTCTTCGGATGCTTGTATTTCATTCCATTCAGGCTTGAGAGCAATTATATTTTTATAAAGTTGATAGGCTATTTCACGATTACTACAAACAAACATTGCTTTTCCTTTTACCGTTGAACCCTCTGAAACTCTTTTCTCATAATGGGTTACAAAATCTTGTGCAACTTCCTTCAAACGGTCAGGGTCTCCGATAATGGCATACATCTGCGCCATTTCTTTTTTGCTTTGTTCAATTTGATTTTCATTGCTTCCTATTTCGGCACATTTAGCATAGTAATCTTCAATCTCTTTCAATTTAGAATTATTCAGCAACACTTTTGCAGCTCTGCCTTCATATACAATTCGCACAGTAATTTCATCTTTCACCGATTCAGTCATTGTATAGGCATCTACCACTTTACCAAACACATCCAATGTTGCATCTATTGGTGTTCCAGTAAAGCCAACAAATGTGGCATTGGGTAATGAGTCGTGTAAATATTTTGCAAAACCAAAAGTTTTAGTAACTCCTTTTTCAGTGACTTTAATTTTTTGGTCGAGGTTAACTTGACTACGGTGAGCCTCATCCGAAATACAAATCACATTGCTTCTATTAGTTAGCAATTCAGTATCTTCTGTAAACTTATGGATGGTAGTTAAAAACACACCTCCACTTTCTCTGCCTTGCAACAGCGTTCTTAGGTGTGCTCTGTTTTCAACGCTTGTAATATTGTTATCGCCAATAAAATTCTTAGCATTAGTAAATTGACCCGATAATTGGTCGTCTAAATCTGTTCGGTCAGTTATTAAAACAATTGTTGGATTTTCAAAGTGTTCACTCTTCATCAATAACCTTGTGAGGTAAAGCATGGTAAAACTTTTACCACAACCTGTTGCACCAAAGTAAGTTCCTCCTTTACCATTGCCATGCGGCTTTTGAGCATTTTTAATATTTTCAAATAAAGCTCTTGCTGCATAATATTGAGGATAGCGACAAACAATTTTTTCATTCTTTTTAGAACTATCAGGAATGTAAATGAAGTTGCGAATAATATCCCTTAATCTGTTTTGATTAAACATGCCTTGCACCAAAGTGTACATACTATCAATCCCATCAACATCTTTTGCTAACCCTGCTACTCTGCGCCATGCGTAATAAAAATCATAAGGAGCAAAGAATGAACCTGCTTTATTATTTACGCCATCACTGATAACACAAAAGCAATTGTATTTAAACAATTCAGGTATATCTCTTCGATAACGAATGGTAAGTTGGTTGTAAGCATCAAAAATTGTTGCCTCTTCTCTGATTGCACTTTTAAATTCAAACACCACAACTGGCAAACCATTGATGTAAATAATGCCATCAGGAATTCTTTTTTCGCTGCCTGTAATTTCTAACTGCGTTACGAATTTGTAAATATTATTGTCCTTGCCATATTCTACTCCATCTTCTGCTGCAATTGAAATAAGTTGTTCTGCCTCAGGTTGTTTATGTTTATTAAGCCCATTGTAATCTATAAATTGAATATAAATGTCTTTCTGATTTCGGTCTTCTCGTTTAAGAATGAAACCATCTGAAAGCATTTTGATAAATGTTTTGTTGCTTTCATAAAGGTCAGATGATGGCAACGATTTTAATTGAAGGATAATCGTTTTTACTTCAGTCAATGTAAGTCCTTCAGCTTGATATTGTGTTAACAGATAATTCTGTAAATCTTCTTCTATCAATACTTCATCGGCTGAACGAAATATTGTTTCACCTAGGTGGTGAGGAAAATTTTCGTTTCCCAACAACTCAGTAAATGCTTTTTCTAATTGTGCTTCGGTAAATTTCATTGAATTAGTTTCAATAGTTTTTTAAAATGCTCAGCAACTTTAGTTTCATCAGGAATTGGCGAATAGGCTAATGCCGATAATTCTGTTTTGTAAGTATCGTTCAGTTGCAGCCAAATCTTTTCAAAGTTGTTTATGAGTGGTGATTCTGCAACCGACTTATCTTTCCATCCTATTGGCTCATCAAACATTTCTTTATCATGTTGCAGTATTTCAGCAAACTGTTGTTTGAATTTTTTTGTTGAAATAAACGCAGCACATTCAGCATCATTCAACAAAAAATAGAGGTCATAAAAATGACGAATTTTACCAGCAATAGATTCAATTGCATTCTCTTCAAAAGAAATTCGAATTAATGCAACTAACTTTTCCATTAAAGTTTGTTCTTTATTCAACACATTTATTTCAATGGGTTGCAAATCGTATCGCTCAATATAATTTTCGTTTTTTGTTTGTGTTAAAAAATCAAACACCATACTTTTTATAGTAAGCCGCTGAAACGGAAACGGATTGGCAAACGAATTTACTTCTACAATGAGCTTATTGTGCTTATTGGTTTTTTCGATAGCAGCATATTCAAAAACAGACTTTCTGAATCTTGAACCTTTGCTGGTTACGCCATCCATTTGCAATTCGGTTAAATCAGTTGTTATTTCTTTTTCGATATTCCGAATAATGCTCCTTATCGGATTACCCGTTTTATGATTATCATTGATGATAGCAATATCTACATCTTCCGAAAATCGTTCAATCAAATTGTACCCTTTTGATAGCGATGTGCCTCCTTTAAAAACGGCTTCATCTACATATTTACTTTTTGCCAATCGGCATAATACCAGCGTTATCCAATAATCTTTTTCAATGAATGAACGATTAATCTTCAATCCAACAGCTGTGAGATTAATTAACTCTTTAAACACTTTATCATCTAAATGCAGCTTCATACAATATTCCAATTTTGAGCGGTTGGCAAATTGTTGTTTTTAATACTCAACTTAAATGTGGTAGAAGGGTTTAAGCTTTTTTTTAAAGCACCCAAATCAAATTTATCTTTGAAAATATTCTCTAACACTGCTCCTAATAAAGCTCTTACTCTTGGAGGATATTGTAAAGCATATTTCATCAATCCTTCAATTTCTTTTTTTGAAAAATTTTTAATCTTAGGCATCAAAATTTTTATGGCGTTGCTTGCCGATGAATCAGGTATAGATTTGATGTCTTTCAAGGCATCTAAAATACCTAATAATTGAAAGTTTTCTTCCGTAACTTTTACATACGCTTTTACACTGTTGGTTTTTAGCCAGCCAATATTTATTTTTTTCAAATTTCGGTTGGTGGCTATGGTAGTTGTAAAAGCCATTTGAGTAGTCAGGCTAAGCTGATTATACAACGCATAACCTGTAACATAACCTGTTCGTTTGCCGCCCTCATACAAATAGTTTTGCAAAATGCTTTCGTAGTTAGGAGGCATTTCGCCAAAAGTTGAAATTTCAGGTTTGTAAAACATTCCTTTAGCCACTTTTTTTATTTCACCTTTTTTCTGCAAACGCTCCAATGCTTTGGCAGCCGTAAAAAAATCAGCAGGGGCAATGCCCAAATCGGCATAGCCAAAGGGTTCACTTTGAGGAATGCTTTTTATTTTTTTTCTTATTTGCGCTGCCACTTTCATACCACAAAGGTAGTTTTTTTTATTCAAATGTCAAGTTTTTTGAGCAGAAAACTTGACATTTACTTTCTGTTTAACATGCACTTAGTTACCAACTTGGTTACTCACTTCATTACCACTTAGTTACTCCGCTGCTTTCCATTTTCTAATTTTCTATCGTTGCAAGTTTTGAGAGGAGCAAATCTTTTAAGGTTGACAATTTTGCATTTTGAGATGTGCAATTTCTCATTGAGGAATTTATTCCAGTGATTATTTTTTCAAACTTTAATAAAAGTTTTTCAGACGGATAAATAATTGGAATTGCTTGAATGTTATACATTGGTAATTTGCCTTGAACTCCGCCAACTGTTCTTGTTTCAATTATTTGTTGTCCAATTGAAGAAGATAAAAAGTGATAAAGAAAATCTGCGTTCATTTTTTTCAAGTTTGTTAGCTTCATACAATTCTCTGTCAAGTTTGCCTTATCCAAAGTTTCATGAATAATATTTAGTGAGCCAACTGTGCCAACAATAGAAATGATTACATCACCTTCGGCTACAATGTATCTTGAAATTATTTTTTGAACTTCCTTTTCTACATGTTGAAATTTGTCATTAAGAATTAGAAATTTTGATTTGCTCATATCGGCAACCTTAATGTATGGATTACCTTTTTTTTCATCATTTAATTCTTCTCCTTTGGGCAATCGCTTTCCACCCTTCACATCACAAAAATTAGAAAGTGGTTTTACTTCCCAACCAACTGGAATTTCTTTTTCCAATTCCTTATTCATTTCCATTTCACCATCGCTACTTTTATACGGCTTGCCTTCTTCGTTTGGAAATTCAAAATCAACAAACCATCGCTTGTAAATTGCCTGTGCTGTTTCTTCTAATTTTTGAATGAGTTGGTTGTTGAGTGTAATGCGGTTTACAATGGTGTTGTATTCTTTTACAATTTCTCGTTGTTTAATAATACTTGGAACTGGTATTAATGTTTCACATAGTTCTGTCCATTCATAACCACCCCTAATAGCAGCATCACATTTAAAAGTTGCATACCTATCAAATTCGGGTCTGCGAAACCACATCATCAAGTATTCAGGGTCAAGCTCATTTCTGTCTTTAATTTCAAATACTGGATAGGCAGGTGATACTAAATTCGGCTCATCATCCAACTTTAAAACCACAGGCAATTTATTTACCCGAATAGGCGACATGAAATCACAAGCAAATTGATATTTGCTCATGACTCTATAAACAGACATATCTGTACCAACTGTATTTGAAGTTGTTTCTCTAAACTCTTTGGTCATACTCAAGCCTAAAAGTTTAGTTACTTTCAAATCTCTATTGCGGTGTTCTACCCTTTGTATGTAGTTGCCAATAGGTTTATAATTTGATTTCATAGCCCAATTCTTTGAATACAGTTAGTAAATCTTTTTTCGATTGCTCTTCGGCTTTCAGCAAGCTGGCAAACTCGGTTTGCAGGCTTTTCATTTTTTCATCAAAATCAATATTCTCATCACGGTTTACAAACTCAATGTATTTGCTTGGCACTAAGGAGAAATCTTTTTTCGCTACT
>CANFST010000079.1 GCA_947449695.1 Chitinophagales bacterium
AGATTAAAGTTGGTTTGAATTATAAAGCGATAAATAATAAAACACCAGATGGTTTTATTGTACTAAAGCTAACTATCATTCAATAAAAAAAATGAAAGGCTTATTTCAGAACTAAAATACTATTGTTTGTTGCCTTCTTTCTTACTCAATTGGCTCATACCCATTATTTGAGTCATGGTTTTTTGCATGCCTTCGGCGCTCCCATCTAAAAATATAACATTACCATTTCCTAATTCAGCAAAGTTTTTAATCGCTTCGGTCCACATACTGAATAAAATAACATTCGTATCCAGATTAGCTTGCTTCATCTCTTCTGCTGCCTGGCTCATACCTTTTGCCACTTCTTCACGAAACAAAGCAACGCCCTGCCCACGAAGTTGTGCTGCAATTCGTTCAGCTTCTGCTGCAATTTTAATAGCATTGCCTTCAGCTTCTGCTGCTTTTGTTTTTGTTATTAATAAAGCCTGTCCTTCATTTTCCGCAGCAGCTTTCAGATTGTTGCTGGCAACCACTTTACTCATACTTGCCATAATAGCTTCATCAAAAGTGATATCATTAATTTGTAAATCCTGCAAATGATAGCCCCATGTTTCGAGTGTTGAATCTATTTGTTCTTTTACAAATTCAATTATTTCACGACGTTGAACCAATATTTCGGCCTGTTTTTTTGTAGCTACAAATGAACGGATACTTCCTTCAACAGTTCTAACTAATGCCTGCATCAAATCGCGATCGCTGATGAATTTAAAAGCTACATTTTTTATGGTTTCTTCCTGAGTATTTAACACAGAATACAACAACATGGATTTGAAATATACATTAGCCTGATCAACAGTTACAGCCTGAAACTCTAACTCAACCGAACGATTTTGAATACTTACTCTTTTATATATTGTTTCAAACAAAGGCAATTTGAAATTTAAACCAGGTGCTAACACTCTGCGAAATTTACCAAACATAGTTACTACACCAATAGTACCTTGTTGAATACTTACAAAACTTCCGAAAAGCGCTATGGCTATTAATGCAGGAAACCAAATAATTTGTACCAGTTGCATAACTAATTAATTTTTGTGCAAACGTAAATAAAAAAAATTAAGCCTCGATTTATATTTTCAACTTAAACTTTGAAGACTGGTAAATTTGTAATTCTTTATAATTAATAGCAGTAAATCAGCTGCAAATAATTACCTTTGCGCCTCAAAAAAAATAAAAAAACATTATGGCTGGCAACAGAACATTTACAATGATTAAACCCGATGCAACCAAAAGAAACTATACGGGTGCAATTTTAGAACAAATATGCAGTGCAGGATTTCGCATTGTAGCAATGAAACAAACAAAGTTAAGCGGCGAAAAAGCTGGTGAATTTTATGCTATTCACAAAGAGCGTCCGTTTTATGGCGAATTAGTTGAATTTATGAGCAGTGGTGAAATTGTAGCTGCTATTTTAGAAAAAGAAAATGCAGTTGAAAGTTTCAGAACTTTGATTGGCGCTACCAACCCTGCTAATGCAGCAGAAGGAACTATCCGCAAACGCTTTGCACAATCTATTGGCGAAAATGCCATTCATGGCAGCGATTCAGACGAAAATGCAATTATTGAAGGTAATTTTTTCTTTAGTGGTTTAGAAAAGTTTTAATCTAAAAAATACCACAATAAAAAAAGCGGTCAGAAAAAATCTGACCGCTTTTTTTAATTTTAGCATGGAGACGAAATACAATTCCCTTGATTAATCTTAATTGATGTATTTAAACAACAATTCAACCGCTACAACTTGATGTAAGAAGCAGTTTATCAAGCGGCATTTATTTCGTCAAAGCCACCGATGAAAAAGGTTTTGCATATAAAGCTAAGTTTGTGAGGGAGTAAAAAAGCTACCTGTCTTTTTGAAATAGTCTTTCAATGTCATCTAATTTATAAATGACAAATGTAAGTTTGCCATTAGGAGCTGCATAAGGTTTTTCGCAAGCAAATAATTCATCTACCAAAGTTTTCATTTCTTTATTGCTTAATGGTGTTCCACTTTTTACAGCCGATTGTCGAGCCATTGCTCTTGCTAAATTTTCCCTTTGATTTAATTTCAACTCCATATTCTCTCGAAGCTGTTGCAATAAGTATTGCACAGCTTGTTTTTCATTGAAGGAGTTCTTCATTTCAGCAGGTACGCCATGCACAATAAATGTATAGTTGCCAAACTCTTGCAAATCGAAACCCATCAAATTTATTTCGGGCAATATTTCTTTTAATAAAATAGTATCCTGACGGCTCAATTCAATCTTAACAGGAAACAATTGATGTTGAGTAGCTTTTTGTTGTTGATTGACGTACGATAAATATTTCTCAAACAATACTCTTTCATGCGCAGCTTGTTGATCAATCAACATAAAACCACTTTTGATAGGCGAAAGAATATATTGTTGATGCAATTGCGTCATCAATTGTTCGTTGAATTGAGGCGCATCAGTCAATTGCAATTGCCCGTTTTCTTTTGTTGAATTGGAAGCTGAACTTCTTGAAACATAAGTCAATGATTCATTTTCATACTGCTCATTTTCTTCTTTTTTTAATGAAGAATATAATTGCTCCCAGTTTTTTAAATTATCTTCTTGGCGCTCTGCATCAGGATTTTCAGTTCTTAATGGCCTGAAATAATGAGAAGAAGTATCAAAATGTGCAATTGAATTGTCATCACTTTTTTTGATGCCGCGATTGAATCCTTCTAATCTACTAAAAGCAGTTTCCTGATTAAAATCTAATGAAGGAGTAATGCTAAATTGCCCCAAAGCTTTGCGAACAGCCGAATTCAAAAAGCTGTAAACAATTTTTTCATCCTCAAATTTTATTTCTTGTTTGGTTGGATGCACATTCACATCAATTCTTTTGGGGTCAACATCAATAAATAAAACATAGAGAGGATGACTATCGGTTTGCAGCAATTGCGAATAATTAGTATTCACAGCATGATGCAAATAATTGCTTTTGATGAATCTTTTATTTACAAAGAAAAATTGTTCTCCCCGTGATTTCTTTGCAGAATCAGGCGTTCCGACAAATCCTTCGATATCACAAATGGAAGTTTCTTCATTTACAGTTACTAATTTATCCTGATAATTCTTTCCAAACAAAGCAACAATACGTTGTTTCAAATTGCCTTTGGGTAAATTAAAAATTTCAGTCCCATTATTATTCAAACTGAAAAAAACATCCGGATGCGCTAAAACAATACGTTGAAATTCATCAATAATATGTTTCAGTTCAACATGATTTGCTTTCAGAAAATTTCTTCGAGCTGGTACATTGTAAAATAAATTTTTTACCGAAATGCTTGTACCTATTGGTGTTTGACAAGGTTCTTGTAATTTCACGTCGCAGGCTTCAATCAAAATCAAAGTTCCTACTTCATCTTCAGCTCTTCTTGTTTTTAATTCAACCTGAGCAATGGCTGCAATAGAGGCTAATGCCTCACCACGAAAGCCCATGGTTTTGATTAAAAATAAATCATCAATGTTTTTGATTTTTGATGTAGCATGACGTTCAAAACACATTCGTGCATCCATCACACTCATTCCACTGCCGTTGTCAATAATCTGAATTAATTGTTTACCCGAATCTTTAATAATAACTTTTATTTCAGTTGCACCAGCATCAATGCTATTTTCCATCAATTCTTTAATAGCAGACGAAGGACGTTGAATTACTTCGCCAGCAGCAATTTGATTTGCGATGTTATCGGGTAAAAGATTGATTTTATCAGGCATAGTAGCAGCCGCAAAAGTAATTGGAATATTTCCAAATATTAAATTCTTACTTCTTTTCTGATACCGAATGAAAAATCACTTAAAAAAAATTTAACTTTAAAATATAGCTTTAGTTATATTTACCATCCAAAATAATAAAATCATGCGCATATTTACCACTATTCTTAAAACTACTTTACTTACAATATTAATGGCAATTGCTATTAATAGGTCATTCGCTCAGACTTATATCAGCGGAATTATTTCTGGTAATGCAAATTTCACTGTATCTGGAAGCCCCTATGTGCTTACCGGCACCACTTTAGTGGATAGCGGCGTTGTATTAACTATCAATCCGGGTGTGGTGGTTAAATTCAATTCACATTGTGCATTACAAATCAATGGCACATTAAGAGCTATAGGTATTGCAGGCAATAAAATTACTTTTACCAGTTCGGCGGCAACACCTGCTGCCGGCGATTGGGATTATATTCAGTTTAATCCAGAAAGTGTTTCCTATGATACATCAACCCATTTAGGAAGTATAATGGAATATTGTGTCATACAATATGGCGGTGGCTCAAACAATGCAGCAGTTCAAATCAATGGCTGCTTTCCCTTTATAAATCATTGCGAATTTACTAACAATGCCAACAGTGGTTTGGGTGCATCTTATGGTACTTCAGGCAACCAAACACAAACTATTACAGGTACTCAATTTATTATTAACAGCTGGTTTCATAATAATAATAACGTAATTACCAACTATACAGGTTTTAGTGCCTGGGGTGGTGGCATCCATATTAATTTTGTTCCAGGACCAACCAGCAAACTATTCATCAATAATAATCAAATCAATAATAATAAAGCTGATTTATCTGGCTTGCCTACTCAGACTGGTGGCGGTGGTATTGCTCTGACAGGCTATTCTAATACTGGAGCTATCACCATCAGCAACAATAGTATTTACAACAATATTTCCACTGGAAATGGTGGTGGAATTTTTAGCTCTGGCATCAGCAATGTTCGGATTTTTAACGATACTATTTACAATAACAATTCAAGTGTTGATGGCGGTGGAATATATTTTACAGGCACCAACTGGTGGGCTGGCAATTATGGCAATGCTCATCACAATTATATTTACAACAATACTTCAGGTGGCAATGGCGGTGGCATTTGCGAAACCGGTATGACTGTTAAAAACAATATTATTGCTCATAATACTGCTGTTGGCACTCATGGCGGTGTGAAGCAAACCACTTTTGGCGATCCACTTTTGAGCAACCACATTATTGATAATAAATCATCTGATTTTGTGGCATCATTTGCCAACGATATTGGCACTTACAATTACAACACAATAACCCGAAACATTACTACAGGCGCATTACCCACTTCGGTAGTTGATATGTCGGGAAGCAACAATTGCACTATTCATGCTAACTGCAACAACAACAATCTTTTTAATAATACAGCTTCTTATGAATTTAATGACAGCAGACCTCTGGGCTGCGATATCAATTGTAAAAATAGTTACTGGGGATATTTCACCACAGGAGGAATTGACACAGTGATTTATGATAATTTTGACAACAGCGCCAAAAGTATTGTTTACATCACACCATTTGCTGCTACACCTGATACATCGGCACCTGTTACCCCTCCTACCCATGTTGTTAAAACAGATTTAGGTGGCGGAAATGTTCAGTTAACCTGGTATGCCAATACCGAAAAAGATTTGGCTGGTTACAGAATTTATTATGGTAATTCAACTGGTTTTTCATTTCATAATTCAATTGATGTAGGTAAGGTGACCAGTTATATTTTGAATGGTGTAAATTATAATTTACCTATTGCTGTTACTGCTTACGACAGCAGTGCTAATGGTATCAACGACCAATTGAACACTCACGAAAGCTGGTTTACTAATGCCGTGGGTGCACCTGCACCTTCGTTTGTTACAACGCATATCAGCATTTGCAAAGGTGATAGCATTTTCTATCTGGGCAGTGCAACTGATGCTGCTACCTGGAGCTGGAAATTCCCTGGCGGAACACCATCTACCTCATCCGTTCAAAATCCAGTTGTTGTTTATAATGTGCCTGGTGTGCACAGTGCTACTTTAATTGTATCTAATATAGCCGCTACTGATAGTGTTACTTATAATAATCTTATTACTGTGCATACTATGCCTGTGGTTAGTCTGGCATCTATCAACAGTTTATGCGAAAATGCTAATCCGATTACTCTGGTGGGTTCGCCTGCTGGTGGGGTTTATGCTGGTAACAATGCGGTATTAGCCAATACCTTCGACCCACAATTAAGTGGTTCAGGAACATTTAATATTTCTTACATTTATAATGATTCTTTTGGCTGTGGAGTAGATACAGCTTATCAGAATGTAACAGTTAAACCTGTTGCTAATACCATCTTCTCTCCTACTATTTGTCAGGGTGATACCTTCTATTTCCCCGATGGTTATATTGCTACTTTTACCTCAACACACATCATCCATAAGCAGAGTTATCTGCAATGCGATAGTGTGATTACCTATCAGGTGAGTATGCTGAATTCATCTTCAAGCATTACAGTGGCTGGCGTTTGCCCTGGTAATGGCTATTTGTTTAATGGCAATTATTATTTTAATGCAGGCACATTTGCAGTGCATTTTACCAATGCTGTAGGTTGCGACAGTTCGGCTATTTTACAATTATCTTATAATACTACATCTACCTCAACCACTACCGATGCTATATGCCCCGGTGATGTATATTCATTCGGCGGAGGCACCTATACTTCGGCTGGCACTTTTACTGCCTATTTAACTAACTATGTAGGTTGCGACAGCACTGCTACTTTAAATCTGAGCGTAAAACCAACTTCCAGCTCAATTACTGATGCAGCTATTTGTCAGGGCGATAGCATTGTTTTTAATGGCAATACCTACACCAATGCTGGTAATCATATTGCGCATTTAACCAACTATGTTGGTTGTGATAGTGCTGCATTACTGCATCTTACCATTAATCTGCCTACCACATCCGATAGTTATGATACCATTTGCCGAGGCGGAAGTATTGTTTTCAACGGGCAGACTTTTTCAACCAGTGGTGTTCATACAGTGCATTTGAACAACTATCTGGGCTGCGATAGTTCAGCGTTGCTTCATTTAAAAGTGGACAGCATCAATTTATTAATTGCACAAATTGGTAGTTCGTTAAATGTATCGCAAGGCGGCAACGCTACCTATCAATGGATTGATTGTGCTAACCAGCAGGTTATTGCTAACACTTCATCTGTGGCACCACCTGCTATTATTGCCGGGCATAGTTATAAATGTATCATCAATGCCTTACAATGTACCGATACCACACAATGTATTTTGTTTAACCCAGATGGTATTGCCGATGTACAAATTAACAACCTCGATATTTATCCTAACCCTACAAGCGGAACTTTGATGATTAACAGTAAATCGAAAATAAAAGCAATGGAAATCACCAATATGGTTGGGCAAATTGTTCATTGTCTGGTTTCAACCGATCAGGCTGATAATAACCTACGCATCGATACTTACAATTTGCCACAAGGTGTTTACTTCATTAAAGCTACCGACATAAATGGCACTTTGATGAATGGACGATTTGTGAAACAATAAATCAACCAGGCTGCCACCGATTTCTTTTTAAATCATCGGGCTATAAAATTAAAAAAGAGCAACTCCTGATCAGGAATTGCTCTTTTTTATTCTGCCGAATGCAATTCCTTAATTGGAATCATGCCTTTAATACCCTACTTCCTTAAATAAAATCATTTACCCTATTCCCAAATTTTGGAAAGGCATGGATGAAATCATTTGCCTTATTCCAAATTTTCGGAAAGGCATGGATGAAATCATTTGCCCTATTCCCAAATTTCGGAAAGGCATGGATGAAATCATTTACCCTATTCCCAGATTTCGGAAAGGCATCCGAAAAAGTTTTTGCTGCTTCGGTTAGTTTCTTACTAACCGAAAAGATTACTATTCGTGATGACACGAACTTTGGTAAAGTTGAAGTCTTTTGACTATTCCCTCGTTGTAGGTTAAATTGAGATAAAATGTTTAAATTTGTGATGATTAAAACTAAGTTAGTTATTATTCTGATTATTCTGCTTTTAACAAATAGTAAGAATTATGGACAAGTAAACCTTGTGCAAAACCCTTCCTTTGAGCAATTGGGATATTTAGATACATCGCAATCATGTTCTTCAATAGATGCATCATCTCCATGGCATTTTTCAGATAGTATGGTTATGTATAACGGACCATATTTGATGCTTGCTGATAATAAGATAAATCATACTTGCCACTTACCAATTCCTGCAAGCAATTGGGGGGGGGTATATCAATATCCACGTACTGGTAAAGTTTGTGCAATAGGAATAGAATATGAAGATTCATTTGGTCAAGCCTATAGAAATTATGCAATTGGTGTATTAAACTCTCCATTAACAAATAAAGTTACTTATTGCGTTACATTTTATACAAATGTTGCAAAACCAATTTCAAACGGCATAGCGATAGACCATATAGGGGCTTATATCAGTAATAATAGCATAGATACAGTGCATAATAATGGGATGGTCATCAGCCGCATACCGCAGGTGGAATGTAGTGGCATCATTAGCGATACGATGAACTGGACTATGGTACAAGGCAGTTATTATGCCCAAGGTGGTGAAACCCGAATTACCTTGGGCAATTTTTATTATAATTATCAAACTCATTTATATCATTTCCCTGGTGGGGGGGTGAATGGCATCGAATATTTTTTTGATGATGTAAGTGTAGTTGAAAGCACCGCAAAAATATTTGCAGGCAATGATACCACTATAACTATTGGTGATACAGTTGTACTTGGATTGAACACCACACTTGGTTTACCATGTGAATGGTACGATATACAAGGTAATAAAATTGCTGCAAGTAGCATTGCAACTGTTATTCCTACAACAACTACAAAATATGTAGTGCGCATGGATTTATGCGGAACAATTAGTTATGATACCATGACGGTGTATGCTTATCCGTTGGGGGTAAATACTGTTAGTGCAAATCAAAGTAGTTTGGAAGTATATCCTAATCCAGCAAATACCAATTTAACAATTAGCCAATTTGAAAATGATAGAAGTGTATGATGTGGTAGGAAGGAAATTAGAAGATTTGAAGATGAGTAGATTAGGAAATGAAATACAAATACAAGTGAGTGATTTA
>CANFST010000080.1 GCA_947449695.1 Chitinophagales bacterium
TGAAAGAAAAATCATTGGATGATGCAAAGTCAACCATGATGAGCCTTTTGGATGATTTAAAAAACAATCCGGTGAAAGATGATGAAGTGGAAAGAGCTAAAAACAGCATCATGAAAAATATTGACTTGATGATGAATAACAGCGATGAAGTTGGTTTAACATTGGGCGATTTTATTGCACAAGGCGATTGGCGTTTGTTTTTCTTGTATCGCGATGGTATTAAAAAAGTTACTGCTGCTGATGTAAATCGTGTGGTAGCAAATTATTTCAAACCATCAAATCGTACTACAGGATTTTTTATTCCTGATGCAAATCCTGATAGAGCAACGATTCCAGCCAACCCTAATGTAAATGATTTGGTGAAAGATTATAAGGGCAGCAAAGCAGTTGCTAATGCTGAAACATTTGACCCAACGCCTGAAAATGTTGAAAGTCATACAAGAAAAGGAGTTTTAAAAAGTGGTGGCAAATATGCATTTTTGAAAAAAGCAAATAGAGGTGATGCTGTTTCTGCCAACATTGTGTTGCACATTGGCAACGCTGAAAGCTTGAGTGGCAAAGGAACTATCGCTGATTTAACAGCAGGTATGTTAGATAAAGGAACTACATCTCATACCCGTCAGCAATTGAAAGATGAATTAGATAAATTGAAAACAGAATTGCAAATTAATGGCGGCGGACAAACAGTAAATATCACCTTGAAAACTGTGAAAGAAAATTTGGTACCTGCGTTGAAATATGTAGAAGAAATTTTGCGTCATCCAAGTTTCCCTGCTGCTGAATTTGAAAAAATGAAAGAAGAAAATATTGCTGGTATTGATGAGCAAAAGAGTGAACCACAAGCAATTGCTTCCAACTTGTTAGGCAAATTGACCAACAATTTTGATAAAAAAGATTATCGCTACACACAAACTTTTGATGAACAAACAGCTGCTGTTAAAGCAACAAGCTTGGAAGATGTGAAAAATTTCTACACCCAATACACAGGTGAAAATGCAATCATCAGTGTAATTGGTGATTGCGATGAAACTGCTGTTGAGGCTGCTTTGAACAGCATGATGGATGGTTTCAATTCAACAACAAAATTTATTCGCATGCCTGATGTATTGTTTGATATGCCAGCAAAAAATGAAAAAGTAAATACGCCAGATAAAGCCAATGCTATGTTTTTATGTGGGCAAGATTTGGCTTTGAATGGCGATGATGCTGATTATGGCGCATTGTTGATGGGCAATTATATGTTGGGTGGTGGATTTTTAAATTCACGTTTATCGACTCGTATTCGTCAGAAAGAAGGTATCAGCTATGGTGTTGGAAGTTTTTTACAACCAGGTGAAATAGATAAAGTGGGAACATTTGGCGGCTATGCCATTTACAATCCTGATAACAGTGAAAAACTTATGACAGCCTTTAAAGAAGAAATTCAGAAAGTGTTGAAAGATGGTTTTACAGAGCAGGAATTGAAAGATGCAAAATCGGGATTTTTGCAATCACAAAATGTTAACCGCAGTGATGATAATTATTTGCGTAGCAAGCTGAACACTAATCTCTACATTGGTCGGACGATGAAATGGAATATTGACATCGAAAATAAAATAAAAAACATGACCGTTGCGGAAGTAAATGCCGCCATGAAAAAATGGATTAACCCTGAAAAAATCACTTACGTTCAAGCTGGGGATTTTAATAGAAAAAAATAATTTAATTGAAAATATTATTCACAAAAAAAGCGATGAATTTTCATCGCTTTTTTTATTTCTTTACTTGAAATGAATCACCAAGAATTTTTTATTGAACAATTTAATTCGCCTGTAGGTGCCCTACAAATAACCACTTCAAGCGATAGGCTAATTTCTGTTTTATTTTTAGAAGCAAAAACAAAACCGATGATGGCGGAGGAAATCACGAAGAATAATCCTGACATTATGCAACAAACTATTTTGCAATTGCAGGAATATTTTGAAGGCAAGCGCAAAAGTTTTGATGTAGAAATTGAAATGAATGGAACTGATTTTCAGAAAACTGTTTGGCAAGAATTATTGAAAATTCCATTTGGTAAAACCATCACTTATGCCGAACAATCGAAACGCATTAAAAACGAAAAAGCTATTAGGGCAATTGCTTCAACCAATGGGAAAAATCAAATCAATATCATCATTCCATGTCATAGGGTGATTGGCAGCGATGGCAGCTTAACTGGCTATGGCGGTGATTTGTGGGTAAAAAAATGGTTGCTTCAGCACGAAAAAAAATTTATTTCGGCCAATGAAAGGCAGATGCTTTTCTAATTCAGATTAATCCATCTTTCAATCACTTGCCTTAAAGCTTCAATGAGATAAGGCTTGGTCATGTATTCATTCATTCCTGCTTCCAAGCATTTTTCTCTTTCGCCTTTGATGATATTGGCAGTCAATGCAATAATTGGTGTATGCAATTTACCATCTTCAAATTTCCTGATGGCTTCCGTAGCCTCATTACCACTCATTTGTGGCATTTGCAAATCCATTAAGATTAAATCGGGATAATGTTCTTGGAATTTTTCATAAGCTTGTTTGCCATCTTCAGCTTCAATAATAATGGCTTCGGGCAACAATTGTTTTAAGAAAATTTTGCAAAGCAACATATTCACCCGGTTATCTTCAGCAATCATCACCTTCAAATCTTTTTTCTTCGAATCAATCGGAAGTGGTTTTGAAGGCTTAGAAGCGGCTGCTGGAGTTTCTAATTTCAGTTTTGCTAAAATATCAAATAACCTATTAGCAATAATTGGTTTTGACATTCGCTGTTGAATATGTAATTCTTCGCTTGCCGCATTAATTGTTGCATCATCAGCTGAACTGTACAACAACACAATCGGAATATTTTTTGAAACAGAATTTCCTTTCCTTATTTCACGGATTGTTTCAACACCATTGAGCAAAGGCATTTTGTAGTCAATCAGCAGCACATCATACTTTTTATCGGTATTGATTTTTTGTAAAGCTTCTTTGCCATTATTGGCCTCATCAGTTTCTATTCCTCTTGTAACAAGCATTTCTTTGACCAATGATAAATTGTTATAGTTATCATCAACTACTAATGCATGCTGAATTTGTTTTAAAGTTTCATTTTCTGCACGTTGCTCGTCGCTCACTTTTAGTGCCAGTTCAAAAAAGAAAGTTGTGCCTTTATTTAATTCGCTTTTCAATTGAAGTTGGCTCTGCATCAAGCCTAAGAGCTTATTTGAAATAGCTAAGCCCAATCCGGTTCCTCCAAATTTTTTTGTAAATGAACTATCCTCTTGTGAGAAGGCATCAAATATTTTTTTCTGATTTTCAGGTGCAATGCCAATACCGGTATCACGAACCGAAAAACGGAAAGTAGCCGTACCATCATCATTTCTTTTGAGCATTTCAATCTTAAATTCTATCTCTCCTTCTAAAGTAAATTTGGTAGCATTACTTAATAAGTTGATAAGGACTTGGCGCAATCGAACTTCATCAGTCCAGCAATACTGAGGTATTTGAGGAGAAAAATTCAACAACAATTCCAATCCTTTTTTATGAATCTGAAACTTCATCATATCCGACGCCTGATTGCCAATTTCAATCAAGTCGGTTTTATCCATATCTAAAACTAATTTTCCAGCTTCTATTTTTGAAAAATCTAAAATATCATTTATAATACTTAACAAACTTAATGATGAGTTAGAAACCGCTGTGGTGTATTGTTTCTGGGTTTCATCTAAATTAGTGATAGATAATAATTCTGTGAAACCAATTACACCATTTAATGGTGTTCGAATTTCATGACTCATGTTTGCCAAGAATTCTGACTTGGCATGACTGGCAATTTCAGCTTCATATTTCGCTTTCTGCAATTCCCGATTCCTTAACACCAAAAGCATAATGAATAATAAAGCAACAATTGCAAACAAAATCATCCAGTTAGATTTTTTGATAGTAGCGTTAATGCTTGTCAGTTCATCATTTGCCGCTGATTGATATTTGGCTTGCAGCGGAATCAAAACGGCAGCTGCATCATCCTGCGTAATAGAAGTGAGCGCCAATCGGCGTTTGTTCAATTCGTTTTCTGATTCTTGTTTTTTTGTTTTATCAATAATGTGATTCGATTCCTCCCAGATTAAATTCATTTCATCTTGTGCGATTTCATAATCACTCAATCCTGCCAATGCTTTATCAATCAGCTTTTTATCATCTTCAACTACATTTTTTTTCATGGAATCTAACTGAATTGAAATCGGTTTGATTTTTTCTTTCCAAATTTTCAAACGCTTTTCTTCAAACGCTTTATCACCCGATTTGAAATATTCATTCTGAATTTGCGAAGCCAAATTCATTTCATTGTACAAAGCTGACATAGCAAAAGGTAATGCTACATGCACTTCAGCAATCTCTTTGATTTTGGCTTGTGAAGTTCTGTTTGCAACAATTGAAACGATAGAAAATCCCAGCAGTAATATCCCGAAAAAAATTGCGAAATAATTACTACTTGCAATTTTTGAAAAAATTTTACCCATAAAATTTGTTGTGATTAGGTTTGTTTAAAAAACTTCGTGACTCAATTTTATCAAATCTGATGATGCTTTCAGACGATGTGATGCGATGCTTGATTTGTTGATTTGAATTTTCAGGCTGCTACCTTCTTCCGAAATCATATTTACACATGCACCTCTTTTTATTAAGCCTGGCTGTTCGGTTACAATTAATGTTGGTCTGCCTTCTTCATTTTTTACTACTTCGGCAATCGTATCCGATTTTGCTTTGGTTATAAATAATAAATCGCAATTGCTGATTTTATTGGTAACAGAAATTCGAACTACTTTATACTTCATAGCTGAATAACTGTTTTTTGAATTAACATATTTTTCCAACTCAGGTATCAATGGTGAAATGCCTATTACACCAATCACAAATTCTTTTTTAGTGCTTTGTGCTGGCCATTCAACCAATTGACTGAACTTATATAGATACAAACTATAAATTTTGTACTCATAATCTGAATTATAAGTTGCAGAATTCATCGTTACAATCAATATGATGCTCAGTAATATTTTGCTCCAAATATTTTTCACAAAATTTTAATTTATGATTGTTTTGTTTTAGAAATTAACTTCCAACTGTGTTGAATAATGATTTGCTCCTTTGTTAAATCCGTAGAAAAACATGTGTCCGTATTCAACAATTGTCCATCTAACTTTTGGATTTAAAATATATTTCAATCCATGAAAAGCCCGATATGTAGTGTGATTAATGATTTTGCCATCTTGCATCATCGTCCAAGTATCGTATAAACCAAAGAGGTGGAATTTGTTCGAAATTTCATAATCGAATTGAGCATATGCACTTGTTGATGAAAGCATATTAATTCCGTTTTGAGCAAGAATAGGATAAATTTCTGCTACGTTTTTATTTTCCTGGTAAACCACTTCACCTGATACTAATAATTTATTGAAGCGGTAGGATAAATCAATTCCAACAGAATTATTGTAGTTGATCGAAAAACGTCCAAGATAAGCACTTGCGCCTGCCGTAAAACGATTGTTGTTGTAAGTGATATGTGTTACCAAATCTTTATTCATATCCATATCACCTCTGAAAATTGGAGCTGTTCTGCCTTGACGACCATAAACAATTGCAGCTTCAGCTTTCCAATTGTTGTTGATTTGATAATCTAATTTTGCACCAACTTCAATTTTTCTTAAAGCATAACCATTCACTAACATATTTGTTTTGGTGCTGTTGAAATTGCGGTGAGAGGAATAATCATTCCAGATTCCGAACGGCAACCGAAACTGACCTACAGTTAAGCCTAATTTTGTACCACCAACATTTTTAATATTCACAAATAATCGTTCAAATGGAACATTGTCAGCGTAGGTTACCATAATTGGCAATTCCCTCAAAGTATCATTGTAGCTACCTTTCTGAACTGGTACCTGTAAAATTTGATGAATCACTTCTTCTGGAATTGGGTTGTATTCAGCAAATACGCTCACATGATTTGAGTTGCCTTTTGAATTGATATGTGATGCGAAAAATAATTTCAAATTATTTACCTCTAACATGTCAGACCACATGCCATCATCTTCTTGATGATGCTCAAACTCTGTTGTAAAAAAACCACCAACATGAAATAAATCTTCCTTCTCATCACTGCTATTAGGCAAGTTCATTTCTTTTACAAATTCCTCAACCAACAAGTTGCTGATTGATTTCATCGTAATACCTGCATGAGCATTTTTTAAAATAAAATCACGAAGTTCATCATCATGAATGGTAGCAGCATCACCCCTTCCGATAATATTATAATCTATGTAATTAATTAATGGGTTAAAATAACTGATAGTGTTAAAGCCAATTTTTGATTTTGTTGAATCATCTAATTCAACATTGATATAGATATGAATATCCTTTAAAACCTTATTCACTTCAGGTAGTGTGAAGGCAGTTTTTTGTGCTTGTGTTTTAGAATAGGTTATTAATAATGCTAAAAAAATAATTATGTGAAACCTCTTCATCTTTTATAATGATTTAAATTTATTAAATGGAAGCAATTTTATTTTACAAGTTTAAACATTGTAAAGGTAAAAATTTATTAGTCTAGATTTAAAATAAAGTATTCTTTCAGATATGAATTGTTGAGTTTATTAGACGAAGTCGATGTAATTATTTTTTTTATATTTGTGTCCTTATATTTAATTATGAAAATGAATTTTAAAATAATAAAGGCAACTTTTTGCTGTTTATTCATTCTGTTTTTTGGACTTCAATCTTTTGCGCAAAAGCAGGGAAATATTTGGTACTTCGGGACATTAGCAGGTATTGATTTTAATTCTGGATCACCAGTTGCTATTCAAGGTCCAATAACAACAAACGAAGGCGTTGCAACAATTTGCGATGCTACAACTGGTTCAATCTTATTTTCAACAGATGGAACTAATGTTTACGACAAAAACAATAACCCAATGTCGGGTGGTGGTACTTTGGCAGGCAATGGATCCTCTACACAATCCGGTATAATTGTTCCTATGCCAGGGAGCCCTAATAAATACTATATTTTTGCCGTTGCGGCACAAGCTGGCTCAGTTAATTTAATTGATAGTGGATTAACTTATTCAACAGTAGATTTAAGCTTGAACTCAGGTTTGGGACAGGTGCAGAATATTAATACGCCTTTGTTAACTCCAACGCCTGAAAAAGTAACAGCAATAAAAATCCCATGTACTAATGATTTTTGGTTGGTTTCTCATTTGTGGAATAGCGATTCGTTTTTTGTTTATAAAATTACGGCTGCTGGAATTAGCACACCAGTTATTTCTTCGGTTGGTAGCAGACATTATAACATAGCTAATGATGCTCAGAATAATGAATCAATTGGATATTTAAAAGCATCGCCTAATGGAAAAAAAATTGCTTTGGCTAAATGGGATATTCCAAATAATAACGTAGAGGTTTTCGACTTTAATTTGAATACTGGTCAGGTAACTAATCCTGTATTTATTAGCACATCAGGTGATGCTTATGGTCTTTCATTCTCTCCAGATAATTCTAAATTATATGTTGGCTTTTGCCAGTTTTCCTCTATTGTTACTAATAGTGTGATTCAGTACGATTTAAACGCAGCTAACGTCACAGCCTCTGCATTTCCTTTGTTGCCATACACTGCAGGTCAATGTGTTGGCGCTTTGCAATTGGCAGTTGATGGAAAAATTTATATTTCAATAGGTGGAGCAGTAGCTTTAGATGTAATTACAAATCCTAACAATCTTGGAAATGCCTGTAATTATGTAAGTGGAGCAGTTCCACTGATGTTTGGTTCTAGTGCCAATTTTGGTTTACCAAACATTATTGATGGGTTTATTTCTTCTAATGCGTTAAATCTGGGCGCAGACACTTTTATTTGTTCTACACCTATTTTATTAAATGCAGGTAATGGTTGGAACTCTTATTTATGGAGTGATGGTTCAAATTCTTCAACATTAAGTGTTTCGAAGGCTGGAACATATTGGGCGAAAGTAACAGATAGTTGTTTTTCTTATTCCGATACAATTGTGGTAAAAAGTAGATTAGGTAATATTGATTTGGGACCAGATATATTTGTATGCGATTCTGTTTCTCAGGTTTTAGCACCACTTTCAATTAATCCTAATGTTTCTTTCCTATGGAGCACTGGTTCAAATTCAACTTCAATTTACGTGAATTCTTTTGGAACTTATTCACTTACAGTTACTGACCAATTCGGATGTAAAGCAACTGATGCAATTTCTATTATTCAAAAAGATTGTTATTCCGTTTCGGCACCAAGTGCATTTACTCCAAATGGTGATGGTATAAATGATTTTTTCTTTTTAATGGGAAAAAACTTTACGTGTAATTCTTTAGATGTTTATGACCGTTGGGGAGTTAAGCTTTATTCTTACGTTCCGAATTCAAAAGGTTGGAATGGTCAATATCAAAATCAACCTCAACCACAAGGTGTATATGTTTATACCGCCACTTACACTTCTCATCTGGGCGAAACAAAAACTCTTCAGGGGAATGTAACTCTTATTCGTTAAAGCACTACCTTTGCCGCTCTTTCAGAAATAGTGTAGATGAATTTACAGGAAATTTTGAGTCATGTTCAAGGCTCACAACAGTCGAAACAAATTATTGAACGATTGCAACAAACTGAACTACAAACCATTCACTTAAATGGTTTAATTGGTTCGGCAGAAAGTCTGCAAGCGGCTGCTATTTTTTTGTCGTTTCCCAACCAAACACATTTCATAGTTTGCAACAA
>CANFST010000081.1 GCA_947449695.1 Chitinophagales bacterium
AGCCAGCGAATCACCAGCACCCGGAGGTGGCTCTATTGCTGCTTATTGCGGTGCAATGGGTGCAGCATTGGCAACGATGGTAGCCAATTTATCTTCACACAAAGCTGGTTGGGATGCACGATGGGAAGAGTTTTCGAACTATGCTGAAAAAGGACAAGTGATTGTAAAACAATTGTTGAGCTTGGTAGATGAAGATACAGATGCTTTCAATCAAATTATGGCGGCATTTGGTTTGCCAAAAAATAATGATGCTGAAAAAGTAGCACGAAAACAAGCTATAGAAGCCGCTACCATCAACGCTATTAAAGTTCCGTTTAAAACAATGGAATTGGCATTTCAAAGTTTTGAATTGGCAAAAGCCATGGCTGAAATTGGCAACCCAAATTCGGTGAGTGATGCTGGTGTTGGAGCTTTATGTGCAAGAGCCGCTGTGAAAGGTGCTTATTTAAATGTGAAAATCAATGCAAAAGATTTAGCCGAAAACCCAGTTGTAAAGCCACTATTAGAGCAAGCTGAAAAAATGAACCAGCAAGCCGATGAAAAAGAAAAGGAGATTTGGGCTATTGTGATGGAAAAAATAAAATAAATTTCACGAGTAATTATTTATTGAAACAAACCAAGTTGCACCATTTTTTTTAATCTTGAAATAGGCATTAATTCTGAAGTTTGAATCGATGATGATGTTATCTCGAAAATAGGTGAAGGCTCATAACGTGAGGCTACGAAAATAATTGTATCACCTGCATGTTTTGTAAATAATTCTTCCACCAATTTCGGAGAATTATTTTCTTTAGATAAGTGCGATAAAATCAAATGTGATAAATAAGGAGATGGATGTTGGCGGAATAAAGTCAAAGCTTCTTCATTTGATAAATGACCTTCGCCACCTTTAATTCTGTTTTTTAGTTGTTGAGGGTATCGCCCATTTTCCAACATCTCTTTATCATAGTTTGATTCTAAAAATGCAGCATGGCATTGTTTGAAATAAAAAATTAAACTTTCACAGACCGTTCCGATATCTGTAAAAACCCCTACCGTAGTGCTTTTGCAGCTGATGATAAAACTATGTGGGTCAATTGCATCATGTTTTTTTGAGAATGGCGTTATTGTTAATTCACCAATAGAAATGGGCTGGGTTGCTTCAAAATTTCTGAATAAATGTTGAATGCCTTTTATCCATTTTCTTCTTGTTTTTAATGTGATATAAACTGGCAGCGAATATTTTTTTGCAAAAGCCGAAACACCTTTTATATGGTCGGTATGTTCATGCGAAATAAAAATTGCCTTAACAATTTGTATTGAAAGATTTAATTGCTTCAAACGTTGTTCTACTTCTTTGCATGAGATGCCTACATCAACCAAAACCGCTTCAGTGCTGTTTCCAACATAATAACAATTGCCATTGCTACCAGAATTTATAGAGGTTATGAATAAAGACATGTTGCAAAGAAAACAAAATTTAGAAGATGAATGGCTTTGGAAAAATACTACTTTATCAAAGTAACATTGCCGCTTAATTCAATTTTTTTACCAAAATAATTTTCTGCATTTAAAACCCACACATAAACATCAATTGGCATTGGTTGCCCTTTGAAATTACCATCCCAGGCTTTGTTTATGTCATTACTTTGAAAAACTAAATTGCCCCATCTGTCAAAAATTCTAAAATCAATTTGTACAAAACAAATGGGAGTATTTGTGAGCGGTTTAAATTCATCGTTGTTCCCATCGTTGTTTGGGGAAAAAGCCTTTGGCAAAACTATTTTGTTACAATCATCAATAGTATAAATGGTGAAACAAGCAGTGTCACTGCATCCCCAGGTATCAATGCCAATCACACAAATATTCTGCTGATAAATACTGTTCCAAATTACATTTTTACAGGTGTCGCAATTTAAGTAAGTGGTTGGAATCCATCTATAATGCTGCGTTCCGTTCGCTGTTAATAAAACATTCGAACCTGCACCAACAATGGTATCGTGGGCAGTTTGAACCCTTGGATATAAACCATTCAAATAAAAATTTTGTGAAAATTTGCAATGGTTGCTATCTGATATTGTTAGCAAATAATTTCCTTGCGCAATATTGAAATTATTATTTGTATTGACTCCATTACTCCAAACGTAGCTGTAAGGCTTTATTCCGCCACTTGCCTGTGCAATTATTTCACCATCTTTATTAAAACAGTGACTTGGAATGTTTGTGGTATCAATTTTTAAAGGCAAAGGTTGATGAATAAAAATGGTATCAAAAGTTTTACAACCCACATTATCTGTAATTGCAACAACAAAAGTGTCTGCACAAAATTTATTGTAGTAGGCTGTTGTTGCACCATTACTCCAGGAAAAAACATAAGGCTGAATGCCTCCACTTGCTTGCGCTTGAGCAATTGCATTGCAAGAATCAAAACAAGTGACGTTGCTAATTATATGAGCTGATGACTGAAAAGTGGATGCGATAACAATGGTGTCGAATAACGAATCGTTAATACAAAACGCATTACTTACAATTAAAGTGTAAATCCCCGGGCATAAATTATATAATGAAGAAGTTATTGCCCCATTACTCCATTGATAAGTGATTGGTGACAAACCGCCGGTAACACTCACAGATGCTGAACCTGTACAAATATTTTTGCAAGCACTTGCAGTAGATGTAATGGTTTGCGAAAGATGCGGTATTGTATCAATTACAAAATGCAGTGTATCATGTTTTCCGCAACCATCTGTAATGATGCAAAAATTATTACCTGTACAAATCGAATTAGTAGAAGGTGTTGTTGCGCCATTACTCCAAAGATAAGTATATGGCGCTATGCTGCCTTGTGTATGAATATATGCGCTTCCGTTACAGGTATTCAAACAAGATTTACTAATAACAAAAACAGAATCGTTTAATGAAGAATAAGCAGTGATGAAACAATAAGCTGTATCGATATTTCCGCAAGAATCGGATACAATGCAAAAATTATTACCAACGCATAAATTATTGGCTGTTTGATTAGTGTTGCCATTACTCCAATGGTAGGAATATGGTGATGTTCCATTGCTCCCATTAGCTGTTGCATTGCCATTACAACTATTTGAACAAGAGGGTGAATTGATGGTGATAGATGCTATGGGCAAAGGCTTAGCAGCGATAACGAAAAATGTAGTGTCTCTATTACCGCATGAATCAATTACGAAACAAAAATTATTGCCGATACATAAATTAGAATCAACTTGATGATGACTTCCATTACTCCAATGATAGGTATAAGGTGGTTTACCACCAATAGATTTTACTTTTGCTTTGGCTGAACAAAAATTACTACATGATGCCGAAAGTATTGTAATCACTGCCTTTGGTATTGATTGGGCAGTCATGGTAAAATTAATTGTATCGTGTTTGCCACACACATCTGAAACAATACAAGTATAATTGCCGGCGCATAAATTACTGATGAGTGGTGTAGTAGCTGCATTGCTCCATAAATAGGTGTAAGGCGCAATGCCTCCGCTGCCAAGTACTTTCAGCTTGCCGTTACAACTATTTGAACAAGATGAATCTATAAAAACCAATTTAGCTTTTAGAGGGATATTAGCTGGTACATGAAATTTTATTTTTTTTGATGTGCAACCAATACTGCTTACGATGCAGAAATAATTTGAATCGGCACATAAATTATTGACTTGGTTTACTTGCAACCATCCATTGCTCCATGCTAAAAAATATGGCGATGCACCACCGCTATAATTTACACTTGCATGAGCATTACAATTAAAATTACAATTCGTATTACTCAATGAAACATTGGCCGAAAGAGGTGTTAGACTTTGAATTGTAACGGAATCAGTTGCTGATGCCCCACATTGGTCAGTGATAGTGCAAGTGTAGGAATGACCTGCACATGCAAACTGATAATTGCTTGGTCCATAACCACCTCCATTCCAAGTGTAAGTGTAAGGCGGATAACCTGCTACCGGATAAGCATACGCTACCCCATTACAATTATCTGTGCAAGAAGGTGATGAACCCATTGTGATGCCTAATGTGGTTGCATTAGGTTGTATTACAATAGAATCGGTGATAGATGTACCACATGCATCTGTCATAGTGCAATAAACTTTTTGATGCAGGCATAAATTATAAATAGTATTACCTGTAAAGCCTGTACTCCATTGAAAAGTATAGGGTGGAACGCCACCACCAGTGGGATTAGAAACATTTGCAGTGCCGAGGCATAAACCTGCACAAGTAGTGGTTGATTGTAGTGTAAGAAATAAATTGGGTGGTCGCGGAAAGGTAATTGTAGCTATTGCTCTTTTCCCACAGACATCATAGCCATATACATAATAAAAGCTATCGGCACATAAATGATTACAAACTGTTCCAGAATCAAAAATAGCAGAGGTATTTTTCCAATAAAATTTGAAAGGAGCTCGTCCAGTTATGCTTGTAATATATGCAGATCCTTTGCAACTATCAAGGCAAGTAAATAGGTTTACTCCGATTCCGAAACTCATTGCGTCCAATCCAATAGCTATAGAATCAACCAATGTATCTCCGCAGGCATCCGTAATTTTTATATAATTATTTACAAACGGACAAACACTATCTAAACTATATGAGTTGGATAATACACCATTCCAATAAATTTTATAGGGTGAAACACCTGTATTGCTAGGTGAAAATTGAAACCTGATTTTCCCATCACAAGTAAAGCTATCACAAAGTAATTGAACCGATAACAATTGCCCAATGATATGATGTGAAACCGGATATGAAGGGATGGTAAATGATACCGAATCTCTATAACAAGAATCAGAAACAATACAATAATAAACGCCAGGATGTAAATAGTTTACAGAGTAGGTAGAGTCGCCATTGCTCCATTTATATTTTACAGGATAATGAGCATTATACATTGTTGCATAAGCATAACCCAATCTAATACAACCACTATCGTTATGGCTAGAGTAGGTTGTAACATATTCTTGCAAAGCAGGTGGCTCAGAGATGCTAATTTGTGTGGTATAACAAACCGAGTCGGTTGCAGTAACAATATAAGTTTGTCCAGCGCATAAATTATTAACATAGGTACCAACCACACCATTACTCCAAATACATGATGGATGATTAGATGCACCACCATTCATTATCACACTGGCAGTTCCATTGCATTTAATTGGGCAAGGCATTTGAGATGCATTTGTTTTTCCATTCAAGGTAATTGTTAAATAAGGTGTTTGCGGAATATTAAAAATAACCGTATCAGAGCCACAACCATTTACTTTTACTATCACTGTGTCGTTGCCCGGACAAAGATTATTTATACTGCTTAATTGCTTATAAGTAGTATCAGTTGTATTCCAAATGATGCTGTCAATAGGCATTGCAGGGAGGTTGATGGATGCATTTCCATTGCAGGTAACTAAGCAACTATAACTCGATTGTACAGGGAAAATTTGAATGCCATGATGCAAATTGAAATGCAGAGTATCGGATGAACAATTGACTGAAGTATCTTTTATTATCACAAAATAATTACCTGCACAAAGATTAGAATCAGAATTTGTTGTATTGCCATTACTCCATACAAACTCAAATTTACTTTGTGCACAGCTGGCATTAGTAATTATGTTGGCTCGACCTATGCAGCCTGCACTGCACATTGAATAATTTACACCACTCGAAAATGAAGGATGATTAAATCTATTCAATAAAATATTTCCTTGGTAAGTATTGAAGTAAGAAAATGGCGCATTGTAAGCCATCCAAAAAGAATTATTATTGCTTCCGCTGTAGGCAACAAATAAATCATTCTGGTTATTCAAAGTCAAATCTGTTTCACTACTATAATAAGAACCAATATAAGTGCCCCAAACTAAAGCTCCAGCTCTTGAAAATTTGTGAAGAAAAGTTGCGGAATTATTATTGTTAGTAAAATTTTGATAATACGAATTACAGCCACCAATCTTCATCGAATCATTTGAAGATGCTGAATAGAAGCAAACGTAAACATTTCCACAATTATCAACCGTTAATCCGTCAAATCGATGAGTTGCATAATTGATATAATTTGAAATCCCATCATAATTATTTCCTCCATCGTAAGTTGCCCACAAACGGTTGCCATTGTTATCAAATTTCAATAAACCAATATCAGTTGGTTTGTTAAACGGAGTTCCGACAATTCCTCTATTAAAAACAGAATCGAAATAAATAGCACTGCCTTTATAAACTGGAAAATTATTGGAATTGGTAACGCCCAATACATACAAATTACCCACAGGGTCAATAGCAGTTCGGGTAGCAATATCCACACTACTTCCACCGTAAAATGTTGACCAAATTAAATTATGAGCAGTGTTGAATTTTGTTATGAAATAATCAATGCTATCTAATTGCCAATCATAATAAGTACCATTGTTCATTAATGAAAATTGCGAAGACGATGTAGCCGAGCCAACCATGAAAATATTATGATTGATATCTATGGAAACTGAATTGGAAATATCTTTTTTGTTCCCTCCAAAGTATGATGACCAAAGCATTCCACCATTATTGTTAAACAATGAAATAAATCCATTTTCAATACCATTCAAATTGTTTTGAAAAAATCCACCACCATTTTGTGTTGGGAAATTTGACGAAAAAGTAGCACCAACAATAGCTACATTTCCATTCAATTTATCAATAGCTAAATCATTAGCATAATCATCGTTTTTGCCACCTAACAAAGTTGAAAAAATCCTTGTCCCATTATTGCTAAATTTTAATAAAAATGCATCATAATGATTAGATGCACTAGCAGTATCATTTAATAAAGTATCGTAAAAACACAAACCATTATTTTGAAGCGGAAAGTCTTTGGAATTAGTATTTCCGCCTACAAAAATATTTCCATTGGTATCACATTTTATAGTTGTTGCAAAATCTTGATTAGAACCACCATACAATGTTGACCAAATCAATTTTAAATTCTTATCGAATTTGCTAATAAAAGCATTACCATAATTTCCGTTGCCCCAGGAAAAATAAGTGCCTGCATTAACTAAAGGAAATGATGCATTAGTCCCCCCCCCAACTACATAAAAATTATCAAATTTATCGGTTGTAATAGCTTGATTATCTCCTCCCCCCCCTCCAAACAGTGTTGCCCAAACAATTGTTGGGTCAATCACTAATTTTTTTGTAAAATTTATTTGATTTGATTGGTAGGCAATTACATTGCTGCTTTGCAATTTAAAATCAATAGTAATTGGTTCAAAATTTTGAGAGCAAATTGGATGTTGTTCACGGAAAATTCCAATTTTGTTTTTTAATTCTAAATCACCGTTTTTTGATATTTGCAAGGCATCCATCCCTAAGTATTGCTGGTGAATAATAGAAGGGCTGATGCCTGCATTTAATTCATAGCTATACTTCAAGCTGCTGTCTGTTGCTATCCATAGCCAATCGACACCAGGGTAAATATTCTTTATTTTAAACTTTCGATAAGTAGATAAATTAAAAATTCCTTTGGGCGCAGTGGCTGTGTAAAAATTTGTAGGCGATTCGGTTTGCTCAATAATTTCAATTTGTGAGGATGAAATTTTAGCTTGTAACAAATTCATATCTATTCGTAAACATGAATCCTGCTGAGTATTATCTTTTTTGTTTTGATACAATAAATACGTTACTCCCTTATTGGTAATAAACACTTGCAGTCCTCTGTTAGCATAAGCTAATAACACGTCAGAATTATTGATTTGACCTTTGTTTTCAATAAATCCCCTGTTGAAAAAATTGGTTGGTAATCTATTTTGAGCCTCAGTATTATTGAGAAATAGAAATAATGGAAGAAGAAAAAAGAATATTTTTTTTTCTTTAAAGAAAACATTTAAAAAAAAACGTAATCGGGAATTCAAAATTTAAAAAATTAATAAGTGATGTAAATTTAAAAAACATTTTAATAAAATATCAACTTAAGTTTTCAATTGCAGTTTGTCTACATTTGCACTTCAATTTTAAAATAATTCAAAATGGATATTCAAAAGATATTAGCTGAGCTTGGAATCAAAGCTCAAAACAGTGGCGTTTCGACTGGATTAAACTGGATGAAAGGTGATGGCGAAATAATCGTTTCTAATTCACCAGTTGATGGAAAAGTAATTTCATCCTGCACATCTGCTTCAGATGCTGATTATGAAGCCGTTATAAAAACTGCCGAAGAAGCATTCAAAACTTGGAGAAATATTCCAGCACCAAAACGCGGTGAAATCATTCGCCAGATGGGCGAAGAAATCAGAAAACACAAAGCCAACCTAGGCGCTTTGGTGAGTTATGAAATGGGCAAAAGTTATCAGGAAGGTTTGGGTGAAGTTCAGGAAATGATTGACATTGCTGATTTTGCAGTAGGTTTAAGTCGTCAGCTTTACGGTTTAACGATGCATAGCGAACGCCCGAATCATCGCATGTATGAACAATGGCATGCGTTGGGAATTGTTGGAATCATTTCAGCATTCAATTTCCCGGTAGCAGTTTGGAGCTGGAATTCAATGTTAGCATGGGTTTGTGGTGATGTATGTGTTTGGAAGCCAAGTGAAAAAACACCATTGAGTGCCATTGCTTGTCAGAATATAATTGCTGATGTTTTAAAACGAAATAATGTTCCTGAAGGTGTTTCATGTTTGATAGTTGGGGAAAGAAACATTGGCGAAAAAATGTCGAATGATGTTCGTGTGCCTTTAGTAAG
>CANFST010000082.1 GCA_947449695.1 Chitinophagales bacterium
AACCAATGATAAAAACAGCAAAGGATGGGATGGTAAATTTCAGGGAGAAGAACAACCCATTGGCACTTACATTTACAACATCACTGCTGAATGTGGCGGTGGTAAATTGATGCAGTTGAAAGGTGATGTAACACTATTGAGATAAAAATCAGCAAATACTTATCAAACAAAAAGCCCATCATTGATTGATGGGCTTTTTGTTTGATGAGTATATTTTCAATAATGTTCCCATTCGTATTTTTTCTTTTACCTTCGTGAATTATTATCTCGATTTTTTGTGAAAGAATCACTTAAATATATTGATTATGCGTTGTTTCACCGAATAAATCAGGAGTGGAATATCCCTGTTTTGAACAATTTGTTTAGATTTATTCGAGACCCATTTCATCTGCAAATATTCTATTTAACGCTTGCATTTTTGCTTGTTATAAAATATCGTATAAAAGGTTTTTGGGTAGTTTTATTTTTAGCTGTTACAATGGGACTAAGCGATTTAATTAGTAGTCATTTTTTCAAACCATTCTTTCATCGCCTGCGCCCATGTGTTGATGGAAATTGGAAATGCAAAGTCAATGATTTGGTTGGAGGTAGCCATGGCTATAGTTTTACAAGTAGCCATGCGGCTAACAACATGAGCGTTTGTTTATTTCTATCCATGCTTTTTCTTCCCATCATAGGCAGATGGAGTTATGTATTTTTAATTTTACCGATCATGGTAGGGTATTCACAAATTTATGTAGGTGTGCATTATCCATTTGATGTTTTAGGTGGCTTTATTACTGGTTCATTTTGTGGTGTTATTATGTTCTGGCTATATGAAAAATATTTACCCCAATCACAAAAATTAAATAGAGCATGAGTTGGATTATTGTAATAGTATTAATTTTTGCAAGCGGTTTTTTGGGTGGTTTGTTAAGTTTTATTGTCCCTCATGAAAAGCAAAATTTCATAAACTATTTATTGATTGCTACAGGCGCTTATTTGTTTTCAATTTTAATACGCCATATTATTCCAAATGCTGTAACACATTATGGAGAATATGTTTTAATATGGGTATTAGTTGGTTTTTTTTTACAACACGTTATTCAACAATTTTCTCAAGGTGTTGAACATGGACATACACATATTCATGAACATTTGCCATTGCATAAATTAGTTTATATTTTATTGGGATTAGGGATACATGCTTTTTTTGAAGCAGCACCTTTAGTTGAGTCGCACTCATCTGAAAATATTTTTTCTGGACTGCTTATCGGATTAATATTACACAAAATTCCTGAATGCTTTGCATTAGCATGTTTGCTATCACATTCAGTAAAAACGAATACCAGCAGGCTTTTTTGGATTTTTCTTTTTTCTCTAATCACTCCTTTTGCAATTTTATTATTTCAAAGTTATGAGCAATCAAATTTGTTTTCGTTTCAAAAATTTGGTGCTGTAATTGGTTTAATTTGTGGTACACTTTTGCACATCAGCACTACAATAATTTTTGAAACAACCAATAATAAACATCAGATAAAAGGGTATAAAATTCTATGTTTGATTACTGGCTTTTCTTTAAGTTTGTTTTTGTGATTTTAATAAAATATTTTTTATATGCCACCATTAAGCGGAATTAGGATCAACGATATACTAACTATTACCTTCACTTTATTTGCCATCATTGATGTAATCGGTTCTGTTCCTATTGTAATTAATATTAAAAAACAACATCCTGAATTTAATCCTGTTGGCACAACAGTTTTTGCAGGCTCACTAATGCTAATTTTTTTATTTATTGGCGAACAATTACTCAATATTATTGGAATTGATTTACATTCTTTCGCTTTAGCTGGCTCATTTGTCGTTTTTATTTTAGGCTTAGAATTAATCTCGGGCAGAAATTTTTTTAAATCTGAAAAGGATATGGGTAGTGTTGGAAGTCTTGTGCCTCTTGCGTTTCCGGTGTTAGCAGGTTCTGGTACGTTAACTACGATTCTTTCATTAAAGGCGGTTTATAACATTTATAATATTATCATTGCTATATTTATAAATCTAGTGGTAATGTTTATTGTTTTAAAATCAGTCGATTGGATTGAACGGAAATTAGGTAAAGCAGGAATTTTAGTTTTAAAGAAATTTTTCGGCGTAATTCTAATTGCTATCGCTATAAAAATTTTTGAATCAAACTTTTTAAAAGGTAGTTTATAATTTTAGTTGATTAATTCTTTATACAAACCTTGTTTTCAAATTTAGAATATTATCTTTGGCATTCTAAAATTATAAAAGAAATTTATGTCAGTTTTAGTAAATAAAAATTCGAAAATTATTGTTCAAGGTTTCACAGGCAAAGAAGGAAGTTTTCATGCCGAACAAATGATTGCTTATGGCACACACGTGGTTGGTGGAGTAACACCAGGTAAAGGCGGCACTACTCATTTAGATAAACCTGTATTCAATACTGTAGCTGATGCTGTTAAAAGCACAGGTGCTAACGTGTCTATTATTTTTGTACCACCAGCATTTGCAGCTGATGGAATCATGGAAGCCGCAGATGCTGGCGTAGAACTGATTGTGTGCATCACCGAAGGAATTCCTGTTCAAGATATGGTGAAAGCAAAATATTATTTGAAAGATAAAAAAGCAAGATTAATAGGCCCAAATTGTCCTGGTGTAATAACTTCGGATGAAGCTAAAGTAGGTATCATGCCTGGGTTTATTTTCAAAAAAGGTAGCATTGGTATTGTTTCGAAAAGCGGCACTTTGACCTATGAAGCTGCTGATCAAGTTGCAAAAGCAGGGCTTGGAGTTACTACTGCTATTGGTATTGGCGGCGATCCAATTATTGGAACCACTACAAAAGAAGCTGTTGAATTATTGATGAATGACCCCGAAACAAAAGGTATTATTATGATTGGTGAAATTGGCGGTGGGATGGAAGCTGAAGCAGCCCGTTGGATTAAAGCAAATGGCACAAAACCTGTCGTTGGCTTCATTGCAGGACAAACAGCTCCTCCAGGAAGAAGAATGGGACATGCTGGTGCAATCGTTGGTGGTGCTGATGATACAGCCGCTGCGAAAATGAAAATCATGAGAGAGTGCGGAATTACTGTAGTTGATAGCCCAGCTGACATTGGTAAAACAATGGCGAAGGTTTTAAAATAAATTATTGAATTTTATAAAATAAAACAGAAAGGAGCAATGATGAGTTGCTCCTTTTTTAATATAAAAAACGAGGCTTGATTTCCTTCATAAAAATATTATTTCAAATTGCTAAACAGGTAGTCGTCAATTATTTTTTTTATCGAAAATATTTACGAAACTTTCTCAAACAAGCCTTATCAGATGCCGATAAAACGCTTACCATAAAGGATATCAAGCGAATGCAATTTTTTTCTATTTTCATTCCAGTAATGCTCGGTTATGGCTTTAGTTTGATTAGAGAAAAAAAACTTACAAAGAAAGAACGATGGACGATGATATATTTTAGTGCTGCAACTCCGCTATTTGATGATTTTTTTGATGACAAAAATTTAGATGTGAATCATCTTGAAACAATTTTTGTTGAAAGAGAGAATTACCAACCGCAAAACAGTAAAGAGAAACTTTTTTTTGAAATTTTATTATCAATTAAACCTAAAATACATCAGCCAGAAAAATTTATCAATTTATGTTTTAATATTTTTATAGCTCAAAAAACTGCTTTAAAACAAACTTCAAAAGAGAAATTAAACGATCCGGAATTGAAAAAGATCAGCTTTGCCAAGTGCAGTCAATCGGCAATTCTATTTTGGAGTTTATTGAATGAAGATTCTACAGAAGCTGAGAAAGATTTAGTACTACAGGTTGGTAATTTAATTCAATACACTGATGATATATTTGATTTATGGTTCGATTTAAAAGATGGAACGCAAACTTTAGCAACTAATGCAACATCTTTTATTCAATTAGAAAATGATTTTAATATGGAGCTTGAAAATTTGAAATCCGCTTTAGAACGACTTCCAGTGGTAGATTTTTATAAGGAAAAATTTTGGAAATGGCAATGGTTTTTCTTTAGCCGTACATTTGTAGCAACAAAAAAATTAATAGAATTAGAACACACTAATCAAGATTTTAATTTAGAAAATTTCAGTCGCCAACAATTGGTTTGTGATATGGAAAAATGGAGTAATATCTGGAGATGGGCGCAGAATTTCAATCTTAAACCATTAGACAGATAGCTCTTTACAAGCCGCTTCAGCAGCCTGTTTCTCGGCTTGTTTTTTATTGAAGTTTAATCCTTCGCCTTTTTGTTCGTTGTTGACAAATGCGCCTACTTTATATAAACTGCGATGCTTAATTTTTTTCTCTTCTAATATTTTAAACTCCACTGTATTCCGATTGAGTTGTGCCCAATTTAACAAACGGCTTTTATAATTAAATTCAGTTTGTGCTAATTCATTTACATCAATGTGTGGTTTCAAGAATTTATCTAAAATAAATTTCCGTGCAGCTTTGTAACCTTTATCTAAATAAACTGAGCCAATTAATGCCTCCAGTGCATTACCCAGCATATCATTCTCTTTCACATTTTTTATGCTGTGGCTGTATTTTATAAAACTCTGCAATCCCATATCGCTGGCAATATCATTCATACTTTGTCGGCTTACAATTTTGCTGCGCATTTCGGTTAAAAAACCTTCTCGTTTATCTAAAAATTTATTGAATAAAAAATCAGCTACTACAAAGTTCAACACACTGTCGCCCAACATTTCTAATCGTTCATTATTGTTTCCATCAGAAGCACTACTGCTATGACGAAAGGCTAAATGATACAAGGATAAATTTTTTGGGCAAAAGCCTAAAATATCACACAAAGAGTGAGTGAAATTTTTATCAGGCGATAAGTAAAGATTGTATACTCGGCGTAAAATCAATTTCTAAAAATGAAGGGCAAAACTAAACAATTGAATGCATATAACTCTCTCAATTTTTATGAGAAAATTTAAGTTGATTTTAGAGTTAAAATTACTCTGCAAATTTCTTGAAAATCACAGAAGCATTGTGACCACCAAATCCGAAAGTGTTGCTCAAGGCAGCATTTACAGTACGTTTCTGAGCTTTACCAAATGTAAAGTTCAATCGACTGTCGAATTGTGGGTCGTCAGTAAAGTGATTGATAGTTGGAGGGCAAACATCATTTTGCACAGCCAATAAAGTTGCAATTGCTTCAATCGCACCTGCGCCACCCAATAAGTGACCAGTCATTGATTTAGTACTGCTGATGTTTAATTTGAAAGCATGTTCACCAAATATTTGCTGAATAGCCTTTGTTTCGCTTACATCGCCCAATGGTGTAGAAGTACCATGAACGTTGATGTAATCTAAATCTTCAGGTTTTAAACCTGCATCTGTCAAAGCATTTTTCATCACATTCAATGCGCCTAATCCTTCCGGATGCGGTGCTGTGATATGATGTGCATCAGCGGTCATACCTCCGCCTACTATTTCTGCATAAATTTTAGCACCACGTGCTTTAGCATGTTCTAATTCTTCGAGCATAACACCACCTGCACCTTCACCCATTACAAAACCATCACGGTCTAAGTCAAACGGACGACTTGCTGTTTGTGGTGAATCATTTCTAGTTGAAAGTGCATGCATGGCATTGAAACCACCTACACCACTTTCATTAATTGCTGATTCGCTACCACCTGTAAGAATCATATCTGCACGATTCATACGGATGTTATCGAATGCACAAATCAGTGCATGGCTCGAAGAAGCACATGCACTAACTGTTGCATAATTCACACCACGGAAACCATAGCGCATACTGATATGCCCTGCCGCAATGTCTAATATCATTTTTGGAATAAAGAAAGGATTAAAACGTGGTGTGCCATCGCCTTTAGCAAAGCCCATCACTTCTTCCTGAAAAGTATGCAATCCGCCAATACCCGATGCCCAGATAACACCTACTCTGTCTTTGTTCACCGTTTCCAGATTGATGCCGCTGTCTTTCACAACTTCATCAGAACAGATTAATGCAAACTGCGCAAAAGGATCAAGCTTACGAGCTTCTTTTTTATCCAAAAAATTAGTTACATCCAAGTTTTTAACTTCACAAGCAAATTGTGTTTTGTGTTTGCTTGCGTCGAAACGCTTAATATAATCAGCACCACTAACGCCATTCAACAATGCATTCCAATAATCTGTTGCATTATTGCCAATAGGTGTAAGTGCACCAATTCCCGTAACGACTACTCGTTTTAATTGCATGTAATTTACTTTTGGTTTTGAAGAGTTCTTCTTTATTCCGTAATCGTGAAATGAATTATTTCACGTGTTCTTCTAAGTAAGAAATAGCTTCGCCTACTTTAGTGATTTTTTCAGCTTGTTCATCAGGAATAGAAATATTGAATTCTTTTTCAAATTCCATAATCAACTCAACAGTGTCCAAAGAATCGGCACCTAAATCGTTAGTGAAACTTGCTTCAGGTGTAACTTCTGATTCTTCAACACCTAATTTGTCAACGATGATTTTTTTAACTCTTGCTGCAATGTCTGACATGATTTGTAATTTTATTTTTTTAAATTAGGTTGCAAATATAATAGAGAGATTAAAATTTTAGTAACAAAATTTAATAACCTTAGTTAACTAATTGATTGATTGAAATATTCGGGCAATAAAAAAGGCCGCAGCCGCAGCTAATGCACCAATAGCAGTTACCTTCAAAGCCCCTACTATCAATGGCTGACCAGTAGCTTTACTCTTATAATAACCAAAACCGAACAGGCATAAAACCGTTACAACGCATGACCACATTAAAGCGGTATGTACATTTTCAAAAAATGCATAAGGCGCCAAAGGAACCAATCCGCCTGCGACATAAGATATAGCTATTGTTGCAGCGCTTTTTTTAGCTCGGTTTGCATCAGGTTTTTCCAGCCCCAATTCAAATCGCATCATAAAATCAACCCACTTATCTTTATTCTTTGAAAGCTCCATCACTACTTCTTCCTGCGCATGTGTGCTGATGCCATATTCTTGTAAAATATCTCTAATTTCCTGCTTCTCTCTTTCCGGTAGGTTTTCAATTTCATCATATTCTCTTTTCAATTCACTATTATAATGGTCAATTTCTGTTTTTCCACTTAAGTAACCGCCTAAACCCATAGCTATACTTCCTGCAATTATTTCAGCAATACCAGCAGTTAGAATAATATGTGTATCGGCAACCGCCCCACTCAAACCAGCAGCCAAAGCAAATGGAACGGTAAGTCCGTCACTCATTCCAATAACAATATCTTTTACTAAATCGCTACTTTGAAAATGCTCTTCAACGTGATGCATAGGGAATTTGGCTTTATAAAAAGTTAATTTAGGAATCGGAAAGATTCACTAACATAATGTGAAGTAAAAATAATGGATAAGTCGAAAAGTAGTTTAAAAGCCGTCTTTTCTTTTTTTCTTGAAGATATAAGTTTTGCTTTCTGTACCATTCACCAATCGTTGAATATTTTTCTGATGTGTGGCGAAAACCGTGAAAGCCGCAGCTATTGCAAACAATCGGAATAAAATCTGATCATCATGCTTGAATGCAAGAAAAATTAATGCTGGTAATGCAACACTTGCCAAAAGGCTGCTCAATGAAACGTAATTGGAGAATAAAAGTGTTACAAAAAATATTGCCATGCATAATAATGCAACTTCGGTATGAACGCCAAGTAAAACACCAAACATGGTTGCAATACCTTTTCCCCCTTTGAATTGCGCAAAAATCGGGAACACATGCCCCATAACTGCTGCGATGCCAAGTATTACTTGAAAATTGATAAACGCATCGGAATTTGGTGTGTAGGTTGAAAACAAATATGCCAACTTAATTGCAGCTATCCCTTTAAACACATCAACCAGTAAAACAAATACAGCAGGTACTTTTCCAAGTGTACGTAAAGTGTTTGTGGTACCAGCATTTCCACTACCATGATTTCTTATATCGATGTTATAAAAATATCTCCCAACCCATACTGCAGTTGGAATTGAGCCTAAAAGATAAGCCAGTAGAATTGCTATATTTTCTAAAACAGGAAACATTTTTTTCGAACAAATATTTTAGTAAAGAGTTTGCAAGATACAACTTTCCTAAAAAAATCAATCCGAATTTTTAGGTTGTTAATATCTGAACATTTTCATGGTAGATTTGAACTGGCGGATTTTAGCATCACTCCCAACTTGATAAGTGTA
>CANFST010000083.1 GCA_947449695.1 Chitinophagales bacterium
AACATTGGTCAAATGTAAGTCGCAATCGGTCGTGGTTGGTCTAACATCGGTCGTGGTTGGTTTAACATCGGTCGTGGTTGGTTTAACATCGGTCGTGGTTGGTTTAACATTGGTCAAATGTAAGTCGCAATCGGTCGTGGTTGGTCTAACATCGGTCGTGGTTGGTTTAACATTGGTCAAATGTAAGTTGTAATCGGTCGTGGTTGGTTTAACTCCTTTGCTTGTCCTCGTTTGCAGCGTTGGCTTTGAGTTGAGCCAACGAGGATAAGTAGGTTTTATCGTTTAAAACGATTTGCCGCTTACATCCTCGTTTCCTGCGCTCTTGGCTCGGCTACAAACGAGGACGAGCAGGGTCATTATAAATCGTCCAATTTGTAATCACAATCTGCTTGCAAACCTAAGTCATAAAGTCTCTTAAGTATTGCTTTGTCTTTACCACCATATCTCACTCCTGCAATACAAGAAACTTGCATAGCACTTATTGCCCTGTCTAACTCGTCCGCTGTTGCAGGTTGTTTTTTAAAATAACAATGTCCGTATTCAAGTTTAGAATGTTCTATTAAGTCAGGTGCTTCGGCTTCTGGTGCTCCACAAGTAATACAAACTTGGTTCTCTACATAAAAGTCTCCCTTTACATTTTCAGGATAACGTTCTTTTGGTATAAATGGTTTTTCTATTAAAGGCAAAGAAGTTTCATTTTTAGGGAAAAGGTTGTCCTTTCTCTTTATTGTAAAAATTCTTTTGAAAAAGTTCATTAGAAAACTATGATTTGTAGTGTCTGTCTAAAATTGCTGCTAACTTGTATATAGGTGCAACGTTATCGCACAAAGCCGTCTGTTTTTGGTTGGCTTTGTGCCATAAGCCATGTACTTATTTCTTATACAAATATGTACTTATTTTTCCATAATTAAAAAAAAATTGCCACTCCATGCAACATTTTTTTTAAGTCGGTTGTAAATATATTTAACTTGACTTTTAGGTATTAAGGTGATGATTGAAAAGATTTCAAGCTAACACGAAATGATTTCGAGCTGAGGCGAAAAGACTTCGCCTCGAAGCGAAAAGGTTTCGAGCTAAGGCGAAAAGACTTCGTGCTAACACGAAAAAACTTCGTGTCGACACCAAAAAGGTAAAATCATGATTGGAAGGATTAAATTTTGGCTAATTACAATTTATACCAACGCCAACTCTAGCACTTCATTCATTCTATCCACATAATGAAATTTCAGGTTGCCTAAAAAATCAGGATTGATTTCTTCTACATCTTTTCTGTTCATTTTGCATAAAATAATTTCTTTCATGCCCGAGCGTTTGGCAGCTAATATTTTCTCTTTAATGCCGCCTACAGGCAACACTTTACCACGAAGCGTTATTTCGCCGCTCATGGCCAAATACGGTTTTACTTTCCGATTGGTTAATAACGATGTTAAAGCTGTAAGCATGGTTATACCAGCACTTGGACCATCTTTGGGTATGGCACCTTCAGGCACATGCACGTGAATAGTTTCTTTTTCAAACACACTATTTTCGATGCCCAGTTTTTTTGCATTGGCTTTTATAAATGTGAAAGCAGCCTGCGCTGATTCTTTCATTACATCACCTAACTGACCTGTGAGTTTCAAACCTTCTTTACCTTCGTATTTAATGGTTTCGATGTATAGAATATCACCACCAACTGGTGTCCAGGCCAATCCAACAGCCACACCCGGAGGCATTTGCTCTTTATACATCTCACGATCGTATTTGGCTTTGCCTAAAATATTTTCAATTTTTTCAGCAGTTATATTTACATCATAATCTTCTTCCAAAGCCACAGACTTTGCTGTGTTTCGCATCACCGATGCAATTTGTCTGTCCAATTCTCTCACACCACTTTCACGGGTATAACCATCAATCAGTGTTTGCAAGGCAGCGTTAGATATTTTTATTTGCGCCGATTTAATGCCATGTGCTTCACGTTGTTTCGGAATCAGATATTTCTTAGCTATTTCAGTTTTCTCTTCCATCGAATATCCGCTTACTTCAATAATTTCCATTCTGTCTCTCAAAGCAGGCTGAATAGTTTGTAAGGAATTAGCAGTGGCAATGAATAAAGTTTTTGATAAATCAAATTCCAGCTCTAAATAATTATCGTAGAAGTGTGAGTTTTGTTCAGGGTCTAAAACCTCCAACAAAGCCGATGATGGGTCGCTACGATGGTCGGTTCCTAATTTATCAATTTCATCGAGCATAAAAACCGGATTGCTTGATTGTACTTTTTTCAATGATTGCATTAGTCGCCCAGGCATAGCACCAATATAAGTTTTGCGATGCCCTCTGATTTCAGCTTCATCATGCACACCACCCAAACTCATTCGTACAAATTTTCTATCCAACGATTTTGCAATTGATTTACCCAATGATGTTTTTCCAACACCCGGAGGACCTACAAAGCAAAGAATGGGCGATTTCAAATCACCTTTCAATTTCAAAACAGCTAAGTATTCTAAAATTCTTTTTTTGATTTTTTCCAAGCCATAATGGTCATCGTGCAACACTTCTTCGGCATGATGAATGTCGTAATTATCTTCGGTAAATTCACCCCAGGGCAAATCCAACAGATTTTCTACATAATTATATACCACTGAATATTCAGCCGATGCCACATGCATTCTGTTCAGTTTTTCCAATTCTTTATCAAACATTTTTCGGGCAGCTTCAGTGAATTTTTTCTTTGCGCCACGTTCTTTTAAATTGGCTAATTCCTTCTTGTTATCATCCAATCCCAATTCATCATGAATTGCCTTAAGTTGTTGATTCAAAAAATATTCACGTTGCTGTTTGTCGATGTCCTGACGGGTTTTATTCTGAATCTGGTTCTTCAATTCGAGCAATTGAATTTCTTTACTCAATCCATTCAACACCAGATGAATTCTGGCTTTCAGGTCGTTAGCTTCTAAAATTGTTTGCTTTTCAATCACTGCCAAATTCATATTGGAAGCAATAAAATGAGAAAGAAATGCAGCATTTTCAATATTGCGAATGATTAATGCCGCTTCGTTAGGAATATTTTGCGAAAGCTTGGCAAAACTCACCGCTTGGTCTTTCAGGTTAGCGACCGTGGCTTTGAATTCGTCATCCATTTTGCCTTCCATTTTTTCTTCTTCCATCAAACTCACCTTTGCTTTCATGAAAGGTTCTTCGGTAAGAATTTCTTGCAACCTGATTCTGTTTCTGCCCTGAATGATTACAGTGGTGCTGCCATCAGGCATTTTCAACAATTTCAAAATTCGGGCAACCGTTCCTACCTGATATAAATGCTTGGCAGTAGCTTCTTCTACATCTTCATTTTGTGCAAACACACCCAGTAATTTATTGGTTTTGTTGGCTTCATTCAAAGCTGCAATTGATTTATCTCGGCTCACAGTAATTGGCAACACAACACCCGGATAAAGCACTGTGTTTCGAAGCGGTAAAATCGGCAGTAGTTCTGCAAAATCGGCATTAGCTGTGTCATCATCTTCCATCATCGGAATCATGGGCATGAACTCTAAACCATCGTCTCCATCGGGTTTTCCGAAGTAAAAATTATCACTCATCGAAATATTTTGAAATTGAAATTGTGGCAAAAATAGCCTTTAAAAAATTGAAGACACTATAAGTCAATGATTGTGCCGTATTAAAACGGGTGATATTTTACTGTCGTTTTTGAGATTTAAAAACTTTATTCTAAATTAGCTTCCGAATTAATAAATCCTAAACTACAAACATGGCACAATTACATCCTTATCTGAATTTCATGGGTAATACCGAGGAAGCATTCAACTTTTATAAATCCTTATTTGATGGTGAATTTATCTCGTTTCAGCGCTTCAGCGATGTACCTGGAGCAGCAGATAATCTGCCTGAAAATGAAAAAAACAAAATCATGCATATTGCATTAAAAATAAATGACAGTATTACTTTAATGGCTACCGATATGCTGGAATCAATGGGGCATCAGTTGATTTCGGGTAATCAGATTTCACTTTCATTAAATGCAGATACAAAAGAAGAAGCTGATAAAATTTTCAATGGTTTATCTGCGGATGGAAAAGTTGAAATGCCAATTCAAGATACATTCTGGGGTGCTTATTTTGGCATCTGGACTGATAAATTCGGAATAAAATGGATGATAAATTATGATTATCCTAAAAACTAAAACAACAAAAATGAAAAATAAAATTACAGTAGAAACAGCTATTAATGCTTCATTAGAGAAAGTATGGGAATATTTCACTAACTCAAATCACGTTGAAAAATGGAACTATGCATCACCTGATTGGCATTGCCCAAAAGCCGAAAACAACTTACATGTAAATGGGAAGTTTAATTATACAATGGCTGCAAAAGATGGTAGTTTTTCGTTTGATTTTTGGGGAACTTATACGGAAATAAAAAAACATCATTACATTAATTCAGTATTAGGTGATAACAGACAAATGGAAGTTTCATTTATTGAAAATGGTACTTTAACTCAGGTAGTTGAGACATTTGAAGCCGAAAATGAAAACCCGATTGAACTTCAAAAACAAGGCTGGCAAGCCATTTTAGATAATTTTAAAAATTATACTGAGCATAATTAAATTGATATATGCTGAACAGAATTCAGAAAATACTATTAGCATTATTAATATTTAATGTTAGTCAAAGTTTTGCTTTTGACGGCAATGCACTAAGTGCCAGAAGCCAGGCGATGGGTGGGGTTGGTACAATATTCCGAGATGCCAACTCGGTTTTCAGCAATCAGGCTGGTTTAGCTGCTTTGCAAGCTTACCAAATAAGTGTTGGTGCTGAAAGAAGGTTTTTATCAGCTGATTTACAGCAATTTTCTTTAGCTTTAATTGCTCCAACCAAAACAGGTACATTTGGCTTTAGTGTTCAACAATTTGGCTTCACTGATTTTAATGAAACCAAATTAGGAATTGGATATGGAAAGAAATTAGGCTCCAAATTAGACATTGGTATTCAGCTAAATTATTTACTTCAACATATCATTGAACAACCAAATCAATCAGCCTTTACAGTTGAGATAGGTATGATTTCCAATCTGACTAAAAATTTTAGATTGGGTTTTCATGCATTTAATCCGCTGCCCTACTCTACTAACAATTTCCAAAAAGAATTACCATCAATTTATACTTTAGGCATAGGTTGGCAAGCATCAAAAAATGTTTTGTTAGTTGCCGAAGCGGATGAAAATTTAACTTTTCAAACCAATATAAAATGTGGTATTGAATACAAAGCTGTAGAACAATTTATGTTGCGATGTGGCGTACAGTCAAATCCACAAGCTTTTACGGCAGGATTTGGATATCATATAAAAAGTTTTAATTTCGATTTCAGTAATGTTTTTCATTCAGTTTTAGGCTCTACTCCTAAAGTTTCATTGACTTATATTTTTGGAAAATAATATTGACCTTCTTTTACTTAGCATATTGTTATTTCTAAAATAAAATTAGCAATTAATTCCACTAAATGCTGAATAATTACCTTCATGTATTCAAATAATTAATATGTTTAGGAAGAAATATGTAAAAGAATGGAAGCAGGATTCTGCAAATACATTTTTCTATATCACAATTAATATTATTTTTGCCGCCCGATAAATAAAAATAGAATGGAATTTAAAAACATCATATACATCAACGGAAAAAGTGGTTTGTTTGAAATAGCTGGTAATAGAAGTAATGGGGTAATTGCTAAATCAATTGCTGATGGCTCTACACAATTTTACAGCAGCCGTATTTATCAGTTTACACCTTTGAATTCAATTGAGATGTACACTCATGATGAAAATATTGCATTAGGGAAAATCATGCAAACAGCAAAAGATAAATTGGCAGAATTTCCAATTCCAACATCAACTGATGATAAGATTTTAAGAGCTTACTTTAAAAACATTTTACCGAATTACGATGAAGAAAGAGTTAAAATGAGTGACATTAAAAAATTTGTGAAATGGTTTGATATATGCAAAGACATGGATTTCAGCATTGATGAAACTATAGCAACAGAAGAGTAATAATCCAAATTTTACTTTTCTTAAAATAATTCTCAAAAGCCGCAAATATTGCGGCTTTTTTTTATTGGTTAATTCTTTATACGTTCTTATTCGTATCATTTTACAAGATTTAATGGACAAAAAAAAACAATCATTTCTATTGATTTGCATTGTAAATTATTACTTAAATCACAATGAAAAATTTATTCAAAATCAGCATCGTTATTTTGTTTGCATTTGCAAGCAGTAGAACATTTGCTCAAGTTGGTGTTGGAACTACATCTCCAAAGTCAACATTTGAAGTGTATGGCTCTTTCGGGATGAAAGTAGATACCATCACATCAAATACAACATTAGATGCTACTTACGGAATTATCATTTGCAAAAACTCTTCAAATATTACTTTAACAATGCCATCTGTCAGCTCATCTAAAGGCAGAATTTACATTATCAAAAAAGGCTCAATAGGAAATGTTACGATATCGCCATACACCTCACAAACTATTGATGGTGCATCAAATTTAGTTTTATCAAACACCAATCAAATGGTCAATATTGTTGCTGATGGGATAAGCAAATGGTTGATTACTCAAAATACCATTGCTGGTTCAAATAGTTTGACTAACACCAATGCGTTATCCTCTTCGGGTAATATTCTTACCTCAACATTTAATGGAACTGTAGCTACAGCCCCAACTATAAATACTGTTTCCAATACTTCATCAACAAATACATTAACTACAACAATAAATGGTGTAACAGGTGGCGGTGTAAACATCATTAACTCCAATGCAACTTCATTGAGTGGAACTAATTTAACAACAACAGTAAATGGTGTGGCATCAACAGCCTTAAATTTAGCACCTGCTATCAGTGCAGGTACAACGCATACAATGAGTTCATCAGCTAATACTTTGACTTCAACAGTAAATGGAGTCGCTGCCACAGCAAATGCTGTGAATACTGTGGCTAATACATCATCGGGTAATAATTTAAATTCAACCATTAATGGTGTTGCTGGAACATCAGCTCCGTTGATTAATACGAACTCTTTTAATGTCTCGGGAAATATTTTAACGAGCAGCATAAATGGAATTACAGATACCACCATTGCTATTACCAGTGTAAGCAATACTTCATCAGCAAATACTTTTAAAACAACAATTAATGGGGTTTCGAGCACAACTGTTCCTTTAGTTAACAGCAACACAACTTCATTAAGCGGAACTAATTTAACTACCACAGTCAATGGTGTGGCATCAACAGCTCTAGACTTAACATCAGCGATTAATGCTGCCTCTACGAATACATTAAGCATAACTGGCAATACACTAACTTCAACGGTGAATGGGGTTGCTGCTACATCAAGTGTAATAGGTAATTTGAGCAACGCTTCATCAGCTAATACTTTAACAACCTCTGCAAATGGTGTAACGGGAACTGGTGTAAATATTATTAATTCAAATTCACTTGGATTGAGCGGTACCAGTGTAACCAGCACTGTAAATGGTATTGCCTCATCAGCACTTGATTTGAAAGGATTAGATTCAAGCATTTATAAAATGGATGGAACTTTAAGAAGCGCAAGAACAGTTACAATGGGTGCTAACAATCTTACATTTAGCTCAACCACTGGTAATTTAGTTTTCAATCCATCATCTACTGGTAAAGTAGGCATTGGAACTACTTCACCAGGTTCAACTTTAGATGTAAAAGGAACTTTAAGATTGAGTGGTGCTAC
>CANFST010000084.1 GCA_947449695.1 Chitinophagales bacterium
AAACCATTGCATTATGAATATTGTGAAAAACATCAACCCAGCCTACAGCTTTCCATTACCCATCAGCCCATTAGAATACTGGAGCGAAAAAAGCAAATTGCCAGCAGTATGTTGTTCGGTCATGTTTTGCTACGAAACAGATATTCAAGGCTGTATGGTGCGCCGCTGCAACACCACCGATGGGCAGGTATATATAGTGCCCCTTTGCACTCATCACAGGCAAAGCAACGATGAACTCGAAATTGGCAATACCCGAATGGTTAGGGTAGAGCGAAAAGCTGACAGCAACAGCCTGATAGCAAACAGTTAATTGAAAAGAAAGAATCAGGCATGATGAACAATGTATTTCACTTTATGCCTACTTCATAATACTTCGTACAATTTTAAAAATAACAGGAACTAAGCCGAACATCCTCAGAAAAAAGTAGGCACAGTAAAAAACTAAAAAAGCAATCTTCAATCAAAACCTGCTTGGTTTTTTCAAAAGGGAAACTCCCTTTTCAAAAAAAGAAGCATCTTTTCATCAAAAGGGAGCATCTTTTCGTCAAAAAGAAACATCTTTTTGTTAAAAGGAAACATCTTTTCATAAAAGGAAGCATCTTTTCGTCAAAAAGAAGCATCTTTTTGTTAAAAAGAAACATCTTTTCGTCAAAAGGGAACATCTTTTCATAAAAGGGAGCATCTTTTCGTTAAAAAGAAACATCTTTTTGTTAAAAGGGAACATCTTTTCATCAAGAAGAAGCATCTTTTCGTCAAAAAGAAACATCTTTTCATTCCAAGTAGTACATCTTTCTAAACATTTATTTATCAATTAGCCCTAAAGAAACTTACTAAGGAAAAATCTAAACCAATATTTTACATTTCACTTTAAATTATTTTTTTTATGCAAATTACACAGCATGTATCATTAGCTTTTGTTGATTATTCAGTTCCAAACAAACTGGTATTTGGCGAAAAAGTACACAATGCCTTTATAGCCGGTGCAGCCACTTTTCCTAATTTGCCCCATTTGCCGGCCGCTATCAAAACAGCCAACGATGATTTGGCTGCCAAAGCAGCCGCTGCTGCCAATGGCGATAAAGTTGCTATGGATGCCCGTGATGCATCGGAGGCGGCTTGGAAAACCCTAATGAAGGATAATGCTAAGTATGTTGAAACAGTAGCTAATGGCAATTTAGGCATTATTGATAAAAGTGGTTATCTGGCTACTAAAGACAGAAGAGAAGGCAGGCAAGCGCCAGCCAACTCACAAAGCCCTCAAACATCGGTTGATGGGCTGGTGGGTGGTATGAAACTCAGTGTAGAGCCTGATACCAATGTTGATGCCTTTCTGTTCACTGCCCGAACCAGTGGCGTAACGGTGCAGCAACAAGGCAACCAAATCACTTTTAGTATAGGTGTTGAAAAAGTGATAGTAGTGATTGATACCCACAGGCAAGTTACCCTCACTGGTTTAACCAGTCATGTGCCTTTGCAGGTGCAAATAATGGGGGTGAACAATGCAGGCTGCAATCAGCTCACTAATGCCAAAACCACTTCGCCACAATAAGTACATTATAAACCACTATGATAGCTTCGATTTGCCGGGTCATTAACCAACCCGGCAAATCTTTTTTAAAAACAGGAATTAATTTCCTAAACTGGTAGGAAGGGAAAATTTGAATATGAAAAACAATGGTTTGACCCCTTAGGGGGTCAGATTTTTAAAGTAAAACAATTAATACCTATAAACATACAACCCCAGAGGGGTTGAACAACAGAAACAAAAGGGAACAAGTCTGTTATAACTTGCCCCTTTTGGCTTTCGCTGGGCTGCCTAAGCAACCACACCGTTTTAGACAAGCGGTGCAAAGAAACAATATCTTTGCAGTGGTTAATGAAGCAGCTCTGCATTTTTTCAACAGTGAAAAACACAAAATGTTGAAAAGAAAAATGTAGCTGAGCAAGCCGTGGCGGCATCACTCATAAAACAGATGGCGCACAAATTTCATTAACCAAATTTTTTTTAGTATGCAACAATTGGTAGTGATAATTTTAATGGAAAAATTATAAAAAAATAATAATTATAAAAAAAATCTGGCTGATTAAATATTTCATTTAATCAGCCCTAATTTTTAAAATTAATCGTCAATGAAAACCTTACTAACATTACTGTTTTGTGCACAGGCGATTTTTTGCAGTTCACAAAACTCCATTGGGTTAAGTACAATAGGTTGGATTCAACCTAAATCATATAATTCAGGAATTTATCATTGGGAAAGGCTGAATTTAGGTGTTAATTACAATTTTAGAATTAAAAGAAGTGAATTGAAAATTGAAGCAGGAATTATGATTTGTCATTTTAGCAATGTATTAAGGCATGAAAAAAATTCAAGTCAGAGTCTAAATTATAGTTCAATTAACGGTGAAAGTGTTTCAGTTAGATATTACAATTTAGATGCTTATAGTTTTAATGATTTAGGTTATTATTTTACAATATGCCACAGATTTTATTTAGCACAAAATGCCAATCAAAAATCAATATCACTAAAAGGTTTCTTCTGGGGTAACAATATAAGTTGGTTAGGCATTTCCGAATCCTTTGCCTTGAATTTTCTTGACTACAACAATAACGTTTATAATCCTAATGGAAAAAGAGTATTTATTAGTGGTGTACAGCATTTTAATGTAATCAAATTTGGAACTGAAGGCGGTTATAGATTTAGACTTAAACATTCATTTTTTATGGATCTAACTTTTCAACCCACGTTTTTGATTAAGTTGACAAAATATTTTGATGATGGGTCACCATGGCTAAATTCAAAACTCGAATTTGGTCTAAATGTAGGATATACTATGTAGTATTTTAAATGATAAAAAAATATTCTAAACTCAAACACAATGAAAAAAACAAGCAAAATTATATTCAGCATTTTATTGCTGACATTATTATTAACTATTCAAAAAAATGTAAAAGCTCAACGCCATTCAATACATTTTAATGCCGATTACACTTTGCATAAACTCATGTTAGATGCAACCTACAATTTAAGATTAGGTAAGCGCAGTGAAATAAACTTTGGTGGCGGCTATCATCAAGGTACTTATAGTACAGTATCAGACACTAATATTTGGCAGCGGAATAGTAGTAATACTTATTATTTGTATGGGGGTGTTTCTGGTTGTTACGAAGGCGACTTAGATTTACAAACAGCTTTTGGTTACCCTGGGCATCCATTCCCTGGCTCATTTGTTTTAAACTATAATGATAAATTTATGGGAGGGTACGGTAGGATTGGCTACCGCTATTTTTTTTCAAACAACATTAATTATTCAAATCCTAATTTAGCAGGGTTCTTTTTAGGCGCAAATTTATTAATAATGCAAGTGAAGAATGATTTTACTTTTTATCTCAAAAATCAAAGAATAAATAATTATGCGATTGGTGCTGGTACGGCTAACTCGAAAATATTGGTAATTCAATTACATTAATCCACCAATCTTAGTTGGCTCTGTGCAATTTTTTTATTGCTTTCTTTATTCATCATTTTGATTTTACAAATTTCTTTCTAACAAAAACATTATGGTTGCTTAATACGATAAAATAAACTCCTGTTGTTAAATTGCTAATGTCAATATTGGCTTGTGTGTTTTGTGAAGCAATGGTTGTAGTATTTTCTAATTGTCCTAAAGCATTGTAAATACTTACTTGTACATCTTCGTAAAAAGGTGTTAAAGCAATTGACAATTTACTTTCATTGGCATTAAATGAAGTAATAAGCGGCGAACTATTGAGTTGTAATGTATCAACATATTCATACCCACAAGCGTCCCAAACAGAAACCGAAATCGTAGTGGGTGAACCAACACAAACATTCTCAACCGTTGCTTGAGTGCTAATTACTGCTCCGTTTTGTTGCCATTCGTATCGCACGCCGTTTACATTTTCAACACCTAATTTATAACAACTGTGTTTATCAATATCATTGATTACAATTTGAGCTACATTAGTTACTTGAACTGTAATCGGTGAAAAGTTATCAATTAGCAAATCGATAACAGTAAAGGTATGAGGTTGGTGTGCTTGAATACCAATGTATTCATAATTATCATCGGGAATAAAAGTGAACTCATATTTGCGCCAAAATAAAGTATCAGGCATAATAGGCGATTCATACACTCTAAAAAAACTATCGCAAGCTGAATGACCTAAATGAATTGTAAAGTAACCTAAAGCATGTGGTGCTACTGAATTAAAATGGGCAAAATAACCCATAGCCCAAATACTCATTTTATGTATTTGTCCTCTGTAAGTTGGACAACTTAATTTAGTTGTAAGATAACTAAATTTAGATGGTGTATAACCATCGGTTTCAATATCACAATAATATTTGCCATTTGGAGTTGGTGGAGGAAAAAAATAACCACTTGTAGAAGGAGTGCTATCAATTATTTCGGGATAGAAACTAACACAAGTATCCCAATATTTTGCAGGCTTCCCCCACATAACTTTATTATCTAATTCAAACGAAGGGTTCTGAATTGTAATTTGTGCAAAGCAGTGGCTGCCCAATGCAGCCACCATTTGCACAATCAAAAAAACAATATAGCGTTTAACGCACTTCATTTTATTGCTGAATCAAAACTACTTTTTTAGGTTCTCCGATTTCTTTGCCGTTGGCATTTTTAACTTTAATCATCAATACACCATAACCACACTCACTGCAATCAATTGTAGTTACAACTTGATTTAGGAACACTTTGTTTTTCAGTTGCCCCACAATATCATAAACCTCTGCATAAGCTCCTTCAGGCAAATTGCCTTTGATGGCGATATTGAACGCAGTTCTGCTCGGATTCGGATATACTATCACGTTAGTTGTGTTGATTCTATTGTTATTGGTGGCATTCTTTGGTTTACTGAATCTGTAAGCATAATCATTGTTGTTGCACAAGGTACTATCGTTGTAATCAAAATTACCATAAGCCGACAATAATGACCTTGCCATCAATACGCCATCACAGCCTTCTAATGGGCATTGATGCGCTATGCCATCTAACGTTGTACTGTCATCCGTATTCAAAGTATCAATCAGTAAAGTTCGGAAATAAATTTCATACACCTTTTGTAAATTGTCAGCACACACATTATCAACTTGCGCTGCCAAATCAATCATGTGATTATGTATATCATCAACCAATGACGTATTAATTACCGAATCCTGTTCGCTTAAGGCAGTCAATAAATTTGTTGATGCAGGTTTAGGTTTGGAAGGCGGTTATCGTTATTATTTTAATAATAATTTTTCAATTGAAGGCTCGTTAAAATTAGTTGATTATTTTCAATGGCTGTGCTATGACCTCAAGACCGCAAAATATACATCAGGTTTAGGCTATAACCACTATTACACCTATTCAAATATTCATCCTGAAATTGGTTTAAGTGTTGGTTATACTTTTTATTCTGATAGTCAGCCGTTTAATGAAAGATAATTTCAACTTTATAAAAAACAAAAAAAGTTGAGTCAATTCAGCCATCGTTGGTGTTTGTTCACCAACGATTTAATTGGGTTGTCGGAGGACAAACTCCGACAACGGCTCTGCTCCGAACACCAACAAGGGTTGAAATTTATTAAACAATAATCATTAACTTTGCTTTGCTCATTGCCTCTCTACTTTTGGTGGAGAGGCAAGAGCGAAGTTATAAAACAGGAAGCCATGAAATCTATTTATTTATTACTTGTTATTTGTTATTTGTTATTAACCTCTGCAACAGCCCAAACTTGGTCTAAAGTAGGTACAGGCACTCATGCCCTAAACGCTAATAATGCACCATATGCTATTACTTCTGATAGCACAGGAAATATATATGTTTCAGGTTCTTTTACTGATAGCATTACGCCATATATCGGTCATCATTATGTAGCCAAATGGGATGGCACTAATTGGAGCAGATTAGGCGGTTATAGTCATATTTTTAATAGTTCAATCAGAACCATGGCAGCAGATAGGTGGGGCAATATTTATGCGGCAGGCAATGTTAGTGATACTACATTAGTTTCCTTAGGGCATAAATGTGTGTATAAATGGGATGGCACCAATTGGAGTGCATTAGGTTCAGGTAGTCATGCTTTACCTACGGGCAATTATACCATTCGACACATCACAGTTGACCGGGCTGGGAATGTATATGCTATTGGTACTGGGTTTACAGATGCGAATGGTAATTATTTTGTTGAAAAATGGGATGGAACATCTTGGGATACCTTAGGCAAAGGCAGCCATGCTTTAAATGCTAATGACCTTATAAATACATTAGTATTAGATGGGGCAGGTAATTTGTATGTAGGCGGTAATTTTACTGATTCAGCTAATAGTGCTCATGGTAGCTTATATGTAGCTAAATGGGATGGTACCAATTGGAGTAAGTTAGGGGTAAATGGAATAAATGAAGCAGGAGATATAGCAGCTTTAGATTTTGACGGGGCAGGTAATTTATATGCAAGTGGTTTTTTTCAGCATAGTTATGGTAATAATCAATACATCGCTAAATGGAATGGCAGTAATTGGAGTAAAGTGGGGCAGCATAGTGCCTCATCGGGTATATTTTTGCATTATGCCTCTGGTATATATAGTATGCAAGTAGATAAATGTGGAAAGATATACGTGGTATCAGATGGTTATACCAACCCAATTGACAGCAGCAATAATGAAGGGATATTATTTTGGGATGGAAATAATTGGAACGAACAACAGAAGTTTCATACTGGTACTTTTCAAAATATGAGTGCTTATAAACAGAACAATATATTATACGCTGGGGGTAATTTTAAAGACAGTGTAACTGGAGAATATCCCTTACTAACCCATCAAATACAATTGGAATGTAGTATAGGTATAGAAGGTATTGCTAATAACACTGGGCAAATATCAATTTATCCCAACCCAGCAAATACCAATTTAACAATTAGCCAATTAGCCAATTTGAAAATGATAGAAGTGTATGATGTGGTAGGAAGAAAATTAGAAGATTTGAAGATGAGTAGATTAGGAAATGAAATACAAATACAAGTGAGTGATTTAGCAGCAGGCATTTACTTTATCAAAGCCACTGATGAAAAGGGAAATGTAAAAAATGCTAAGTTTGTGA
>CANFST010000085.1 GCA_947449695.1 Chitinophagales bacterium
AATAAATGCGTAGATGGAGTGCCATGTAGTGATGCAGAACATCAGGCTAACCGAAGAACAGAGTTTAAAATCTTAGGGTTTTAAACTACCGCAATAAAATCACCAATAAAAAATCCCGAATCATCTCAATGGTTCGGGATTTTTTGTTGAATAAAATGAAGATGCTCAGTTTACTCATCTCTTTTTTGCCTTTTGCCTCTAGCTATAATATAATTTAGCTGTTGATGAAGTTTGTTTTCCGACAACTCATTCAACTATTGACAATTAAGAGCTTGACAATTGATGGTTTATTGTATTATTCATCATTTATATCAAAACCATCAAAAGCCCATTCAACTATTGATGATTAAGAGTGAAACCATCAATAATTTATTTCAACTATTAATAATTAAGGGCTTAACCATCGATAGTTTATTGTATTATTCATCATTTATATCAAAACCATCAAAAGCCCATTCAACTATTGATGATTAAGAGTGAAACCATCAATAATTTATTCAACTATTGATAATTAAGGGCTTAACCATCGCAATAGATTAAGGCTTTAATAAAAAAAGAGCGTTTAGATTTTTCTAAACGCTCTTTCTCATCATAGCAAATAAAATAGCTTATTGTTTCACAAATTTAGCATTGTTCACTTTGCCATTGCTATCGGTAACTTTAACAAAATATACACCAGCTTGCAGTTGTGAAATATTCATTTTGCAATTATCAGATGTGTTGTCAACTATCATATCACAATTGATCATTTGGCCAACCATATCTAATACTTCAACCTTTTTAATACCTGATTGTAAATGGCGAATAACTAATTCATGAGTAGCCGGATTAGGATAAACCTGCAAAGGATTAATCTGAAGATCAGCAATGCCATTAGCTACAGCAACAGTTACAACATAAGCCTTAGTGGTATTATCATAAGCTTTCACGGTATAAGTAACAGGGTTGGTAAAATCCTGTGCAATGCCTGTTGAAGGTGTAACCGTCATACCTGTAAACAAAATAGATGGAGCAAGACTGGTAACAATAGTTCCCGAAGGCATATTTAATGAAATAGTACCAGCAGTTTGATTCACAAAACCAGTGGTAGTATTAATGTTAAATGAAGAGATAAGCTTTTGATAATCGGTTGAAAAACCACAAATATCAGCACGATTACGTGGTAACATTTTCCAGTTGCCATGTGCATATTGCACAATACCATAAATATGACATAAGTTATCGCCTACAGCTAATGAATCTGTATTAAATGTAGATGGAATATCGTTACTGTAATCATCACAACGAACACCCAAAGAGCCTACTGAATTGTAAACAGCCCATTCGCCAAAATTGCCATTTGTAGCCCAGTCAGGATTAGTATCAGATACCATCACATTATTAAACCCGATCAGCATAGCTTCGTATGGTTCAGTATAGTGTGAATTGTTTAAGTGAATGCTGTCCATATTTAAAGTAGTGATAGGAGCAGGCAAAGGATTATTGGTAGATAAGATAGTAAAAGTAGGGTTAGCTAAAGTAGTCATACCCGTATTGCTGTTTAAGAACGAACCATTCACTTCATTTACTTTAGCAGCAGTGATAGCAATTTTTTCGCCACGGTGCAAATAAGTCACTGAAGTGCCACCAGTGATAGCAATACCCGAAAATTTGTTAGTACCATCCTGAATAGTTACCAATCCTAAATCATCTTGTTGTGAAGTAGCAGTAACAATGCCCTGTACATTAATACCAATTAATGAATCACCTGCGTAAATTGATTTGCCACTGGCATAAGCACGGGTTTGAATATCACTGATTTTGTTAATTTGACGTTGAATTGATAAATAGTAATTATTCGTAGCAAATGTATCAGGTGAGTAGCTGATATGACCAAAATTATCAACTGCTTTAATGTAGTATTTCACCCATACGCTGTCTGTAACTGTTGCTGGAATAGTACCACTATAAGTGATGCCAGATGCAAGGTTCATGTTAACAGAACTCCAGGTGGTGCTGTTCAACCCGAAAGCATAATAACATTTTACTTGAGCTACAGTGCTATCATCAGTTACATCAGCCAATACATTCACAGCTTGCGATGGGGTTGGATTGCCTGGGTTGATGCGGATATTAGCAATAGTAGGAGGTGCAAAAGTAGGTACACCAATATCACTCATTTGCAATGGAGCAATAGAGTAATATTTAGTATTGTTGGTAGTATTCAAATATTGACCAATCATTCCACGGATATAAGTAATAACAGTTCCGTTAGTATAGCCAGTGTAAGGGGTAGGGGTATTGCTTACACCATTGTTGCCTGTGCAATACATATCATAATTGGTGTTAGTGAATACGCCTGAGAAATTATCCTGAACCACCATTTCGTTACCAGCTGCATCTTTGATGTCATAACGGTATCTGTTCGCAGTGGTAGTGCTTACATTAGTAATAATAGGATGATTGATTTGCACATAAGTGCCTTCATATTTTTCGCCACTTGGCAATTGAATATCTTGCAGAGCTGTAATTGAATTTAGTTTTTCAAAACTATCAATTGCAACAACCATAGCAGCTGGTGCAGAAGAAGGTCCTATAGCAGTTGATGGAGTTTTTAACAGGCTGAATTGGGTATTGCCACCAAAGTTCGTTACAATGCCTTTGCATTTAACCAAAGTGCCATATTGAAAGTTGTTGATAAAACCAACGGCATTATCTAATGATACTACTGAATCTTTGTTATTGGTCATACCTACCACTGCTGGGTCTAACATCACTTGTATACCTTTCCATGCCCCACCCGATGCACTCTCGATAAAAGTAGATAAACGTTGTGGATAGCCATTGCTGCCACTTTGCGCATAATTACATGGGTTGAACATACATACACCTTGCAACCAGAGTGTATCACCATTTTTGTATGACAAATCATTGCCATTTGATAAATCAGAAGCAGAAATGGTTTGCACACTGTCAATAGGTGTGATGGTTTGTGCTTTTAATTGTGATAAGCTGATTGAAAACACAGCAATAAAAAGAAGTAGAACTTTACGCATAATTATAGTAGTAGTTGAATTTTTGTAAACCGCAAAATTACCTAAATATTAATCATCTGCAAGGTGTTGATGTTATGAAAACATTATGATATAGGTTTCCATTGTTCTGTCCGTATCTTTGGGCCTCAATTTATTAAAATGAACAACCGAAAAGTTATTTTGATTATTATGGATGGCTGGGGAAAGGGCTTGGGTGATAAGACTGATGCTATCTCAATGGCTAATCCCCAATTTGTAAATAATTTATACAAACAATACCCAAATAGCGAATTGATTACACATAGCGAATGGGTGGGCTTGCCCGATGGACAAATGGGCAACAGCGAAGTGGGGCATCTGAACATTGGTGCTGGCAGAATTATTTACCAGGATTTATTGAAAATTGATATTGCCATTCGTGAAAAAAAGCTGGAAACAAACAAAGCGTTGTTGGATGCTATCAATCATGCCAAGCAAAATAATTGCACTTTGCATTTAATGGGTTTAGTGAGTGAAGGTGGTGTGCATAGTTCCATGAATCACCTGAAAGCCTTGTGCAGCATACTGATGGCGCATGATGTTAAAAATGTCTGCATTCATGCTTTTACAGATGGTAGAGATACCGACCCCAAAAGTGGCAAAGGATATTTAGCTGATTTAGAAAAATTTATTGCAAATTCCAACATCAAAATTGGTAGTATCGTTGGGCGATATTATGCGATGGATAGAGATAAACGTTGGGAACGTGTGAAGCAGGCTTATGATTTATTGGTGAACGGAATTGGCTCGGAAGCTTTATCGGTGGCGGATGCTGTGCAAACCTCTTATTATGCAAATGTTACCGATGAATTTATTTTGCCGGCAAAAATTCAAAATAATTTTTCAGCCATCAAAGAAAATGATGCAGTGATTTGTTTCAATTTTAGAACTGACCGATGCCGTGAAATTACACAAGCATTAACGCAACAAGATTTTCATGAACAGAATATGCACACGTTGAAACTGCATTACACCACCATGACTCGTTATGATGATACTTACAAAAATGTACATGTGATTTTTGATAACGACAACGTGGAAAGCCCATTGGGAGAGGTATTAGCGAAACATGGCAAAAAACAAATTCGTATTGCCGAAACAGAAAAATATCCGCATGTAACTTTCTTTTTTAATGGCGGACGTGAAGAACCATTTGAAAATGAAAAGAGAATTATGATTCCTTCGCCCAAAGTTGCTACTTATGATTTACAACCCGAAATGAGTGCATACGCTGTGAAAGATGCAATAGTGGCTGAATTGAAAAAAGCGGAAGTTGATTTTGTTTGTTTGAATTTTGCAAATGCAGATATGGTAGGGCATACAGGTATTTTTGAAGCCGTGATGAAAGCCGTGAAAACAGTGGATGAATGTGTAAAAGAAGTGGTGACGGTTGGATTAGAAAATGGTTATACCATTTTACTCACTGCCGACCATGGCAACGCTGATTACATGATAAACCCTGATGGAACGCCAAACACAGCTCATACTAAAAATCCTGTTCCACTTTTTTTCATAGATAAAAATGAAAAACCTGATTTGAAAAGCGGTAAACTAGCCGATTTAGCACCCACCATTCTGACATGGATGGGCATTCAGATCCCAAGTGTAATGACGGGTGAAGTGTTAATTTAGCAGGAAGTATTAAAATTATATAAACAATCATTTACAAATGCCTAGTGCTAATAGCATTTTAGATGCATACACTTATCAAAATAAATTGAAAATTTATTACAACCAAAAACGCTATGTTGAAGATGCATTGAATCAAAGCGAAATTGCTAATTGGTATAATACAGCTGCCCAAAGCAATATTGGTAAATTTAGTCAGGTTCAAGAACTAATCAATGCTGGTAATTATCAATCAGCTTATAATTTGAATCAAACTATTAATGCTACCCTATTACCTGAAATTAATCAAAAAAATTATAACTCTATTTTCTTAAATCATTATTTGCGGATGCAAAAAATGCCTGCTCATCATTAAAATTTAAAAAATGAAAAAAATTAGTTTGTCTTTTGTCTTTTGTCTTTTGTCTTTATATTCATTTTGCCAATTTACTGACTTATATTGGAATATGGGGCGGCATTCTGCTATTGATTTCAGAACAATTCCTCCAACAATTAATTTAAACGATAGCAATAAAAACAATATTTTAGCAATCACAAGCACTTCAATTTGTGATAGAAAAGGAAATGTTATCTTTTATAGCAATGGGATAAGAGTATTTAACAAAAATGGGCATGTGATGCCAAATGGAAGCAATTTTAATGCTGGCTTGATTTCTAATTCTTATGCTTCATCAGGTAGTTATTATCCCCCAGTTAAAGGGGCTATAATTATCCCATTCCCTAATGATACTAACAAATTTTATATGTTTTATGTGAATTTAGAGTATAGTTTTGGAGGTGATTTTGTACCAAGCAAACTGTATTATTTAATTGTGGATATAACCTTGAACGGAGGTTTAGGAGATGTTGTTTCAAAAGATAATATTATCATAAATGATACACTTAAAGTAGGAGCGTTAATGGCTGTTAAACACAGCAATGGGAATAATTGGTGGATATTGGATGGTAAATATAAAAGCGATAAACATTATTCGGTTTTGGTAGATAGTTCAGGTGTTAATAGCCCTATTACTCAATATCTTGGCAATCCATTTATTGACTCTCAGATGGTAACATACAGTCCTAATCAAACTATTGATGGAGAACATTTAGCATATTTATTTGAAGGGCTGAATACTCCAGGACAAATAGATTTATTTGATTTTGACAGATGCTCGGGGCTACTGTCAAACTACAGGAAAATAAAAATGTATAACTCTCAAGATACATTTTGGTTAAAATCATGTTGCTATTCTCCTAACAATAGATATTTGTATGTAAGTGATATGGATAAATTATGGCAGATGGATTTACAATCTTCAAATCCTTTATCCTCGATGATTCAAGTAGGCACTAGAAATCCTTATAGTCAATTATTTCTAATGAAAAATTCTCCGAATGGTAAAATTTATATCGCTCATTATGGCGGTTATGAAACAATTAGTTTAATTCAACACCCCGACAGTTTTGGAACTGCATGCAATTTTTTGTTGGATACAGTTCACTTTGGTTCTCCTTCGCTAGGTCCTTGGGCAGATGGAGGCTTACCTAATAACCCAAATTTTGCTTTAGGTGCAATTAATTGTAATGTTGGAATGGAAAATGTAGCTACTGAAAACAATGGTTTAAATATTTATCCTAATCCAACGAATTCAAACTTTACAGTTGCAAGTGATAATTCAACAATAAAATCAATCACAATTTATGATATAGTTGGGCGAGAAATTGTGTATGAATCTTTAAATAAAAAATCAACACTTATCAGTTTAGCAGGGTATTCAAGTGGATTATATTTTATCAAGGTGGTTAATGAAAATGGCGAAGTGTTCACAAAAAAAATAGTAAAAGAATAAACAAAAACACTAACCCCAGCTCTTCCTCTTTTGTAGCCAAGCAAATGAGCGAAGGAAACGAGGATGAAAGAGGCAAATCGTTTCAAACGAAAAAACAAAATTATCCTCGTTG
>CANFST010000086.1 GCA_947449695.1 Chitinophagales bacterium
ATCAGATATGAATGCAGGCATTTATTTAGTAGAAGTTCAAACAGAAGGCTACCAGCAAACTAAAAAACTGGTGGTACAAAAATAAACCTCAACACTTATTGCTCTTTACCAAAACAGCGAAGTATCAGATGATGATTCGCTGTTTTGGTTTAATATCTACACCTCTGCTACCCTATTTAAACTCCTCGGCTTTTGCGGCAGGTGTTGCTGGAGGCTGATTTGGTGATGTAGGCAAGTAAAGGGTAAAGGTGATTGTGAATGCATACACTGGCAAAAAGAAAAAGGCGATGAAATTTGATCTGATTTTCTTTTGTATTGAAACAAAAGAAGTAAAAATTCAAGGTTATTTATCTTTCTTTTTTCTTGATAAAAAAGAAACAAAAATTCAAGGCTCGATAAAAATTGGCTAATTTTTAAAAACTGTTGCGGCAAGCAAAAAACTTGTCAGCCGAAATAGGGTGGTGCTTTGAGTTATTTTTTGTTGTGGCTGACTTCGAACAGTTTTGCTTGCTAATGCAGCGCAACTGTTTTAAAAAATCTTAACGCTGATTTTTATAATGCCATTCATCTAACAGTTGAAGTAATAAGTCATTTTCGTTGGAAACGATTTGCCTCTTTCATCCTAGTTTCTTTCGTTCATTGCTTGGCTACAATCGAGGACGAGCTGGAGTTTTGTATCCAACGATGTCTATGAGCCCAAAACACGAAAGTGTTTTGCATCCAACGATGCCCATGAACTCAAAACACAAAAGTGTTTTGTATCCAACGATGTCCATAAACTCAAAACACAAAAGTGTTTTGCATTCAGCGATGCCTATGAGTCCAAAACACGAAAGTGTTTTGCATCCAACGATGTCCATGAGCCCAAAACACAAAAGTGTTTTGCATCCAACGATGTCCATGAACTCGAAACACAAAAGTGTTTTGCATTCAGGGATACCAATAAGCACAAAAAAGGAGCAATACTTTTATTGCTCCTTTTATTTTAGAATGACATCTTTTTAATGAATACCCTTCTCTGCTTGTCCTCGTTTGGGGCGTTGGTTTTGTGTTGAGCCAACGAGGATAATTTTGTTTTTTCGTTTGAAACGATTTGCCTCTTTCATCCTCGTTTCCTTCGCTCATTTGCTTGGCTACAAAAGAGGAAGAGCTGGGGTTAGTGTTTTTGTTTATTCTTTTACAATTTTTTTTGTGAACACCTCTCCATTTTCATTAACCACCTTGATAAAATATAATCCACTTGAATACCCTGCTAAACTGATAAGTGCTGATTTTTTATTTAAAGATTGATGCATGACTTCTCGCCCAACTATATCATAAATTGTGATTGATTTTATTGTTGAATTATCACTTGCAATTGTGAAGTTTGAATTCGTTGGATTAGGATAAATATTTAAACCATTGTTTTCAGTAGCTACATTTTCCATTCCAACATTACAATTAATTGCACCTAAAGCAAAATTTGGTGTATTGGGTAAGCCTCCTTCTGCCCAAGGACCAGCTATGCTACTGCCAAATTGTATAGCATTTTCAACAAAATGACAAGCCATACCAAAACTATCTGGTGCATTTATTCTACTCATGTAATTATTAGATCCATAAGGAGCTACATATATTTTATTATCAGGGCCAATTTCCATTTTAAAAAAATACCTCAACTGTATAGTATTTAGCCCTACTACTTGAACACTACTTAAGAGGTTCGTTGCATTCAAATCCATTTGATAAATTTTTAGTTTATCACTAAAATAAAGATATTTACCATTAGGTGAAAAACAGCTTGACCACCAACTTATGGTGTCAGTTATGTTACTGTGAAATATAGTTTTATAATTGCTCAACAATCCTGTACATCTATCAAAATCGAATAAATTCATTTGAAAGGGTCTGTAACTTTGGTCTGCATTTAAATAGCATAGTTTATCGCCTTGTAAAGAGATGCCCCCCCCCCCTCCAACAGTGTATTGATAATTGAAATTGTTCCCAATTGTTTGTTTAGCAGCACTATGCACACCATTGCCATCTATAAGTACTTTGTAATATAAATTGCTTTTATATTTTCTTGCTATCAACCACCAATCTTTTCCATTACCATGTTTTACTGCTAATATTTCGTCACCAATAAGTGTATCTCCATTAATAACTATTTGGTCTTTAATTGTTACATCACCTTTACCACCATCCAATGTTCTATCTACCACCAAATAGTATAATTTTTCGGGCAGATAATCACCATCTACATTCCATTCCATATTTTCATAAAACATATAAAATTTATTAGTGTCATTAGGAAATGGGATAATTGTCGCTGCTTTTATCAGCGGATAATAATCTGTATTGACATAAGTATTTGAAATAGTCCCTTGATTAAATCCGCTACCATTAGGCATGACATGTCCATTTTTATTATAAACACGACAAGCATTGCTGTAAAATATTATATCACCATTTCTATCACAAATACTTGTATTTGTAAAATTCATTTCAGATGAGCAGCTATCAGTAATGGAAGGCACGCCTGTGCCGCTACTAAAATCAATTGCTGCATGCACCCCCACTTTCCATTTAGTATTTTTAAACTGCGAGAATCCATAAAGGGAGTGCAATAATAAAAATAAAGCAAAAAAAATATTTTTCATATTGAATTGTTGTTAATGTTGAACTGGCATTTTTTGCATCCGCAAATAATGATTTAATAAAATAGTGTTATAATTTTTTTGATTGATTTCAGGTAATAATGTAGCATTAATTGTTTGATTCAAATTATAGGCTGTCTGATAATTACCAAGATTGATTAGTTTCCGTCAGCCTTGATGTTCTGTCGAGTTGCAAACTCGGTAGAACAAATTCACTCACAATATTACAACAAAAAATAAAAAAGGCATCAATGATTGATGCCTTTTTCTGTATAAATAAGTTTGTCGAACTTATGCAAATTCAACTCACGTAATTTTCAAAATTTCGTTAGTTCATTTAATAGAAGTTCGACAAACTTTAGGATAATTCTCTTACCAAATCTTCACTCTTGCGCTATCGCTGCGATACATAAACTGACCAGGCTTAATATCGAAAGCTTTATAAAAGTTTTCGTTGTTACTCACTGGTCCAATCACTCTATATTCAGCAGGCGAATGCACGTCAGTCTTAATTCTTCGAGCCATTGATTCAGGGCGCATTTGCACCATCCAACTGTAAGCATAACTCAAGAAATAACGTTGGTCAGGTGTTAAGCCACCAATCTTTTCAGTGCTTTGTCCTTGTTTGGTTTTTTTGAAAGCTTCATAGCCCATCACTACACCACCTAAGTCGGCAATGTTTTCACCTTGTGTAGCTTCGCCATTTATTTTCAAACTATCCAACACTTTATATTGGTTGAACTGTGCTACAATTTGTTTAGTGCGTTTATCAAATTTTGCTTTGTCTTCTTTGCTCCACCAATTTCTTAAATTTCCTTCAGGGTCATATTGACTGCCTTGGTCATCAAAGCCATGTGTAATTTCATGACCAATAGTGCTGCCGCCAATCACACCATACAACACCGCATCATCAGGCATTCTGCCTTCATAACCCGGCACAATAATGTTACAAGCTGGTATCACAATTTCATTGTTAGTAGGCTCGTAGTAAGCGTTGTAGGTTTGTGGCTCCATGTTCCATTCTGTTCTGTCAACTGGTTTGCCATATTTGTTGGTATTATACTGATGTTGCCAGATGCTGCATGCCATCACGTTTGCAGCATAACTGTTTCTGTCAATCTTTAAGTTGCTCATGTCTTTCCATTTATCAGGATAACCCATTTTCATGGTGATTTTACTCAACTTATACAATGCTTTTTGTTTGGTGCTATCGCTCATCCAATCCAATGCTTTGATGTGTTCGGCATATACTTCAGCAATCGCTTTTCCAATCTCGGTAATCTTTTCTTTTGCACCAGCTGGCAAATATTCTTTTACATACACTTGCCCGATTAATTCGCCTAACAAACCATCGGTATTTTCTACCACTCTTTTCCAACGAGGCTTTTGCTCTTTCACACCACCAAATATTTGTGAGAAGAAATGGAAATTTTCTTTTTCGAATGGCGCTGATAAATAAGGAGCATATTCATTCACTAAATGAAATTTGAAATAATTTTTCCAAACTGAAATAGGGAAAGCATGCAAAGTATTTTCAAATGCACTCACAAATTCCGGCTGACCGATAATCATCGTGTCAACATTTTTCAAACCAAAAGCAGTGGCAAAATCATTCCATTTGAATGAAGGTGTCATGGCATTTACTTTTGCCAAAGTCATTTTGTTGTAATTTTTATATGGGTCTCTTAAGTTTTCCAACTTACGTGAAGCCTTTGCCAAAGCAGTTTCTAAGCTCACAATTTCTTTTGCCGATTTTTCAGCATCAGCAATTTGAGTCATGGTTAAAATGTTAGTCATGTACTTCAAATACTCAGCACGAATCATTTTTGTTCTTGCATCATTTTCAAAATAATAATCACGGTCAGGCAATCCCAATCCACCTTGCCACAATTGCACTGCATATTTGCTGCTGATTTTATCATCTCTGCCCACACCATAACTAAAGCCAACACCAGCACCAATGCTTTGCAAATGCGCCATAGCGGCAGCTAAATCGTTGATAGATTTGATGTCGTCAATCTTTTTCAACTCATCGGCAATGGGCTGAATGCCTTGTTTGTCAATATTTACAGTGTCCATTCCACTGAAATAAAAATCACCAATTTTTTGTTTGTTGCTGCCTACTTCGCTTTTTTCATTCACTGCTTTTTGGCAAACTTGCAATATTTCAGCATTGATAGTATCTTGAATGGTGCGCCAAATTCCATTGCTATTTTCCGAAGCAATAATAGGATGTTGTTTGAACCAACCATTATTAGCATATCGCCAAAAATTATCCCCCGGATTGATAGTGCTATCAATGTGTGATGCTAATGGGTCGGGCATTGTATCAGCCCTTTTGTTTTTAGGATGACAAGAGAAAAGTACAACAGCAGTAGCAATGACTGCAAAAATTTGTTTGTTAAAATTCATTTTGATTTTATTTTTTGGGAAGGCGAAAATACAATTTGTTTGCGAAGTGAATTCAATAAAAATCTACGAAATCTTTCCCCACACTTTTTTTTCTTGTTCCAATGAATGAATCAATTGCAACATTCGTTGATGTTCGGGTTTTTGCAGCAATGCATCTTCATCTAAAATTTCGTTGGCTTTATCTCTTGCAGTTTGCAAAATTTGTTGGTCTTTAGCCAGATTTGCAATGTGCAAATTCATTACACCACTTTGCTGCAAGCCTTCAATATCGCCAGGTCCACGGAGTTGTAAATCTACTTCTGCAATCACAAATCCATCATTGGTGCCACACATAGTTTTCATCCTTGTTCGGGCATCAACACCTAATTTATGACTAGTCATCAAGATGCAATAAGATTGGTCTGCGCCTCTACCAACTCTTCCACGAAGCTGATGCAATTGCGAAAGCCCGAACCGTTCAGCATTTTCAATCACCATCACACTTGCATTTGGAACATTAACACCCACTTCAATCACGGTAGTTGCCACCATTATTTGCGTTTCACCTTTCACAAATCGTTGCATTTCATATTCTTTATCATCAGCTTTCTGACGGCCATGAACAATGCTTAATTTATAATCTGGCAAAGGAAATTCACGGCTGATACTTTCATAACCATCCATCAAATCTTTCAAATCTAATTTCTCACTTTCTTCAATCAATGGATACACAATGTACACCTGACGACCCTTTGCAATTTCATCTTTCAAAAAACCAAACAACTGCAAACGATGCGAATCGAATTTGTGAATTGTCTTGATAGGCTTGCGTCCTGGCGGTAATTCATCAATTACACTGCTATCCAAATCGCCATATAATGTCATGGCTAATGTCCGTGGAATCGGTGTAGCAGTCATTACCAAAATATGCGGTGGCGTTGAGTTTTTTCGCCATAATGCTGCTCTTTGTTGTACACCAAATTTATGTTGCTCATCTACCACTGCTAATCCCAAATTTTTGAATTGAACAGTATCTTCAATCAAAGCATGAGTGCCAATTAAAATATTTATCGCTCCACTTTCCAATTCTCGTTGAATAAATTTTCGTTCACTAGTTTTTGAAGAGCCACTAAGCAATGCAACATTGATTCCTAAATCTTTTACCAAACTTGAAATGCCTTCAAAATGTTGCTGCGCCAATATTTCAGTAGGTGCCATCAGACAAGCCTGAAAGCCATTATCTACAGCCATCAGCATACTCATTAATGCCACAATTGTTTTTCCACTGCCAACATCACCTTGCAACAATCGGTTCATTTGTTTACCACACAACACATCTTTTCTTATTTCACGAATCACTCTTTTTTGCGCATTCGTTAATTCAAAAGGCAAATAATTTTTAAAAAAATTATCGAAATGATTATCAATTTTTTCAAACACAAAACCTTTAGTGGTATGATTTCTATTGATTTTGGTTCGGAGTAGTCTTAATTGAATCAAAAATAATTCTTCAAATTTTAA
>CANFST010000087.1 GCA_947449695.1 Chitinophagales bacterium
GTAGCGGCTTCTATGGCTTGTTTTCGTGCAGCTTTTTCCACATCATTATTTTTTGGTAAACCAAATGCAGCCAGAATTTGATTGAATGCATCTGTATCTTCATCTACCAAACTCAACAATTGTTTTACAATGGCTTGTCCTTTTTCAGCATAGTTTGAAAACTCTTCCCATCGTGCATCCCAACCAGCTTTGTGTGAAGACAAATTTGCTACCATTGTTGCCAATGCTGCACCCATTGCACCACAATAAGCAGCAATAGAGCCACCTCCGGGTGCTGGTGATTCGCTGGCTGTTTCTTCAGCAAATTGTTGCAAATTCATGTTCACCAATTTTTTTGCAGATGATTTTTGCAACTGATATTCTATGATTTTCTTTTGTGGGTCAAATGGTGCTAATTCATCCAAACCCAAAGATTTCACCGCAATCTTTATTAATTCACTTTCGCTTACGCCAACGCTCCGTTGTTGTTTTCTTAAAAAATATTTCCCTGCTTCCAGCAATGCTTCCAACGGAACTAAACCAACCAACTCACTGCCTGTTACTCTTAAACCTCTTGCTGTGGCTCGTTCGCAAGCGGTATCAAACACTTTATGTAGCGGTGTATCGTACATATTAGTTAAGTTGATAGAAATTTGCGCTACCCCATATTCTTCAATAAACCAACCAATTGCTTTTACCGATTTCAACAAACCCGGCTCCCAGATGGCATTTCCAGCTGCATCTTTTATCGCTTTTCCTTTTTCATCTTTTTTCTGACGGCCTTTTTCTCTGATGTCAAACGCAATAGAGTTTGCTCTTCTTGTAGAAGTGGTATTCAAATTCACATTGTAAGCAATCAAAAAATCACGAGCACCAATCACCGTTGCACCATTGCGTTCGTTAAATGTTGTACCGCCGTAATCGGGCTTCCATTCAGGCTTTTGCATTTTTGCAGCCAAGCCTTCATATTCACCACTTCTTATTTCTGCTAAATTTTTTCTGGCAGGATTGGCTTGTGCATATTCGTATAAATAAGTAGGAATGTGCAATTCATCAGCTACACGTTTGGCTAATTGTTTTGCAAATTCAACAGTTTCTTCCATCGTGATACCACTCACTGGAATCAGCGGACACACATCCGTAGCACCCATTCGTGGATGTTCGCCTTTGTGCTGACGCATATCAATCAACTCACCAGCTTTTTTAATGGCTTGAAAAGCTGCTTCAATCACTGCATTCGGGTTGCCAACAAAAGTTACTACTGTTCGGTTGGTCGCTTTGCCCGGGTCAACATCCAGCAAGCTTACACCTTCCACTTTTTCTACTTCATCTGTAATCTGTTTGATGATTTGCATATTGTGTCCTTCACTAAAATTGGGTACACACTCTATTATTGCGTTTGAAAAATCTTTCATTTAAAAAAAATTAGTCAGCAAAGTTATAAATATTCTATTTCGGGATTATTGAATTTGATTTTAAAACATCGATTTTGCATTTAACATTCCATTTTAGTTTTCACTTTTAAAAACCAATTGTATTGTTTAATTTTGATGAAATAAATTTATAAAAACAATGAAGAAAATTATTATCCTTTCGTGCATTGCAGTTTTATCATTAGGTAAAATATTTGCTCAAGATCATAGTGCTACCGACAAACAAGATTTACAAGATGAACAAAAAATTGCAAACCAAACACCAGCTCGTCAAGCTAGCATCAGAGCTGAACGAATTGCAGAAAAATTGCACCTTAACCCTGAACAAACTAAAAAATTAATTGATGCAGTTGTTAGATATTATGAGGTTTCAAATGAACTTTCAAATGCACGTATTGCACCTGAAGAAAAAGCTAAAAATTTAAAGGGAGTTGAAGATAAATTAGATAAGGATGTAAATCTTTTTTTAACACCTGACCAATTCAAGGTTTTCAAAAAATTGATTGTACCCGTAAAAACCAAATAAAAAAATTAAAAATAAAAATAGAAGCCTGTACATGCAGGCTTTTATTTTTTAAACAGTGTACAATTTGTGAAAATTTCTGCCTCCATTTATTCCGATAAAAAACGCAGCATCAACGAAATTATTGAAACATTGAATGAACATGACATTGATATGTTTCATGTAGATTGCAATGATGATGAAAAAGTGTTTGAAGATATTGCTGCCATCAGAACCTTAAGTAACCGACCTATTGACCTGCATATCATTTCATCAACACCCGAAAAATATTTTGATGCCATTGAAAAATACAAAGTAGATACGGTTGCTTTTCAGTTTGAAAACTTCAAAAACAAAGTAAACTTTCCTGCATTTTCTTCTACTAAAATTGGTTTGGCAATAGTTGCCGATACAGAAATTGCTGCTTTTAATGCGTATGAAAAAGAATGCGATTTTATTTTGTTGATGACTACTACACCCGGCAAAAGCGGTGGCAGTTTTAATACAAACACATTCAGAAAAATCAGAGCATTCAAAAAAGAATTTCCGCTTAAAAAAATTCATGTGGATGGCGGTGTAAACAATGAAGTTTCGTTTATACTACGTGATTTAGGAGTATTTGCAAGCGTTTCAGGTTCTTATTTAATGCAACATAAAAATATCGGCTCAGCATTATTGAAATTGAAAAGCGAAAATGCTTCTTCTGATTTTTTGATTAAAGATTTTATGATGACTGCCGATGAACTACCAATTCTGACTATTGAAAAAACAAATTTTGCCGAAGCAGTTCATTGCATGGAAGATTATAAAATGGGTTTTGTTTTATTTGAAAATGCTGCCAACAAAATGGCTGGCATCAGCAGCAATGCAGATTTACGAAGAGGTATTTTAAAAAACATTACGCAATTAGATAAAATTTCATTGACCGATATTATCAACCCAAAACCAGTTTCAATTAATGAAAATAAAACCACTGCCGAAATGCTGGTGATGATAAAATCGTTGCCATTTGCTATTTTGTTTTTACCAGTAGTGAATGATAGCAATGAAATTACAGGCGCAGTTACATTTAATAATTTAATTAAAGGCGAAGCATGATAAAAACTGAAAAAATAAAATTGCTGGTATTAGATGTTGACGGAACGCTGACCGATGGCGGTGTTTACATCACTGAAAAAGGTGATGAGTTTAAAAAATTTAATACCAAAGATGGATTAGCCATTCGTTATTTAACTAAAAATAATTTTCAGGTAGGCATTATTTCAGCCAGCATCAGCAAACAAATTGTGCTGCACAGGGCTAATATGCTGGGTGTGCAACTTGTATATGTAGGCGAAGAAAACAAACTGGAAATCCTTACACAATGGATTGATGGATTAAATATTTCAATGGATGAAGTGGCTTATGTGGGCGATGATGTAAACGATTTGCAGGTGATTCAGAAAGTTGGTTTATCTGCCTGCCCTGCTGATGCGGTAGATGATATAAAAAAAGCTGTTGACATGGTGTTGCAACACAAAGGCGGTGATGCCTGTGTGAGAGAGTTTATTGAAAAACATCTGGCTGAGATTGATTAATTTTTACTCCTTCACAAACTTAACATTTTTTACATTTCCCTTTTCATCAGTAGCTTTAATAAAGTATAACCCTTTACTCAATGCTGAGACATCTATTTGTATTTGATGATTTGTTGAGTTATTGATTTGTTGATTGAATACAACCTGACCAAGTAAATTGCTGACTTCTAATTTCGTATTTTCTGCTAACTGATAACCGCTAACTGATAACTTGTCTTGACAAGGATTCGGGCTAACTGTTAATCGTTCATCATTCATCGTTAATCGTTCTATTCCCACATTTTTAACACTTACCACCACTGTATCATAATAAGTAGTATTACAAATGGTTGATTGCAAAATATAAGTAGTGGTTTGCTGCGGCTGCACCCATATACCACCTGTGTTTTGTTTTATTATGTTTCCATTTACAAACCAGTTATTTTGCACCCCTGGCACTTGTTCTATACCTAAAAACACACTATCGCCTTTGTTGATAGCAGTGTCTTTGCCTGCATATGCACCTGCTTCAAAAAAGAAAACATCATCTAAGTAATATGCACTTAGATATGATGTGAAAAGCGCATTTATGCGAATCGTATCTGTCAAAGAATCAGGATGAAAATTAGCAATGATAGCAAATTTTTCGCCACCATGTGCTTGATAAATACCAGCAATGGGTGTCCAATTAGCTGTATCAGTTATCACAGGATTGCCTTGTTTCATAATATGCGATGGTAATTGTACCAAATCAGGATAAAATTGAAAACCCCCATAAGGACCAGGTGGCAAGGCAGTATCTGATATACTCATAGCTATATTATTGCACGATGAATAAATGAACCCAGGATTAACATAAAAATAAGCAATATAACAATGATTGGCTTTTAAGCTATCGGTAAAAGGTACCTGAATATAATCTCTATAATTAGCCCCTTTAAATAAATCTAACATCCACATACCTATCATTTTTTTTCCAGTTCTTGGATATTGATATTCATAAGGCCAATTATCATTAAATGGTGCACGACATGTTGAATCTATAGCATCTGTATGAAAAATTTCAGCAACGCCAGTAATTGGCGAAGTCCATGGTACTGCTAATTGTACATGGCCAGGACGACAAAGTCCCAAATAATAGGATGGGAATGAATCTACTACTTCAAAAGAGAAGTTAGGAATAAGATTTTTTTGTGCAAATACATAGTTACTCAATAATACACAAAATAAAAAAGCGAAAAGAGCAATTTTGCTCTTTTCGCCAATGCTGATTAATTTATTCATCTTTTTGAATGATTAATTTTCTGATTTGCTGTTGATTGGTAATTTGATTAGTGATAATGCAAATGTATATGCCATTTTCAAAATCAGAAGAAATTCCCTCCGTAGAAGTTAAGCTGCGTTTGTTGTCGCCAAGCTGCCGCATAGCCTTTGAGCGTTGGGGCTTGGTGACTGCCTGATTCAATGTGTTTATTTTCATCATTGCAAACTTAAACATTTTTTCGCCACTATTGGTATTATTGCAGCAGTTGTCGGAGTTTGTTCTCCGACAACTGAAGTATAGCCCAACCTGCTGTTAAGTGTGTTCATATCAGCTAAAAAAGTTCGTCAAACTTTTATGCAATAATAACAAGGAAATATTGAAATGCCACTACTCTAATTTACACAAGTTTGACGAACTTGGTCTCTTCTTGCAGCAGTTGTCGGAGTTTGTCCTCCGACAACTTCCTTTGAATAGTTGGTGAACAAACACCAACGATGGCTGAAATATGGTAGCTGTGTAAAACAATATTGGATTTCCCGAATAAAACAAAAATGGATTTTGTAGCTGCATGTTTCAAAATTAGTTATTTAGTGCTGTTTTAAATGGGGTTGACAGTGGACAAACACCGACAACGGCTTCAAAATTATAGTTTTTCATTGTTCTATCCAGTATTTATTTTCGCCATAGACAAAGTACCGCTTACATCCTCGTTTCCTACGCTCATATCGCTGCTACAAACGAGGCCGAGCAGGGGAATTTTTTCAACAAGGGGTTTTCTGCTATCAATTTTACATCAGCAAGTGTGCAAATGGTTTCGCCAAGTTCTTTTCAATAGTAAAGTAGTTTTAAAAAAGGGTTTTTCATTTTTAAAAGCAATAAAATCGAATTTATAGAATAGAAAATCAAATTGATAGGATAGAAAATTAAATTGATTGGAAGGAAAATCGAATTGATTGGATAGAAAATCAAAACGATAGGATAGAAAATTAAATTGATAGGAAGGAAAATCAAATTGAATGGAAGGAAAATCGAAATGATTGGATAGAAAATCGAAATGATTTACCCATTTGCAAAACTGGCTTTTTATTTAATAGCACCAACTTAATTATAGTGCAAATGCTAAAACAATTTTTTTAAACAATTTAAAGTTTCAAGGTCATGAAAAAACAAGATGTAATTCCGAGCAACGATTTGAAGTTTGATACTTTTCATTGTAGGTATAACCTAGATAATGGTGCTACATGGGTAATGCTATTGGCATCAAAAAAACGCAAACAAACTATCAGCAATTTGCCGCATGGCAAAGATGCATCGGTGGAAGTATGCGCTATTAATAGTGTTGATAATAGCGATTGGAGTGGTGGCGTTAAAAAACTGGTGGATTAAAAA
>CANFST010000088.1 GCA_947449695.1 Chitinophagales bacterium
AGGTCAGTACTTGCCATTATACAACGGAGCAAAAATGAAAACCATTGCCGGCAAAGGAATTACTTTGTTCAGCATGGATATGTTACCACGTACAACTCGTGGGCAGGCAATGGATGTGCTTTCATCGCAAGCCAATCTGGCTGGTTATAAAGCTGTGGTTATGGCAGCAACGCATTATCCTAAATTATTCCCAATGTTAATGACTGCGGCAGGCACTATTACACCTGCTAAAGTAATGATAGTTGGTGCAGGCGTTGCTGGCTTGCAAGCCATTGCAACAGCAAAACGATTGGGTGCACAGGTAGAAGCATTTGATACCCGACCTGCTGTAAAAGAAGAATGTCAATCATTAGGTGCTAAATTTATTGAAGTGGAAGGCGCTGCCGATGCATCAAAAGCTGGTGGTTATGCTGTTGAGCAAACACCTGAATTTATTGCACGTCAGAAAGCTAAGATTCACGAACATGCATCAAAAGCTGATATTATCATTACCACTGCTCAAATTCCTGGAAGAAAGGCGCCGCTGTTGATTGAAAAAGCAACGGTAGAAGCAATGAAACCAGGCAGTGTGATTGTTGATTTAGCCGCTTCAACTGGCGGCAATTGTGAAGTAACTAAAGACAAAGAAATAGTAATTCACAACGGTGTAAAAATTATTGGCAATTCTAATCTGGCTTCTGAAACTGCCATGGATGCAAGCAAGTTGTATGGTAAAAACCTAATCAATTTCTTAAAACTGATTATCAATAAAGAAGGTGGTGTTACCCTCAACTGGGAAGATGATTTGGTAAAAGGAACTTGCATAACCCATGATGGCAAAGTGGTAAATGAAAAAGTAGCAGCGGAATAACAATGTACTAATTTGATAATGTGCTAATCTGCTAATTCTAAAAACAATTAACTAATAACTATTAACTTTTCAAGTATGGATTTTATAACAGAATTATTTTCACAGGATGTCAACGTAAGAATGTTGTACATCATTATTCTTTCAATTTTCGTAGGTATTGAAGTAATTGAAAAAGTACCAACCATTTTGCATACACCGCTAATGAGCGGTGCGAATGCCATTCATGGTGTTGTTATCATCGGTTCAATCATTGTAATGGGCAAAGCTGCCGAAGGCGATTTGCTGGTAGAAATTTTAGGCTTCTTAGCTGTTGTGTTCGGTACTTTGAATGTAGTAGGTGGATTTGTGGTAACCGACAGAATGCTGGAAATGTTTAAAAAGAAAAAATAAACCCAATTTATAAATGAATCAATTTAAAAATTTAGAAATGCCTTTAAGCTCTATTTTTTTAAATCTTAAAATCTCTAAATTTAAATTTCAATAATGAGCAATTACGCACTACTAAACATTTGCTACGTAATAGGAAGCCTTGGATTTATCATCGGCTTAAAAATGTTATCAAAACCAGAATCTGCCCGTAAAGGAAATTTAGTGGCTGCATTTGGTATGGCAGTAGCCATTTTCGGAACCATCTTTTTATATGAATTTTCTGGTGATGATGGTCAGCCAAAACATCTTGGCAACTTAATCTGGATTTTTGCCGGAATGGTTGTGGGTTCTATTCTTGGAACTATTTCAGCTAAGAAAGTACAAATGACTGCTATGCCACAAATGGTTTCCATCTTCAACGGGATGGGCGGTTTGTGTGCTGCACTAATTGGTATCATCGAGTTCCGACATGTATTACACACAATCGGCGATGGTTCATTAATGAGTGGCAATTCAATCACCATTATTTTAGGAATGATAATCGGTTCGGTTTCATTTGCAGGTTCAGTGATTGCATTCTTAAAACTAAATGGCAACTTAAATGATTATAGTTTCAAAGGTCAAACCTATTTCAATTTGGCATTCTTAATTGCAGTATTCGCAGTTGCAGGATTCATGTTAAATGGAAATGCAGAATCAGCACACATGATGATGTTTGTGGTTTTCGGAATGGCTTGCGTATATGGTATTTCATTCGTTATGCCGATTGGTGGTGCAGATATGCCGGTGGTGATTTCTTTATTGAATTCCTTCACAGGTGTGGCTGCGGCTTTTGGTGGGTTTTTATATAACAACGGCGTAATGTTGACAGGTGGTATCCTGGTTGGTGCAGCAGGAACATTGCTTACTGTGTTGATGTGTAAAGCCATGAATCGTTCGTTGCTGAATGTAATTATTGGTTCATTTGGTGGTGGCGGAGCAACTGCTATTGTAGGCGAAAGTGGTGGCACAATTAAAGAAATTTCAGCGGCTGACGTGGCTATTAATATGAGCTATGCGCAAAAAGTAATCATCGTTCCAGGTTATGGTTTGGCAGTGGCACAAGCACAACATATTTGTCATGAGTTGGAAAAACAATTGACTGAAAAAGGTGTGGATGTGAAATATGCCATTCACCCAGTGGCAGGTCGTATGCCTGGTCACATGAACGTATTGTTGGCTGAAGCTGATGTGAGCTACGATAAATTATTAGAAATGGATGCGGCAAATGATGAATTTGCAACTACAGATGTGGTATTGATTTTAGGAGCGAATGATGTGGTAAATCCTGCAGCGAAAACAAATCCTGCTTCACCAATTTTTGGTATGCCGATTTTGGAAGTAGAAAAAGCAAAAACTGTTATTGTAAACAAACGTTCGATGAATAAAGGTTATGCAGGTATTGATAACGAATTATTCTATGGCAATAAAACCCGTATGCTATTTGGCGATGCTAAAAAAATGTTGCAAGAATTGGTGAACGAAGTGAAAGCGAATTAAGCAGTTCATCAGGTTTATAAAGTAATAAAGTGAAAAAAAGAATCCCGAAATGCTGAAAAGTGTTTCGGGATTCTTTTTTTTATTCAAATCGTTGGTGTTTGTTCACCAATGATGACAGCAATAATGCCAGCTATGAGGTAGATATTTATCAGGTAAGTTGATGTTTTTTCACTGTTGTGAAAAAAGTTATTAGTTAAGCCGTTGTCGGTGTTTGTCCACCGACAACTCCATTTGAATCGTTGGTGAACAAACACCAACGATGGCTAAAATCAGAAATAATAGTATAGTTTTCTTGCCACTGAGGCTTGACGGGCAATTTGAAAGTTCGGTTGTTTCTTCTCCACCTGCTTCCCCTCGTCTTTAGTCTTGTCTCCATAGCGCAATTTTTTATTAAGAAATATCTGGCTACAGAATGACAAACAATATAATAGTTTTGTCATTTCAATTAAGCCATATCTTACAGCATGCCTCATTTCAACAAAATAAAAGAGCTACTCGATAATACCAACGCCGAAGCTTTAACAGCCAAGCTAAAGGCAATGAAATACAATGATATATTGTATATCCTGGAGCGTTGCAATGATGCACATAAAATAGAAGTGTACGAAGCCCTGCCCGATGTATTGGCCATAAAATGCTTTAAAGTATTACCCAAAAAAACACAACTATTGCTGATTAAGAATATTCATCATAAAAAGGTAGCTATGCTGCTCAATAGCTTACCCGATGATGACCGTACAGCATTTTTAAAAGATTGTCCCAGCCGTGTGGTAAACGAATTGGTGAAACAATTAAACGATGATGAACGCACTATTACCTTATCGCTGTTGGGATATCCGCAACACTCCGTGGGCAGATTGATGACACCCCATTACATAGCCGTAAAACAACATTGGACCGTGGCACGGGTATTCGATTTCATTCGCAGTCATGGGCAAAATTCCGAAACAGTGAATGTCATTTATGTAGTGGATGATAATGGTGTATTGATTGATGATATAAGAATCAGAGAATTCATTTTTGTTCAACCCGAAACTTTGGTAAGCGATGTGATGGATCATCGCTATTTGCAATTATTAGCCACTGATAAAGAAACCGAAGCTATTAATATTTTCCGCCAGCACAATCGCTTTGCACTGCCTGTTGTAGATGCTAACGGTGTTTTATTAGGCATCGTAACCATTGATGATGTGTTGCGTTTGGCTGAAAAAGAAGATACAAAAGAGATTCAGAAAATCGGGGGTTCCGAAGCCTTAGATGAACCATACACTACTATTAGTTTTAAAAATCTGATTAAAAAACGGGCAGGATGGCTCATTATATTATTCCTTGGCGAAATGCTCACAGCCACTGCTATGGGTTTCTTCGAAGGCGAAATCAGCAAAGCAGTAGTGTTAGCTTTGTTTATTCCTTTGATTATTTCAAGCGGAGGAAATTCAGGTTCGCAAGCATCTTCGTTGATAATTCGTGCCATGGCATTAGGCGAAATTACCTTCAAAGATTGGTGGCGTGTAATGCGCCGTGAAATATTATCGGGTCTTACATTAGGCTCTATACTTGGCTTTGTGGGCTTCTTAAGGATTCTGATTTGGCAACAAACACATCTTTACAATTATGGTATTCATTGGTTATTGGTGGCCATCACCATTGGTTTTTCTTTAGTCGGTGTAGTGTTGTGGGGTACTATTTCAGGCTCCATGTTACCTATTGCTTTAAAAAAATTAGGAGCAGACCCTGCAGCTTCTTCCGCCCCATTTGTAGCTACATTAGTTGATGTAACAGGCTTGGTTATCTATTTTAGTGTAGCTTATATTATTCTTCGAGGTACATTATTATGATGATTTCAACTGTTTTGAATTAATCAAAATTTAACCTTTACCCATCATTATAACAATGATTTTCTGGTTTTTAGCTTAAATAGTTTAATTGCAAAAGCCCTATTCATAGGGCTTTCAGCTTATTTTAAAAAAAATGTCTGAAAAAACTTGCATAAACACAAATGATGTTGTTATCTTTGCGTCCCGTTAAAAAAAACGGTGTTCACAAAAGTTCTCTGATTAGAAATGAAAAAGAAAAAATTTTTTAAAAATTTTTTCAAAAAAACTTGACAATCAGAAAAATGCTGCTACCTTTGCAGCCCGTTAAAAAAAACGGTGTTCACAAAAGTTCTCTTAAACAAGATTAAAAGCGTCGAAAGATGAATTAATCACAAGTTCAAAACGGCAAAAATATTTTAAAAAATATTTCGCAAAAAGCTTGACAATGTAAAAATTGCATGTACCTTTGCAGCCCGAAAAATTTGAACAACGTTCTTTGAAGTATTGGCAAGAAACATTAAGTAAGATGAAATCTTCAAGTAAACTAACATAATAATTTTAAACGAACTAAGTCATTCTAATTTGAATGAGCAGTTCAAACTTTTCTTACAATGGAGAGTTTGATCCTGGCTCAGGATGAACGCTAGCGGCAGGCTTAATACATGCAAGTCGAGGGGCAGCACAGGTAGCAATACTGGGTGGCGACCGGCAAACGGGTGCGGAACACGTACGCAACTTTCCTTTAATTGGTGAATAGCCCCTCGAAAGAGGGATTAATACACCGTAATATTATGATGTGGCATCACATTATAATTATAGCTCCGGCGATTAAAGATGGGCGTGCGTCTGATTAGATAGTTGGTGAGGTAACGGCTCACCAAGTCAACGATCAGTAGGTGATGTGAGAGCATGATCACCCACACGGGCACTGAGACACGGGCCCGACTCCTACGGGAGGCAGCAGTAAGGAATATTGGTCAATGGACGCAAGTCTGAACCAGCCATGCCGCGTGCAGGATGAAGGCCCTCTGGGTTGTAAACTGCTTTTATCTGAGAAGAAATCCCCATTTCTATG
>CANFST010000089.1 GCA_947449695.1 Chitinophagales bacterium
GCCCAGCGTATTCTGTTAATTGTATTTCGTAATCAAACAAGCTATTGTCGATGTTCTTTTTTATTAAATCGGGCAAGGAAACTTTGTTTTTTGTACCCGATTTTGGATTAATAATAAATACAATTTTTTTCTTCTGCACGATTAAAATATTTAGTTACAAATAAACTAATTTAACCAGTAATTATGGTATCTTGATATTGAATATTTTAGTTTTTATGCTAAATAAAAAATTAAATCTTATTTTTCACACATGAAAATAATTGGAATAATTCCTTCTAGATATGGAAGTACACGTTTCCCAGGAAAGCCTTTAGTTGATATTAAGGGTAAAACGATGATTCAACGTGTATATGAACAAGCTTGTAAAGCGGATATGCTAGCTGATGTTATAGTTGCCACAGACGATGAACGTATTTATAAAAATATTGAATCAATTGGTGGTAAAGTAATGTATACTGCATCTCATCATCAATCAGGCACAGATAGATGCAATGAAATTGCTAAGCAAATTGATGCCGATGCCTATATTAATATTCAAGGTGACGAACCATTTATTCAGCCCGAACAAATTAATCAATTGGCAAAAAAACTATATGAAGTGCCTAAAGAAAATGGATTAACTACTTTAATTAAGCCAATTAAAAAAGATGATGAAATTGAATTACTAAACAACCCCAATATTATAAAAGTAGTAATTAATAGACACTTTAAAGCGCTATATTTTTCTCGAAGCACTATTCCATTTTGTAGAAACCAATCTGCTGAAGTTCAATTCTATAAACACATAGGAATGTATGGATATATGAAAAATGCTTTATTCTCAATTGCTAATCTTCAATCGTCTATGTTAGAGAATGTAGAGCAATTGGAACAACTGCGTTGGTTAGAGAATGGATTTGATATATTTTGTTCACAAACTATGTTGGAAACCCATTCAATAGATGTAATTGAAGATTTAAATAAAATTTAATATTATTGCAGCGCCTTTAAGGATTCTTGAGTAATCAAGAGAAATATTATTAAACCACTAATAGCCTTTAGGGCAAAGGGCAGTCAGCAATGACTGCCTTTTTCTTTTGGTATTATTTTATATTCTTAGAATTTTTAAGCTTTTCATTTATACAATTCAATAAACCATTTTTGAATTTATCATCATACAATTGCCAAAACATTATGCCGCCTAGATTATTTTCTAATCCATAATTTACTTTTAGTTGAATTGATTTCTCATTATCATAGGTAAAAAATAAATTTCTATTTCTATTAATTGCATAAGGTGCTTTAGCAACCGAATCCCAAAAGATTTCGAAGCCTTTGTTTGTGTTATAAATACTATCCTCAAAAAGTTTGTAACTAACTGATTTTAAAAATGAACATTTTTGATATAATCCATTATTGGCAGTAGAATTCACCTCAAAATATCTACCATAAAAAGCTGCACCAATTACAATTTTATTACTTGAAATACCATAATGCAACATCATTTTTACTGCATGGTCAGTTGATTCAATTTGTTGTGGTGTTGAAAAAAGAGCAGTGTGATGACCTGTTGAAGTACTATAACCATGTATTAAATCATAACTCATTACATTAATAAAATCAACATATTTATTTACTTCATTCCATTCAATAGATGAATCAATATAACTAGTAAAACCGCCTGCGGCAAAACTGATTTCGAAATTTTTACCCATCGTTTTTCTGATTTCTTTCAACAATAAAGTAAAACTATGTTTGTCTTCTGGTCTGTATGTATGACCAGGAAAACCTTTGATGGCTGGGTACTCCCAATCTAAATCAATCCCATCTGTTTTAAAATATTGTGAAACGGATTTTAAAGATTGTGCAAATTCTTTTCTGCCAACTTCTGTATTAAAAACATCCGAACAGGTTTTGCATCCACTCCAGCCACCTAACGAAAGCAATACTTTTAATTTAGGGTTTCTGTTTTTTAATTCTACCATTCTTTGAATAGTTGTAGAGTCTATCTTGCTATGAATTACAAATCTGTTTCCGTTTAAATGCCCAAATGAAAAAATTAGATGAGTAAGTTTTTCTACCTCAAAACTATCAATAGGAATTCCTACACCACAATAATAGCCTACTACTCGAAATGGTTTGTTATTTTTACTTTTAGCATTTACACAAAAAGTAAATACTATACTCAAAATTACAAGTGTGATTTTGTTTTTCATGTTTTGAAATTTGATTTTATCTAGATTGTTTTTGAATATGCTTGTAATTCCAATTTTGCAATTTCTTGCAATTATGGAGTTCAACTCCAAAATTGCAATTTATTGTAATTTTGGAATTACACATCAATTACACTTTTCCAATTAAGTATTTCAATTTGTGAATCATTGTCTTGCTTGTCAACACCTGAATATATAAGCATTCCACCATCATTTCTGTTTAATTTTTGCCACCAACGAATATTTTTTAAATATACAGAATCAAACTTTGGCGATGACTTTATTTCGATTGGAATAATGTTGCCATCTTTTTCAAGAATTACATCTACTTCATTTCCTGCTGAATCTCGGAAGAAATACATATCTCCACTTTGCTGATGATTGGTACGATTTTTACGTAATTCGCTTATGATAAAATTTTCAAAAATATTTCCATAATGCTGATTGCTCTTTAAATCTTTTGTTGTTTTAATTCCTAACAAATAACACAACAAACCTGTATCATAAAAATAAATTTTAGGTGTTTTAATTACTCGTTTATTAAAGTTTTGATAATAAGGTTGCAACAAAAAAACAATATAACTGCTTTCTAAAACACTCAACCAAGCCTGAATGGTTTTATGGTCAACGCCAATATCAGTAGCTATACCTTGAATATTTAAAATCTGCCCAGCCCTGGCAGCACACAATTTTATGAATTGGTTAAACTGTCTGATGTTACCAATATTTCGCAACAATCTAACATCTCTATCTAAATATGTTTTGATGTAATTAGGCATCCATCGTTCAATTGTAGAATCGCTACTAACTATTGATGGATAGCCTCCTTGCAATATGCAGGCTTCTAAAGTAATTGTTTTCTTTTGCGATAAAATTTCAGCAATGCTTAATGGGAGTAAATCAATATATGCTACTCTGCCAGCCAATGTTTGCGAAATGTTTTGTTGCATCAAAAAGTTATTAGAACCACTTAATACAAACTGCCCATTGCGTTTGTATTTATCTAAATGTGTTTGCAAATAGCGAAATAAATCAGGCACACGTTGCACTTCATCTAAAATAGCTCCATTTTTATATTTTTCTAAAAATGCTCTACCATTACTGTGTGCATCCATTGCATTATCAGGATCTTCGAGGCTAACGTAAGGTAGCTTTGGGAAAGACTTTTGAGCCAAAGTTGTTTTACCCGATTGTCTTGGACCCGTAATACAAATGGCTTTAAATTCTTTAAAAGATGCTTCAATTTCGGAAGTAAGAATTCGTTTTATCATACAGCAAAGATAACTCCAATTTTGCAATTTATTGCAATTTTGGAGTTCAACTCCAATTTTGCAAATTTATGCAATTTTGGAGTTGAGTTAAAAACTTACTTCAATCTTTCCAATTTGCCTTTGCGTTTGATAAGGTTTTTATAATCCCACTGAATATCATTAGCTTTTTTAAGCCAGCGTTTTAAATCTTTTACATTTACTTGTTCTGCTGATGTATAGCGCATTTCAGCAGCTTTGAATTTTCCTTCGGGTTGCAGATTTTCTTCTTCAAATGATTGACCACTCCAAAACAACAAACGGACGCTATCTTTTAATTTGCTATAACCAGCTATAGGATTTTCATCTAAAAACCAAACAGGATGAGCATGCCATATTTTATATTCAGCAGCAGGTAAATGTTTGCAAATTTCATTTGCCAATAAATCACAAATTGCTTTATCAGCAGCAGATTGATTGTTGTTGTAGGTTTGAATTTCGGGGGTCATTTGATTTCTTGCAATTTTGGAGTTGAGATTATTTCTTATAGTATTGTTTGTACGAGTCTATAAATTTTAATTCCACAGGCGACTTCTCTTTCTTCGATTCAGTAAGAAAATAATATGCAGCATGAAATGCTTTTTCAAGTAATTCATTTTCTTCAAATGTCAGTTCGAGTTCCTTTCGAGAGTGGTCTGATATAAAAGTAAAATACTTTGCTTTTATTGATTTGAAGTCATCTTTAAAGACATGAATATCTTCGACTTCCTTTTTTCTAATCATTATCCTGTTTCCCCCATAGGTTATTTCATTGAGCGAAGCAACCTCATCAATAATTGAGAATGTACAAATCATGAAGCTCAAAAATCTTTGATTCTTGTCAACAATAATTCCCCGTTTGTCTTCCATTTTATTTACTAAAAATTAATTTGAAGGATTGTAAACATCCCATCACACCTGCAATACACCTACATTGTAGCGTTTCACTTCGGGATTGTGGTTTTATTTACTTGCGGTTTCAACTCCTGAATGCCACAAGGTATCAGCACTTAAATCAACATCATAATCCGTCCATTCAATAAAATAGCCTTTGTTAACTACTTTACTAAATGCTTTTAAATCTTTTAAAGGTTGAAAAACAGGATAGTTTAAAAATGGAGCAACGTCAAAATTTTTCTCTATGCCATTTTCAAATCGAATCAAGAGATGATAATTTTCGCCAACAGTAAGTTGTTTTATGTTTCTCATAATTTTAGTGTAATGCTTCTATTTTAAAAACGGATTGCCCTTCTAATGCTAATTTCCAATCAGCCATTAATTCATCTTTATGAATTTCCATCCATGCCAAAACCAATTTCAATTTGTCTTTCGGAAAATTACCAGCCAAAATATTTCCTTCAGGAATGCTTAATACAACATTATATTCAGCATACTCCACATGAATATGCGGAGCAAAATGTTCTTTGTTATCCATAAAAAACATCCGAACAATGATTCCATAAAACATAGATATTACTGGCATACACTCAATTTTATTTTTCACAAAATTAAACTACTTTTAATAAACTAAAAACTCTCCTCACACCTGCAACACACCAACATTATAGCGTTTCACTTCGGGATTGTGGTTAGCCATTTCAATGCCCATTGATAAAATTTTTCGGGTATCTAATGGGTCAATAATAGCATCTACCCACAAACGTGAAGCTGCGTAGTAAGGCGTTGTCTGGCTGTTGTAACGGTCGGTAATGGTTTTCAGCATTTCCTTTTCTTCTTCGGGTGTAATTTCTTTTCCTTTAGCTTTCATGCTTGCCACTTGTATTTGTAATAAAGTTTTGGCTGCTTGTTCGCCACCCATCACCGCAATTTTTGCAGTAGGCCATGCCACAATCAATCGTGGGTCGTAAGCTTTGCCACACATAGCATAGTTGGCTGCACCATAGCTATTTCCAACCACTACAGTAAATTTAGGCACAACAGAATTGCTCATTGCA
>CANFST010000090.1 GCA_947449695.1 Chitinophagales bacterium
GCTAAAAAATATGTACAACAATTAAACTTAGCAGGACACAATGATTGGCGTTTACCTAATGTGCATGAGAGTTTCAGCATTTTAGTTTTAGATGCATTGAATCCTTCAATCAATACTACTTACTTTCCAAACACCAATGCTGAATATTGGTGGACGAATGATACAGCATTTAATAATCCTTCAAAAATCTGGGTTACGAATTCTGGTGGAGGGCAAGGGCCACATCCGAAAAATGAAACTATCAGTGCAGGCGGCAATAAAAGTTTTCATACACGAGCAGTGAGAGATATTTCTACTCCTGTTATCATTCCAAATCATTTCACTGATAATGGCGATAGCACCATCACGGATAATTTAACGGGATTGATGTGGGAGAAATTTCCTTACAATGATTCTTTGTTTTGGGACAACGCTTTGCAACATGCAGAAAATTTAACCTTAGCAGGTTATTCAGATTGGCGCTTACCCAACATCAAAGAAATAGAATCACTCAACGATGAAAAGGCGAATGCTCCTTCTATCAATTCATCTGTGTTTCCAAATGTAATTGCAAAAAAATACTGGTCATCTACTTCGCAATTCAATCATGGAACTAATGCATGGTTTATTGATTTTCAAAATTTCGGTCTGACATCTTACATTTCAAAAACAACAAGAGGTTGTTATACCATGTGTGTGAGAACTGCAACACCAAAGGCAAGTGGAATCAATGGTTTGGTGGATGATGAATCAGAATTAAAATTGTATCCTAATCCGGCAAATCAATCATTAGTCATTAGTCATAAGTCATTAGTAAATACAATTGATGTGATGGATGTTTTTGGAAAAATTGTATTCATTCAATCCATCAACAATTCAACAATTCAACCAATTGTGATTGATGTTTCAAATTTTTCACCGCAAATCTATTTTGTTAGAACTACTGACACTAAAGGTTTTTCAAGCATTGCTAAATTTGTGAAACAATAATGGAATGGAAATGATTGAAGTGGTAAAGCAATATTTACAAATCGGATTTGCTCATGTTATTCCGCTTGGCTTCGACCATATTCTTTTCATTTTAAGTATTTTCTTTCTGAATTCAAATTTGAAATCAGTTCTTATTCAGTGTTCAGTTTTTACATTGGCACATTCTGTAACGCTTGGTTTAACAGCTGCTGGATATATTTTACCGAATCCTAAATTCATCGAACCGATTATTGCTATTTCGATTTTGGTTGCTTCCATTGAAAATTTATTTCACCATAAAGTCAATACATGGCGCTTGCTTGTCATTTTCATTTTTGGATTAATTCACGGAATGGGTTTCGCCAATGCCCTCAAAGAAGTAGGTTTAGCTTCGGAGCATTTTTTAGCTTCTTTGCTTTCATTTAATGCAGGCGTTGAGCTGGCGCAAATCACGGTGATACTTGCTGCTTATTTTTTAATTGCCAAATGGTTTAGCAAAAAAGATTATTACTACACAAAAATTGTGTATCCCATTTCTAGTTTAATTGCCTGTGTGGCTTTGTATTGGACAGTTGAAAGGATTTTGTTTTGACGAAATTTTATGAACAATTTTTTGTTTTTAAAACCTTTGCAAGGTTTTGGAAAATCATAGTTCAAACACTACTTTTGTTGAAATTTTCAATCACGAAATGAATAGTATCCCGTCAGATTTTTTGCCGATATTTTTATTGTTTTTATGTGCCGCAGGTTTTGTTGGAGTAACCATCGCTGCTACACATTTCATTGGCACCAAACGCCATGGCAGCAAGCACAACGATAACTTTGAATGTGGTTTACCAATTGTAGATAATGCTCGTCAGCCCATCAGTATCAAGTATTTTTTAACCGCTATTTTGTTTGTGTTGTTTGATGTAGAAGTAATTTTCTTTTACCCATATGCCGTGAACTATAAAGGTTTGGGTTGGGAAGGTTTGATGGCAGTATTAATTTTTATAGGATTTTTTCTTTGCGGATTTATTTATATCATTAAAAAAGGCGCATTGGATTGGGAACAATAATTTATTTCTCAATTTCGAAATTGCTCAATAACTCAATTTTAAAAAATTATGTCGAACATAAAAATAGATAAAGCACCAGCAGGATTTGAAGCACCAGGATTTTTTGCAACGCAATTAGATGCTGTTGTTGGATTAGCTCGAAAAAATTCTATCTGGCCATTACCATTTGCTACAAGTTGCTGTGGTATTGAGTTTATGGCTACCATGGCAAGCAATTATGACTTGGCAAGATTCGGCGCAGAGCGTTTAGGATTCAGCCCACGTCAGTGCGATTTGTTGATGGTGATGGGAACGATTTCAAAAAAAATGGGACCAGTTTTACGACAAGTTTATGAGCAAATGGCTGAACCACGTTGGGTGATTGCAGTTGGAGCTTGTGCATCGAGCGGTGGAATTTTTGATACTTATTCAGTAATGCAAGGCATTGATGAAGTGATTCCTGTTGATGTGTATGTACCAGGCTGTCCGCCGCGACCAGAAGCCATTTTAGATGGTTTTATGAAAATTCAAGAATTGGTTGGAAGCGAAAGTGTGAGAAGAAGAGATAGCGAAGAATACAAAGAAATGTTGAAGCGATATAACATGGCTGTGTAACAATGTGCTGATGTGATAATATGCCGATTTGCTAATGAAATACTAGCATACGGATTTAACGGAAACAAAAGATTTTCACAGATTTTGAAATCTTAATTAATCATAAAAATCTGCGTCATCTGCGTTCTATCAAAAAAAATAAACAATGACAAACGAAGAAATATTAAACAAGCTGAAAGAAAACTTTGCTGATGCAATAATCAGCAGCGAAGAGCAATATGGAATGCTTTCAGTGACTTTGAATAAAGAACAAATTATGCCGGTAATGCATTTTTTGTTTAATGATGAAGCCTTGAATTTTAAATTCTTAACTGATTTATGCGGCATTCATTATCCTGATAACAAAGGCGCTGAATTAGGTGTGGTTTATCATTTGCACAATATGATGAACAATGTTCGTTTGCGATTGAAATGTTTTATGCCAATTGAAAATCCAACCATTAAAACTGCAACGAATTTATTCAGTGCAGCTAATTGGATGGAAAGAGAAACTTTTGATTTTTACGGAATTATTTTCGAAGGTCATCCTAATTTAAAACGTATTTTGAATATGGATGAAATGACGGTGTTCCCTATGCGTAAAGAATTTCCATTGGAAGACCCATTCAGAAAAGATAAAGAAGATAAATTCTTTGGAAGAACTCAGAATAATGAAGCAGTGATAAATCAGAAACTGTAAGAATGAAAGAAAGAAAAATCGCAAAAGTGGTAAATAGAATTCCATTAGAAATGGAAGGAGAAACCGATTTAGATTTTTGGTTGACACAAACGCCTGACCAAAAATTTGAAGAGTTGATGCGATTGAGAAAGTTTTATTGGGAATGGAAATTGGGCTTTTATCCAACTAAAATAGAAAAGGTTGTAAATAAAATTTCAATGAATGATTCTCGATAAAGATTTTGAAGATTTTATTGCACTGCTGAATAAACATGAAGTGCGATACATTGTTGTGGGTGGCTATGCTGCTATATTTCATGGCTCACCAAGGCATACAGGCGATTTGGATATTTGGATAAAACCAGAAATTGAAAACGCAAGAAAAATTGTAAGTGTGTTGAATGAATTTGGGATGAGTTCTTTGGGATTGACGGAAGAAGATTTTATAAAAGAAAATTTCATTAGTCAAATTGGTTATCCGCCATTAAGAATTGATATTTTGAATAGTATTTCGGGAGTAGATTTCGATGAGGCAGAAAAAGAAATTCAAGTTTATCAAGAAGGAGAGTTGCCAATAAAAATAATTAGCTTAAAGAATCTGATTGAAAATAAAATGGCAGCAGCAAGAAAAAAAGATTTAGCCGATGCCGAATTTTTAAAAAAAGTTCAGAAAAAGAAAAAGTAATAATGAGCAAACATATACAACTTGTTGACGAAATAGAAGAAAGAACTCAGACGCTTAATTTGGGGCCTACGCATCCTGCTACACATGGTATTTTTCAGAACATTCTGGAAATTGATGGGGAGATTGTAAAAAGTGCAGAGCAAACTGTAGGCTATATTCATCGTGCATTTGAGAAACTGGCTGAACGTCGTCCGTTTTATCAAATCACTCCGATTACTGATAGATTGAATTACTGTTCATCGCCTATCAATAATATGGGTTGGCACATGACAGTAGAGAAATTAGCAGGAATCACCTTGCCTAAACGTGTTGAATATCTTCGTGTAATCATCATGGAATTATCGCGTATTGCTGACCATTTGGTTTGTAATTCGGTAATTGGTGTTGACACAGGGGCCTTGACTGGCTTCACTTACATGTTCCAGGAACGTGAATTTATTTATGAAATTTTTGAAGAAATATGTGGCAGTCGTTTGACAACTAATATTGGTCGCATTGGAGGATTGGAAAGAGATTTTAGCGATGCATGTTGGCAAAAGATTGAAAAGTTCATGACTGATTTTCCAAAAAAATTCGATGAGTTTGATTCGCTATTAACTCGTAACAGAATTTTCATGGATAGATGCAAAGGTGCAGGTCCGATAAGTGCCGAACGTGCATTGAATTATGGTTTTACTGGTCCGAATCTTCGTGCAGCAGGTGTGGATTATGATGTTCGTGTAACATCACCTTACAGCAGTTATCAGGATTTTGAATTTGACGTTCCAGTTGGAACAACTGGCGATACTTATGATAGATTTTTGGTTCGTCAGGAAGAAATTCGCCAATCATTAAGAATCATTCGTCAGGCAATAGATAAATTACCAAAAGAAGGTGGATTCCATGCCGA
>CANFST010000091.1 GCA_947449695.1 Chitinophagales bacterium
ATATCTTCTTTGCTGCCAATGGTTGATTTGCCGTAGTTGTGCCACAAATAAGCTGTGCTCATCACACGTTCCATCAAAATACTGGATGGATTATTTTCGCCACTTTCAAATTCATTTCTTACTACTGAAAATTCGGTTTCTAAATCTTTTTTTGCGATGAATGAATTTATCATGCGGTCGCTTTCCAAGTCCAAAGCCCATTTCAGGTTTTCTTCAGTGGCAGAAAATGATTCAAAATAATTTGTTCTGTCGTACCAAGTGTTGCCATTTGGCCGGCAACCATGAGATGATAATTCGTTTGGAATATTGGTGTGTTTTGGTGAACCTTTAAATACCATGTGTTCCAACAAATGTGCCATGCCAGTTTCGCCATAGCCTTCCATTCGGCTACCAACTAAGTAAGTAATATTTACAGTGGCAGTTGCTTTTGAAGGGTCAGGAAATAATAAAACTTTTAAGCCATTGCTTAATCTGTATTCGGTAATTCCCTCAACAGTAGCAACTTTTGTTTGTGCAAATGTGCTGCAACTTAATAGCACAAATGCTGTGAGTAGCATTGATTTGAATTTAGTCATAAAATTGATTTTTAGATTAGGGAATAAATGTAAGACAGTCATATTTATATTTCAAATTGATTTTTTGATAATATTAATTCAGATGTTTGGATAGATAAAATAAAAATTATTTTACCTTTGCGCTAAATGCAGGTGTGGCGAAATTGGCAGCCGCGTCAGACTTAGGATCTGATGCCGTAAGGTGTGTGGGTTCGAGTCCCTCCACCTGCACTAAACGGGACTTTTCAAATTGATTTTGATTAGTCCCGTTTTTATTTTCCGCCAAAACCTTTGCTTGTTGTGCGTTCCAGCTGATGATACTATTCAAATACGTGGTTCGATAATTATCATTTTTTGAATCATAAGCTATTCCTTGAGGAAACAGCACATTTTGAAAAGTTTGTTTTTTGGAAATAACAGAATGGCATCATGATTATGTCAAATTTTCACCTTCAAAAATTTACCATTTACCTAATTCTATTTTTAAACAAACGTTTAATTATTGAATATTTGCGTCGCAATTTTAAAAATAAAATTCTGCGTAAAACATTTCAGCCTAAACTTCGTTTTATAGCACCATCATTAAAATATCTATTTTCAATATGCTCAATCTGAAAAAACAATTGCTGTTTGCAAGCCTTATTCTAACAGCTTTTCAATCTTATTCACAAACCAATAAAGTAACATTAAGCGGCACGATGAAAGATGCCCGAAATGGCGAAACCATGATGGCTGCTGCGGTGAGAGTAATGGAATTGGAAGGAATTGGTGGCATCAGTAATGAATATGGTTTTTATTCGGTTACAGTGCCAAAAGGGAAATACCATTTTGTTGCTTCTTACACTGGCTATATAAATGACACTTTCGAGCTTGATTTACAAACTAACAGTCAGCATAATTTCAATCTGACTGCCCGAACTACTCAATTGAAAGCAATTTCAATTCGCTCCAACAGAAATGATGACAATGTAAAAAAAGCCGAAACTGGTGTTGAGAAATTAGATATGAAAGAGGTATCAAAACTTCCAGTGTTATTTGGCGAAAAAGATGTTTTGAAAACCATTCAGCTTTTGCCAGGAGTAAAATCAGCAGGCGAAGGCAATAGCGGCTTTTTTGTTCGTGGTGGTGGTGCCGACCAAAATTTAATTTTATTAGATGAAGCTCCTGTTTATAATGCTTCACATTTGTTGGGTTTCTTTAGCACATTTAATAGCGATGCAATAAAAGATGTAACCATGTATAAAGGGACGCAACCTGCACAGTACGGTGGCAGATTGGCTTCTGCATTGGATATAAGAATGAAAGATGGCAACAAAGAAGCGTATGAAGCCAACGGAAGTATTGGCTTGATTTCATCTAAATTAAGTGTGGAAGGACCGATTGCAAAAGATAAAGGTTCGTTTTTTATATCGGGCAGAAGAACCTATGTAGACCAGTTTTTGCATCTTTCTTCCGATACACTTTTGAAACAAAGCAAACTCTATTTTTATGATTTGAATGCAAAAGCGAATTATAAATTCAGTAAAAAAGATGTCGTGTATTTATCGGGTTATTTTGGCAGAGATGCCTTGGGAGTTGGTTCACAATTCGGAATCAACTGGGGCAATGCAACAGGTACTGTACGCTGGAATCATGTGTTGAACGATAAATTATTTTCCAACACTTCATTGATTTACAGTAACTACGATTATAAAATATCGATAGGCAATTCTGGCACTACTACTGATATTACTTCACGAATTCGTGATTATAATTTCAAAGAAGAAATGATGTATTATCCTAACTCGGTACATCAATTTCGATTTGGTGTAAATTCAATTTATCATGAGTTGTTACCCGGCGAAGTATCTTCATCAGATGCATCATCATCTATTAATAGTTCAAAATTGCAAACCCGTGGTTCTTGGGAAAACGCTTTATATGTGAGCGATGAATGGAAAGTAAACAAAAAGCTAAATGTAAATATGGGCATAAGAGGCAGTGCCTTTTCAGTATTAGGCAATGGCGATTTTTATACTTTAAACAATGACTATAAAATCATCGATACGGTGCATTATAATGCTGGAGCAATTGTAAAAACATATTACAATATCGAACCCCGATTAACAGCCAGCTATCAGTTGAATGAAGTAAGTTCTTTTAAAATTGCTTACAATCGGAATACTCAAAATTTACATTTGGTTTCTAACAGCACTTCTACTAATCCTACTGATAGATGGATTGGTGATAACAACAACGTGAAGCCCGAAATAGCTGACCAGGCTTCAATGGGCTATTTCAGAAACTTCAAAAACAATACTTACGAATTGAGTGCGGAAGTTTATTATAAGTACATGCAAAACCAGATTGATTATAAAAACGGTGCTAACACTTTATACAATGATGCCATTGAAACAGAATTAAGAAGCGGCATTGGCAGAGCCTATGGCATAGAACTTTATGCAAAGAAAAAGTTTGGACGCTTTACAGGATGGGTGAGTTATACGCTTTCAAGAACTGAAAGAAAAATTGATGGCATCAACAACAATGAATGGTATGTAGCTAAGCAAGATAAAACACACGATATTTCATTAGTGGGCACTTATGATGTTTCGAAAAGAGTAAATGTAGCAGCAACATGGGTTTACAGCACAGGCAATGCTATTACATTTCCAAGTGGAAAGTATTTAGTTGACAATCAGTATGTGTGGTTATACACGGATAGAAATGGTTACAGAATGCCAGCTTATCATCGTCTTGATTTAGGCGTTACTGTAAAAATGAAAGAGCATAAACATTACAGCAGCGAATGGGTGTTTGGTGTTTACAATGCTTACGGCAGAGAAAATGCTTACACCATTACTTTCCAACAAGACCCTGATAATGCTGCAAAAACTCAGGCATTGCAAACTTCACTTTTCCGTTGGATACCATCTATCTCTTGGAATTTTAAAATCAAATAATCAACCATCCATTTTAAATACATGATCAGCATGAAAAAATATTTATTAATTGTAGCAGGCATAACCTTATTAGCTTCTTGTCAAAAAGTAGTTACGGTAGATTTAAAAAATGCAGGTGCTCAAATTGTGATTGAAGGTGAAATCAATAATCAACCACCACCCTACACTATCAAAGTATCAAAGAGTGTTGGTTTTTATGACGATAATACTTTTAATGGTGTAAGCGGTGCAACTGTGATTGTAAGCGATAACAATACTGTGGTTGATACTTTACAAATGACTGCTTCAGGCATTTATCAAACCACTAAAATAACCGGAACACCAGGTCATACTTATAATATGAAAGTGGTGAATGAAGGCGTAACCTATACAGCGCAAAGCATCATGCCTTTTGAAGTAACTTTCGATTCCATTAAACTACTTCCCCGACCAGGATTTGGTGGACAAAAACCTACATTTCAATTAATTCCGGTTTATACTGACCCTGCTAATGCAACTAATTTTTACCGATTTACTATTTATAAAAACGGGCAGCAAGTGCAAAATACTTTTATTGATGATGATGAATTTTCAAACGGTAAAACCAACGATGTACCTTTATTTACTGATGTAGATTTCAAACCGGGCGATTTTATTCAGCTTAATATGCTGTGCATTGACTACAATGTGTATGAATATTTTTTCAGCTTGCAACAAAATACCAGCAGCGCAGGTGGCGGACCAAACAGTGCGGCAGCTACACCTGCTAATCCTGTGAGCAATATCAGCAACAAAGCTTTGGGTTATTTTTCAGCTAATACTAAAGCAACTAAAACTATTATGATTAGATAGTTGATGTGAGGTTTATGTTTCTACTGTTGCAGCGGTTTAGTGTTTCGTCCGCTGTCCCACGAAAACAAATGTAACAGAAACAACCGAACTTTCAAATTGCACGTCAAGCCGCATTATTTGAATTATATTGAATCAAGAAGTCACCAAGCCCCAATGCACAAAAGCTATTCGGCAGCTTGGCGACAACAAAGCAGCTTAACTCCTA
>CANFST010000092.1 GCA_947449695.1 Chitinophagales bacterium
AAGAAAAAACCAAAGTCTTTGATGCCTTTTTCAAAAGTAGTTTCAACTGATGTTGATGCACTTTGCGCAATACTTCCAAAAATAGTTTCAGTGCCAGTAGCCATCACTAATGCTTTTGCCGTGCCGCTTACCACATTACTTCCTTCCCACAAACAATTTTTTCTTTTGGCTAATTCTGTATGTTCATCAATCACACCCACTTCTTTTCTTACAGGATAAGATTCGCCAGTGAGGCTGGCTTCGTTTACATTTAATTCATTGGCTTCTATCAGAATACAATCGGCCGGAATCATATCACCGGCTTTAAATAACAACACATCGCCTTTTACAATTTGTGAGGAAGGAATTTCTTTAGCTACATTATCTCTTACGACTGTGCTTTTTAAAGCTATCATCGATTGCAGTTTTTCTACCACTCTGCCAGCGTTTCTTTCCTGAAAAAAACTTAACAACCCAGTTGATACAACAATAAACAAAATGATAAATACATCGGATGTATCCCCTAAGAAGGCTGATAATATTACTGCACCAATCAACAGCAACATCAGTGGACTTTTAAATTGACCTATAAAAAGCAAAGCATCTTTTACAAATCTTGACTTTTCCTTTTTCTGATTACTGGATTGCGTCAATATTTTTTCTGCACCATTTTGTGATAAACCATTGGCTGATGTATTTAATTTTTGAAACCAGTAGTTGGCATCAAATTGCCAGAAAGAATTGGAAGGAGATGTATTCATAAGGCAAAAATTGAAAGTTGAAATTACAATCTAAAATCAAAAATTGATTTTGAAAATTGTTAAATAAAAAATGCAGACCACTTTCGCAATCTGCATTTTCAAAATTCTTGGTTTAATTTTTTTATAACGACCAATATTTCATGCCTTTTATTTTGTTTCTGAAAACACCTTTAATGTCCATGAACACCGCTTTATCATTGGTAATTCCAGCAAAATAATTTTCATCCAAATTCATATAATCGTTATGGTTTACTGCAACAATAATTGCATCATAATTTTTACCAGGTTCTTTTATCAATGAAAAACCATACTCTTCTTGCAATTCGTGGCTATCAGCATGTGGGTCAACCACATCAACTGCTACTGAAAAATCTTTTAGTTCTTTAATAATGTCTGCCACTTTGCTATTTCTAACATCGCTTACATTTTCTTTAAACGTAGCACCCATAACTAATACACGGCTATGTACCACATCTTTTCCTTCATGCGCAATCAACTGCACACAACGTTTGGCAACATAAGGTCCCATATCATCATTGATTCTTCTGCCGCTTAAAATCACTTCAGGATTGTATCCCAATGATTGTGCTTTGTAGGTTAAATAATAAGGGTCAACGCCAATGCAATGCCCACCCACTAAGCCTGGCATAAATTTCAAGAAATTCCATTTTGTACCAGCAGCTTCTAAAACTTCGTAAGTATTGATTCCTAATTTTTCAAAAATTTTACTCAATTCATTCATCAAAGCAATGTTTACATCGCGTTGTGTGTTTTCAATAATTTTTGCAGCTTCTGCAACTTTGATGGAAGATGCTCTGTGAACACCAGCACGAACAACCAACTCATAAGTTTTTGCAATCAACTCAGCAGATTCAGCATCGCAACCACTGCTCACTTTCACAATATTTGGAAGTGTTTGTTTTTTATCACCCGGATTAATTCTTTCTGGCGAATAACCAATTTTAAAATCACCATTACTCAATTTCATACCCGATAATTTCTCTAACACTGGTAAACAATCTTCTTCAGTGCAACCAGGATAAACGGTTGATTCATACACCACATAATCTCCTTTCTTCAACACTTTACCAACAGTGTTCGATGCACCCAAAACAGGCTTCAAATCAGGCACTCGGTGTTCATCTACTGGAGTAGGAACGGCAACAATAAAAAATGTTGCTGCTTTCAAATCATCAATTGTAGCTGTAAATTGAATATCGCAATTATCAAAAGCTGAACTTTCTAATTCGTTGCTTGGGTCAATTTTATTCTTCATCATATCCACCCTTTTTTGGTTGATATCAAATCCGATAACTGAAATCTTTTTGGCAAATTCTAAAGCCAATGGCAAACCCACATAACCCAAGCCTATCACAGCTAATTTGGTTTCTTTTGCTACTAATTTTTCGTAAATATTTTTCATTTTATTAAACGCAGATTGCGTTGATTTTTATGATTAATTTTTCTTTATCAACTTTACTAACTAATTCTTCTTACTGAATTATTTTCCAATTTATATTCTTGCTTGCTTTCAGGACAAATCGCAATTCCATTTATATCAAAATTTAAGCGATGTCCGTATTCACTCATCCAGCCCATTTGTTTAGCTGGATTTCCAACCATCAAAGCATAGGCTGGAACTGTTTTTGTAACCACCGAACCTGCACCTATGAAAGCAAATTCACCAATATCATGTCCGCAAACAATAGTTGCATTTGCACCAATCGAAGCACCTTTTTTTACAATCGTTTTTGCGTATTGTCCTCTGCGAACTACTGCACTTCGTGGATTCGTAACATTCGTGAAAACCATTGATGGGCCAAGGAAAACATCATCTTCGCATTCAACACCTGTGTAAATGGCTACATTATTTTGCACCTTCACATTGTTGCCTAATTTAACATCATTTGCCACCATCACATTTTGCCCAAAGATGCATCCTTCGCCAATCAAAGCGTTTTGCATGATGTGAACAAAATGCCAAACCTTAGTTCCTTTACCAAGTTTAGCAGTCTCGTGAACGTATGATGATTCGTGTATAAAAACTTCGTTGCTCATTTTAAATTACTTTCTTAAAATATTCCAATGTTAATTTCAAACCTTCACTGCGACTAACTTTTGGACTCCAACCTAAAATTTCTTTTGCCTTTGTAATATCAGGCCTTCTTTGCTTTGGGTCGTCAGTTGGTAATGGTGTATAAATTACTTTTGATTTTGAACCTGTGAGTTTTAAAATCTCTTGGGCAAAATCATTGATTGTAATTTCATCAGGATTGCCAATGTTAACCGGTTGTGCATAATCGCTTAATAGCAATCTATAAATTCCATCTACCAGGTCTGAAACGTAGCAAAATGAACGTGTTTGAGAGCCATCGCCAAATGCAGTTAAATCTTCACCTCTTAATGCTTGACCAATAAATGCAGGTAAAACTCTGCCGTCATCTAGTCGCATTCTTGGACCATAGGTATTGAAAATTCTAACAATTCTGGTTTCCAAATGATGATAGGTATGATAAGCCATAGTGATGGCTTCTTGAAAACGTTTGGCTTCATCATAAACACCACGAGGCCCTACAGGATTTACATTGCCCCAATATTCTTCAGTTTGTGGATGCACCAATGGATCGCCATATACTTCAGATGTAGAAGCAATCAACATTCTGGCATTTTTCGCCAAAGCCAATCCCAACAAATTATGAGTACCTAAAGAACCAACTTTTAAAGTTTGAATAGGAATTTTTAAATAATCAATTGGTGAAGCAGGTGAAGCAAAATGTAAGATGTAATCAAGGTTTCCAGCTACGTGAACAAATTTTGAAACATCATGATGATGAAATTCAAAGTTTTTTAAAGGAAACAAATGCTCTAAGTTTTTGATGTTGCCTGTAATCAAATTATCCATGCCAATCACATGATAACCTTCGGCAATAAATCTATCGCACAAATGCGAACCTAAAAACCCTGCTGCGCCTGTAATTAAAACTCTCTTCACTGAATTTTCATTTTATTTGTAAGGCGCAAATATAATTAAACATTGAACTAAAATATTCAGTTTTTGAAAAGTTTATCTCACCACTGCAAAGTTTCCTCGTTGTTCTTTGCCACTATCTAAATTTTTTACTGAATAAAGGTATAAACCTTGTACTAAAGCCTGTTTGGCGTTTGATAAAATATCATAAGCATGTTCGCCACCGGGTAAAATTCGTTTGCTATCATCACCGCCAAAAGTGTTATACCAGTCAATATCATCGCCTTTATTAGTTGCTGCATCATGATTAAAAGAAGCAACAATTTCACCACTCAAAGTATAAATGGTTACTAAGGCATGCGGCGGAAGATTGTAAAAATAAAGTTTGTGTGTTCGGGCTGTTGTGCCATCCCAA
>CANFST010000093.1 GCA_947449695.1 Chitinophagales bacterium
CCAACAATCGGCTGAAAGTCGCTTGGCATCAGCCATTGCTCCATCAATTCAGGCTTGGTTAAATACACCCAAACTTCTTTTGGAGTCTGGCTGAAATAAAAGGTATGTTTAATTTCTTTTTGCATAATGCGTAACTTTTTAGTTACACAAATGTATAGGTAACTTTTGAGTTACACAATATTTTTTAAACTTTTTTTACAACAACTAAAATTTGTTCCTGAAATTATTAATCAAATAAAATCATTCATGCAGCAATCAGGCAGGTTAAGATGCACTCAAACCATTAAATTCGTTAAGGCGAAAAAAGTTTAGCATTCCGAACCACAATAATCCCGTTCGGTTTCCAATGTAATGTGATGAATGTTCTTGTGTTCGATTTGATGCTTTAATTCGTGTTTGATTTTTTGCTCTTGTTCAATTGAAGTATTTTCTTCCAGAATTAAATGTGCAGTTAATGCATTTTGTGTGGTGCTGATAGCCCAAATATGAATGTGATGCAAATCTTTTATCCCCTCCATATTTATTGTAATGTTTTTAATTTCCTCAATGCTGATATTTTCTGGTACGCCATCCATTGATAATCTAAGACTGTTTTTAAACAAACGCCAGGTGGAAAGCAAAATCACAATGGCAATGATAATGCTTAAAACAGGGTCAATCCAAAACCAATTGGTATAGTAAATGATAACGCCTCCAATAACTAATCCTAACGAAACTATTGCATCACTCATTAAATGCAAATAAGCACTTTTGATATTCAAATCTTTTTCTTTGTCTCTGAAAAACATCAAAGCTGTAACAGCATTTATCACAATACCGATTGCCGCTACAATTGAAATAGTAAGCCCTTGAATTGGTTCCGGATTTAAGAAACGATGAATGGATTCATAGGCAATTGCACCAATTGAAACAAGCAATATCATTGCATTGAAGAGTGCCACAAGAATTGATGTTTTACGATAACCGTAAGTATAATTTTTATTAGGCTTTACTTTTATCAGTTTAAATGCCAAGAGCGATAAGGCTAATGCGCCAACATCTGCAAGGTTATGTCCGGCATCACTTAATAAAGATAAAGAGTGAATAAATAAACCAACAACCACTTCAATTATTACAAATAAAAAATTGAGTGCAATGCCCACAATGAATGCAGTGTTTACATTGGTAATTTCGGCAGAGTGGTTGTGATGATGGGAATGATTGTGTTCCATTATTCCGCTAAATTAAAGTTTAATTTTTATTCCCCCATTCACAACAAATCCTTCTGTATGTGTCCAGATTTCATCAAAAGTTGGATTGTTGTGTGGTTCATTCACCACTCGTTTATAGCTGCTTTGACGAACATTGGTAAAGTTTTCAAAGTTGATGAACAGGGATATTTTGCCAAAAGTTTTTTCGGCCATTGCTCCGAATTCCCAGAAAGAAGAAGTTTTCCAACCATTGCTTAAAAATTGCTGGTCAGAGAAATAAGCTTCCAAGCCAAGTTTGAAGTTTTTTTCTTTTTCATAAACCAAAGCTAAGTTCAATTTGCTCTTTGGTAACAACGGCAAAAACTGATTTGGCGATAAGTATTTTGCAATAGCATACGTATAGGTATAGCCTGCAAAAAGTTTTACATCTTCCTTAAACACAATTTTTGCATTGGTCTCAAACCCTTGACTGATAACAGGTTGATTGGTGTTGGCAAAGAAATATTGTTTTGCATTATTCATCTGCAAAATGGTTGCATTATTAATATTGGTGTAAAAGAATAATTGATTCAGGCTGCAAAACCAATTTGCTCCAATTGAAGTTTTGTAGTTAATATCTAAGGTACTTCCGATACTTTTTTCAGCCGTAACATGATTCAAAGCAATCAGATTCTGATACTGAAAACTTTCAGTTTGTTCAGTAAAAATGGATGGCGCTTTATAACCTAATCCACCTCCAATCCTTGAACTTAATTTTTTCGAACGTTTAAATAGTGCCGAAATTCTTGGCAAAACAAAGCTTTCAGTTTTGCTGTAATGCTGATTGAAATAATTTACCACATCAGTTCTTAAGCCACTTTCCAGTTTTATTTTCTCTGAAATATCCCAGGTGTGTTGCGCATAAATTCCAGCAGTGTTGGTAGTGAAATTCTTTTTTTGATAAACTGTGGAATCCTGTTGCGAAAAATTATCGTAGATAAAATTACCGCCAATGATGAGCGTTTGTTTTTTAAAATTATGAACGTAAGCTAAATCGGTAAATGAATTACTGTTGCTGCCTTTGAATTGATAATTTGATAAATTGATAGCACGATTAAAATAAGTAAAACTTGTTCGGGCAGTAAAATGATTTTTGTTTTTGAATTGCCTTTCCAACTCAATGGTTGTAGTATTTCGAAGTGTTTTATTTTCTTCAAAGTAAGTATGTTGATTATCTGCTTTACCATTGATTACATTGATATCTCCACCTAATCTATCGCCCTGCGTAAAAGCATTTCCAATCATCAGCGTTGTTTTATTATTCGGATAAAAAAATAGTTTTGGATGAAGGGTAAAATCAAATGACTTAGGCAATTCAGTAAAATCATCTTTATCTACATCATAAGCTTTTTGCTTGTTCACCAATGCCAGCAAAGTATAACCTATTTTATTTTTTCGCTGCGAAGCAAACGCACCAATATTTGTTTGCCCTACATTGGATTGATTGAGGATAAAACTGTACTCTGATTTTTGTTGTGGCGTTTTTGAAATAAAATTTACAACGCCTGCAATCGCACCACCACCATAAAGTGTAGAAGAAGGTCCTTTGATAACTTCAACCTGTTTAAGGTCTAATGGTGGAATTTCGAGTAAACTTAATCCGCTGGCGAAGTTGCCGAAATTCGGATAACCATCTTTCAGCAATTGTGTGTATTTGCCATCCAATCCTTGAATGCGAATACTTGCCGAGCCGCTTGTAGCAGAAGTTTGCTGCACTTGTATGCCTGTGCTTTCGTGCAACATCATACTTACATTCGCAGGTCGCATATTGTTCTTTTCATCAATTTCTTCCAGGTCAATAGTCTCCACTCTGGTTGGTGTATTAGCAATAGTTCTGCTGCTTCGGGTACTTGAAATTACTACGGTGTTTAATTCTTTCTCTTTTGAAACTAAAGGAATAAGCACTGATTTTGCAGAATCTTTTAAAGGAAAAGTAACTGTAATTAATTTGCTCTGATAACCCAGATAAGAAATTATAAAGTTGTGATTGCCATTGGGAATATTTGAAATGATGAGGTTTCCGTTACCATCCGAACTGCCGCCTGTGCTGGTGTTTTGAATGATTGCAGTTACGCCTAATAGTTTTTCTTCTGTTGTTGAATCCTGAATAATTGCCTTGAAAGTATTTTGTGCAAAGGCACTGCACGATATGAATATTGCCACTAAGGGCAAAAATATTTTTTGCATGATTAGCTTGTTAGTTGTTAGAAAATAAATTGTGAATGGGAGGAATCAGTTATCAGTAAAACACTTGTTGTAATTACAAATAACTAATCGCCAATAACTAACAACTTTGCTTTGGCGGTTGCCAGATGGTATTTATAAAATTCTTGCAGAAAACTGTGGTGGAAAGAGCAATGGATTGCTCATTTTTAAATTCAAAATCATTGCTGAATGAAAAAGGAACTGATAAACTATAACCAATGGAACTGCAACAACTGCAACTGCAAAATGGCGAACAAGGCTGGTCTTCATGTTCCTGTGAATTGTTGTTTTGTGATGAACTGCAAGCGTAAGTATCTTTTGCGCAAGCATCTATATCATTGCAAGGCAACAATGCCATTGCAATTACATAAAGCGATAAGATGAAGCAGATTAATTTCACTTTGTAAAGATGATTAGCTTTTTTCAATTACTACAACAAGTCAATAGTATTTGTGTTCAATTTACTTCGTTGTTTTACTGCCCATTGATTTCCCCATTTTTTCATACACCACATCATTTGGTTGCCAGAGCTCCAGTTTGTTTCCTTCTAAATCAAGTATATGAACAAACTTACCATAATCATACGATTCAATAGTGTCAACTACGGTAACACCATTTTGC
>CANFST010000094.1 GCA_947449695.1 Chitinophagales bacterium
ATTAAGCCCATATCTGCATATAAGGTCTGGCTGTTTTTTAAGCCCATCGTGCTCTTTTCTATTGTTACTGACAAGCATTTTTCTTTTTCATTTTCTTTTGATGCTGTCACTTTGTATTTACATTCTGGTTGCAACTGGAAGCTGTATTTACCATCTGCTCCTGTGATTACTTCTTTCGTTTTGTTATCACAAAGGCTTTGTAAGGTTACTTTTACCCCACTCATTGGCAACTTGCTGCCTTCATTGTATATTTTACCTTTCAGTTCAAACGCTGCTACTTTCGTTAATGGGATTTTTACTTCCGCTTTATCATTCTGATAATTTATTGTGCTCAGTTTTACACTATTATCCTGATAGGCTTCTTTGCTGGCAGGGAACTCATATTCATGGCCAGTGCTGATGCATAAGGTAAATTTACCCTCTTTATCTGTCGTCTTGATTTCTTTTTGGGTGGCGTTATCTATCACTTTTACTGATGCCCCTTCTATCGGATCGTTCGTTTGTGCATCTACTACTATAGCATTCAGCATCAGGCAGGTTTTTTCAAAACCATAAATATCGTCGGTTCCTTTTCTGTTGCTGGTGAAGTAGCCTTCATTGTTCTGATCATTGGTACAGATACCAAAATCATCTTTGGTACTGTTGATCGGGTAGCCCATATTTCTTGGGCGGCTCCATTTACCATTTTCCATTTTTGAATAATAAATATCCAGTCCACCTAAACCTACATGACCATTGCTGGCAAAGTACAAGGTGCCATCATAGGCTACATAAGGAAACATTTCATTGCCTTCTGTATTCACATCATTACCCAAGTTCTGAGGAGCTCCCCAACGGTCGCCATCTTTTTTGCTTACATAAAGGTCTGTTCCGCCAAATCCGCCTGGGCGGTCGCTGCTGTAAAACAGGTATTGACCATCTGCACTCAGTGTTGGGTGGCCTGTGCTGTATTCATTATTGTTATACTCAAATGCATCGGGGCTAGTCCAGCCGGTTGCTGTTCTTTTCTGGTGGTAAATATTCAGTTTTACAATTCGATCGCTGCTGCGGTGGATTTTGCCTTTGCTGAAGTTATCTCTGGTAAAATACATTTCATCACCTGTGCGACTGAAGGTGGCTACTGCATCATGTACTCTTGTGTTTACACTGCCTTCCCATGCTTTTGGTTTTCCAAAGTCATTCGCACCATTCTTTTTAATGAAGAATAAATTATAAAACGGGTCTCCTGTCCATTCATAGATACGTTTGATGCCTGACCCTGCTACTCTATCGCTGGCAAATACCAGTCCGTCCTGATAGTACATTGGGCTGATATCACTTTTTTTGCTATTGAAGGGTACTGCCTGTATGCGGTACATTACGCTATCTGCATAGAAGCGTTGTAATTGAGTAATGGCCTGCATACCTTTTGGGCCACGGCTATCGGTTGGGCGAAGGCGGCTAAACTCTTCATACCATTTTTTTGCTTCTTCGTATTTACCATCCTGTTGCAACAACTGTGCATAGTTCAGCTTTTGTTCTGGCGTTGCGGTGCTGCTCAATACCACCTGACTATACCAGTACTCTGCATTAATATTGTCATTCGTTTTACGGTAGCATTCTGCCAGCTTGTATTTGGCTTCCCAGCTGTCTGTTTTTCCCAAGGCTCTCTTATAATAGTCTATCGCCGGGCTATAAGCCATACGGTCATAAAGCTGATTCGCTTTTTTCATCGTATAGCTCTCTTTATCCTGCGCTTGTGTTTGCAATGCCGCAAACAATACAAACATCATGACTAGTAACTTCTTCATTCTTTTATTTTGAATTGGTTTTTTTGTTTTTGTTTTCTTTTCCCTCTTTGAAGCTTTTAATCCTTTTGATTAAAAATATCTCGGGGTCAGCATTCTGTCCATTTTGCTTTTAAAGTCATAGCCCAGCATCAGTTCATAACTGCCATTGGTATAACCTGTCAGTTTGGTAGTCGTTAAATCATAAGATACTCCTAAACGCATTTTTTCATTAATCTCATACACTGCCATAAAATCTACGCTCTCTGTTAATTTATCTCTTAAGGTACTCACATCACTTCTCCAGCTAGCTCCTAGCCATAGGGCATCATAAAACAGGAAGCTGCCGTTTAAGTCTGTTTCTATAGGGCTGTTGGGTGCATATTTTATTACGGTACTTGGTTTGAATTTTACCACATCACTCAGTTTTAGCATGCAGCCTGCCATTAAAAACAGGTGGCGGAACTGTTTAGCTGCGGTGCTTTGTGAGATGCCTGATTTATTCTCTAATTTATTATCAACCAAATGGGGTGCGGTTACGCCCAGATAAGCCTTGTCAGAATACCAGTAGGCACCTGCTCCAAAGTTGGGTAAAAACAAGTTCTGGTTTACGCCACTGAAGGTTGGATCTGATGCTCCTACTGCAGTGGTTACCTTGCCTAAATCATTAAGGTAGTTGGTTACTGTGGCTTGTAAGCCCAATGACAGTTTACTCTTTTTGGTTACTGGCAAGCGGTATGCGAATATTCCTGATAAATTAGTGGTATTGCTTACGCCCAGTTTATCATTTACAACCTGCAGTCCCAACGCTATGCGTTCATTGTTCAAGGGGCTGTGGATACCAAAACTTATCGTCTTGGGTGATCCATCTATCCCTGTCCACTGATTGCGGTAGTGCAAAGTCGTGCTCAGGCACTCTCTGCTCCCTGCATATGCCGGGTTCACCGCCATCTGGTTGAACATATACATCGTATAGTGGGGATCCTGCTGGGCTTGCGATTTAAAAAATGCAAATGCAATGATTGCAGTTAAAATAATTTTTTTCATGCTTTGTAGTTATTATTTAAAGCAATCTGTAAAGCGAAAACTTCACAGATTGCCAAATTGAAATGATTAACGTTGAATTACTATGAAACCTGTTTTGTCTTTATTCACTCCATCGTGATATTTAAAGATATAGTAGTAAGTTCCATCAGGCAATGGTTCATTTCTGTATGTTCCATCCCACTGATTTGTATATCCACCTGCTCTGTGATAAACTTCATTACCCCAACGATTGAAGATGGTGATTTCTGCTTTTAACGGATCAGCATCTGGACAATCAATTGCATAATTATCATTTATTCCATCACCATTTGGAGAGAATCCATCAGGTAATTTACAAGGACTCTTAGGACAATTTACATTGAAGCTGAGCGTAGCTGTATCCAACAAGCCATTTACATTTAATTCGTAAACAATCTGCTCAGTACCTGTGTATCCTTCAAGTGGTGTATATGAAATAGAAGAACCAATTACAGAAGCACTACCATGAAAAGGCTGAGTAATAATTCGGACTGAAACTGAATTCCCTGAACCGATACTATCATTCGCTGTAATATCGTAAGGTGGTTTAAATCCATCACAATTTACAGTATCAGAAGGGTAATCATTATTAGCTCGTGGATTTACTGTTATTATAACCATTGCTGTATCACAATAAGCCATTGTACCGAATGTATCACACAAAGTATAAATCATTGTATCGTGACCAATGAAACCATGAACAGGAGAGTATATAATCTGATTATTGTTTACAGATGTACTTCCATGTTTAGGAGCATTAGTTACAGATACATTGATATGATCATTCAAGTTTATCGAAGAATAATCATTTCCTAATACATTTATTACCGAAACAGCATTTGGATTTGCAGAAACGTTATCAGGGTTTGCAACAACATGAGGAATTGTGTCAGAGCATACATTTACAATCACTGTATCAGTTTTAGAACAATTGTTTAATGTTACTGTAACTACATAAGTGGTTGTAGATGTTGGTGACGCAATTGGGAACTGGCTGTTAGGATTATCTAATCCTTTAGCAGGTGACCAACTATATGATGAACCGCCACTTGCCGACAATTGTACTGATGTAATTCCTTGAACTGGGCAAATTGTTGCATCAGTTCCTGCATCTGCAATTGGTGAAGCATAAACAATAACTGAA
>CANFST010000095.1 GCA_947449695.1 Chitinophagales bacterium
TAGCAGTACATTTTACGATACTTTTAATGGAACCTGCACCATTGCTGATATGAATTTTGTGCTGGATAAATTCTTCAACAAAAATCAGGTAGCATTAGAACTGAATGATGAAAAAGATTTCTTCCTAATTGCTTTTGATGACAATGAAAAAGCGTTGGGCTATTACCGAATCAAATTACAGCAGCACGACCACCCGTTTGAAGCATTAAATAATTTCAATGCTATTGAATTAAAACGCTTGTATTGTATCAACGAAGCCAAAGGCAAAGGCGTAGCCAAAGCTTTGATGCAACATGCTTTTGATTTTGCTAAAGCACATGGTTACAACAAAATGTATTTAAGTGTCTGGGAGTACAATATCAGAGCTCAGGAGTTTTACAAGAAAATGGGCTTCGAAACTACAGGTGTTGAAAATGATTTTCCTTTGGGTTCTACCCCTCAAACCGATTACTGGTTCTGGAGAGGTTTGTAATCGGCTCTCCACATACCAAATGCCAAAAAACCTTGTTTTGGAGGCTGTAAACAAGATGTGCACATTTCAGCAAAAGCACTTTTTTGTATTAAAAAAAGTATCACCTTTGTTGCTCAATTTTAAAACAATGAACCAGGTTCATTACATATTTGTCTTATTTCAATTAGTAATTAAATTTACTATCTACAACACTTCGCCACCTTTGGCCAGCTAGGAAAGAAATATTTATTTCTTAATTAGTTTCTATTTCATTTAAATTTATGCTCCAATACGCTTTGCTGCAGAATTGTGTAGTAACGGCATTTATTATATCTAAAAATCAAATTAAAAACAAAAAACAATCATTATGCAATCAGATGTATTAAGGTGGGTCTTAATCATAGGCCTTCCATTATTGGCTATTATTTTTTATAAATTTATTCTTCGTGTGTTCTTCGGATTGGTAATTGTACCTGAAGACAAAATCGGGTTGGTTACTAAAAAGTTCGTTCTCTTTGGCAATCAGCAATTGCCCGAAGGTCGCATTATTGCTACACAAGGCGAAGCAGGTTATCAGGCACAAACATTGCCTCCGGGTGTATATTTCTGGAAATGGATATGGCAATTTGAAATCACTTTTCAATCATTTACCATTATTCCAACAGGGCAAATCGGGTTGGTATTGGCTAAAGATGGTTCTGAGCTGGAAACAGGTTCGGTATTAGGTAGAAAAGTGGATTGCGATTCATTTCAGGATGCAGAAGCCTTTTTGAAAAATGGCGGACGCAAAGGTCGCCAGACAGCTATCATTACTCCAGGCTCTTATCGTATCAATACATTTTTGTTTGATGTAAATGTAACTGATATGATTAGTATCCCCGATAATGCTGTGGGTATTATTACTACACAGGAAGGTAAGCCATTGGGCGAAGGGCAGATTGCTGGTAAAGTAATTGAAGGCCACAACAAGTTTCAGAATGTGGATGAATTCATGAACAATGGCGGTTTTAAAGGCTTGCAAGAACAAGTGATTCTGGCTGGTTCTTATTTCTTAAATCCTTGGTTTGTGAAATTGGAATTAGTTAAGATGACTGAAATTCCAATAGGATATGTAGGTGTTGTAATTTCTTATGTGGGTGAAGAAGGTAAAGATTTAAGTGGTGTTGAATTCAAACATGGTAATATTGTAGCTAGAGGTTGTAAAGGTGTTTGGGCTGAACCATTAGGTCCTGGTAAATATCCAATCAATCCTTACATTTTAAAAGTTGAATTAGTGCCAACAACCAACCTTGTGTTGAATTGGGCTTCGGCAAGAAGTGAATCGCATCAGTTAGATAAAAATCTGTCAACCATTACTGTGAGAAGTAAAGATGGTTTCCCGTTCAATCTGGATGTTTCACAAATCATTCATATTCCAACTAATGAAGCACCGAAAGTAATTGCTCGATTTGGAAACATGAACAATCTGGTTAGTCAGGTTTTGGAACCAACTATTGGCAACTATTTCCGTAACTCGGCGCAAGACAGTGATGTAATTGCATTTTTAGGTACAAGAAAAGAACGTCAGGAATCTGCAAGAAATCATATCGGGCAAGTGTTGGAACAATACAATGTGTTTGGTGTAGATACTTTGATTGGTGATATTGTTCCACCTGAAAGTTTGATGAAAACTTTGACGGATAGAAAGTTGGCAGAAGAGCAAAAAGTAACTTATGATACGCAGAAAATGGCGCAGGAAACCCGTCAGGCTTTGGAAAAAGAAACTGCTATTGCTGAGATTCAGAAAGAAATTGTAAAAGCTGATCAAGGTGTATTAATTGCTGAAAGAATTGCGGATGCTTCTGTTAAAAAAGCTACCGGTGATGCTAACAGCGTACGTTTGCAAGCTAATGCCGATGCCGACAGAATGAAACTGATGGCAAGCGGTGAAGCGGAAAAAACAAGATTATTGGCAATAGCCGATTCAGAAAAAATTGAATTATTAGCAAAAGCTGAAGCAGAAAGAATTTCATTGACAGGTAATGCTGAAGCTGAAAAGATATTGGCAATTGGTAAATCAAATGCAGAATCGTATCGCTTATCAGTTGAAGCAATGGGCGGTGATAATTTCACACAATTAAAAGTAATGGAATCTATTGCTGATAAAAAAGTAAAAATTATGCCTGATGTTTTAATTGGTGGTAATGGCGATAGCGCCAACGGCGGCATCAGTGGCTTATTGGGTTTGCAATTATTAGAAAAACTTGGAAAGAAACCAGTTGATAATAACGAAGAACCAAAAGCATAATTATTTCAAAAAGGTCATTCAAATTGAATGGCCTTTTTTATTTTTATCCTGTTACATTTATATTTCTGAAATCAGTATTTTTCATATCGTTAATTTTAATTTCGGCACAAAGCTTTGCACAACATAGCTTTACGAAGCATCATTATTTCAACAAACGACATCGTTCACGATTGGTAATGGATAAAAAGTACAACCAGATTGATGATTCAGATTTTATGAGTTACGAAGTTTTAGCAGGAAATACGAATTCATGGAATGGCGATGTATACAATTTGAATCCATCCATTCAATTTGTTTGTTCATACGACAATAATAAAAATTTTGAAATCGGTAGCTTTGGCAACCTTGTTACATCAAGCATCTGGGCAAGTGATGCAAACGGAATTGATTTATTTGCTTCGTATCGTTTCACACCAAAATTTTCCATTACAGCTGATGTATATCACTATGCTGGAAGTAAATATTTTTTACAAAATGATTTGGGTTACAGTGCTTCTTTCTATCAAATGTATTCCTGCCGATTTGAGTATGATTTAACTGACAAGCAATCTTACTTTTTAGGCTATTCAATTTTAAATGATAAAGAAGAGCTGCAACAATCTGTCATGGCTGAGTTTGATTATGATTTCAATAAGCATTTCACTGCTGTAATTGGTTATACTTCTGAATCTAAAATTTTTCAATGGCAAACATCTGATTTGAATCTTGGGGTGAGTTACAATATGTTTTTACTAAAGAAATCAAAAGTACCATTAAAGTGTAGTACCACACTTTTCCCATTAACGCCATTTTTTAATAAAGGAATATCACCTGTTACAATATTAATATCTGCTGATTTTTAATTGACAGTTACAAATTCGTACGCTTCATTTTTATTTGGTTAATTTTGCACTTCAAAAATAATTTAAATGATAGTTGTAACCGGAGCCGCAGGTTTTATAGGCAGTTGTTTGGTAAAAACATTAAATGAAAAAGGATACAAAGATTTGGTTCTAGTGGATGATTTTTCAAATGAAATCAAAAACAAAAATCTGTTTCAAAAAGAGTTTACTCATTTGGTCAATCGAACTGTTTTTATGAACTGGTTGGCTGAAAACAAATCTAAAGTTGAATTCATTCTGCATATAGGTGCTAAAACCGACA
>CANFST010000096.1 GCA_947449695.1 Chitinophagales bacterium
AAACACAAATGCTGTAACTATCATTGATGGCAAATAAAACTTCCATTCTTTATAAAATTTTATTCTTGGATGAAATGAAAAAAGAAATGGAAATGCGAATGATGCAAAATCAATAATTAGGTAGTAATATTTTTCTGGCAGTATCAAACTAAACTCTTTTTATCATTCGATTCCATCCAGTATTTAATTGGAAACAAAAGCATTCCAAATGATTCGCCATGAAATTTTCCAATGTGCTTATGATGCATTTTATGTGCTCTGCGAACAGCTCTCAAATATCTATTGTTGCTTTTTCTAAATAATTTAAAACGCTGATGAATGAATATGTCATGAACCAGAAAATAGCAGGCGCCATAAGCTGCAATTCCTGTAGCAATGCTAACCAGAATTGAATTCTGATTCAACGCTCCAAACAAAAAACAAAGAAAACTTGGAATAGAAAATATCAAAAAGAAAGCATCATTTTTTTCAAAAAAACCTTCTTCACCCTTTAAGTGATGGTCTTCATGCAAATACCACAAAAAGCCATGCATGATAAATTTATGAGCACTCCATGCCACAAACTCCATTGCAAAAAATGTAATCAGAAATACAATTAAATTAAACAACATAATTCTCAATTTTTAAAAACCATTTAAGCATTTTCCTAAAACAAATTTTCAAGCTTAGGAAAAATCATTTTAAACCAAACCGTGAATTGTTCAGGGTTTTCATGCAATCTTATAGCAATTTCTTCTTTTGATAAATAAACAAAATCACTTGCCTCGTCTAAATTCAGTTTCACTTTTTCATTACTCATTGCCCATAAAACATGGTCAAATTCATGTTCAATTAAATCATTTTCAAGTTTCGCTTTGTATTGAAATACAAAAACTTTTTTAAACTCATTTACATCAATTCCCAATTCTTCTTTCACTCTTCTGGTAGCCGCTTGCTCAATTGTTTCTTTCGGCTCAGGATGGCTACAACATGCATTAGTCCATAGGTTTGCGCTATGATATTTTTCTGCCGCTCTTTTTTGCAAAAGCATTTTATTTTCATCATTCACAATAAAGACAGAAAATGCCCGATGCAATTTCCCTAATTGATGCGCCTGCATTTTTTCCATTGTGCCAATGGGTTCATCCTGTTCATTTACTAAAATTACTTCCTTCATACTTGTTTTTTGTCAACTGCATTTTAAGATTAATGCTGAATTCCTTTTCAATTAATCCACCAACTTCTAATACATCATTTGCAATTTGTAACGGAAGAATGATTCAAAAATTATAACCAGTTTATTGAAATCAGGAATTCTAACACGTTCTTGTTTAATCACTTTCGTTGGCATTCGTTTTATTTTTCTGAACAGCGAATAGTAATATTTGTAAGCCACATAAACTCCAAATCTGCTACCAACCGGTAATTGGTGAATTCCGTTTAATCCATTTTTAAAATCAATTTCAATGTCAGCCACAATTGCTTCTTTCGCTTCATCATTCAATGTGTCAAAGTTAACATTCGGGAAGTAGGTTCTGTTCAATTTCCCAAAATCATCTTTCACATCGCGAAGGAAATTTATCTTCTGAAATGCGGCACCCAAAGCCTTTGCCGAGCTTTCCAGGTGACTGTATTTTTCTTTATCGCCATTGCAAAAAATATTCAAACACATCAATCCTACCACTTCAGCACTTCCATAAATGTAATTATTATACTCTTCAGCTGATTCGTATTTGGTCTTGTGCAAATCCATTTCCATGCTTTTGAAAAATGCTTCAATCAAATGATGTTCAATTTTGTATTTATTCACAGTCATTTGAAATGCATGCAATACAGGATTCAACGAAATGCCTTGTGCAATTGCTTTGTAAGTATCCACTTTAAATTCGGAAAGTAAAGTTTCTTTATCTGTATCATGAAAAGTATCAACTATTTCATCTGCTAAACGCACAAAACCATAAATGCCATGAATGGCTGAATGCATGGATGGGTGGAGCAATCGAATAGCAGAAGAGAACGATGTACTATAGCGTTCTGTAATCGTTCTGCTGTTTTCAAAACAAACTTTGTTGTATAGCTGAAGGTTTGTCATGTTTATTTTTTTAAGTTCTTTAAAATATACTTTGCAACTACTTCTCCACTTACCAGAGCAGGCGGAACGCCAGGTCCGGGAACAGTTAGCTGTCCGGTGAAGAAGAGATTGTTTACTTTTTTACTTTTAATTTTTGGTTTCAGAATGGCTGTTTGCATTAATGTATTTGCCAAACCATAAGCATTTCCTTTAAAAGAATTGTATTCGCTTTTGAAATCACGAACGCTGAAACTACGCTTGCGAACAATGTTTTCAGTTATATCCACACCATATCTTTCCTGTATTCTTTTAACCATTATCTGAAAATATTTTTCTCTGGTTGCTTCATCATCATCTTTCAAATCAGTTGCAATCGGAATTAAAAGAAACAGATTTTCGCAATTTTCAGGAGCCACACCAGCATCAGTTTTTGATGGGCAACACATGTAAAACAATGGATTGGTAGGCATTTGCGGCTGACGATAAATTTCTTTAGAATGCAATTCGAAATCAGCATCGAAGAATAAAGTGTGATGTGTAACTGCCTCAGGTAATTTTTTATTCAATCCAACATAATACAATAAACATGAGGGCGCCAGCTTTCTGCTTTGCCAATAATCTTCGTTATAATTTTGGAATTCAGCAGGCAATAATTTCTCAGTGAAATAATAATCAGCGCCTGAAACAACTATATCAGCAGTGTATTCCGCCAATTGTGTTTTTACTTTTGTGATTTTATTTTCTTCAAAATCAAACCCCGTTACTTCCTGATTGAAAATAAATTTTACACCATTTTGCTCAGCAACTTTTCGCATTGCTTTTGCAATTTCAAACATGCCGCCCATTGGATACCAAGTCCCCAATTCAATATCAGCATAATTCATTAAACTATACAATGCAGGTGTATCGGCAGCTTCTGCGCCTAAAAACAAAACTGGAAATTCTAAAAGTTGCTTAATCTTTTCATCTTTAAAAAATTTAGCCACATGACTTTTCATCGATGAAAAAACATCCAGTTGAAAAATGCCTTTTGCAAATTCTTTGTTGAAAAATTCAGTGGCACTCAAACCTGGCTTCATTACCAAATCATTCATCCCCACTTTATATTTTGTGGCGGCCTGTGATAAAAATTGTTTGAGATTTTTACCTGCACCTTTTTCTTTTTGCTCTAACAAATCAGCTAAAGCATTAGTTGTAGCAGGAATTTTCCATTCTTCATTTTTATTCCAAACTACAGTGTAGCTTGGGTTTAAGCGTTTTAATTCGTAAAAATCTTTTGTTGTATGATTGAACAAATTAAAAAATCTTTCAAAAACATCTGGCATCCAATACCAGCTTGGCCCCATATCAAAAGTAAAACCATCTGCTTTATAAATCTGTGCTCTACCGCCTTCCATACTGTTCTTCTCCAACACAGTAACTTCCATGCCAGCCTTGGCTAAAAAAGCCGCAGCCGCCATTGATGAAAAGCCCGAACCGATTAGGATGATTTTAGACATAACGCAATTTTAACACGAAGTGAAATTATTTGTTTAAGTAATGAGGCTAATTAGTTAAACAAAAAACAGTTTGTTTAATCCTTAGATTAATTGTGTTTTTACAACTTAAACAAAATCTACTATGCGGTTAGTCTATAGGGAAGATACGGATAAAATCGAGGATAAGTGAATCGAATGAAGGTTGATTATTCTGTAAGAATTCAATTTCGATA
>CANFST010000097.1 GCA_947449695.1 Chitinophagales bacterium
GGCCGATTTGCTGAATTGGCAGGAATCTTAATGCCTTTTGATAAAACAATTATTCTTGTAACCGAAAAAGGAAAAGAAGAAGAAACAGCAATCCGCTTAACAAGGGTTGGATTAGATAATATTGGCGGTTACTTAAATGGTGGTTTTGATGCATGGAGAAATGCTGGAAAAGAAATAGATATGATAATCAACATTGAAGCAGATGAATTAAAAATGGATATGCAATTTGATGAAAAAATTATGTCTGTGATTGATGTTAGAAAACCTGGTGAATTTGATTCAGGCCATATTGATGTTGCTGAGAATTTTTCTCTTGCAGAATTAGAATCAAAACTAAATGATTTACCAGAACATAAAAATCTTTATGTTCATTGTGCAGGCGGTTATAGAAGCGTAATTGCCGCATCAATCATGAAAAAACATGGCTATCACAATTTAAGAAATATTTTAGGTGGCTGGGGAGAAATATTGAAAGTGCCAGAAATGCCATTAAAATTACCATCTCCAAAAGAAACGAGTTTGAACTAAATAAAAAAAGCCACACTTATATAAATATAAGTGTGGCTTTTTTTTGAATCAATAATATCAAACTATTTCATGTTGTAGAAAACTTGCTGAACATCATCATCCTGTTCAATTCTATCAACCAATGCTAAAACTCTTTCAGCAGTAGCTTCGTCGCAATCCACATAGTTATTAGGGATGCGTTGTAATTCAGCGCTGATAACATTCAAATTTCTATCTTCTAAAGCTTTTGTCATTCTTCCGAAATCAACAAAAGGTGTATAGAAAATAATAACACCTTCTTCATCATCAAACATAAATTCTTCACAACCAAAATCAATTAATTCAAACTCTAGTTCTTCAGCATTAATGTTTTCGTTTTGAATTTTGAAAACTCCTTTTCGTTCAAAAATAAAATCCAGAGAACCCGATTTCCCTAAAGCGCCATCGAACTTTGTAAAGTAGGAACGAATATTAGCAACAGACCTAGTATTGTTATCTGTAGCGCATTCTACATAAATTCCAACACCACCTGGTGCATAGCCTTCAAAAGTTACTTCTTCATAATTTGCCTGATCTTTACTTGCTGCACGTTTAATTGCTCCTTCAATACGATCTTTGGGCATGTTTAAAGCCTTTGCATTCTTCATAATTGTACGAAGTTTTGCATTGCCTTCAGGATCAGCACCACCTGCTTTTACAGCTATAGCTATTTCTTTTCCAATACGCGTAAATGCTTTCCCCATTTTATCCCAACGGGCAAACATTTTATGTTTTCGTTTTTCAAATATCCTTCCCATAAATTTGGTTGTAAATAATTTCAGCAAATGTAATGAAGAAGAAATTTTTGCTACAGTAATATTTTAATTTTTTATTTGCCACAGTTATATACATGTTGTGGAAAATAAATAAAGTCAAGAGTTTCAAGAGTATAGCTTATAAAATTATCTTTGTTTCATTCAAAAATATTTAACCAAACTTAGTTTATGAAGTTTATAGTATCAACCACTTCGCTTTTAAAACAATTACAAAGTATCAGTGGCGCATTAGCAGGAAATAAGGTATTGCCAATTTTGGATAATTTTTTGTTCGATATCAAAAAAAACAATCTTACACTTTGCAGTAGCGACCTGGAAACCAGCATGGTCACTAGCTTAGAAATAGAATCTAAAGACACAATAAAAGTTGCTATTGAAGGCAAACAATTATTGGATGTTTTAAAAAATTTAACTGAACAACCATTAACATTTAAAGTTGATGATGAAACCTTTTCTGTAGAAATCACATCTGATAATGGAATATATAAATTAAATGGAGAAGATGGAGATAACTTTCCTAAAATTCCGAAAGTAGCTGAAAATGCAACAAACATTACGTTGTCAGCCTCTGATTTAGCGCATATTGTTGGAGCAACTTTTTTCGCAATTGGGCAAGAGGAATTACGCCCAGCTATGACAGGATTATTTTTCCAACTTGAAAAAGATGGTTGCAACTTTGTAAGTACTGATGCTCACAGATTGGTAAGAATTCAACGTTCGGATATAAAACACAATGAATCAGCAAGCTTTATTGTTCCACGTAAATCAATTGGTATTCTGAAAGGAATATTGTCAAATGATTTAACACCAATTAGTATTGCATACGATAAAAATAATGCTTACTTCGATAGTGGTAATATTCAGTTGATTTGTAGATTGATTGATGCAAAATATCCTGATTATGAGGCAGTAATTCCATCTGAAAATCCTAATGTATTGTCAATTGCAAAAGATGATTTATTAGCTGCATTAAAACGTGTAAATATCTTTTCAAACAAAACAACCAATCAGGTTGCATTTAATTTGAAAGGTAGCACACTACACATTTTAGGACAAGATTTAGATTTTTCAAATGAAGCGAATGAAACTTTAGCTTGTAACTATAATGGTACTGATTTGGAAATTGGATTCAATGGTAAATTCTTAATTGATATGTTGAATTCAATTGATTGTGATAACGTAAGATTTGAAATGAGCACACCATCACGTGCCGGATTAGTATTACCTGAAACTCAAGCTGCCAATGAAAATATGTTGATGTTAATTATGCCAATTATGTTGAGTGGTAGTTATTAATTCAACTATAAAATAAACTTAAAAGGCTTTCAAATTGAAAGCCTTTTTTATTTACTGATTTCTAACATTCGTTTTAAACTGCCTTCAGCTTTTAATCTGATATTTTCATCTAAAATAATTTCTGGCAATTCATATTTCATGCATAAATAAATCTTTTCCAACGTGTTTAATTTCATGTGTGGACAATCATTACAAGCACAATTATTATTTGGTGGCGCTGGTATAAAAGTCTTATCAGGTGAGGCTTTCATCATTTGATGAAGAATTCCAGTTTCGGTAGCAACTATAAATTCTTTACAATCATCAGTTTGTGAATATTTCAAAATTCCTGTAGTTGAACCTACATAATCAGCATGTTCTAACAAAGCTGCTTCACATTCAGGATGTGCTAATAATTTTGCATTTAGATGGCGTTCTTTTAATTTGATAATTTTCTCTAAAGAAAAAATTTCATGAACCATACAAGCACCATTCCATAAAACCATATCTCGACCAGTTTTCTTAATCAAATAAGCTCCTAAATTCTTATCTGGTGCAAAAATAATTCCTTTGTCTTTCGGAATAGAATCAATAATTTTTTCAGCATTACTTGAGGTACAAACAATATCCGTCAAAGCTTTTATTTCAGCAGAACAGTTGATATAACTAACAACCAAATGATCAGGGTGTTTAGCTTTAAAAGCTGCGAACAAATCTGGAGGACAACTATCAGCCAAACTGCAACCAGCTTTCAAATCAGGTAAAACAACTTTTTTATTTGGTGAAATAATTTTTGCAGTTTCAGCCATGAAATGAACACCTGCAAACACAATCATATCAGCATTTGTTTTCGCAGCTTCTTGTGAAAGCTGAAGGCTGTCGCCAATAAAATCGGCTATATCCTGAATGTCAGCATCCTGATAAAAATGCGCCAGTAGCACTGCATTTTTTTCTTTTTTTAATTTTTTTATTTCTTCAAA
>CANFST010000098.1 GCA_947449695.1 Chitinophagales bacterium
GTTGATACTACGAAAAAAGCTACTTATTTAGAGCAAATGTTTGAATTGTATGTATTGAATTCACCTGTTATTATTACTCAGGCAATCGATACGGCTGGCGTTAATATTACTGCGCAATATCAAGATGAGATCATTACATTGAAAAAGAAGACCTATTACGATGGTCCTATGGAAATGTTGTCAGGAGGAAAGCTTTACACAGGTACTTGGAAATCTAATAGTGACTATTCTATTTTGGAACTTTCAATCACTGGTAAGCCAGAGTTTGAGTTTTTGATATGCCCATGGCGGTTTACCTATAAATCACTTACAATATTAAGATTGGCTCCAATTACCAATCCGTTAAAAAAGTCAATCGAGTTTCAAAAGAAGTAATTATTCTTTTTCGAATCTTTGCTTATTGGTCTCTAATTTTTTTTGAATCAAATTAAGGCCTTTTAAAGGTAGAATTTAGTTCTAGTTATTAAACATGTAATTCCGATAAATTTCAACAGCGAAATACATCGCTTTATTTTCATTGATACAACAATACTAAAATCTAATTTGAATGAGTATCTTTGTTTCATGGAAGAAATATTTGTGAACAAAGTAGCAAACAGTGGTTTAATTTCACTAAACCTAGAAGATTATTATTCCGTTGGTGAAAGAGTTGAAATAGATGTAAAGGAACTTTTATTCATGGGTTTGGTATTGAAAGAGAAAGATTTTCGTGAATTTATCAAAACAAATGATTGGTCGGTTTATCAAAATAAATTTGTTGCAGTTCACTGCTCAACTGATGCAATTGTGCCAACTTGGGCATATATGTTAATTGCAGCAAAGTTGTCGGGTATTGCAGCCAAAGTGGTTTTCGGTGATTTAAACGCATTGGAAGCTTCACTTTGGGAAAATGCATTTGAAAAATTAGAAATTGAAGATTACAGAGATCAAAAAGTTGTGATCAAAGGCTGTGGTGATTTGCCCGTTTCACCTGCTGCTTATACCAATATTTCCAATAAACTAGTTCCTGTGGTTCACAGTTTAATGTACGGAGAACCTTGCAGCACAGTACCTGTTTATAAAAGAAAAGGTTGATTAAATCAATCTGCTAATCCGTCCAATCAGTCTAATCCGTCTAAACTTATATAGGGTTTAATCAATAAAGGTAACCTTAATTGTATTGGTTCTTTGTTTTTTGTGAATTGGCATACTTGCACAATTGATAACACAATCTCCCTCAATCACAATTTTTTCATCTTTTAATATGTCTATGACATCTTGGAAGGTTTCATCAGTACTTACAAATTTGTCGTAATAAAATCCGCGAACGCCCCAAACAAGACTCAGTGTATTCAATAAGAATTTATTATCTGTGAAAATATAAATACTTGCCTCTGGACGGTAACTCGCAACTTTGAAACCTGTATATCCACTCTTTGTCATGGCAATGATTGCTTTTGCTTGTAAGTGGTCACTCATCCTTACGGCTGTAAAACAAATTTCATCTGATGCAAAAGATGGAGAGGAGGCATCTGGTTTTACCCCTTTATAATATGCTCTTCTATCTGATTCAATATCGGTGATAATGCTATTCATATATTCAATCACACGAATCGGATATTTCCCAACTGATGTTTCAGCCGAGAGCATTACTGCATCAGCACCATCTAAAACTGCATTTGCCACATCTGTGATTTCAGCCCTTGTAGGCATGCTATCTGTAATCATGCTTTCCATCATTTGGGTAGCAATAATTACTGGCTTAGCAGCCAAAATACATTTTTCAACAATTGATTTTTGAATAAGAGGGACTTTTTGAAGTGGCACTTCAACTCCCAAATCACCACGAGCCACCATAATGCCGTCGGCTACTTTAATAATACTGTCGATATTGGCAACTGCCTCTGGCTTTTCTATTTTTGCAATTACCTTAGTGTGTTTTCCTTTTGAAGCGATAATCTCTTTTACAGCGATAATATCTTCAGCGGTTCTTACAAATGATAAAGCAACCCAATCTACATTCTTCTCCAAACCAAATTCAAGATCAATTAAATCTTTTTCGGTTAAACATGGAATTGTAACCTTCGTATTAGGTAGGTTAAAACCTTTGTTCGATGTTAAAACTCCACCGGCAACAATCGTAGCTTTTAAATTTTTCGAATCAAGAATTGAGTCGATAACCAATTCAGATTTTCCATCGTTTAGTAATATACGTTCGCCAGGTTTTGCATCAAGGGGAAGTCTATCATAAGAAACAAAAAGTTTGTCTTTTGTACTTATACAATCAACAGTGGTAACAATAATTGATTCACCATCAACCAGATGTATTTCGCCATCTACTTTACCAATACGCAATTTTGGCCCCTGAAGGTCTTGAAGTAGCGCAATATTGCTTCCTAATTTTTCATTAATTTTTCGAACGCGCTCAATCACTTCATTGTGAATTTCATGAGCTCCATGAGAAAAATTAAGTCGGCAAACATCCACACCCGCGTGAATTATTTTCTCTAGCATTTCTTCGCTGCTAGTGGCAGGACCAATTGTTGCTACTATTTTGGTTTTGTTAAAATTCTCGTTGTACATATTTATTTTATAGATGTCGCAGCAAATTAACCCATGTAAATTTCATTGCTTTTTCTGGAGGAAAAACATAAGCCGTTTGAATTTTATCAATCGATTTTAGTTTTTCAAGCCAATGCTCAAAGTTAGGCATTAGTTCTTCATCCTCTATCAAAATCCAATAATCTGGAGTCGGTTTTCCTGAATAAATTTTCCCCAATGTGCCATTATTTTGCAAAATCCACATAGAAGTAAAGTAATCTGACCCCTTAAAATGGTATTCAACATGCTGCGAAATCCTATTTTCCGACAAATTTATTGTAAAAGTTTCGGGTTCGCACACAAATTTTAAAGAAAAAGTGTCATCAAGACACCAAGCCAGCAAATACGGGCTAGAATCAGCATGTACGGCCACTATTTTGAAGTCGTTTGGATGCTTAATTATGGTAGATTTGTATCTTTTCATTGACAAAATTTCTACACAAAAATAAATTTTCATTCTGATGTAAGGAAAAAATTGTTTCTTTGTAGCGCAAAAAAATCATTCATTATTATCATGTCAGACATTGCAGAAAAAGTAAAAGCCATTATCGTA
>CANFST010000099.1 GCA_947449695.1 Chitinophagales bacterium
GTTGGACACAACCAATCTTGACGATTTGTTCTTGTATCACATTTCATTGGAGCAAATGCAAAATTCAGGTGAAACATTAAATGACATTGTTGATTCAGTGATAAGAATTTTAGAAGCCGATACTTTGGCTTTAAATAAATTCAAAAGCAAAATTTATGAAGTTGGATATTTTGATTTGCAACGTAGTTTGTATGAAGGAAAGGGTTACTTCATTCGCCAAGATGTTTTCTATAAAGTAGAAAATGATTTTCCAAGAATTCAAGAAAATGAAATCAAAGTTGGTATAGGAGATGTAAAATATTCTATCATCCTTTCGCAGTGTTTAAGTTTTGTAAAAGAAGAAGCACTTGTGTTTGAAAAAATAAACCTTTAAATGGCAACAGCATTAGAAAACATTGAACTTGAAAAATTCTATCAAAGTGTACTACAAGAAATCAAAGCCACTCAATTGAGTGAGGAAGATGGTGGTAACTCTGAACAAATTTTTACACAATTTGCAGTTGATTTACTTGCCTCGGCAGGTGAAAGCGAAAATATTCGTTTGGCTTATGACAAGAAAGGAGTTGGAACAAAAAACCAACATCAAATAAATGCTTACAGCATTTCCGACAATTACGAAACACTTGATTTATTCATAACGATTTTAAAAGGCACTGATGAAGTTTCAAAAACAACAACAGCAGAAATTGAAACAGCTTTAAAAAGAGTTCTTAATTTTTTCAGAAAGGGTATCTACAAAGACTATGTAAATGAGATTGAGGAATCTTCTGAAATTTTTCAATTAGCAAGCGAATTATCATTAAGCGCAGAACTGCAAGAAAATTTAGCTCGTGTCAATGCTATTATTTTGACCGATGGAATTTGCCAAATCGAAGCTCCGAAATCAGAACCTATTAGCGGTTATTCCGTTTACACAAGAGTTGTTGATATAACATACCTATACAACATCACTGAAAAATCACACATCCCAATTGAAATAGATTTTAAGGCAGATAATTTTGAAATCCCTTGTATTGAATCCCCTTCTGATAATGATGAATACAAATCTTATTTAGCAATTATTCCAGGATTGGCTTTAGCTAATATTTACGAAAAATTTGGTTCAAGATTGTTAGAGCAAAATGTTCGTTCCTTTTTACAATTTTCAGGAAAAATAAATAAGGGAATCAGAACAACAATAATGAAAGAGCCTCACATGTTTTTGGCTTTCAACAATGGTATTGCAGCAACAGCCGACAGCATTGAATTAGGCAAAGACAGCAAGGGCAAAGGTTTAGTAATAACGAAAGTGAATGATTTGCAAATTGTAAATGGTGGTCAAACTACCGCATCAATTTATCACACACTCAAAAAAGATAAGGCTGATATTTCAAACATTTTCGTGCAGGTAAAATTATCAGTTGTAAAAAATAAAACAAATTTCAGTGAAATAGTTTCAAGAATTGCCGAGTATGCAAATACTCAAAACAAAGTATCAGTTGCCGATTTGAGCAGCAACAAACCATACCACATTGATTTTGAAAAATTATCACGAACAATTGTTACTCCTCATTCTGAAAATAGTACAACACAAACAAAATGGTTTTATGAAAGGGCTCGAGGGCAATATAAAAATGCAAGATTAAAAGATGGCTTCACAAAAAGCCGTCAAAAAGCATTTGATATTAAGAACCCTAAAAATCAAATGTTCACAAAAGAAGAATTGGCGAAATACATCAATGCTTATCAAGAAGTTTATGATGGAAAGAAATTAGTTGTAGCACCGCATTTTGTAATCAAGAATGTGAAAAATTACAACCAGTTTATTTTGCACAACACCAATGTGAAAGTTGAGAACAACAACATTTATTTTGAAGATGCAATTGCTAAAGCAATTTTATACAAAACTTGTGAGAAAATCTACGGCGTAAAACCAAATGCAATTGGTGATTTGCGTTTCATCACAGTTCCCTATTCCATTGCTTATTTAGGTTTCAAAACAAACTACCAGCTTGACCTTTATAAGATTTGGAAAAATCAATCTGTTTCTACAGAGCTGCATTCTTTCCTAAAAGAATTGATGATTGCAATGGATAATTTTTTGAAAACAGAAAGTCCTGAATCATTAATTGAAATGTGGGCAAGAAAAGAATCGTGTTGGGAATTAGTAAAACAACACGATTTTAAAATTGATTTTTCGGCAATCAAAGCCGACATGATGGACAAAAAAAATGCGACAAAAAGAGTTTTGATTTCGGCAGATGAGGCAGAGATTATTCAGCAAAAAGAAAATCTTGAAAAGATAAAATCAGTTCCACCCAGCATGTGGAAAAAGATTGAAGAATGGGGTAGCACAACTCAAAATTTATCTGCCAATCTTCAAAATATTGCCTTCACTTTATCAGGCAGAATAAGAAGCAACTCCAGAATTTTAGAAAGTGAAATTTCTGGCGGTTTAAGAATTTTAGAAATGGTTATTGATAAAGAACCTGAATTGCTTTTTGATATGGATAATATTCCAGAACAGCAATCAAAGCTAATTGACAACACAGAAATTACAATTGCTGCAATTAAAAAAATGGTGCAATGGGATAGAACACATAAACGCCTCAAAGACTTTGAATACAGGCTTATGGCGGATATTGTTGAAGGAAAAAAAACACTTAACGACCTCAATAAAAAATATGCGAAATTCAATTTAGTGAAAGTGAAAAAATACGGGTTTGTTGAATAAAATAAAAATGAAAGAAAATTAAGAACTTTGTCAACTGTTTTTACAAAAAAGATTTATGCTCCAAACCTTAAATTCTATTGAAAAGGTAGAAAAAATTTACGATACAGGTTGTAAACCAATATTGGTTCATTGCAACGATTTGATGTATTACGTTTGCAAATACAATACAACTATTGGTGCTGCAAATTTGTTATTTAGAGAGTATATGGCGGCTTCATTTCTTGATATTTGGGCATTGCAAGTTCCACCATTTGCTTTAGTTAATCTTCAAAATCATCATAACCCTGATGCAAGACAAAATATTCAAAATGGTATACCTTGTTTTGGCTCATTATTTAATAACGAATTAAGAGAAGTAGATGCTTTTTTGGGCGAATTAACTGCTACTCAAAAACATAAGTTTACTA